>NZ_LRMN01000015.1:0-314716 GCF_019266105.1 Pseudomonas sp. D1HM | reverse complement strand
CCGGCGAATCCGTTGTTGCCGGGTGAGTCTGAACGCCTGCTTGCGCCGCAAGCCTTGCCGGCCCCCCTCGCGTCTTATCAGCAAAGACTGATGACCTCAACGCATGACTCAGGCGTTGAATTCTGCCCGCTGTGCGAGGCCTGCGAAAACGCTATGTGCTTGCCTGAAGGAGGCCTGTGATGAGCCCTGTATCACCCTGGCAATGGATAGAAGAGCAACACCGTCAAGGTCGTGAGCTGTGCCTGATTCTGGACTCGCTGGGCGAGATGGAGACCCGACAGACGCTGCTCAATGGTCGCGCTTGCGACCGCTATGCCAGCGTTTATGACCAAACATCGGTGGCCCGGTTGGCGAATGCCGGGCCGTACCTGATTTTGCTCAGCAGGGCTGACACTGAGGCCTTGTCCGGCCTTTTGGGCGCGCCCGAACGTAACTGGGGTTGGCTGGCCAGTATCGCTCAAGGTGATCTGCCAGCGTTGCTGGAGCATTGGCGCCAACGATTTTTGCTCGACTCGCGCCCCAATCAAGCGCTGTACCGTTTTCACGACAACCGAACGCTAACCCGTGCGCTTGATCATCTATCGCCAGATGCACTCCCGCCTTACCTGGGCCCCACGATCAGCCTGTGCTACTGGCAGGGCGAACACTGGCTTGCTTTAGACAACCCGGCGCCCGGGGAGTACCCGTTGCCAGCCATGCCTGAATGGCTGCAGGTCCCAACGCCAGGCCGTCTGCGCGGACAGGTGCATGTCATCAATGTGTACCGCTACTTATTGGCCCACCATTACGAGGCACTTCGGCAATTGGCCAGGCATCGAAGGCCTCTTGCGTGGATACATGCGCAACGGATACAGGCTGAACAGTGGGGTTGGCTGGAACAAGAACACCTGCAATTTCTAGCGCTGCACAGCCTTCCGCGCCCCGGCTACGGCGTCCCGGATGCGTGGAACCCACGGCCTGATGAAACGCCACACATGCACTTCGAAAGAGTCAGCCAGATGGCAGGGTTCTCGCAAGGCGAGGGTGTTTTGTGAAGAGCGTATTTAAGAGGCTGGTGTTGTTCTATGGGCTGTTGAGTCTCTCGGGCTGTTCACCGAGCAAGTCGGAGACCTTTACCTTCACCGCCGAGTTGCCGCCCAATGTTTATTATCGTGCTTCCGCTGTTTATGTTCCGGCCAAAGGCGAGACGTGCAGGGTGCCGGGCGGCAAGAATACCTGGGTTGGATTTAATCGGCATTGGCGAAAAGAGTACAAGCCCGATTCGACGATAGCGCTTTATCGCACCGTGAGTGGTTGCCCGTTGGTGATTAGTCATATCAGGCTGGATATTAACGCTGTTTATGGTGCGGGCTGGAGCGATCAGGGTGGAGATAGTGCTGGGGTCGTGTTTCGTGATGAGCTGCCCATTGAATATAAAGAGCATTTTAACGCCGACGGTGTAAGTACTTTTTACGGGCAATGCCAGTGGTTGTTTCGTACGTCGGGTAAACCCCGCGTTCTTAGAAAGATTCTTGATTGTAAAGATACCGATTCCACGGGGGCGTTAACCCGTGGTCGCCCTGTTGCAGGTTATACCCTGGATCAATTGCCCGGTAAGACAGTGAAGATGAAAATAAAACTGCTGTCGGAAGAAAGGCCCTATATGGGTGATACGTGGGTGAAAGTACCTAATGGTTGGAAACGCTGTATGGGTGAAGGTTTTGAGGATCCATATGCTTTTTGTGATGAAAATTATAAAGACTTCAGCCATTTCATGATGCCAGACGGAAGACAGTGCACTGTTTATCCGGGCTGTACGGAATAAGGGGGTCTGTTGATGAATAGCGTATTTAAGGGGCTGGTGTTGGTCTGTGGCCTGTTGAGTCTCTCGGGCTGTTCTCTGAGCAAGTCGGAGACCTTTACCTTCACCGCCGACTTGCCGCCCAATGTTTATTATCATGCGGATGCTGTTTATGTGCCGGCCAAAGGCGAGACGTGCAGGGTGCCGGGCGGCAAGAATACCTGGGTCGAATTTAATCGGCATTGGCGAAAAGAGTACAAGCCCGATTCGACGATAGCGCTTTATCGCACCGTGAGTGGTTGCCCGTTGGTGATTAGTCATATCAGGCTGGATATTAACGCTGTTTATGGTGAGGATTGGGGTGATCAGGGTGGGGATAGCGCTGGCGTGGCCATCCGTGAAGAGCTGCCCATTGAATATAAAGAGCATTTTAACGCCGACGGTGTAAGTACCTTTTACGGACAATGCCAGTGGTTGTTTCGCACATCGGGCTCGAAGCGGCGAATAGTAAAAATTCTTGATTGTAAAGATACCGATGCCACGGGGGCGTTAACCCGTGGTCGACCTGTTGCGGGTTATACCCTGGATCAATTGCCCGGCAAGACAGTGAAGATGAAAATCAAACTGCTGGCGGAAGAAAGGCCCTATATGGGTGATACGTGGGTGAAAGTACCTAATGGTTGGAAACGCTGTATGGGTGAAGGTTTTGAGGATCAATATGCTTTTTGTGATGAAAATTATAAAGACTTCAGCCATTTCATGATGCCAGACGGAAGGCAGTGCACTATTTATCCGGGCTGTACGGAATAAGGGGTTCTGTTGATGAAGAGCGTATTTAAGGGACTGGTGTTGTTCTGTGGCCTGTTGAGTCTCTCGGGCTGTTCACCGAGTAAGTCGGAGACCTTTACCTTCACCGCCGAGTTGCCGCCCAATGTTTATTATCGTGCTTCCGCTGTTTATGTTCCGGCCAAAGGCGAGACGTGCAGGGTGCCCGGTGGCAAGAATACTTGGGTTGGATTTAATCGGCATTGGCGAAAAGAGTACAAGCCCGATTCGACGATAGCGCTTTATCGCACCGTGAGTGGTTGCCCGTTGGTGATTAGTCATATCAGGCTGGATATTAACGCTGTTTATGGTGCGGGCTGGAGCGATCAGGGTGGAGATAGTGCTGGGGTCGTGTTTCGTGAAGAGCTGCCCATTGAATATAAAGAGCATTTTAACGCCGACGGTGTAAGTACTTTTTACGGGCAATGCCAGTGGTTGTTTCGTACGTCGGGTAAACCCCGCGTTCTTAGAAAGATTCTTGATTGTAAAGATACCGATGCCACGGGGGCGTTAACCCGTGGTCGCCCTGTTGCGGGTTATACCCTGGATCAATTGCCCGGTAAGACAGTGAAGATGAAAATCAAACTGCTGGCGGAAGAAAGGCCCTATATGGGTGATACGTGGGTGAAAGTACCTAATGGTTGGAAACGCTGTATGGGTGAAGGTTTTGAGGATCAATATGCTTTTTGTGATGAAAATTATAAAGACTTCAGCCATTTCATGATGCCGGACGGAAGGCAGTGCACTATTTATCCGGGCTGTACAGAATAGGGAGGTGGTAGATGAATAAAGCTGACAGTTATAAAAATGTTGATTTAAAAGGCCGGATGTTTGCGTGTCCTGTGCAAGGTAAACGAACGAGTTTTCAATTGGTTGATGAATTCGGTTCGGGTGTACCTTACGCGGGGTTGGCCTATGAGGTGATGGATATTGAAGGGTTGAAATACAGCGGTTATTTGGATTCTTCGGGTGTGGGTGAAGTCAAGAATCATTGCGCGGGCTCTATTGTGATAATGATGGTGGCCGCTTATGAAGGAAAAGTTAAATATCACAAAACATTGATGAGGCGTGAGCACTATCCTCTTAAAATAACTGAGCTTCAGGTACGTGCCGAACACACGCGATATGCAAACAAGGACGGTTCGCGAACTGCAAAAAAACCGGCGCTGAGCAACGCCACGGATGAATATTATCAAATCGAAGTTCGGCACTTGGTCAAGCATGTTTCGCACTTGCCACCGAAAGTGCCGCGGCACTTTCCACTGGACGTGGGGGCTCGCCGTTTGATGTGGCCGCGGGGGGAGTTCGGTGTTTGTCTTGCGCCAGAGCGCCATACCGTACTGGAAGTTCGCCCACTACGGGCTTTGCGGCCCATGCTGTCGACCGATCCGGCCTTTTGCGCACTTAACCTGTATCAATTGGCCTTGATGGCGACGTTGAGCTATTGCCCTTTTGGCCAGGAGCCCGACGAGCAGCCGGTCACCGCTCCCACGGTCAGCTTTCCGCTGGAGCCGAGTGTGGGCAACTGGTTTGGCGATAAGCTCGCCACGTTCAAGGAAAACTGGCAGGTCAACCCCGAGCAGACCGAGCCTTATTACCCGTTGTATGAAGACGTGCCGTATTCCAGGCGGCTGGAGATCGTGCCCTTTGACCCGGAGTTATACCCGGCCAATAACCCTTTGTTGGGGCCGGATCAGGAGAACCCCGCCAACCTTCACTTTCTCGATGATACCAAGGAGGGGGCAGAAGGTACCGACACCCAGGCCTTTGTCAGCCATAACGATGAGGTCGTTGTGATCGCCGTTCGCGGTACCAGCGCGGGTGCGGATTTTTTGCGTGATGCCGATGCGCTGCAAGTGCCTTTTGAGGAGGGAGAGGGCAAGGTGCATCGTGGTTTTTATGAGGCTGCAAAAGTGGCGGCGGCCTTTGTAAGCAGGTACCTCGACAAATTCCACGCCGGCCAAAAAATCCTGATTTGTGGTCACAGCCTTGGCGGAGCCATTGCGTTGATTCTTTCGCAAATGCTGTGCAAGCGACCTGAAGGATACGACGTCCTGCTCTACACCTACGGCGCGCCCCGCGCTGACGATGCCACGTTTGTCAGCGCCGCGCAGTCGCTGGTGCATCACCGAACCGTCAACCACAACGACCCGATCCCCAGCGTGCCGGCGACCTGGATGAATACCAAGTCCCCGGTGTATGGCACAGGTGCTGTGCTCACCTTCAGCAATGTACCGGTTGGGCTCTCGGTGTTCGCGCTGGGGCTGACCAACCTGACCGGCGAGCCTTATCAGCATCACGGCACGCTTCGCCATTTTATGCCCGTGGAATTGGGGCCGGGCGGGGTGTCGCATCTGTTATGGGCGCCGGCATGCGATACGGTTATTCAGCATGCCGTGAGCAGTGCCGCGCTCGGGCAAAATAACGGTTTACCCGCGCGCGACAGCTTTCTTCGCCAGTTAATCGACATGGCTCATCACTTTATGGTGGACAGTTATATCCCCAATTGCTGGGCTGCACTGCGTCGCTATAAAGAGGCGCTGGAGAACCGCACTTCACGGGTGAGCAGTCGTGAGTTTGATTTCGTCGACCAGGCGTTCAAGCAAATCTCTGGGCAATTGCGTACTCAATTCATCGAGATGGCGACGCTGCCGGACAAGAAAGTGCAGGCGCAAGCGAGCGCCAGAACGCTGCTGATACGCGAGCACAACCGGGTCGATGTCACACGTACGCGTTTGAACAGCATGAGGTTTGAGGTGCCTACGCAGGCTGATGTCTACGGCCATTTCGCACAACAGCCTGAGCAGTTGATGGACAGCCTGGAGCGATGGCTTGCCCACAGCAAAAACACCCGCGCTGAACCATTGGCCATGGCACCTCAGGAGGCGGAGGTGCGAGTCGATATGGCTTCAGTGGATGATCCCCTGCGTGATCACGTGATCGGCGCGTGTTACACAGGGGATATTCTGGATTTGGGTTAGATTGCAGCAAGCGTCCGTCTTGCTGCATACCCATAGCGCCCTCTATCAGAAGAGGTCGATTGGCGCCCCTTCGTCTGCCGGCAGCGGTGTACCTGGCGCAGAGCCATTTCCAAACTCGCTGTTGGTCGGTGGCGTGTCTTCGCTCTTGAACAGCTCGAAATAGGCGCCAGGCGTGCCTGGAGACGCAATGCGGCCGCTTGTCGGGTCGATGCGCAGGCTCAGGATCCCTTCAGGCTCGGGCTGGGTGTGTGCCGGTTTGTCCTTGAGCGCACCGCCCATGTAGCTGATCCAGATCGGCAGCGCGACAGTGCCGCCGTATTCGCGACGGCCGAGGCTTTCGGGTTGGTCAAAGCCGGTCCACACGGTGGTGACATAGTCGGCGTTGTAACCGGAGAACCAGGCATCCTTGGATTCGTTGGTCGTACCGGTTTTGCCCGCCAGGTCTGTACGGCCCAGCGAGAGGGCACGGCGGCCGGTGCCGCGCTTGATCACGTCCTGCAGCATGCTGGTGAGGATGTAGGCGGTGCGGCCGTCGATGATGCGCTCAGCCACGGCCCGGGTTTCGACGGTCGGCAGGCCGGGTGCGGCGTTAATGGTGTCGATGGTCAGTGCTTCGGCTTCCTGCGGTACATCCTTGCGGGCTGCTTCAGGCACTTGAGGCGGATTGGCCACGAACAGACTCTCGCCGTTACGGCTTTCGATCTTGTCGATCAGGTACGGTGTGATTTTGTACCCGCCGTTGGCAAACGTGCTCCAGCCGGTGGCGATTTCCATCGGGGTCAGGGTGGCAGTGCCCAGGGCCAGCGACAGGTTGCGCGGCAGGTCCTGTTTGTTGAAACCGAACTTGCTGATGTAGTCGATGGTGCGGTCGACGCCCAGGCTTTGCAGCAAGCGGATCGAAACCAGGTTGCGCGACTTGTACAGTGCTTCGCGCACACGGATCGGGCCGAGGAATGTATTGGTGTCGTTTTTCGGGCGCCAGACTTTATCCAGATACTCGTCGACGAACACGATCGGAGCGTCGTTCACCAGGGTGGCGGCGGTGTAGCCGTTATCCAGGGCCGCGCTGTAGACGAAAGGCTTGAAGCTTGAGCCCGGCTGACGCTTGGCCTGCATGGCGCGGTTGTAGTTGCTCTGCTCGAATGCAAAGCCGCCGACCAGTGAGCGAATGGCGCCGTTGTTCGGATCAAGCGACACCAGCGCACCTTGTACGTTGGGCACCTGGCTGAATTTGAGGCTGCCATCGGCTTGCGGCTGGACGCGAATCAGGTCGCCGACTTGTGCCACATCCGAAGGTTGCTTGGGCATCGGCCCCATGCTGTTGGTGTTGAGAAAGCGCCGGGCCCATTTCATTGTGTCCCACGCGACACGGCCTTCACCGCTTCGGGTCAGGACTTGCAGGCCGTCTTTGTCGACCCGGGTCACGATGGCCGGTTCAAGGCCGCTGAATGGACGCTGTTTGGCGAGCTCCTGGCTCCAGGCGTCGAGGGTCTTTCCGGGCAGGCGCGACTCTGGGCCGCGGTAGCCGTGGCGCTGGTCGTAGATGATCAGGCCTTCATGAACCGAGTCGTTGGCCAGCACCTGCAGGTCGCTCGGCACCGTGGTGGTCACGCGATAGCCTTCAGTGTAAGCCTCGCTGCCATAGCGCCCGACCATCTCGGCGCGGGCCATTTCTGCGATGTAAGGTGCGCTGACTTCCGGGGTCGGTACGTGATAAGTGGCGTTGACCGGTTCTGCAATGGCCGCTTCGTAGCTGGCCTGATCAATTTTGCCCAGCTTGTACATGCGCCCCAGGATCCAGTCGCGGCGCTCTTTGCTGCGTACCGGGTTGGCCAGCGGGTTAAAGCGCGAAGGGGCTTTAGGCAGGCCGGCAATCATGGCCATCTGCGCCAGGCTGAGATCGCGGATCGATTTGCCATAGTAAACCTGTGCGGCAGCTTCGATGCCGTAAGCACGGTTGCCCAGGTAAATCTTGTTCACGTACAGCTCAAGAATCTCGTTCTTGGTCAGTTCGCGTTCGATTTGCAGGGCCAGCAGGATTTCGTTGGTTTTGCGGGAAAAGCTGCGTTCGCTGGACAGGAAATAGTTCTTCGCCACCTGCATGGTGATGGTGCTGCCCCCCGATTGTATGTGTCCGCTTTTTACAAGCTGGGTCGCGGCACGCATCAGGCTACTGGGGTCGACCCCGTAATGATGGGCGAAGTTGTCATCTTCTGCTGAGAGTAAAGCATTGATGAAATTGGGCGGAATGTCGGCGAACTTGATCGGAGAGCGGCGCATTTCGCCAAACTCTGCGATCAGTTTTCCATCGCTTGTGTAGACCCGCAAAGGAATCTGCAACTGGATACTTCTCAACGACTCTACGGACGGCAAGCCAGGACTAAGATAGAGAAACGCGCCGCTCAGCGCGAGCAGGAGCCCGCAGAACACAGCAACGAAAGACCACCCGAAAAACTTCAGCAGACGAATCAAGGCTTTTGGATTTCCAGATTAAGAAATGGGTGTGCACGTCAGGGTAGTGCGCAGCTGCGCCGGGTCGACGATACGGAAAAAAACGCCCGGCATTATAAGCATTTTTCGCCCAAGGGCGTCATGGGCCACATGTCAGAACGGGTTATGAACGGATCTCATTTTTTACCCTCCCGTAAGTCACGGATTGGATTAAGGAAAATACCAATGTCCGGATTATTTTTTGAAACACGCCCGCGGTACGTGGGTGTTCACATCAGCGGCCAGTCGATAAAAGTGGTCGAACTGAGCCGCATGGGCAATACGTTTGAGCTGCATGCCTATGCCATAGAACCGCTGTCGGCCGGCTATGTCGATGATCTGACCAGCACCGGGGCAAAAAGTGTCGCACAGGTGTTGCGTCGGGCGCTGGGCAATACTGGCGTAATGGCGCGTGATGCTGTTACGGCACTGCCGGATACGCAGGTCATCTGTAAAACCCTTGAAGTGGAAACAGGCTTGAGCGAGAACGAACTCGAGCTTTACGTCCGCCTCGAAGCCGAGCAATACGTCCCTTATGCCCTTGAGGAGATGGCCCTGGATTACGACGTCCAGGAGGTTGTCCCCCGTCATTCGGATCAGGTCGAGATCGTGTTGGTGGCGTGCCGCCAGGAGGTGCTTGAGTGGCATCAGGAGGTTCTGCTGAGTGCGGGGTTGAAGCCGCATGTTATCGATGTGCAGGCTCTGGCCCTGGTGCGCGGACTCGACTGGATGCTGCGCTCGGTCACGGGTTCGAGTGCCCGCGAAGCAGTGGCCGTGGCGGATTTTTCGCCCCCTTTAGCGCGGCTGAGCATTGTGTCGCAAAGCCGGGTCATCTATTGCCATGAGTGGTTGTTTGAACGGGGCTCTCTGGGCGATGACGCCTTCAAGTCCGCGGCCGTGGAGCATCTCGGGCGTGAGATCGGGTTGTCTGCCGAATCGGCTGTCGGGGCTAAGGTCGGGTTGATCGTGCTGGCTGGTGCAGCCGCCGGCAGCACCGGACTGAGCCAATGGGTCGAGGCCCGGCTTGGTATTCCAACTCGCGTTGCCGATCCGTTTGCAGCCATGAAACTGAACCCTGCTCTCGCACCCGAAGCCTTGTTCTGCGATGCTCCTGTGCTATTGACTGCCTGTGGTCTGGCCTTGCGAGGGTTTGATTAATGGCGAAGATCAATTTGTTGCCATGGCGTGCTGCGTTGCGTGAAAAACGACGCAGGCGTTTCTTGATCGTATTGGGTGCCCTTTCAGTAGCGGTGATGGGGGGGATGTTTGTTCTTGATCGTTTGATCGACAGCGCCGTAGAGCGGCAACTGGCGCGTAACGGGTTGATCCGCAGTGCGATGGCGCAACTGGATGGGCGGGCCGAGCAAATCGATGCGTTGAAAATGCGCCGCGAACAGTTGCTTGAGCGAATGCAGACGATCGAGACGCTTCAGGGCAATCGATCGGACAGCGGAATCATTCTTGAGCAGTTGGCGCGCAGTTTGCCGGACGGGGTGCATTTCACCGACGTCAAAATGACTGAGGGCACCATCGTCATTACCGGGTCGGCTCAGTCCAGTAATCTGCTTGCGCAGCTGATGCGCAATCTCGATGCTTCGCACTGGCTGGAAACGCCGACGCTGATTGATGTGAAGGCAGGCCCGGAGCGGGAGGGCGGGCATGACCGGTTGTTTCAGATGACGGTACGTCAGACCCTGCACGCGGGCGGGCCATTCTGATGCCTGCGCAATGGCTGGAACGCCTGCGCAGTATTGATCTGCGAGAGTTGGGTCATGGGCAGATTGGCGCATGGTCGCCGGGGCGCAAGGCGGTCATGGCATTGGCATGGGTGGTGGTCCTGTTGGCGCTGGGGTATGCGCTGGTGCTCCACTTGCCGCTGACTCAGCTCCAACAACAGCGCGAGGCTGAAGCCGCGCTTAAAACCGAATTTGAATCCACGGCTTCGCGGTCCGCGGGCCTGGAGGTCTATGCCACTCAGGTGCGGGTGCTGGAGGCGTCATTCAGCACGCTCTTGAAGCGCTTGCCCGGTCAGTCGGAAATCCCCGGCCTGCTTGACGATATCTCTCGCCTGAGCCTGGCCAGCGGCCTGCTTGTCGAGCACATCGAGTGGTCGCCCGAGGTGCTTCAGCCTTTTTACGCCGAACTGCCCTTGCACATGACCCTCACAGGCAGCTATCACGCGCTGGGTGTTTTCATCAGTGGCCTGTCGAGCTTGTCCCGCATTGTCACGGCGCATGACTTCACCCTCGCCCCGCTCGGTAACGGCGCTGACGGTCAGTTGCGCATGACGCTGCTGGCCAGAACTTATCGCAATCACGATCAGGGGATGATCCCGTGAGGGCCGGGCTCGGGTTGCTGGTCACAGGCCTTTTGGCGGGCCTGGCGGGTTGCGACAGTGCGCAAAGCACGACGCAGCTACACGCGTACTTGCGGGCCGCGCAGGTCCCTCAAACCACCACCATTGCGGCTATTCCCGAGGTACAGCCGCGCAAGGCACTGGCCTACGGTGCAATGGCGCTGCGCAGCCCGTTTCAGGCGTCGGACGAGGGCAATACGGGCAGTTGGCAGCCAAGCCAGGTAGATGGCGCGTCAGAGATCGACCGGGTCAGAGCGTTTCTGGAAGAGGTCGAACTTGCCCGGTTCGAAATGGTAGGTACGCTTTCCAATGACCTGGGGACCAGTGTCTTGCTCCGGGCCAATGGCGCCATCCACCGCCTGGAGCAGGGGGATTACCTGGGGCGCAACAATGGCCGGATTGCCTCGATTGACGCGACTGGCGTTGAAGTATTTGAACTGATTTCAGATGGTCGGGGTGGCTGGATGGAAAGAACCCTGACGATCCCTTTAAAACAACAGTCTTAACGGAATACACCATGAAAAGGATTTTCCTGGTCTGCGGACTGGTGCTATGGAATGCGCTGAATTCGCAGCAATCACTGGCGACTGCACACGACAGTTTTTCTTCACGTGCTACCCCGGGTGCCGAGTACATCCGGGCAGAGCAGCCCATGAAGGCGGCTGCCGAAGGACCGTTATCCCTGAACTTTCAGGACATTGAAGTGCGTGCGGCGCTTCAGTTGCTGGCCGATTTTGCCGGTTTGAATCTGGTGGTCAGCGATGCGGTGCAGGGCAGCATTACCCTTAATTTGCGGGATGTGCCCAGGGATCAGGCGCTCGATCTGGTTCTTAAAAGCAAAAACCTCGACAAGCGTCTTGAGGGCAATGTGTTGTTGATCGCCCCAGCCGAAGAAATTGCCGCCCATGAGCGCCAGGCGCTTGAGGCGCGCCACCAGTTGGCTGAGCTGGCGCCTTTGCGTCGGGAGCTGGTGCAGGTCAATTACGCCAAGGCGCAAGATATCGCCAAATTGTTCCAGTCGGTCACCCGTGGCGACGCGGTCGCGCTGGAGCGTGGTTCGATTACGGTGGATGAGCGCACCAACAACATCATCGCGTTTCAATCGGATGAGCGGTTGCAGGAGTTGCGACGCATTGTCATGCAACTGGATATACCGGTCCGTCAGGTGATGATCGAGGCGCGGATCGTTGAAGCTGGCGTGGATTTCGAAAAGAGCCTGGGCGTGCGCTGGGGCGGGGTGTTTCGTGGTGCGGGCAACTGGAAGGCCGGTGGGATAGTTCGCTCGGGTGCAACGCAAGCCGGTGAGGCCAGTGCGCCGTTTGTTGATTTGGGCGTGGCAAACCCTGCGTCCGGCCTGGGGATTGCCTTCATCACCAACAACACGTTGCTGGACCTCGAACTGAGCGCCATGGAAAAAACCGGCAATGGCGAAATCATCTCCCAGCCCAAAGTCGTGACCTCGGACAAAGAGACCGCCAAAATCCTCAAGGGCACCGAAATTCCGTATCAGGAGACCAGCGCCAGCGGGGCAACGTCGGTGTCGTTCAAGGAAGCCTCGTTGTCATTGGAGGTGACGCCACAGATTACCCCCGACAACAGCATCATCATGGCGGTGCTGGTGACCAAGGATGAGCCCGATTACATGAACATGGTCAACCATGTGCCGCCGATCAAAAAGAATGAGGTTGAGGCCAAAGTGCTGGTCAAGGACGGTGAAACCATCGTGATTGGGGGCGTGTTCTCAAATACTCAAAGCAAAGTAGTAGATAAAGTGCCATTTTTTGGCGATCTGCCGTATGTTGGCCGACTTTTCCGTAAAGACCTTATGCTGGAAAAAAAATCCGAGCTGCTGGTGTTCCTGACTCCGCGTATCATGAACAACCAGGCGATTGCTGTGAGTCATTGATTCTGTGCGAAATTTGATTCTTGTTGGGCCAATGGGGGCTGGAAAAAGCACCATCGGACGTTTGCTGGCCAAAGAGCTGCACCTGCCGTTCAAGGATTCCGATAAGGAAATTGAATTGCGCACGGGTGCCAATATCCCGTGGATCTTCGATAAAGAAGGCGAGCCGGGTTTTCGGGATCGTGAAGAGGCGATGATTGCCGAGCTCTGCGAGGCCGATGGCGTGGTCCTGGCCACCGGCGGTGGAGCGGTCATGCGCCCCGAAAACCGCAAGGCGCTACGCGCCGGCGGTCGGGTCGTGTATTTGCATGCCTCCGTTGAGCAGCAGGTCGGGCGCACAGCGCGCGATCGCAATCGGCCTTTGCTGCGCACGGCCAATCCCGAGAAAACCCTGCGTGACTTGTTGACGGTCCGTGATCCGCTCTATCGGGAAATCGCTGACCTGGTGGTCGAAACCGATGAGCGGCCACCGCGAATGGTGGTTCTGGATATTCTTGAGCGTCTGGCACAGCTTCCCCCCCGTTAAAGCGCGACGCGAAATGCGCTATTCTCGGTGCCAGCCATGCCCTCTCATCGGTATGGACTAAGGCTATTGGGTCGCGTCAACACTCGATGCGGCCTTCACTTGATTATTGCGAGGCAGGCCGCTGGCGTCCTGTTTCAACGCGGGGATTCATGCAGACACTGAAGGTTGATCTAGGCGAGCGTAGCTATCCGATTCATATTGGCGAAGGTTTGTTGGATCAGCCGCAGTTGCTGGCCCCTCACATCGCCGGTCGCCAAGTGGCAATCGTGACCAATGAAACCGTCGCGCCACTCTATCTAGAGCGCCTGACCCGCAGCCTTGCACAGTATTCCGTCTTGCCGATCATCCTGCCCGACGGCGAATCGTTCAAGAACTGGGAAACCCTGCAACTCATTTTCGATGGCCTGCTGACGGCTCGCCATGACCGTCGTACCACCGTCATTGCTTTGGGTGGCGGCGTGATCGGTGACATGGCCGGCTTTGCCGCCGCGTGCTACCAGCGTGGGGTTGATTTCATCCAGGTGCCTACCACATTGCTGTCCCAGGTCGATTCGTCGGTGGGCGGGAAAACCGGGATCAATCACCCGCTGGGCAAGAACATGGTCGGAGCGTTCTACCAGCCCAACCTGGTCCTGATCGACACCAGGACACTTGAAACCCTGCCAGGTCGCGAGCTGTCGGCGGGTCTGGCTGAGGTCATCAAATACGGCCTGATCTGCGACGAACCCTTCCTGACCTGGCTTGAAGACAACATGGATGCCTTGCGCGCCCTGGATCAGGTTGCACTGACCGCGGCGATCCAGCGTTCATGCGCAGCCAAGGCGGAAGTGGTCGGTGCCGACGAGCGCGAGTCAGGTGTGCGAGCCACTCTCAACCTGGGTCATACCTTCGGCCATGCCATCGAAACCCATATGGGCTATGGCGTATGGTTACATGGCGAAGCCGTGGCTGCGGGCACGGTGATGGCGCTGGAAATGTCCGCACGTCTGGGCTGGATCAGCCACGCAGAGCGTGATCGCGGGATCCGGTTGTTCCAGCGCGCCGGTTTGCCGGTGGTGCCGCCCAGCGAAATGAGCGAAGCCGATTTCATGGAACACATGTCAGTTGATAAAAAAGTGCTCGACGGTCGTTTGCGCCTGGTGCTGTTGCGCCGGATGGGCGAAGCCACAGTGACTGACGATTATCCACAAGAGGTTCTACAAGCCACGCTGGGTGCGGATTACCGCGCACTGGCTCAGCTTAAAGGTTAATAAGATCCCGATGACTAGTTTGCATGCCGACGAGGCGTTCCTCGGCCACTTCCAGCTCAACCACGACCCTTTTGCACCGCGGGTGCCGGGTTTCAAGTTCTTCCCGGCCCAGCGCAAGCCGGTGCTGGGACAATTGCATCATCTGGCCCGCTACAGCCAGCTGCTGCTGGTGGTCACCGGGCCTGAAGGCAGCGGCAAGACCTTGCTGCGCCAGGCGCTGGTCGCGAGTACCAACAAGCAGTCTGTACAGAGTGTTGTGGTGTCGGCGCGGGGGGCTGGCGATGCGGCTGGTATCTTGCGTCAGGTGGCACAGACGCTGAACGTTGCCCATGCCGACGTGGGCTCGATTCTGGCGCAGGTGGTGCAATTGGCGTTGACGGGGCAAGAGGTCTATTTGCTGGTCGATGATGCCGAACAGCTCGACGACTCCGCTCTGGAAGCCTTGCTGGGGCTGGCGGAGGGTGCGCCGGAAGGCCGGCCGCATGTGTTCCTGTTCGGCGAGCCGTCGATGATCGCCGGTCTTGAGCAGTTAAGCGGGGAAGAAGAGCGCTTCCATGTCATCGAGCTTCAGCCTTACACCGAAGAGGAAACCCGTGAATACCTGACCCAACGGCTCGAAGGTGCCGGGGCAGGAATCGAACTCTTTAGCGCACAGCAGATCTCAGATATTCACGAGAGCTCCGAAGGCTGGCCTGGCACTATCAATCAGGTCGCCCGGGATGCAATGATCGAAGCCATGATTGCTAGCCGCTCCGCGGTCAAGCGTCCAAGTATGGGGTTCAACATGCCGAAAAAACACGTATTGGCCATTGGTGCAGTAGTGGTCGTGGCCGTCGCCGCAGCTATTTTGATACCGGGTCGCGGCAAGGCACCGACTGCACCGGATGCCGAGCAGGGTCAATTGCCGTTGGGTCAGGCTGCGCCGAATGGCGGGGCTAATCCTTCTATAGATTTCGCGGGTTCTTCGCAGCCAATGCCGTTGCCGCTGGTTGGCCAGTCGCAGCCGGTGATGCGTGGCCCTCTGGCTGAGGCCGCGGGTGGCATTGCTGAAGGTGACGACGGCGGTGTACCGGCCGTTGGCGGCGGGGTGGCTCAGCCACCTACCGTGACCACTACCGCGCCACCGGCGGGTGTGCCATCAGGCCCGGCGCCTGTCGAAACACCGCGCCCGGCGCCGCCAGTAGCGGCAGCCAAGCCAGCGCCAGTGGCCAAGCCTGCTCCGGCACCTGCCGCCAAACCCGTGGTCAAGCCGGTCGAGAAGCCGGTTACGCTGGCCAAAGCAGCACCGGGTAGCAGCTGGTACGCCAGCCAGTCGGCCAATAACTATGTGGTGCAGCTCGTAGGTACCAGCTCCGAAGCGTCTGCACAAAATGTCGTCAAAGAAGTGGGCGGCGAATCCCGCTACTTCAAGAAAACATTGAACGGCAAACCGTTTTACGTCGTCACCTACGGCAATTTCTCAAGCCGTGATGCAGCCGCCGCTGCAATCAAGAACTTGCCAGCGAAGATCCAGGCTGGTAAACCTTGGCCTCGCACAGTCGCCAGCGTCCAAAAAGAACTGGCTGCAGTTCGCTGATATTCCGGCGACCTTACCCAGGTCGCCGTTTCAGCACACCAATATTCCTGCTTGAGCATGCGGCTTTACTAAGCCGTGTGCCTTGTGGTGTCTGCGCCCCGTGACAGTCAACATCAAAAATGTTTTGACTAGCACAGGCAATCGCTTTAAACCTTCATAAATGCGACACGAATTTACGGTTAATCGCCGTTTAATTTGTGGGCCTTTACGACGGCGTGTAGAATGACCACCCTTTTGCCCCTGCCAAGCTGGCGTACGTTCAGCGCGGGAAGCAAGTGGTTGAATTAAAAGAAATTTGCCCCTTTTTGGGGCAGCCTGGTGAGAAAGTGTCTATGAAAGCAGGTCTGTACCACCCCGACGAATTCAAGGATAACTGTGGTTTCGGCCTGATTGCCCACATGCAGGGCGAGCCCAGTCACACCCTTCTGCAAACAGCCATTGAGGCCCTGACCTGCATGACCCACCGCGGTGGGATCAACGCAGATGGCAAGACCGGCGACGGCTGTGGCCTGCTGATTCAAAAACCTGATCTGTTCCTGCGTACAGTTGCCAAGGAACACTTTGGTAGCGATTTACCCAAGCAATACGCGGTCGGCATGGTGTTTTTCAACCAGGACCCGATCAAGGCCGAAGCGGCCCGCAACAACATGAACCGCGAAATTCTCGCGGCGGGCCTGCAATTGGTAGGCTGGCGTAAAGTCCCGATCGATACCAGCGTGCTGGGCCGCCTGGCCCTGGAGCGTTTGCCGCAGATCGAACAAGTGTTCATCGGTGGTGAAGGCCTGAGCGATCAGGACATGGCGATCAAACTGTTCAGTGCGCGCCGCCGTTCTTCGGTGAGCAATGCCGCTGACACCGATCACTACATCTGCAGCTTTTCCCACAAGACCATTATTTACAAAGGCCTGATGATGCCGGCGGACCTTACCGCCTTCTATCCGGACCTGAGCGATGAGCGTCTGCAAACCGCGATCTGCGTGTTCCACCAGCGCTTCTCCACCAACACCCTGCCGAAATGGCCGCTGGCTCAGCCATTCCGTTTTCTCGCCCACAACGGCGAGATCAACACCATCACCGGCAACCGCAACTGGGCGCTGGCCCGTCGTACCAAGTTCGCCAATGACCTGATCGGCGACCTCGAAGAGCTCGGCCCGCTGGTCAACCGCGTGGGTTCTGACTCTTCGAGCATGGACAACATGCTGGAGCTGATGGTTACCGGAGGCATCGACCTGTTCCGTGGCGTGCGCATGTTGATTCCACCTGCGTGGCAAAACGTTGAAACCATGGACCCCGACCTGCGGGCGTTCTATGAGTACAACTCGATGCACATGGAGCCGTGGGATGGCCCGGCAGGCGTGGTCATGACCGACGGTCGTTACGCCGTCTGCCTGCTTGACCGCAACGGCCTGCGCCCGGCGCGCTGGGTCACGACCACCAATGGCTACATCACCATTGCCTCGGAAATCGGCGTGTGGAACTACCAGCCGGCAGATGTCATTGCCAAAGGCCGCGTAGGGCCGGGCCAGATTCTGGCGGTCGACACCGAAACCGGTCAGGTGCTGGATACCGATTCCATCGATAACCGCCTGAAGTCGCGTCATCCCTACAAGCAATGGCTGCGCAAGAATGCCCTGCGCATTCAGGCCACCATCGATGACCACGATCACGGCTCGGCGTTTTACGACGTCGATCAGCTCAAGCAGTACATGAAGATGTATCAGGTCACGTTCGAAGAGCGCGACCAGGTGCTGCGCCCGCTCGGCGAACAGGGCTACGAAGCCGTGGGCTCGATGGGTGACGACACGCCGATGGCGGTGTTGTCCCAGCGTGTCCGTACGCCTTACGACTACTTCCGCCAGCAGTTCGCGCAGGTGACCAACCCGCCGATCGATCCGCTGCGTGAAGCCATCGTCATGTCGCTGGAAATCTGCCTGGGTGCCGAGCGCAACATCTTCCAGGAATCGCCGGAGCACGCTTCCCGCGTGATCCTCAGCTCGCCGGTCATCTCGCCTGCCAAATGGCGCTCGTTGATGAACCTCGACCTGCCGGGTTTCGAGCGTCATATCATCGACCTCAACTACGACCAGGATCTGGGTCTGGAAGCTGCGGTGCGCAGCATCGCCGATCAGGCTGAAGAAGCTGTACGTGCCGGTCGTACCCAAATTGTCTTGAGCGACCGTCATATCGCACCGGGCAAGTTGCCGGTTCATGCTTCTCTGGCTGTCGGTGCAGTACATCACCGCCTGACCGAGAAAGGCCTGCGTTGCGACAGCAACATTCTGGTTGAAACCGCGACTGCCCGTGACCCGCATCACTTTGCGGTGCTGATCGGTTTTGGTGCCTCGGCGGTTTATCCGTTCCTGGCCTACGAAGTGCTGGGTGACTTGATCCGCACCGGTGAAGTACTGGGCGACCTTTACGAGGTGTTCAAGAACTACCGCAAAGGCATCACCAAGGGCCTGCTCAAGATCATCTCCAAAATGGGCATCTCGACCATTACTTCGTACCGGGGTGCGCAGCTGTTCGAGGCCATCGGCCTGTCCGAAGCAGTGTGTGACCTGAGCTTCCGTGGCGTGCCAAGCCGCATCAAGGGTGCGCGCTTCGTTGACCTTGAAGCCGAGCAAAAGCTGCTGGCCGCCGAAGCCTGGAGCCCGCGCAAGCCGATCCAGCAAGGCGGCCTGCTCAAATACGTGCACGGTGGCGAATACCACGCTTACAACCCGGACGTGGTGGCAACCCTGCAAGCGGCTGTCCAGCAGGGCGACTACAGCAAGTTCAAGGAATACACCGCGCTGGTCGACAAGCGTCCGGTGTCGATGATTCGCGACCTGTTACAGGTCAAGACTCTGGACACCCCGCTGGCCATCGACGAAATCGAACCGCTGGACTCGATCCTCAAGCGCTTCGACTCGGCCGGCATCTCGCTCGGCGCCCTGTCGCCGGAAGCACACGAAGCCCTGGCCGAAGCCATGAACCGTCTGGGCGCACGCTCCAACTCCGGTGAAGGCGGCGAAGACCCGGCGCGCTACGGCACGATCAAAAGCTCGAAAATCAAACAAGTGGCCACCGGCCGCTTTGGTGTGACCCCGGAATACCTGGTCAACGCTGAAGTGCTGCAGATCAAGGTCGCGCAAGGCGCCAAGCCGGGTGAGGGCGGGCAACTGCCTGGCGGCAAGGTCAACGGCCTGATCGCCAAGCTGCGTTATGCCGTACCTGGCGTAACCCTGATCTCGCCACCGCCGCACCACGATATTTATTCCATTGAAGACTTGTCGCAGCTGATCTTTGACCTCAAGCAGGTCAACCCGAAAGCGCTGGTCTCGGTCAAGCTGGTTGCCGAGGCGGGTGTGGGCACCATCGCTGCCGGCGTGGCCAAGGCCTATGCCGACCTGATCACCATTTCGGGTTATGACGGCGGCACCGGCGCATCGCCGCTGACGTCGATCAAATACGCCGGCGCACCGTGGGAACTGGGGCTGGCTGAAACTCACCAGACCCTGCGTGGCAACGACCTGCGCGGCAAAGTAAGGGTGCAAACCGACGGTGGCCTGAAAACCGGCCTCGACGTGATCAAGGCGGCGATCCTGGGCGCTGAAAGCTTTGGCTTCGGCACCGCGCCAATGATCGCGCTGGGCTGCAAATACCTGCGTATTTGCCACCTGAACAACTGCGCCACGGGGGTTGCCACCCAAAACGAATCGCTGCGTAAAAACCACTACATTGGCACCGTCGACATGGTGGTCAACTTCTTCACCTACGTGGCTGAAGAAACCCGCGAATGGCTGGCGAAACTGGGTGTGCGCACCCTTGAAGAGCTGATCGGGCGTACTGACCTGCTGGAAATCCTGCAGGGCGAGACGGCCAAACAGCACAATCTCGACCTGACGCCTTTGCTGGGCAGCGACCACATTCCGGCCGACAAGCCGCAGTTCTGCCAGGTTGATCGCAACCCGCCATTCGACAAAGGCCTGCTGGCCGAGAAGATGCTCGACATGGCGCGCTCAGCGATCAACGACCTGAGCGGCGCCGAGTTCGAACTGGATATCTGCAACTGCGACCGTTCGATCGGTGCCCGTATTTCGGGTGAAATCGCCCGTACCCACGGTAACCAGGGCATGGCCAAGGCACCCATCACGTTCCGCTTCAAAGGCACTGCAGGCCAGAGCTTTGGCGTGTGGAACGCAGGCGGCCTGAACCTGTACCTCGAAGGCGATGCCAACGATTACGTGGGCAAGGGCATGACCGGCGGCAAGCTGGTGATCGTGCCGCCAGCGGGCAGCGTCTACAAAACCCAGGACAGCGCGATTATCGGCAACACCTGTCTGTACGGCGCCACCGGCGGCAAGCTGTTCGCCGCAGGCACGGCGGGCGAGCGTTTCGCCGTGCGCAACTCCGGTGCCCACACCGTGGTTGAAGGCACAGGCGATCATTGCTGCGAATACATGACGGGCGGTTTCGTCTGCGTGCTGGGCAAAACCGGTTACAACTTCGGCTCGGGCATGACGGGCGGTTTCGCCTATGTGCTGGATCAGGACAACACCTTCGTCGACCGGGTGAACCACGAACTGGTGGAGATCCAGCGGATCAGCGGCGAAGCGATGGAGGCATACCGCAACCATCTGCAACACGTGCTGGACGAATACGTTGAGGAAACCAACAGCGAGTGGGGTCGCAACCTCTCGGAAAACCTCGATGATTACCTGCGTCGTTTCTGGATGGTCAAGCCTAAGGCTGCCAGCTTGAAATCGTTGCTTTCCAGCATCCGTGCCAACCCGCAGTGATATGCGCCTGAAGAGTTTGATGAGGTTTTAACAATGGCTGAACGTCTGAGTAACGACTTCCAGTTCATCGATGTCGGGCGCAAAGATCCGAAGAAGAAACTGTTACGTCAACGCAAAAAAGAGTTCGTGGAAATCTACGAACCCTTCAAACCCCAGCAGTCGGCCGAGCAGGCCCACCGCTGCCTGGGTTGCGGCAACCCGTACTGTGAATGGAAATGCCCTGTGCATAACTTCATTCCCAACTGGCTCAAGCTGGTGGCCGAGGGCAACATCCTCGCTGCCGCCGAGCTGTCGCACCAGACCAACACCCTGCCTGAAGTCTGTGGCCGGGTGTGTCCGCAAGACCGTCTGTGCGAGGGTGCCTGCACCCTGAACGACGGCTTCGGTGCGGTGACCATCGGGTCGGTCGAGAAGTACATCACCGACACCGCCTTTGCCATGGGCTGGCGCCCGGACATGTCCAAGGTCGTGCCGACAGGCAAACGCGTGGCAATTATCGGTGCGGGCCCGGCTGGCCTGGGCTGTGCCGACGTACTGGTGCGCGGTGGCGTGACCCCGGTGGTCTTCGACAAGAACCCGGAAATCGGCGGTCTGCTGACCTTCGGTATCCCGGAATTCAAACTCGAAAAAACCGTGCTCAGCCACCGTCGTGACGTGTTTACCGGCATGGGTATCGAGTTCCGTCTCAATACCGAAATCGGTAAAGACATCAGCATGGAACAGCTGCTGGAAGAGTACGACGCAGTGTTCATGGGCATGGGCACCTACACCTACATGAAAGGTGGCTTTGCCGGTGAAGACCTCCCGGGCGTGCACGATGCGCTGGATTTCCTGATCGCCAACGTCAACCGCAACCTGGGCTTTGAAAAGTCGCCGGAAGACTTCGTCGACATGAAAGGCAAAAAAATTGTGGTGCTCGGCGGTGGCGACACGGCCATGGACTGCAACCGGACGTCGATTCGTCAGGGCGCCAAGACCGTGACCTGCGCCTATCGTCGTGACGAAGCGAACATGCCCGGCTCGCGTAAAGAGGTGAAAAACGCCAAGGAAGAAGGCGTGAAGTTCCTCTATAACCGCCAGCCGATTGCCATTGTTGGCGAAGACCGGGTCGAAGGCGTGAAAGTGGTCGAGACCCGTCTCGGCGAACCGGATGCCCGTGGCCGTCGCAGCCCTGAGCCGATTCCGGGTTCCGAAGAGATCATCCCGGCAGATGCCGTGATCATCGCGTTTGGTTTCCGTCCAAGCCCGGCCTCCTGGTTCGAGCAGTTCGATATCCAGACCGACAGCCAGGGTCGCGTGATTGCTCCCGAGCAGTCGAAGTTCAAGCACCAGACCAGCCACCCGAAGATTTTCGCCGGTGGTGACATGGTGCGCGGTTCGGACCTGGTGGTAACGGCTATCTTCGAAGGCCGCACGGCTGCCGAAGGGATCATGGATTACCTGGGCGTGTAGAGCCCTTGCAGCCGCTGCCGAAAGTTGCGAAGGGTTGAGTGGCCACCCTGAAACCTGAGGGCCCCTGGGTCCTCTTCGCAGCCTGCGGCAGCGGCGACAGGGCGCCGGTTTTGCGGCTAAAACCGCGTCAAATTGCCCCGATAGATAAAAGGCACGGCTCTTGCCGTGCCTTTTGTGTCCGTCTCTGAGAAAATGCCCACACTTTTTTCCCGGATGCCGACATGACTGTTCTCAAGAATGACCGTTTCCTTCGCGCTCTGCTCAAGCAACCTGTCGATGTAACGCCTGTCTGGATGATGCGTCAGGCCGGTCGCTACCTGCCGGAATACCGCGCCAGCCGTGCCAAGGCGGGCGATTTCATGAGCCTGTGCAAGAATGCCGAATTCGCGTGTGAAGTCACCCTGCAGCCTCTGGACCGCTTCCCTGAGCTGGATGCGGCCATCCTGTTCTCCGACATCCTGACCATCCCCGATGCCATGGGCCAGGGCCTGTACTTCGAGACCGGTGAAGGTCCGCGCTTCAAAAAAGTCGTCAGCACCCTGGCTGACATCGAAGCCTTGCCGATTCCTGACCCGCACAAAGACCTTGGCTACGTGATGAATGCCGTCAGCACCATCCGCCGCGAACTTAACGGTCGCGTCCCGCTGATTGGTTTCTCCGGCAGCCCGTGGACCCTGGCGACCTACATGGTCGAAGGCGGCTCCTCGAAAGACTTCCGTAAAACCAAGGCCATGCTCTACGACACGCCGCAAGCCATGCACTTGTTGCTCGACAAGCTGGCGCAGTCCGTGACGTCGTACCTCAACGCACAGATTCTGGCCGGCGCCCAAGCCGTGCAGATTTTCGACACCTGGGGCGGCAACCTGTCGGCTGCGGCCTATCAGGAATTCTCCCTGGCTTACATGCGCAAAATCGTCAGCGGCCTGATCCGTGAACACGAAGGCCGTAAAGTGCCCGTGATCCTGTTCACCAAGAACGGCGGCCTGTGGCTCGAAAGCATTGCAGATGCAGGTGCAGATGCGTTGGGCCTGGACTGGACCTGTGACCTGGGTGAAGCCCGTCAACGCGTGGGCAACAAGGTTGCGCTACAGGGCAACATGGACCCGACAGTGCTGTATGCCAACCCGCAAGCCATCCGTACCGAAGTCCAGCGCATTCTCGCCAGCTACGGCAAGGGCTCCGGCCATGTGTTCAACCTGGGCCACGGCATCACCCCGGAAGTGAAGCCGGAGCACGCAGGCGCCTTTATCAGCGCGGTGCACGAGTTCTCGGGTCAGTATCACCAGTAATAGTGAGTGGTTTACCCCAAACGCCCGGCTTATGCCGGGCGTTTTTGTTTGTGCTTTTTGTAAGGGATCAGCATCTGCAATCGATGACTTTTAGCCCATGAATAAAGCCTGGATTCTGTATTGATAGATGGATAACTCTAATTAATACGTGCGTTTAAATACTTGCCCTTAAATGCTTCGGGTTTTTCCTACAGGCCAATGAGGAATGCCTTACATCTTAATTATCGGAACTAAGTAAAATCTCCGACCTCCGAAACGGACGATTATTGATTTTCAAGGATTTAGAAAAAGAGCTGTGGTCTTTTTCCGAATGCCTGTGGTCGTTTGTGGAAGAGTAATAAGTGTCATGTTTCTGTGTTTGTTATGTGCGCACTTCTAATAAAAGTGCCTAACTTTCTCTCTGTTATACAAAGAATAAACCGGAGTTTTATATGAGTACGAAT
Source organism: Pseudomonas sp. D1HM (assembly GCF_019266105.1). NCBI lineage: Bacteria > Pseudomonadati > Pseudomonadota > Gammaproteobacteria > Pseudomonadales > Pseudomonadaceae > Pseudomonas > Pseudomonas sp. D1HM. The sequence goes on along the minus strand of NZ_LRMN01000015.1, from coordinate 291,064 downwards.
CGTGCACTTGCAACGTCACGTGCAGTGATGGGGTGTGCATCTTCCCTGGCATTGATGGCGGCATTGTTTGCTTCTCAGCAAGTGGCTGCGCACGGCTATATGGATGAACCGCCTTCCCGTGCTTTCGCCTGTAAGCAGAAGCTGAATGCCAATTGTGGCCAGGCCGAATATGAGCCGCAAACCGTGGGTGAGGCGCCTAAGGGCTTCCCTGAGTTCGGTCCTGCGGATGGCCAGATTCCGAGCGGTGGCAATGCCACCTTTGCTGCCCTGAATGCCCAGTCGCCAACGCGCTGGCACCAGACTGAAATCAATAACCGCAACATGGAGTTCAGCTGGTTCTTCACGGCGGCGCATAAAACCACCAAGTGGGAATACTTCATCACCAAGACCGGCTGGAATCCAAACCTGCCACTGACCCGCGACACCTTCGAGCTGACGCCGTTCTGTAGCGTAGACGGTGGCGGCGCCGTTCCGGTTGACGGCTCGGCAGGCAGCACCGGCCCTATCGCCCAGAAGCACGCATGCGTGATTCCGTCTGATCGCAGCGGCCAGCATGTGATTCTGGGTGCCTGGACTGTCGATGACACGGCGGCCAGCTTCTACGACGTGGTTGACGTGAACATCACCGCTGACGGCGGTACTGATCCGACCGATCCTAAACCAGAGCCGGATGGCTGGCAGAACGTGGGTGTGATTGCACCGACCCAGGCGCTGTTGCCAGGTGACACGGTCAAGGCCCGCGCCTTCACCGGCAGCACCGAAAGCCCGGAATACAGCTTCACCGTAGGTATCGATTCGGTACAGGACGGTCAGCCTGAAAACTGGTCGTTCAAACTGGCACAAGCCGTGAACGCTGCGGACAAGCCGGTGCGTGCAGGCGTGCGTAACGAAGACGGCAGCATCGAGCCGATCAAGGGTACCAACACCTTCTACGCCAAGGCCGAAACCGGTGTGACCAGCTACCAGATGCTGACCACCATGGTTCCGGACCCATCGGCCTACATGCATGTACATGACGTAGCGTCTGAATACGTCTTGGAAAAAGGCCGTGGCACCGTTGGTTTCACCCTGATGACCAACAAAAACATCACCGTTGAAGCGACTGTTTACGACGAAGCCAACAAACAGGTCGGTTTCACCAAGCAAGCCCTGGATGCCTCCACCGCCACTGTAAACGTTGATGTCTCCAGCGCACCGGGTGCTCACACCCTGAAGCTGATTGCCAGCAGCAAAGACGGTCGTGAAAACTTCCAGGAAACCAAAACCCTGAACCTGACCGGTGAAGGCGGCAGCCAGGAATACGACGCTGTATTCCCTGAAGGCGTAAAAAATTACAAGGCCGGTACTTTGGTCTTGCAAGAAAAAACCGGAAAGGTCTACGAGTGCCAGCCGTTCCCGAATTCGGGTTACTGCGTGCAGTTCACACCGACGGCCACCCAGTTCGAACCCGGTGTAGGTTCGCACTGGAACATGGCCTGGACTGAGAAGTAAGCAGTCCTGCTCGAGGCCGGATCGTTTTAACTAACGATCCGGCTTTAATAGAACGCACTCAGGATGAGGACGAATTGAAGGCGTGAATCAAAGAGGTTTTTCCCGTGCGCGAAACAACGTATTCAAGTTTGCAGAAATGGCTGCATGCCGTGTCGATGATTATTATTGTCTGGTTAATGATGTCCGGTTATTACGCCGCGCTTATTAGTCAATCGCCCAGTCTTAAAGAGGCGATTGGCGCTTTTAATGTTTCATTGGGTGCCGTGTTTACACCGGTGTTCTTTTACAGAATGTATGTGTCATTTGGTAAAGGCTTTTCCCGGGTCTTAAGGTCCAAAGATGCCATGCAGTACATGGTTTTTATTGCCCACTCGATGATCTACCTGTCGACCGCCGTCGTGCTGATCAGCGGGGTACTGATGATGGGTAGGGATATCAGTATTTTCGGTATTTTTTCGATTCCTTCTTTAGTGACCGATGTGCAGTTCCTCAGCCTGTTTTCCGTGATTCACAACGTGGCCTGCATGTGCCTGGGGCTGCTGTTGCTTCTGCATGTGGCGGCGGTGATCAAGCATCAGCTTTGCGGGCACGCGGTGCTCAAGCGCATGTTCGCCTGACACGTCGGTGAATCCATATCGATTTTTATAACGGGCTGTACGGGCATTCAGATGAGCAGGTTTTGAATATTTCAGCATTTGCCACCCGCCGCTTCGTGCGGGGTGTGCTCGGGGTGTTTTTGGCGGGATTGCCCTTGGCCTATGGCACGTATCAGGTCTGGCAGGAGTGGATGTACCGCACCACCGTGCGTGCGGTGCCGGTCTTCGCGCCCCTTGATTCAGGCACTGCGCCCCCGCCAGTTACGTTCAGGCCGGATGCAATCGCAACGGTCATGGGGCTTTCACCCCAGGGCGAGCAGGCACGCAGCGCCGAGTCACTGGAACTGCGCGCCAGTCTGGTGGCCAGCCAGGGCGCGTCACGTGCGTTGCTGGCTGGCGCCAATGAAGCGCGCTTTTACAGCGTCGGCGAGCGACTGCCGGGTGGCAGCGTTCTGCGTCGGGTAGAGGTGACACACGTGGTGCTGTGGCGTAACGGCCGCGAGGAACGCCTCGCACTCAAGTCGGCCGGCCAGTACCTGCTGCCCGCTACCAAGGCGACGGTCCCGAAAGCGGCTCCGACCTCCACTTATTTGCGGCCCCTTGCCGAACAACCTTAGAGATACATCATGAACAGGCCAAACAGGCTCGGCCTCGGCCGTCTTTTTTTATGCAGTACTGCCCTGAGCGCACTGTTATTCCAAAGTGTTGCGCTTGCCGATGAGCAGTATTGGCAGTTGGCAATGAAAGACGCAGAGCTGCGCGATGTCGTGCAGCAAATATCCACAGTACTCGGTTCCACCGTGGTGCTGGACCCTCGGGTCCAGGGCCGGATAACCGTGATTTCTGACGAGGCCCTTAATCGCGAAGGGGTTCGCAAGCTGTTCTATTCGGTGCTGGACGCCCAGGGATTTGCCATTGTCGATCAGGGCGACCGCTTACTGATTGTTCCGGCAGCCGACGCCAAGGCCCGCGCGGGCAATACCGAAAACCGCGAGGTGCCGGACCAGGAGTTTGTCACCCAGGTCATCGAACTCAACGCCAGCGTTGCCGCTGATTTGTCCGGGTTGCTGCGTCCTCTGGTGTCCAACAACGGTTATGTCGGCCCGTCCGCCTCTGCCAATGCGTTGGTCATCACCGATACTGCGGCCAACACCCAGCGTATTGCCCGGCTTGTTCGCCAACTTGATGCCGGTACGCAATATGGGCATACGGTCATTGAATTACGCCACGGTCTGGCCAGCGATATCGCCAGCGTGATGGACAAGTCCCTCGACAAAAAAAGCGCAGGTAGCGTCAGCCAGGTCATCGCCGACAGCACTTCAAACCGCTTGGTGATCATCGGTACGGAAGCCGTGCGTTTGCGCTTGAGCACACTGGCTCACTCGCTGGACAAGCCCGCGAGTACCCGCCAAGAGAACGCCCGGGTTATCCGTTTGCGCCACAGCGATGCCAAGCAACTGGCTGAGGTGCTTGATGCAGTGGGGCAAAGCGCCAAGCAAGACACCGCTTTGGCCGGTGCCACCCAAACTGCGTCCAGACGTGAAGTGATGGTCGCTGCCGATATCAGCCAGAACGCCTTGGTGGTCATGGCCGACCCGGCGCAGGTTCGCTCCGTGGAAGACATCGTGCGTGAACTCGACCAGCCGCGCTCGCAAGTGCTGATCCATGCCGCCATCGTTGAGATCTCCGGCGATATCGCGCAAACCCTCGGCGTGCAATGGGGCGTGAGCACCGGTGGTGCTCAAGGCGGGATTACCTTTCCGGGTACCAACATCCAGATTGGCGCGTTGTCGGGCGGGGACGTGAAGTTGCCCGAAGGTGCCGTGTTGCAAGTGGGCGGTGACCGCTTCAATGCGCTGATCTCGGCCTTGGCCAGCGACACCAAGAACAATGTCCTGTCCACGCCGAGTCTGCTGACCCTGGACAATCAGGAGGCCGAAATCCTGGTGGGGCAAAACGTGCCGTTCAAGACCGGTTCCTATACCGGGTCGGGCGAAAGCTCGGATAACCCGTTCACCACCGTGACGCGTCAGGACATCGGCATCAGCCTCAAGATCAAGCCGCACATCAACGATGGTTCCTCGTTGCGGCTCGAAGTCGAGCAGGAGAACTCCGAGCTCGCACCCTCGCTGCAAGGGGTCGACTCCACTGATTTGATTACCAACAAGCGCTCGCTCAAAAGCACGATCCTGGCGGAAGACGGTGAAATCATCGTGATCGGTGGCTTGATCAAGGACAGCGTACGCCAGCAGGTCAGCGGCGTGCCGTTGTTGCGCAGCATCCCGTACCTGGGCGCGATGTTTCGCTGGAACAAAGACACTCACACCAAAACCAACCTGATGGTATTCCTGCGGCCGACCATAGTGCGCAGCAAGCAGGACATTCGCCAGATCAGCGCCAGCCGCTACAAGGCATTGCGCACACTCAGCCAGCCGGGTGCCAAAGACGACAACTCATTGCTGCTGCCCAGCGATCCGCAGCACATGTTTGATGACCACGAGCCAGCACCTGCAGCGGGTCGGCCATGACCGCGTCGAGTCCACGTTTGCCTTTCGGTTTCGCCCGGCGTTTCGGGGTGCTGCTGGATGCGCGCGCCACGCCGGCCGTGTTGTTGATGCGCGACGGTGCACCCCTGACCGCCTTGGCCGAAGTGCGGCGTCGGGCTGGGGGCGAGCTGGCAGTGAAGCGAGTCAGTGATGAGGACTTCAGCGACGCCCTGGCCAGCACTTACAGCGCCGGTCAAAGCGCTGCCGAGCAAGTGGCCCAGGGGCTCGACAGTGAGCTCGACCTGATGAGCCTGGCCGAGCAAGTACCGCAAACCGCAGACTTGCTGGAACAAGAAGGCGACGCACCGATCATTCGCCTGATCAACGCCCTGTTGCGTGAAGCGATGCGTGAAAAAGCCTCCGACGTGCACCTGGAAACCTTCGAGCATTACCTGTCGGTGCGCATGCGCATCGATGGCCAATTGCGCGAAGTGCTCAGGCCCAAGCGCGAACTGGCCAACTTGCTGGTGTCCCGGATCAAAGTCATGGCCCGCCTGGATATCGCTGAAAAGCGCGTGCCGCAAGATGGCCGGATCAGCTTGCGTCTGGCCGGGCATGAGGTCGATGTGCGGGTTTCGACCTTGCCTTCGGCACACGGTGAGCGGGTGGTGATGCGCTTGCTCGACAAGCAGGCCGGGCGCCTGGACCTCAAATGCCTGGGCATGCCGCCTCAAACCCTGGCGCGCTTTGAACAGGTGCTGGCGCGGCCCCACGGGATTTTCCTGGTCACAGGCCCGACCGGTTCGGGCAAAACCACCAGCCTGTATGCCGCACTGAGCCATCTCAATCATCAGTCGCGCAACATCCTGACGATCGAAGACCCGGTGGAATATCACTTGCCGGGCATCGGCCAGACCCCGGTCAACACCAAGGTCGATATGACGTTTGCCCGCGGCTTGCGAGCGATCCTGCGTCAGGATCCGGACGTGGTCATGGTGGGTGAAATCCGCGATCAGGAAACCGCCGAAATTGCCGTGCAGGCTTCGCTGACCGGGCACCTGGTGTTGTCGACCCTGCACACCAACAGCGCCATTGGCGCGGTCACGCGGCTGGTTGACATGGGCGTCGATGCCTACCTGCTGGCGTCGTCGCTGGTGGGCGTATTGGCCCAGCGCCTGCTGCGCAACCTGTGCGCCGATTGCAAGGTGGCGTACAGCGCCGACCCGGCCTTGTGCGAGCGCCTGGGGCTCGCCCCGCAGGCCGGGGTGACGCTGTATCGCGCTCACGGCTGCAAACAATGCCAGCAAGGTTATCGCGGGCGCACCGGGATCTACGAACTGGTGAACATCAGCCCGGCTCTGGCCGCATTGATCCATCAGGGCGCGAGCGAGCCGCAGTTGGTCTGTGAGGCCCGGGTGCTGTCGCCCAGCCTGTTTCAGCACGGTCAGCGGCTGGTTCTTGAGGGCCAGACCAGCCTTGATGAACTGCTGCGCGTCACCCAGGAAGACTGACCATGCCCACCTTTGACTATCAAGCGCAGGACGCGAACGGGCGTAGTTGCCGCGGGCTGCAAGAAGCCGACAGTGCGCGCCATGCGCGACAGATTCTGCGCGAGCGGGGCCTGCGCCTGACGCGCCTGGGCGAGGCCGGTGCAGGCCGTCCGGGAGGGCGCCAGGTACACGCGGGGACGCGGCTTGGGGTCACCGATCTGGCGCTGTTGACCCGGCAGTTATCGACCTTGATCCATGCCGGCTTGCCCCTCGAAGAAGCCTTGGCGGCGGTCATGGCGCAAAGTGAGAAAAGGGTGGTCAGCAGCCTGCTGGCCGCCGTGCGCAGCCGTGTCATCGAAGGTCATGCGCTGGTCACCGCGTTATCGGCGTTCCCCCGGGCATTTCCCGAACTGTTCCGGGCCACCGTCGCGGCGGGTGAGCGCAGCGGTCATTTGGGCCATGCCCTGGAACAGCTGGCGGACTACACCGAAGCCCGTCAGGCCTCCCGCCAGAAAATCCAGCTGGCGCTGGTCTACCCGATGATCCTGCTTTTTGCGTCGCTGGCGATTGTCGGGTTCTTGCTGGGCTATGTGGTGCCGGACGTGGTGAAGATTTTCGTCAACAGCGGCCAGCCGTTGCCTGTGCTGACCCAGGCCATGATTGCCCTGAGCAGCGGTTTGCGCACCTATGGCTGGCTGCTGCTGGTCGTACTGCTATCAGCTACCGGCATTGCCCGCTGGGCCTTGCGCCAGCCACGGCTGAAAGTGCGCTGGCATGTGTTGCTGCTCAATGCGCCGCTGGTGGGCGGTGTGTTGCGGGCGATGGAAGCTGCACGTTTTGCCAGCACCCTGTCGATTTTGGGCAAAAGTGCGGTGCCGTTGGTGGACGCCCTGGAAATCTCGGCCACGGTCATTGCCAACCGTGCCATTCGCCAGCGCATGGTGGATGTCGCCCGCTCCGTACGCGAGGGCGGCACCCTGGCCAGGGGCCTGGAACGCAGTGGTGACATCCCGCCCATGATGCTGCACCTGATAGCCAGCGGTGAACGCGCCGGTGAACTGGACAACATGCTGGCACGGGCCGCCGAACAGCAGGAAAAAGCACTCGCGGCCCGTATCGCGCTGGTTGTGAGCTTGTTCGAGCCGATCATGCTGGTGCTCATGGGCGGGGTCGTTCTGCTGATCGTCATGGCCATCTTGTTGCCCATTCTTAGCCTTAATCAATTGGTGAGCTGACCTATGAAAACTGCCTCAAAATCCTCTCAACGCGGTTTCACCCTGATTGAAATCATGGTGGTCGTGGTCATTATCGGTGTGCTCGGTGCAATCGTGGTGCCGCAGTTCATGAGCCGCCCCGATCAGGCCAAAGTGACGGCTGCCCGCACGGACATTCAGGCGATTGCCACGGCCCTTGAAATGTACCGTCTCGACACCTTCAGCTACCCCTCCACCCAACAGGGCCTTGAAGCGCTGAGCAAGCGCCCGTCCGGTACCCCGGTGGCAAAAAACTGGAACCCGCAGGGCTATCTCAAAAGCATGCCGCTGGACCCGTGGGGCACGCCTTACCAGTACCTGAGCCCGGGTACTCGCTCGCCGGGCTATGACCTCTATTCCTTTGGCTCGGACGGTGTGGCCGGGGGTGAAGAACATGCCGCCGATATCGGCAACTGGAGCAACTGAAGCATGCGACGCGCGGCAGCAGGTTTTACCTTGATCGAGCTGATGGTGGTCATTGTGCTGATCGGCGTGCTGGCTTCTATGGTGCACATCAGCCTGGGTGACAACAACGCCCGGCAAGCGCGTCAGGAAGCGGACGTGTTGCTCGCGGTGATGCACGGTTTGCGTGAAAAAGCCGTGCTCGAGGGGCAGGAATATGGCCTGCGACTGGAGCCCGGGGCCTACCAGCTCATGCGCTTTGACGATGAGCAATGGCGAGCGATTGAGCCCAAAGTTCACCTGCCGGAAGGGCTGGTGCTGGCCCTGACACTCGAAGGGCAACCTCAGCCCCTGATCGAAGGTTCGGACACCCCGCACTTGTTGTGGATGAGCAGCGATGAGAACACTGCGTTCGACCTGCATTTCGAGAGCCCGCCGCTGCGCTGGCGCAGCATCGTCAGTGATGGCCTCGGCGAGGCGCGGATCGATGACAACGAGGTGCCTTTGTGAAGGCTGAAAAAGGATTCACCTTGCTCGAAGTCATGATCGCGCTGGCGGTGTTCGCCACGCTGTCGGCGGCGGTCCTGTCTGCCAGCAGCTATGTGCTGGGGCAGAGCGCGGGGGTTGAGGCGCGGTTGTTCGCCGCGTGGTTGGCCGACAACCACCTCAGCGAACTGCAGTTGCAAACGCCGCCAGTGGCTCAAGGGCGAAAGACCCTCGCCGTGAGCTTTGCGCAACGCGATTGGCGCGTTGAGCAGCGTATCGAGCCTGAACCCGGCAGCGGCTTGCTGAGGGTCGAACTGACGGTCAGCCCGGCGGGTAGCGAACAGGCCGTACAGTCAGTCACGCAGTGGATTGTGGCCCGAAATGAATAAGCCACAGGCAGGCTTTACCTTGCTCGAACTGGTGATTGCCATCGCGATTTTCTCGTTGCTGGGCATTGGTTGCTGGCGCCTGTTTGATGGCGTGGTGCGGGCCGAACGCAGCAGCAGTGCCCATGAGCAATCACTGCGCAGCTTGCAGCGGGCCGTGGCATTGATCGAGCGCGATGTGTTGCAGGTGCAGACCTCGCGGCGCAACCCGGGTGTGGTGCTTTATCCCCACCAGCTCAACCTGCGTCGAGGTAACTGGCGAAACCCGTTGGGCCAACCGCGCAGCGAGCTGCAAGACATCAGCTATCGGCTCGAAAACGGTGTGCTTTGGCGTTACAGCCGCGGCCTGGATTTACCCGGGCTGCAAAAGCAAAAGCTGCTCAGTGATGTGCGCAAGGTGAGTTGGCGCCTGTTCGACAGCAACACCGGATGGCGCAGCGAGTGGCCGGGCGCAGGGGGTGTGCGCAACCAGGCCCCGCGCGCCCTGGAGCTCCAGCTGTCGGTGGGACGCTTCGAGAACGTGCGGCGCGTCCTGTTGCTGGCGGAGGGCGAATGATGCGCCGTGACCAACAAGGCATTGCCCTGATTACCGTGTTGCTGGTGATGAGCCTGGCGCTGTTGATTACCGCCGGCATGTTGCGCAGCCAGCGCCTGTCACTTCACAGCAATGCCCAGCAGCTTCATCAGTTGCAGTTGCGTCAATTGGGCTTTGCCGGCGAAGCCTGGGCACGGCAGCGGTTGCGCGAGCATCTGCCCGACCCCAAGGGGGTTGTCGCCGCTGGTCAGAGCTGGGCCAAAGAGCAGCCGGACATGCCGATCGACAACGGCCGCATCGAGGTCGAGATTGAAGACCTGGCGGGGCGTTTCAATGTGGCGGCCTTGCTCACCAAAGGGCCGGTCGACAAGGTCGTGGCGCAGCGCTGGTTGCAGTTGCAAACCGGGCTCAAGGTTCCGTTGCTGGATGCCAGCGCGCTCCAGGGCCTGAGCTTGAGTGACATCAGTCAGTTGCGTCAGGTCGAAGGGGTGGATGCGCTGTGGTTTTCGCGGATGCAGCCCTGGATCGCGCTGCTGGACAAAGGCACGGCACTCAACATCAACACCGCCTCCGCAGGCTTGCTCGCGACGCTGGAAGGCGTGACCCCCGACATGGCCCGAAGGCTGGTGGCGCAGCGCCCCCAGCAGGGGTATGCCGACATTGAAGATTTCACCTTTACCCCGATGCTCAGGGGGCTCGGCGTTCACGCCAGCGGCCTGGGCACCCAGAGTAGATGGTTTCGGATCACCACCCATGTGCGCCTGGGACAAAGCCGCTTACGTCTCGAAAGCGATGTGGCGCGTCACCTTAAAACCGGCGAATGGCACCTCTTGCAGCGGCGCTTTTTAGCGCCCACACACACAGTGAATCCCTCTGATGAACAGCTGGCTTTATCTCACCGCTGAAGGCTTTGCCGGCAGCGGCGAAACCGACTTCGATCACGCCCCGGTCTACTTCTGGCAGGACGACACGGCGGTATGTCGTGGCCTTCCAGGCGCTGCCGCCGAAGCGTTCAAACTCAATGCAGTGAACCTCATCCTGCCCATGGAAATGTGCAGCTGGCTGCTCACCGAGCCTTGGCCGAACAAACGTCGGCCTGACGTCCAGGCCTTGGCATTTGCTGTCGAGGACCAACTGGCCGACGACCTGGAAGACCTGCATATTGCCGTCGGGCCAGCAGACGCTCAACAGCGCTATCCATTGCTGATCATCGACCGGCAGCGCTTCAAGTCCTTGCTGGCGCAGTTACAGGCCTGTGGCTTGAATATCGTCAGTGTGCAGGTCGATGCCGATCTGTTGCCGACAGATCGGCCCTGCAGAGCCTGGTGGGATGGACGCTGGATCGTGGGCGGAGCGCTGGAGGCAAGGCTGGCGCTGTCGGCCCCGGCACTGGAGGCGCTCGAAGGCGGGCTGGGTGCCACGTTGACCGAGCAGGTGCTTGATGCCGATACCGGTCTCGACAGCCTGCTGAACCGTCAGCCAGGCAATGCCATCAACTTGCTGCAAGGCGAGTTCCAGCGCACGACGCAGGTGTGGCCGTGGCGTTCGGTCTGCGCTGTGGTGTTGCTGATGGGTGCCCTGGCGCTGGGGTTCACACACGTGCGCAGCAGTTTTCTTGAGGGGGAAGCGGCGCGCCTGTATGCCTTGAGCGAACAGCGATTCCACGCCCTGTATCCCGGGCAAACGCGCATTGTTGATCTGTCGGCGCAACTCAAGGCTCTGCAACAACGGGGCGCCGACCCGCAAAGCGGTCACATGGCCCGGTTGGTCCAGCTCACCGAGCGGGTGATTGGTGCCAGCAGTGTCGAAGTGCAACGCATGGAGTGGCGAGCCGATACCGGCTGGGCGCTGAGCATCACGGCGGGCAGCTTCGCCGAACTGGAACAGCTGCGTGCGCAAGGTGTGCAAAGCGGACTGCCGATCACCCTGGGCAACGCCCGCCAACAAGGTAACCGGGTGCAGGTGATCCTCACCCTGGAGGACGCCGCATGAAAGCCCGTTTAAGTGTGTTGCGTGAGCGTTGGCAGCATCTTCCACCGCGGGACCGGACCTTGTGCCGGGTGCTAGCGGTGTTCCTGCTGGGTGTGTTCAGCGTGTACGGTCTTTGGCTGCCCGCGCAACAACGCCTGGCGGCGGCTCAAGTGCTCTACACAAAAACCCTGCAGCAGGCGGCTGAAGTGCAGCAGGCTAAACCCACGTCCGCGGTCAAGGTCTTCGATCAACCCTTGTCGATCCGGCTCAGTGAAAGCGCGGCTGAATCGGGCTTGAATGTGCAACAGTTTGAAATGGACGCCGAGGTGTTGCGCATCACCTTGAAAGGCGATGCGCTGACGCTCTTGAACTGGCTTGCGCGCAGCGAGCGGGAAGGGGCGCAGTTCGAAACCCTGAGCCTGGAAAAGCATGACCAGAGCCTTGAGGCCCGGCTACTGGTCAATACCGCGGAATAACCCGCGTACGCGTGTTCCTGCCGGGCATTCAGTGACCAGGTTCACGGGTTTTTGGCATTACCCGGCAGCACCGGCAATTTGGCCAGGTGCAACGCCACCAGCAAGGCGATCACCAGTAACCCGCCAATAAACGTACCGATGCCGTTCCAGCCCGCGTAGTGCCAGAACACCCCGCCCAGCGTACCGGCGATGCTCGACCCGGCGTAATAACTGAACAGGTACAGCGACGAGGCCTGGCCCTTGGCTTTGAGAGCGCGACGACCGATCCAGCTGCTGGCCACCGAGTGGGCGCCGAAGAAACCAAAGGTGAACAGCAGCATGCCGATCATCACGCAGGCGATGGGCTCGAGCATGGTCAGTGCGATCCCGACCAGCATCAGCACGATTACCGCCCACAGCACCCGGCGTCGTCCGAGTCTGTCGGCCAGTGCGCCGATTTGCGCCGAGCTGTAGATCCCCGACAGATACACCACAGACAACAGGCCCACCAACGCCTGGCTCATGTTGTACGGATCAGCCAGCAGCCGATAACCGATGTAGTTGAACAGCGTCACAAAACTGCCCATCAGCAAGAACGCTTCGAGAAACAGCCAGGGCAACCCGGCATCGCGAAAATGCACGGTGAAGCCGTCCAGCAAACTGCGCGGGTTGATGGAGCGGGGGCGGAAGTTGCGCGACTCAGGCAGGATTTTCACAAAGACCAGTGCCGCCACCAGCGCTAACCCGCCGATGACCAGCATCGCCGTGTGCCAGCTCACGAAGTCGATCAAGACACCGCTGATCAGTCGCCCGCTCATGCCGCCGATGGCATTGCCGCCGATATAGAGCCCCATCGCCAGGCCAATGTGCTGGGGGTGAATTTCTTCACTCAGATAGGTCATGGCCACGGCGGCCAGGCCGCTCAGCGACAGCCCCACGAGTGCGCGCGTGAGCAGCACGCCTTCCCAGCTCGGCATCAGCGAACTGAGCAGGGTAAAGCCGGCTGCCGAAAACAGCGCAAACACCATCACCGGTTTGCGCCCGAAGGCATCGGAGATGGGGCCGGTAATCAACAAGCCAACGGCCAGCATGGCGGTCGCCACGGACAAAATCAGGCTGCTCTGCGCCGCGTTGATCCCGTACTCGTGGGACAGCAACGGCATCATCGGTTGTACGCAATACAGCAGGGCAAAGGTTGCAAATCCACCCGAGAACAGCGCCAGCACCGTGCGCATAAAAAGCGGTGTGCCTTTTTCGATAAACACGTCATTCAACGGGGCGACTGCATCACCCGGGACGGGAGGTGGAATGTCGTGGGCGAGTGGAGCGACAGCAGTTTTCACGGGGACCTCAAAAGAGCGCAAAGCCGAACGGCAATGACAAAAGAATATAGGCCACTATCGATTCTTTCCAATATATTGTTCGACCTGTTTGATAGGTTTTACGACTCAATGGAGCCTTCATGGAATTGCGTCATTTGCGCTACTTCATCGCCGTCGCCGAAGAGCTGCACTTCGGCCGTGCAGCCCAGGTACTGGGCATTTCGCAACCGCCTTTAAGCCAGCAAATCCAGGCGCTGGAGCAAGAACTGGGGGCGCGGCTATTTGATCGGACCAACCGTCGGGTTGAGCTGAGCGAAGCCGGGCGATTGTTTCTGGAAGAGGCGCGACGGGTACTGGCTCAGGTCGACAAAGCGGCTGATGTGGCCCGGCGTGCGCAGTTGGGTGAGCTGGGTGAACTGAAGATCGGGTTTACCTCTTCGGCGCCGTTCAGTTCGAGTATTCCCCAGGCTATTTTTTCATTTCGCCAGGCCTTCCCGGCCGTGCACCTGAACCTGCAGGAGATGAGCAGCCGCGAAGTGGCCGAAGCGCTGGTGGACGAGTCCATCGAAGTCGGCATGATGCGTCCGTTGGTGTTGCCCGAATCATTGAGTGCGGTGGAATTGTTTCGTGAGCCCCTGGTGGCGGTCATTCGTGCCGACCATCCATTGGCCGAAGGCAGCGAGCACGGCTTGCACCTGGCGGCACTGGCGAACGAACCCTTTGTTTTCTTCCCGCGCAGCTATGGCAGCGGGTTATACGCACAGTTGCTCAGCCTGGCGCGGCAAGCCGGTTTCAGCCCGCACTTCTCACAGGAAGCCGGTGAAGCCATGACCATCATCGGCCTGGTCTCGGCGGGCTTGGGCGTGTCGGTACTGCCGGCCTCGTTCCAGCACATGCGAATCAAAGGCGTGGTCTACCGGCCGTTGCTGGACCCGGATGCCAACACGGCAGTGTGGCTGGTGCAACGCAAGGGCACGCCATCTCCCATGGCGAATGCGTTTGCGCAACTGCTGACGCGCAAGACGGTACAGCCCTCACCCTGAAACACCGGGAGTGGTTTTTCGGGTGACGTGTTGCGACGGCTACGCCGCCGGACGCGGCATTTGTTCCACCCGTGCGCTGCGACAGAGGGGGGACAGCAAACGAGCGGCAGCGGGCCGGATTGATTACCCCGGCAGTAACTTATCCACAGCCGTTTTGACCTGATGAATCAAATGCACCACCGCCAGTGCCACATCGCGGTTAAGGCCCTGCAGATTATCGGCCGATGCATAGGCCGTCGCGAGGGCGCAACGCAGCAGTTCATGGGTGTGTTCGAGGGTTTCTTCGTATTCGGGTGTGTGGGTCATGGTTTAGCTCTCTACGTCAATTTGGAGTGCTCACCATTTGCTTGCACACAAAGAGGGTGGCAGCTGTACGTGGGTGTGCAAGACCGAGGACATAGAACTCGGCAGGCTCGAAAGCCTCCCACGCGCAGCCGCCATAACTTGGGCTGATGCTGCAGCACTATGTCTAACGGACTTGCACGTCCGGTCACCCCTGGGGGATGACGAAACGGAGGCTAGCGATCGAAAGAGACAGGCGCAAGGCTCAAGGATTCTCTAGGAATCGTCCTGCGAATGAAAGGGAGTGCTCTTGCGCAGGGTCGTCTTATGCACGGCCGACGTGCAAAAAAACCTGTAGGAGCGAGCTTGCTCGCGATGCTCGTTAACGATAACGCGTGTGTTTGCTGGACCACCGAAGCGGTTCTGAAACTATCGCGAGCAAGCTCGCTCCTACAAGGATCTTGGGCGATAAATCCCTTTCAACGCGGCTGACGCGCAAAAAGCCTGTGGCTCGTTAACGATAACGCATGTGTTTGCTGGATCACTGCAGCGGTTCTGAAACTATCGCGAGCAAGCTCGCTCCTACAAGGATTCTTGGGCGATAACTCCCTTTCAGCGCGGCTGACGCGCAAAAAACCTGTGGCTCGTTAACGATAACGCGTGTGTTTGCTGGATCTCTGCAGCGGTTCTGAAACTATCGCGAGCAAGCTCGCTCCTACAAGGATTCTTGGGCGATAACTCCCTTTCAGCGTGGCTGACGCGCAAAAAAAAACCTGTGGCTCGTTAACGATAACGCGTGTGTTTGCTGGATCACCGTAGCGGTTCTGAAACTATCGCGAGCAAGGATCCTGGGCGATCCGCCAACAGGCCCGTCTGTTTGCAAAAAAGGCGCCGGTAGGCGCCTTTTTCATGTCTGGAGCCGCTGTTCAGCAGCCTTCAGTTCACCTTCGACAAATCTCCTTTCAACGCTACGCCCGCGATCACGGCGCCGGCATGGCATTCGTAGGTTTTCGGGTCTTTGCGCTCGTTGCGTTTGTAGAAGCTGGCGATGTTGGTCACGGCGTTGGCGCCGACTTTTTTCGCGGCATCGTGCAGGGTGATCAACGCCGATTGCAGCGCCCAGGAGCAAGCCTGTTCGTCGCTCTTGTTAAACGCGTTGGTTTTTTTGTTGGTTACCGCGCCCGGGCTGAGGACGCTGACTTTGCCGGCCGGGGTGTTGCCAGCCAGGTAGAACTTGACGCTGCCGTCGATCTTGCCGGTGCTGATGGCTTCTGTGACGACCTGATCAAACGGCAGGTACAGGGCGGTATCACGGGCCTGGCTGATTGCGGGCAGGGCGCACAGCAGCAGTGTGGTGGTGGCCGCGAATGTTTTGAATTGCATGTAGGTAGTCTCCTTGACGTTACACCCAGCGACGGAAGATCAACGACGTGTTGACCCCGCCAAAGGCAAAGTTGTTGTTCATGACATATTCGTTGTGCAACTGGCGGAATTCTCCGCGCAGGTAGTCCAGCTCGCCACAGCGCGGGTCGACGTCATCCAGGTTGAGCGTCGGCACGTAGCGGTCGCGGTTCATCATTTCGATGCTGAACCACGACTCCAGCGCTCCGCAGGCGCCCAGGGTATGGCCCAAAAAACTCTTCTGTGAACTGATCGGCATGTGCTTGCCGAACAACTCGCTGGTGGCCTGGGTTTCGGCGATATCGCCCTGTTCGGTGGCGGTGCCGTGGCCGTTCACATAGCCGATGGCCTCGGCACCGATGCCGGCGTCTTCCAGGGCCAGTTCCATCGCCCGGCGCATGGTACTGATCTCGGGGCGCGTGGTGTGCTGGCCGTCGGCATTGCTGCCGAAGCCGACGATCTCGGCATGGATGTGGGCGCCGCGGGCCAGGGCGTGCTCCAGCTCTTCGAGCACCAGCATGCCGCCCCCTTCACCGATGACCAGACCGTCGCGGCCACTGTCGTACGGGCGCGGGCTGGTGTGCGGGGCATCGTTTTTCAGGCTGGTGGCGTACAGCGCGTCAAACACCATGGCTTCGGTCGGGCACAGTTCTTCGGCGCCACCGGCCAGCATCAGCGGCAAGCGGCCGAACTTGATCGCTTCGTAGGCATAGCCGATGCCCTGGCTGCCGCTGGTGCAGGCGCTGGAAGTGGGAATCAGACGCCCGGTGAGGCCAAAGAAGATGCTGATATTGGCCGCCGTGGTGTGCGGCATCATGCGTACGTAGCTGTTGGCGTTGAGGCCGTCGGCGACGGAGTTGAGCAACATATTGCCAAACGCCTTGATCTCGTCGGTGCTGCCGGTGGACGAGCCGCAGGCCACGCCCATGCGCCCGTCCCGAATGATCGGATTACCCAGCAAACCGGCATCCAGCAGCGCCTGCTCGGCCGCACCGACCGCCAGCCGGGACACCCGGCCCATGCTGCGCAGTTGTTTGCGCGTCCAGTGTGCGGGCACCACAAAATCGTCAATCGGCCCGGCCAGACGCGTATTGAGTTCGGTAAAGCGATCCCACTCGTCCATGCGCCGGATACCGCTCCGCCCGGCGATAAAGTTGGCTTCGATGCTGGCCCAGTCACTGCCCAGCGAAGTGATGCCGGCCATGCCGGTGACGACGACGCGTTTCATCAGCACAGGCCTCCATTGACGGCCAACACCTGGCGAGTGATATAGCCAGCTTCCGCTGACATCAAAAAGTTGACGGCGCCCGCGACTTCATCCGGGGTGCCCATGCGTTGGGCGGGGATCATTTTCATCAGTTCTTCTACGGGGACGTTTTCGTCGAGCATGGCCGTGTCGATCAGGCCCGGCGCGACGCAGTTCACGGTGATTTTACGTTTGCCCAGCTCGATGGCCAGCGCTTTGGCGGCGCCAATCAGCCCGGCTTTGGAGGCGCTGTAGTTGACCTGGCCACGGTTGCCGATCAGGCCCGACACCGAAGTAATGCACACGATGCGCCCGGCCTGGCGGCGGCGGATCATCGGCATCATGACCGGGTGCAGGACGTTGTAAAAACCGTCGAGGTTGGTGCGCATCACCACGTCCCAGTCGTCTTCGCTGAGGGCCGGGAAGGCGCCGTCACGGGTCAGACCGGCATTGAGGACCACGCCGTAATACGCACCGTGGGTTTCGACATCGGCCTCGAGAATGTCCCGGCACTGTGCCCGGTCCGAGACGTCAAATTGCAGCACCCGGGCGCTGCGGCCCAGCGCTTGCACCTCGGCCATCACCGCATCGGCTTCAGGACGGCCACTGCGGCAATGCAGCACCAGGTCAAAGCCGGCCCGGGCCAGGCGCAAAGCAATGGCGCGACCGATGCCACGGCTTGAACCGGTGACTAAAACAGACTCAGTCATGGCGAGGCTCCTGGGGTGTTTGTGCAAGGTAGTTTTCTGCCTGAGGCGGACGGAACACGTTCAGGCGGGCGGTGGCATGAATGCCGGGGCCGGTGAGGTGGCATTCAAACACGCCCATGCCGTTGTCGTCTTCCAGCGAGCGCTGGGCGTGGATCTTCAGTTCGGCCCCGAGCGCAAAGTGCTCGACGTTGCATTCGAACTTGCGTGTGCCGAGCAAAAAGCCCAGTACCACCGGGTTGCCTTCAAGGCGCGCGCGGCAACCGGCGTAGGCGGCCACGCTTTGCGCCATCAATTCAATCCCGACCCAGGCCGGGAGGCTGCCATCGTCGCGGTTGAACAAGCCGCCTGCACGCACGGTGAGGCGGGTGTGGATGTGCTCTTCATCAAACGCCAGCACCTGATCGATCAGGATCATGTCGCCAGCGTGGGGCAGCAATTCGGCGAGCGGCCAGTCAATCATGGGGCGTCTCCGATAATCAGGCTGACGTTATTGCCGCCGAAGGCAAACGAATTGCTCATCAGGCAGCGTGTTGGGGCGGGTGCCAGGGTTTGGCCGGGGGTGACCCAGTTCAGTGCAGGCAGTGCCGGGTCGGGCTGTCCGTCCCACAGGTGCGGGGGCAAGGCGTTGTCGCGGGTCAGGCTCAACCAGCAAAATGCGGCCTCCAGCGCGCCGGCTGCGCCGAGGGTGTGGCCGGTCATGGGCTTGGTCGACGAGCACGGTACGCCATGGGGGAAGACCTGGCTCACGGCGTGGCTTTCCATCGCATCATTGTGTTGGGTGGCGGTGCCATGCAGGTTCAGGTAGCCGATCTGGCTGGCGGACACGCCCGCTTGTTGCAGGGCGCTGTGCATGGCCTGAATGGCACCGCGGCCGCTGGGTTCGGGAGCCGAAATATGGTGCGCATCCGAGCTGGCGCCCGCGCCGAGCAGGGCAATCGAATGAGAGCTGGCGGGTTGCTTGCTCATTAAAAACAGCACGGCCGCTTCGCCGATATTGATCCCGCTGCGGTTCGCTGAAAAGGGATTGCAGCGCTCCTCGGACACCGCTTCAAGTGCCGAAAAGCCATTGAGCGTCAGCGTACACAGACTGTCGACGCCACCGCACAGCACCACGTCGCACAGGTTCATGTCCAGTAAGCGCCGGGCGCTCATCAACGCACGGGCACTGGAGGTGCAAGCGGTGGAAATGACATAGGCCGGGCCGCTGATGTTCAGCCAGTCGGCAAGGAAATTGGCCGGCGCGCTCAGCTCTTGCTGCTGGTAGTCATAGTCACCGGGGAACTGCTGATTCTGTAGATAGTGGGCAATGCCCCGGCTGGCTTCATCGATTCCCGAGGTGCTGGTGCCCAGCACAATGGCAATGCGCTCGCGGCCATAGGTGGTGATCGCGTGTTCGATGTCGCCGTGAATCTGTAGCGCGGCTTCCAGCAGCAACTGGTTGTTGCGGCTGCTTTGCTGATCGAGTGCGGGAGGGATGGTTGCCAGCTCGCCGCGAACGGCTCCCACGGTCAGCGTCCGCTCCGGGACCCAGCCGCTTTCGGGTTGCATGCCGCTGCAATCGCCGGCAAACAGATGCCGAGCGACTTCATCCGGGGTACGGCCCAGCGAGCAGATGATACCCAGCGCATTCAGGTAGGCGGTCATGGGGCGCCCTCAGCGTCCAACGGGGTGATGGTGTAGTGCAGGTCGTCCTTCATGTCGATGCGAAAAACCTGCGGCCGGGTGTACTGCACCTGCCAGCGTTGCCCCAGCCTTCGCACGTCAGCGGCAGAATTTGCCTGTGGATAATTGTGCGCCAGTTCTGTTGGTGGAGTGAGCGCAAACAGCAAGGCTGCGAACAATTCCCGGGCCTGGGGGTTGGGTGGTAGCAACCCGTCGGCGTGCCAGTGGCCATCTTGCAAGCGCTGGCGCGCCAGCGGGATCCCCAGCGGGTCCATCAGCGACCAGCGCAGCCCGGCGTCTTCCTGCTGGATCACCAGCAACCAGTCCTGGCGCTGATCGGCCTGTTCGCGTTGCACATGCAGTTGCATGGGCAGCGTCAGCGTTGGCGTGTGTTGCGGCAGTGGCAGGCTCATGCAGCCGCTCAACAGCAGAGCGACAAACAACCCTGCCGGTGCGAGCTTGCTCGCGATCCGGGCCGCGTGGTTTAACAGGTTCACGGCGTTGGTCCCATCGCGAGCGAGCTCGCGCCTGCAGGGTTCAGGGGTTTGCGTGCGACCACGTTTACCAGCGTTTCTTCACGCTCACCCACCGGCTTGACGCGGCGCAGACCCAAACGCTCCAGCAGGCCGAAGTCTTTGGAACGGCTCCACCACAGGTACGGGTACGACACGTTCTGTGCCTCGAACTGGAAGCCCTGATCGCGGATCATCTCCAGGTATTGCGCGGCGCTTTTCTGGACATGCATGGGGTGGCGGAACAGCCAGCGAATCACCCAAGTGTCGATGTAGGCTTCGGTGGATTCGGCAAACAGCAGATAACCTCCCGGCTTGAGCACGCGATAGAACTCGGCCAGTGCCCGGTCCTGTTGCACCAGATGGTGGAAAGTCTGGTGACAGAACAGCATGTCGACGCTGGCGTCCGGGAGTTCCAGTTCTGCACAGTCACTGCCGATCAGCTCAATATTGATGCCCTGGCGGCGGGCTTCTTCGCGGCTCAGGGTCAAGCTCAGCGGGTCTGCGTCGAGGCCGATCAAACGCTTCGGGGCGAAGGTGTTCTGCAGGTACTGGAACGACTTGCCCTGACCGCAGCCGGCATCGAGGATCACCGGTGCAGAGGGCAGGGGGTCGCTGAACAGGTTGCGCAAATCGTTGATGGCCACCCGCAGCACGTGGTGCTGCCAGGTGTGGCTGCGCAGGAACCAAAACCCGAAGCGGGTTTCTTCAACGTAGGTATCGCTCAGAGGTTTCATTCGTTCTCCGTGGCGCAGACGTCCGACAGCATGCGCAAACGGCGCTTGGGTTCGCTGACGAACGGGTTGCGTTCATCCCAGGCATAGCCCGCCAGAATCGAACTGATCATGCGGCGTATCTGGGGCGAGCTGCCGGGGTGGTAAATCACATCCTGGAAGGTGCCGGCGTACCAGCCTTCGACGTAGCAGCGGAAGGTATCGACCCCGCGTTTGAGCGGCTCGGCAAACTCGGTTTGCCAGTCAACGGTTTCACCTTGCAGTTGGCGGTGCAGCATGGCGGCGGCCATGCTGGCGGAACGCATGGCGATGGTGACGCCTGAAGAAAACACCGGGTCGAGAAACTCGGCGGCATTGCCCAGCAGTGCAAAGCCGGGACCGTGCAGGGTTTTGACGTTGGCCGAGTAGCCACCAATGGTTCTCGCAGGGGTGTCCCACAGCGCATTGGCCAGCACCCGCTGCAGGCTTGGGGTTTCGTCGATAAAACTGCGCAGGCATTGATCCAGGTTTTCACTGCGCCCGACAAAATGCTCGGCCGCCGCCACCACGCCGACCGAGCACCGGCCATTACTGAACGGGATGGTCCAGAACCAGATGTCGCGTTGGGTCGGGTGAGTGGTGATGAGGATTTTTTCGCGCTCGAAACCTGCGCAATCAATGCGGTCTTCAATGTGGGTGAATACGGCTTGGCGCACCGGGAAGTTCGACGGTGCTTCGAGGTCGAGCAAGCGTGGCAGCACCCGGCCATAACCGCTGGCGTCGAGGATAAAGTCAGCCTCGATCTGATAGCGGCTGCCGTCTTCGCGTTCAACGTCGAGCAGTGGTTTGGCACGCTCGATATCCGCCAGGGTCACGGTTTGCCCGTAGCGGATCTCGACGCCCTGCAGCTCGGCCTGATCAGCCAGCACCTTGTCAAAGTCAGCGCGCTGGACCTGAAACGTGGTGGGTTTGCCGTTGCTGAAGGTGTCGCCAAAATCGAAGGCGCTGTAACGGTCGCCCCAGGCAAAGGCCGCCCCGTTTTTAAGCTGGAAACCAGCGGCCTGAACGGCGTCGAGCATGCCGGCTTCTTCGATGAAGTCGATGCAGTGCGACAGCAAACTCTCGCCAATGGAGAAACGCGGAAAATGCTGGCGTTCGATGATCACGACATCGTGACCTTTGCGTTTGAGCAGGGTGGCGGCAATCGCACCCGAAGGCCCTGCACCAATAACTACAACCTGACGATGTTCCATTTCTATGACTGACACACAGGCTCCTTGCCGGGGGGGACGGCAGACTTCAATAGGGGTTTGTTCATGCCCGCCAGCGCCGGCAGCAGCGTGGCGAACAATCCCATCAGCATCAGCGCGAAGTACAGCGCGGGGCTGATGAGGTGTTGTTGCAGCAACAGGTTGAGGAACACGATTTCACTCAATCCGCGAATATTCAGCAGCAGGCTTTCACGCCACTTGCTGGCACCGGCAAACGACGGCGTGGCCCAGCTCAGGCCAAGCCAGTTGCCCAGCAGTTTGCTGGCCACCGGCAGCAGCAACAGGGCGGTTATCTGCAGCAGGTTGATCTCGTCCAGCGCGCTGTGAAGGTTGATCTGCACAATGCCGAACGTGAGGATAAGCGGCACGGCATAGCGGGTTTGCACATGCTCAAGCCAAGCGGCCTTTAACGGCATCACCAGCGGGATCTTGAGCCAGGCCATGCACAACAGGTAGCCGACGCCGAACACCAGGGCGTTGAGGCGGTAATGTTCAGCCACCACCAGCAGCGCGAAAAAGCTCAGGCTGTAACACAGCGGCTGACGAATCCTCAGCGCGCGCAACAGTAACGGCAGCAAGGCACCGGCCAATGGCAGCAGCAGACTGTTGAGGTCCAGGCTGCCCTGGGCCAGGCCGAACAGGCTCCAGCAGGTCAGGTCGATCAGGATCGCGCTTTGTACCAGGCGGCGGGCTGCGGCGGGTGGATAGTCGATATGACGTAAATACAGGTACAGCACCGGGATGGCCGTGATCGCAAACACCAGCCCCACGGCCAGCGAACTCAGCCAGGGCTGAGCGGGAAGCAGCCACACCGCACAGGCCAGCCCGCAAAGGAACGGCACGGCAAAGCTCGGCAGCGCGATTTTCAGGCATTGGCGGTCGATGCGCAGATCGATTGCATCGCTGAGGATTTGCCCCAGCAACAAGGCAAAGCTCAGGCTGTAGAGGCTTTTCAGCCACAGCGGTGCAACCAGTTGTGCACCGCTGAGCTGCCAGTACGGTTCGACCCACAACCCCATCAACAACGGCAGACCGATGGACGCCAGCAGTAACTGGCTGACAATCGGAATCAGGCCAGCACGACGACCTATGCGGGTTGCGACGGCAAACAGGATCAGGGCCAGGAGCCAGAATGCGACGGTCAGCATGGGCTGTGTTCCTGCTTGCCGGCCCAAGGCGCGAGGATGAAGCTGAAGACCAGCCCCAGACTGACCGCCAGGCCGAAGTTGCTCACCGCAGGCGTGCTCGACACCGCCAGCAGGCCGAATGACAGCCAGGTGGTCAGCGCCGCCAGCAGCGTACCGAGCAGGCTGACGGCCGCGCCGCCGATTTGTTCACGCATCAGGATGGCGTAATCGACGCTGATCGCCGTGACCAGCAACAGGCCGAACAGGCTGAACAGCGTCAATGGCTGACCCAACCAGCCAAGGCTGGCCAGGCTGCACAACGCCGCCAGCAATGGCAGGGAGACGATGCGCAATGCGCCACCGAAGCCAAAGGGCGCGATCAACAGCAGCACAATTAATACGCAGGACAACAGTTTCAATTCGGCCGCGCTGATTTGCGTGGCGGCGAATACCGTGTTCAAGTCGCCCAGGCGATCCACCAGTTGCACCCCCGGCAAGCCCTCGGCCTGAACCCGTAGCAGGCTGGCGTTATTCAGGCCTTGGAGGCTGACCATCGCCGCCACGCCGACCTCTTGCTTGCCCAGCCACAGCATGCGCCAGGGTTCCGCCAGCGGCCCGCGCAGCGCGTCATCGATGGTTTGCTCGGGCAGGGCCTTGAGCTGCGCCAACTCGGCTTGCAAGGCTGTTTCGGGCACACCCAGGTCCAGCAGGGGCTGCCAGTGCTGCGGCAGTTGATCAAGGGCGACGCGCACGTGCTGTTGCTCGCTCGGCAGGCCGACCAGTTGATTCAGTGCCAGATAACCCTGCAACTTGTCCATATGCACCAACTGATCGAGGCGCTCGCTCAGTGCGGTGTGTCGCTCCAGCAATTGCTGTTCGTTGTCGGCCCGCACCAGAAAGAACTGGCTGGTGGGCTGGTAACCGGTAATCCGGGCAATGGCCTGGGCTTCGGCCATCAGGCCGGGCGGAGCGCCCACCCACTGGCGGATATCGTTTTTGCTGGTCAGTTGCCACAGGCCGATGGCGCAAAACACCAGCAGCAAGCCCAGCAGGGCAGGGGTCGGCAGCCTTTTGAGCAGCGCTTCCCGCACATTGAGCAAGGTTTGGGCGATGTTCAGTGGCCATTGCGCCGGGCGCAGCTCCACGCCCTTGAGCAATGCGGGCAACAGGCACACGGCGCTCAGGTAGGCACCGATCAATCCGGCGGCGGAGAAGATCGCGATCTGGGTCAGTGCCGGAAACGGGGTAAAGGCCAGCGCCAGGTAACCGATGCAACTGGTGGCCAGGCTCAGGCTCAAACCGGGCAAGGTCAGGCGCAAGGCCGGCCAGCTGCGCCAGGGTTTCAGGCTCCAGCTTTTGGACAGGTAGTGCAGGGGATAATCCACTGCCACTCCGATCAGGCTCGAGCCCAGCACCAGTGTCATCACATGCATGCTGCCAAAGAACGCGACACAGGCCACGGCCCCGAACAGCATGCCCACGAGCACCGGTACGAATGCCAGCAGCACCCGCCAGCGTCGGAACGCCAGCAGCAACAACAGCAGAATCCCGACGGTGGCACCGCCGCCGACCCACGTGATTTCGCGGGTGGCCTGTTGCTGACCGCTTGCCGCGTACAGCAGGCCGCTGGCAGCAAGCAGCTGCACACCATCATGTGCCGCCTGCTCGCGGCTTTGTTCAAGCAGAGCCGCCACGCGCAATGGCAGCTTCATGTCAAAGGCATTGCCGTGGGTACGGGCGCGCAGCAATACCCAGCTTTTGCCGTCGGCATCAGCGATCAAGGCGCCGCTGCCGATGTCCAGTTGCACCGCGCCACGCTGTGGCTGGCTGTTCTGGATACGCCCGGTGAGGCCCAGCCAATCATCCTGGCTGGGCACCAGACTGAACCCGGTAAACGGGTCAAACAGGGTTTGTACCCGTTGCTGGATAAAGGCATCCGGGTGCGCAATCAGCTGTGTGCGATCGTCACGGGACAGCATGGCCAGGCGCCCGCGCAACAGTTGCTCACGCAAGGCAGGCAAGTCGGCCTGCAGGTTCCACTGGACCTTTTCGAACACACCGCTGGCTTGCCATTGCTCGGCTATCTGTTGAGCGCGGGTGATGGCTTGCTGGCGATCATCACTGCCGACCAGAACCAGCATTTCGCGGTTGAGCGGCTCTTGCATGCGCTGCTCGGCGCTAAGCTCCAGCGCGTCCGGCGACTCGCCAGGCACCAGGTCCATCAGGTTGGCCGACAGCGGTGGGCCGTCACGCCATTGCCAGCCGGCCATGGCCAGCACGGCCAGCAGCAGAATCAAAAAGCCTCGGGGCAACCAGCGTTCACTGCGCAAAGTCGTGTTGCTCCGCGTCGCTCAACGCTTGGTTGCTGACGCTGTTTTGCATGCGCAGCAGGGTGCTGTCGCCTTGGGTTTCTTGCAGCTCGATACGTTGCACCAATTCACCGCCATCGATGGTGATGCGGTTGAACACTTGCTTGAGCAACAGCGAGCGCGGCATCAGGGTCAGTGTCCAGCGATCGGGCTCGCCTTGCAGTTGCAGGTCGAAATCCCGCTTCAGGCCGCTGCTGTCGCCCTGCAACACGGCGAGGAACAGACGGTTTTGCTCGGCCCCGGCACTTTTGCCCGGGAGCATTTGCCAGCCGTTGGTGCTGCGGCGGGCGATGCCCTGCGCAGTGATGCGATAGTCCTGTTGCAACGGCGTTTTCAGTTGCCAGAGCAGGCCGTGGTCCTTGGCCAGTACGAAGGTGCCGGTGCTGGTCAGCGGTTTGGGCAGGGCGCGCAAGTGTTTCTCTTGCACGAACTGGCCATGGATGACCTGGGGCCTGGCCAGTTGTTCGCTGAGTTGTTGCAGGTCGAAAGCGTGGGCTGATGAGCAAAACAGCAGTGCGACAACGCCTGTAGACACGAGCGTGCTCGCGATGCAGGCGCTGCGGATGTTCTGCCAGAGCGTATTGAGGCGATCGCGGGCAAGCTCGCGCCTCCAGGCCAACCGGTTCATGGCAGCACCTTGGCGACGGCGTCGGTAAAGCATGCGGGCGAGGCCATTTGCATCTCACAGCTGGCGATTTCGACGGCCACTTGTACGGTACTTGCCCGGGTCAGGCGTTCGCCAGTGGCCAGATCGGTGATCAGGTAATTGATCTTCAGACGGTTTTCCCATTCCACCAGGCTGGCGCGTACGTTGATCCGCTGGCCAAAGGTGGCTCCGCGTACATAACGCAGCTGCATGTCGATCACCGGCCAGGCATAACCCGCCTCCAGCATCTGGGTGTAGGTGTGGCCGAGGTGCTCGAGCAAGGCGCAGCGGGCAACCTCCAGGTATTTGACGTAATGCCCGTGCCACACCACGTGCATGGTGTCGATATCAAAAAAGGGCACCAGAATTTCAGTGTCGACATGCAACACGCCTTTGCTACGCATGCAGCCTCCAGTGTTGTTCAGCGATTCGGGTCAGGCACAGGCGCAGCTCGGCTTCGAGCGCGCGGTCTTCGATCACTGGCGGGAAGTCCAGGGCGAGTTCGGCGTGCATGGCGGCCAGTGCGGGTGGCAAGGGACGGGCATCTTCGGTGCGGCTGCGCAGCCATACACCCTGATTGGCCGCGAGCAAGGTGGCGGCGGCGACCTGTTCGGTCAGCTCCAGCACCCGGATCGCATCCCGGGCGGCGATGGTGCCCATGCTCACTTTGTCCTGGTTGTGGCATTCGGTGGAACGCGAGAACACGCTGGCCGGCATCGTATTTTTCAGGGCTTCGGCGGTCCAGGCGCTGGTGCCGATCTGTACAGCTTTAAAACCGTGATTGAGCATCGCACGTTCAGCACTGGCACCGGACAGGTTGCTTGGCAGGCCGTGGTTGTAACGCACGTCCACCAACAGCGCGAGCTGGCGGTCCAGCAGGTCGGCAACGTTGGCCACCAGGTTCTTGAGGCTGTCCATGGCGAAGGCGATATGGCCGCCGTAGAAGTGCCCGCCATGCAGTACGCGTTCCTCCTCAGCGTCGATGATCGGGTTGTCGTTGGCGCTGTTGAGTTCAATTTCGATGAATGAACGCAACCAGTTCAGGCTGTCGGCCAGCACGCCCAATACGTGGGGCGCGCAACGCAGCGAATAGCGGTCTTGCAGGCGATGCAGTGGTGCAGTCGGGGCATCGATGGCCAGGTCCTGGCGAATCCAGGCGGCCACCTGCATTTGCCCCGGGTGCGGCTTGGCGGCAAACAGGCGTTCATCGAAGTGCTCGGGGTTGCCTTGCAGCGCCACCACATTGAGGGCGGTGATGCGTGTGGCGAGCTTGAGCAGGTAGTCGGCGCGGGCATAGGCGAGGCAGGCGAGGCCGGTCATCACGGCGGTGCCGTTCATCAGTGCCAGGGCTTCCTTGGGGCGTAGCACCAGCGGCGTCCAGCCCAGTTCACGGTGTACGTCTGCCGCGCTGCGGCGTTCGCCCTTGAACAGTACCTCGCGCTCGCCGGACAAGGTAGCGGCCACGTAGGACAGCGGCGTCAGGTCTCCGCTGGCACCGACTGAGCCTTCTTCCGGGATCAGCGGCAGGATGTCGTGAGCGATGAACGCGTGCAGGCGTTCCAGCAGTTCAACCCGAACCCCGGACACGCCGTGGCACAGCGACTGCAAACGCGCAGCGAGCACGGCGCGGGTGGCCTGGGCGTCGAGCAGTTTGCCCAGCCCGCAACCGTGAAAGGTATAGAGGTGACGCGGCAAGGCTTCGACATGTTCCAGCGGCACCGCCACCACGCACGAATCGCCATAGCCGGTGGTCACGCCGTAGATCACGCCTTCTTTGTCCAGCAACGAATCGAGAAAGCGCGCACCTTTGGCGATACGCTCGCGGTAAGGGGCGTCGTCTTGCAGGTGGGTGGGCACCTGACGATTGGCCAGGGCCAGCACGTCTTCGATGCGCAATGGGGTTTGGCCGAAGGTTACTGGCTCATGCGGATGCGTCGTCATCGGTCTTCCAGAATGGGTAAAAGTTAAACCACTGTTGCGGTGCTTCGAGGCAGTAATGGCCCAGGCGTTCGGCATAGCGTGTCGCCCATTCGGCGATCACCTGTTCACGGTCGCTGCGTCGCCACTGCACGGCATCGGCGAAGGGTTCGAGGGTCACTCGATAACGGCCTTCGTGCTTCAGACAAAACAGCAGGTTGACCGGGCATTTGAGCAGCCCGGCCAGCAGCCAGGGGCCCTGTGGGAACGGCGCCGGATGCCCGAGAAAGTTCACCTGCACATTGCGCCCGCCATGCAGCGGTACGCGGTCTCCGGCAATCGCCAGCCATTCGCCGTTTTCCAGGCGCTGGCTGAGTTGCAGCATGACGGCGGGGTTGAGCTCGCTGACCTGGATCAGCCGCAGGCTGGTGGCCCCGGCCTCGCCCAGCAGGCGGTTGAAACGTTCGGCGTGCCGGGTGTGTACCAGCACATTCATGGTGACTTTTTCGCCCAGCTCGGCCAGGGCCCGGCACACTTCCAGGTTGCCCAGATGGGCGCCCACCAGCATCTGGCCGCGCTCACCGCGCAGCTGGTCGCGCAGGCGGGCCGGGTCGACGATCTCGATGTCTTCGAACTTGAGTCGGCCATTCCACATGTCGAGCTTGTCGAGCAGGGCGTCTGCAAAGGCCATGAACTGGCCGAAGATTCGCCATTGCGTCGGGCGCAATGAGCTTTGCCCGCTCCAGTCGGCCAGATGCTGCTGGTAGTCGCGGATGCTGTGGCGGGCGCGGCGTCCGAAGACAAAGAAGTACAGCACGATGCCGTACAGCACCGGTGTGAGCAGGCGCCGGCCAAGGAGTTTGATCCCGAACGCGGTGAATTTCATCAGCCAGAAACTGCCGCGTTCCTTGTGATCGGCCCAGTGCTGTTGAGGTTCGCTCATGCCTTCCAGCGCCTCCAGAGGATGCTCGGCAAGCGCACCAGCATCCCGAAGAACAGCTTGGCATGCATGCTGGAAATCAGCGCGTTGTCGTGGAACAGGCGAAAGTGCGACAGGCCGTCTTGCGGGTAGTGCACCCGGGTTGGCAGCCAGCACATGGGTTGGTTGCGCCAGGCCAGGCGCACCAGGATCTCGGGGTCGAAGTCCATGCGCTTGCCGAGTTTGACCGAGTTGATCAGGGCCAGTGTCGGAGCCAGTGGATAGACCCGGAAGCCGCACATCGAGTCGGGGATTTTCAGCGACAGGCTGTTGATCCACACCCACACATGGGTGAGGTAGCGCGCATAAAGCCGGCCCTTGGGCACACTGGCGTCGTACTGTGGATAACCGCAGATCAGGGCGTCGGGATTGAGTTGCGACAATTGCATGAAGGGCGCAACGTCGTGCAGGTCATGCTGACCGTCGGCGTCTACTTGCAGGGCATGAGTAAAGCCCAGCCGAGCGGCTTCGCGCAGGCCGGCCATGACCGCGCCGCCCTTGCCCTGGTTGACGGCCAGGCTCACCAGAAAGATCTGTTCGCCTTGCGCCAGTTGTTCCAGCACGGCACGGCACGCCGGGCTGCTGGCATCGTCCACCAGCACGCAGGGCAAACCTGCGGCCAGCAAGGTTTCGACCACGGCAGGCACGGCGGTTTCGTGGTTGTAAACCGGGATCACGGCGCAGGGTTTATGCAGGGCGTGTTTGTTATCCACAGGTTGGCTCCAGCACGATGCGGCCGCTGGAGCATGCGGCGTTGGCATTACGGTAGGCAAAGTGCAATTTGCTGCGCTCGGGGTCGAAGCGCAGGGTCAGTTCGAGCTGGTCGCCGGGGCGCACCAGTTGCTGAAACTTGAGGACTTCCATGCCGGCAAAACGTGGCGGCAGGGCGAGCAGTTGCTGGCCCAGGTTGAGCGCCCAATCCACCTGCACCACGCCGGGCAATACCGGGGTTTTGGGAAAGTGGCCGCTGAAGAATGCCAGGTCCGGCGGGATGCCAAGGGTGAGGATCCATTGGCCGTCGACCTCGGTCTGACTCAGCACCTCGGGCAGTTTCGGGCGAGGTGCCAGCAGCAGCGCATCCACCTGCGCCTGAGGCAGTTTGCCCTGGCTGTTGAGCGGTAATTGGCGCAGCAACCGCCAGCGACGGGGCAGGGCCAGCGCTTCGCAGTGCTGGCTCAAATGCTGGCGCAAGTGTTGGGTCAGCGCGCGGCGGCCATGCTCACGCAGGGCAAACAGGCCGCTGTCACTCAGCACCAGCAGGGCGCCCAGCGATGCCCGCTGTTCATTGACCACGCCCAGGCGAGCCTCAAGTACCCAGTCATGCTTGACCAGCGCCAACTCCAGCATGGGCAGAGAGATGCGCTTTTCTTCCAGTTTGACGATGCGGTCCAGACGGCCGAGCAGCTCAAAGCGGCCATCAGCTTCAATGCGTGCAGCGTCAGCGGTTTGCTCGACATGACCGGCAGGCAGGTAGGCCGAGGCAATGCGCAAGGCGCCGTCTTCGCTTTGGCTGAGCTGTACGTCGCTGAAGGGTTGCCACAGGTTCGGGCCCTGACGCCAGGCGATGCCGCCGGTTTCAGAGCTGCCGAGAATTTCGGTTGGCCATTGGCCCAAACGCTGATGCAGCGCTTGGGCGGCGTCGGCCGGCAAGGCGCCGCCCGAGGAGAACACCCGGCGTACCGGGCTCAAGGCCGGCCAGTCGAGGTTGTCAGTCATTCTCTTGAGGAGCGCCGGGCTGGCAACCCAGGCAAAGGATGCGTGCTGGCGGCTGGCGCGTTGCATGTCTTCGGGGAATGCCAACTGCTGGCGGATAAAGCAGCGGCCAGCGCACAGGGGCCACAGCACACGGAATAACAGGCCGTAGATATGCTGCGCGGCCACGCTGGCGATGAGGCAAGCGTCACCCAGCCCGGAGCCCCACAACTGTTCAAGGGCTTCAACTTCATTGGCCATCTGGCGCAGGCTTTTATCGATGCGTTTGGGCTCGCCACTGGAGCCTGAGGTGCACAGGCTCAATTGGCACCGATCAAGGTCCAGCTCGGCTGCGGCCAGCGGTGTGGCGTACAAGGCCTCGAGCTCAAGGTTGTTGGTCAGCCATAAATCGACCTGGGTATTCCAGCGCTGGCGGGTTTGCGGTTGCAGATCGGCGGGCAGTAACACGCTGACCCCGGCCCGCCATGCACCGAACAGGGCGATGGCCAGGTCGGCTGCATCGTCCAGGTGTACGGCGATTCGTTGCACGCCGCGTTGTTGCAATCCGCCGGCCAGGCGCAAGGCTCGCTCACGGAAGGTGGCGTGGTCCAGCGTCGGGTCAACCGTGACCGCACGGGCGATGTGCCCCTCAAGCAGTAACTGCTCAAGTTTTATCCAATTCATGCCTGGCCTCTTACCTTTTGTCGTATCAGCCATTCAATGGCAAACAGCAACCCCATCAGCCCATAGGCGATCAGGCCGTTGTACAACGTCCACCAGGCCAGTGGGGCCCACAGCGTCAAGCTGGCGGCGACTAGCCCGTTGAGCAGAAAAAACAGGCACCAGACTTTGGTCACCTGCCGTGTGTAATGGATGGCCACCGGTGGCAGCACTGGTTCGCGCAAGCGCGCCAGACGCTCGATCATCGGCGGGCCAAACTTCAGGCTCAGGCCAAACAGGCTGAGCATGAATGTGCTGATCAGCACGGGGTACCAGCGCAGCAATGACGGGCTGTTAAACAGGGCCAGCAGGGCGCAGAACACCAGCGCGACAAGGGCCATCATCAGGCTGCCGGGCCGTCGTTCCCCGGTCAGGGCGCGCGCCAGCCAGAGGCCGCCGAGTAACAGGGCAAATTGCCATGGAGCGAAGTGGGCCATGCCGAAATACACCGCGAACGGGTACAGCAGGCCGGCCAGCAGCAGGCCCAGGCCGATCAGCCGGCTCATGCGGCGGGATGAACCAGGCGGTAAACCGCCTCAACCACGTCGTTGACGGTACGCACCGACTTGAACTCTTCGGCGGCGATTTTTTTGCCGGTTTTGCGTTTGATGTGGTCAATCAGGTCAACGGCATCGATGCTGTCGATTTCCAGGTCCTGGTACAGGTTGGCGTCCAGGGTCACGCGCTCGGGCTCAAGCTCGAACAGTTCGACCAGAGCGGTGCGCAGGGTATTGAAGATGTCGTCACGGGTTTGCATGGTTCGGTCTCAGGCTGCCTGTTTGGCGGTGACAAAAGCCGCAAGGCTGGCCACGCTGGAAAAGTGATCACGGGTGTCTTTGGCGTCGGCGTCTATCTTGATGCCGTAGGTTTTTTGAATCGCCAGGCCCAGCTCCAGGGCGTCAACCGAATCGAGCCCCAGGCCTTCGCCGAACAAGGTCTGGTCGTCGCCGATGTCCTGGGTGCTGATGTCTTCGAGGCCGAGGGCGTCGATGATCAATTGCTTGATTTCAGTGTGTAGAGTGCTCATCTGTGGCGAGCTCCTTAATGAAGTAGTCATGCACGAAGTCATTGAGCAGGCGCGAGGCTTTAGGTGGCGGGCCTTGCGCTGCAAACGTATGTGGATCTATATCGGCCCCGACCCGAAAACTGAAATGCACGCGGCGTTTCGGGATCCGGTACCAGGGTTCAGCCTTGGTCAGCGTTGTCGGCCTGACCTTGATCACCACCGGGGTGAGGATCTTCGCACCCCGTAACGCAATGGCGGCGGCGCCGCGATGAAAGGCAGGCGACTCCCCCGGCCGGGTGCGAGTGCCCTCCGGGAAGATGATCAGGGTCTGGCCTTCTTGCAGCGCTGCGGCGGCGTTATCGAGCATGTCGACGCTGCCGTCATTGCTAATGTACTGAGCGGCACGTACGGGGCTGCGAGTGAACGGGTTTTGCCAAAGGCTTTGTTTGACCACGCAATTGGCGTTACGCACCAAGCCGATCAAAAAAACCACATCAATAAGCGACGGGTGGTTGGCGATGATCATCTGCCCGGGGCGTCCCAGCCGTTCGGCACCTTGCACGTCATAGGTCAACACGCCCATGCGCGCCATGAAACGGATAAACAACCAGAACAGTCGACTGACCGTGTAACGCGCACGCTCGCGATGGCGCACCGCGTCACCTGGCATAACGCTCAACAAGGGAAATATCACCAGCCTCAGACCCACGCATCCGAGCCCGAAGAGCATGAAGCTCAGGGCGGTGGCGATCAGGCGCCAGAAATAGGCATCTCGACGCCTGTTCACGGGGTGCGTTGCCAGTTCCAGACACGGTTTTTCCAGGCGTGCTGGAACGTGGTGGGTTCACCGTGCATATGCCGCAACAGCTCCAGGGCATGAGGCCAGCGGGTTTTGGCCGCTACCGAGGTGCTGGTGGCCAGTGAGAGTTGCCATTGCTTGCCGGGTGTCAGCAACAGGCCCACGGCATACGGAAACGGGACGTCATCGATCCAGCGCGCATACGCCTCGGGCGGCTGTTCTTCGGTGATGATCAGCAACACGGCGGGGGCGCCTTCATTGAGCAGGCCGCACGCTTCGATCAGGCCATGCTCCAGGCCGTCGCCGGCAGCGGCGAGGGCGGTCATTTCGCTAGTTTCGTTGCGCAGGATCGACCACAGGCCAATGACCGCGTTGTGTACCGAGAGGCTGAACTGTGTGGGCGACAGGGGCTGAGCGGCGGCCAGGTCGCTGAGGATGTCGAAGGTTCGCGGGGTTTCGCCGTGGCGAGAGATGAACACCAGCGGCAGCGCCTCATGGCCTTCAGCCAATGGCCAGCCGACGCTGAAGGCCATGCGGGCGAGCCGGCTCAGGCGCCGTCGTTGCATGGCGGGTAAAAACGAGACATCAGGGGCGACATCGCTGGGGGCGATCCCTTCGGGATGCTGGCTCCAGGCCTGCCAGTCGGCCACGCTCTCGAGGCCCGGAGCCCAGGCGCGCCATGCGGCAATATTGAAGTTGATCACTGGAGTTTCATCCCGCCCTGGCGGGCTTCCTTGATGCAAGAGGGCAACATCGGTTGATGCAGCACTCGTAACAGAGTGGCGACATTATCCCGGTGCAGTTGGTTGGTAGCAAATATTGCTTACATTTGGAGTATGGTTTTTTTTGGGACGGCCTAAAATTACTGTCATTTAGCCATTGTTTGTCGGTGAGTAAGTTTCAAGTGCTGCAGAAAGTAGATATGTTCAAGTGCGTTTGCAGATATGGAGACTAGAGCTGTAGTTCATTTCCAGGCGAGGTAGCGAAGCCGCTCAAAGGGCCTCTACACTCAGGCACTCATTGATACACGGAGGTTATGAAATGCGTCGTGTGGTGTTCAATCAAAAAGGCGGTGTGGGCAAGTCCAGCATCGCGTGCAACCTGGCGGCGGTCAGCGCTAGCGAGGGGTACAGGACCTTGCTGGTCGATCTGGATGCCCAGGCTAACTCCACCCAATACCTCACCGGGCTCACCGGCGACGATATTCCGATGGGGATCGCGGATTTCTTCAAGCACAGTTTGTCTGCGGGTGTTGGCTCAAAGAAAAATCGGGTCGATATTTACGAAACGCCTTTCGAAAATCTACACATCATTACCGCCACGGCTGAACTGGCCGATTTGCAGCCAAAACTGGAAGCCAAGCACAAGATCAACAAGCTGCGTAAGTTGCTTGATGAGCTGGCCGAAGATTACGACCGCATTTATGTCGACACGCCGCCAGCCCTGAACTTCTATGCCGTGTCGGCATTGATCGCCTGTGACCGCGTGCTGATCCCGTTTGATTGCGACAGTTTTTCACGTCAGGCGCTGTATGGCCTGTTGGCCGAGATCGATGAGCTGAAAGACGATCACAACGAAGCACTGATGGTGGAAGGCATCGTGGTCAACCAATTTCAGGCCCGGGCCAGTTTGCCGCAGCAAATGCTGGATGAACTGATCGCTGAAAGCCTGCCCGTCTTACCGGTGTACCTCGGCAGTTCAGTGCGTATGCGTGAATCGCATCAGGCCAGCCAGCCGCTGGTTTACTTCGACCCGCGACACAAGCTGACCCGGCAATTCATTGAACTGCACGACTATCTGGATCAGAACGCTTAAGCGCTGATCCCGTGGCTGTGTAGCCAGGCCTTGAGCTGTTGCAGGGGGAAGGCGCCACTTTGACGGGCGATTTCCTGGCCATTCTTGTAGAGGATCAGGCTGGGGATCGAGCGGATACCCAATTGCACCGCCAGTTGCTGATTGGCTTCACTGTCGAGCTTGGCCAGTCGGCAGGTGGTGGCCAGTTGGCTGGCCGCCTGTTCGAACACCGGTGCAAAGGCTTTGCACGGCCCGCACCATTCAGCCCATACATCCACCAGGAGCGGCAGGTCGCCTTTGATCTGGCTGGTGTAGTCGGCTTGTTTCAACTCAAAGGGTTTGCCGGTCAGCACTTCGTTTTTGCAGCGTCCGCACTTGGGGTGTTCAGCCAGGCGTGCGGCCGGGATGCGATTCAGGCCATTGCAGTGAGGGCACGGGATCAGCAGTGGATCGGGCATGAGGGGGCTCCGGTAATAAACCTCTGCAGGTGCGAGCTTGCTTGCGATGCAGGCAACTGGGTTTGACAGGATCACCTGTGATCCTGTCGCGAGCAAGCTCGCTCCTGCACGTTGTGTGAAGCTGAGTTCAGCAGACTATCGGTCAGCCCGCCACCGGTGTCAGTGGCCAGATCCAGGGGATCACCAGCATTCCGACGATCAGCATTAGCACATTCAACGGGACACCGATGCGCAGGAAGTCGCTGAATTTATAGCCGCCAGCGTTATACACGAAGGTGTTGGTCTGGTAGCCAATGGGTGTGGCGAAACTGGCGCTGGCGGCGAACATGACCGCGACCACGAAGGGGCGGGGATCGACCCCCATCTGTTGTGCGACGCCAATGGCAATCGGCGTCAGCAATACGGCCACCGCATTATTGGAGAGGATCTCGGTCAGGATGGTCGTCAGCAAGTACACGAAACCCAGCATCAACAGCGGGCCTGCATTGGGCACCGCGGCCATGGTCTGGTTGACCACGAGGTTGATCAGGCCGACTTTCTCCATCGCAATACTGATGGCCAGCATGCCGAAAATCAGGCTGAGAATCTTCCAGTCCACGGCCTTGTAGGCGTCTTGTACATCCAGGCAACGCGTAGCGACCACGGTCACGGCGGCAATCAATGCCAACCCCTCGATGGGCATGATTTCCAGCGCAGCCAGTAGCATCACCGCCAGGGTGGCGATAATGGCGATGGGCGCCTTGTCGCGGCGATAAGCGCGCTCCAGTACGGTATTGAGGCTGATCAGATCGCCGTTCTCGGCAAAGCGGCGAATCTGCGCCGGCGTGCCTTCTACCAGCATCACGTCGCCAAACTGCAAGTGCAGATCGTCGAGGTTGCCTTGAATGTTTTCGTCCTGGCGATGCACGGCCAGCACGGCGATGCCATAGCGCGCTGTCAGGTCGAGGTCGCGCATGGGGCGGTGGCTGTAACGGGAGTTACGGCCGACGATAGCCTCGGCCACAATCACGTCGTGGCTGCTGATGGTCTCGAAAGCATCGCCGCGGTTGAAGGCCAGCACGCCGCTTTCGCGCAGCTCGACCACATTGTGTACTTGCCCGTGGAGCACCAGCCGGTCGCCGCTGCGCAGTTGAGTGTGGGATTCCGGGCTGCTCAGCTCTTGCTCTTCGCGAAAGATCTTCAGGACTTGCAAGCCACTGCCGCCATTGAGATTGGCTTCGGCCAGGGTTTTGCCGATCACCGACGAGTCATGCGGCACCAGCAGCTCGCTCATGAATGTGCGGGCCAGATCCGGACGCAGTTGCTTGGACAGGCTGTCGCGATCAGGCAGCAAGCGGTTGCTGAACAGCATCAAATAGACAAAACCGACCGCGGCAAACATCAGCCCGGCCTGGGTGATTTCAAACATGCCGAAAGGCGCGAGTCCGGCCTTGCGGGCTACGCCGTCCACCAGAATGTTGGTCGAGGTGCCGATCATGGTCAGCATGCCGCCCAGTACGGTGGCATACGACAAGGGAATCAGCAGTTTGGAGGGCGAGGTGTGGGCGCGCTTGGCCAGGGCAATCGCTACAGGGGTCAAGATAGCGACCACCGGTGTGTTGTTCAAAAACGCCGAAATCACCAGTGCAGTGATCATCAGGCCGCCGAGTACCCGCAGTGGCCGGTCTCCCACCAGATTGCCCAGCCAGTTGCCCAATGCATCAATACAGCCGGTGCGCTCCAGTGCGGCGGAGAGCACGAACATGCAGGCAATCGTGGCCGGTGCCGAGTTGCTCAGCACACTCAGCACTTCATGCGGGGTCAGGATCTGCGTGACCAGCAAGGCTGCAACACCGATCGCGGCCACCACATCGGCGCTCCACTTCTCGCGTACAAACGACACCAGCAACCACACCAGCAAGGCAGCGACGAACAACAGGGGAAGTGAGTCCCAGGACATGGACGTTCCTTAAGCAACGAATCTCGTATGAGGTATCGGGCAACCTGGAGCCGCCACGCGGGCGTCACGATAGTGAGCGTGAGTTATTTCGTCTAAGACTGTTTGGGAAGGTTGATATGCGATTTGGTTATGCAGAGAGGGAATGTGCTGCTCATCCGCTCACAAAGTGTCGGTGTTGTGAGGGAATGAGCGGGTCAGGTTTTGGGAATCTATCAGGCGTAGTGCCGCTGTCATCATTGTGGCAGCGGCGTGGTTCGCAGGTTGTTCACGACGAACAGCTAATCTCCAGATGCTTGCCCCATTCCGGCGGCCGCTCGGCATAGGCTTCCATGCCAGGCTGTTCGGTAAACGGCCGGGTCAGTACCCGATGCAGTTGCCGTACTTCGCTGTAGTCTCCGGCTTGCGCTGCGTCGATGGCTT
This sequence comes from Pseudomonas sp. D1HM, assembly GCF_019266105.1. Taxonomy (NCBI): domain Bacteria; kingdom Pseudomonadati; phylum Pseudomonadota; class Gammaproteobacteria; order Pseudomonadales; family Pseudomonadaceae; genus Pseudomonas; species Pseudomonas sp. D1HM. The sequence goes on along the minus strand of NZ_LRMN01000015.1, from coordinate 253,485 downwards.
TTTGTGCCAGGTAGTTGCGCAGGATGTACAGCGGGTTGACCGCATGCATGCGTTCCCGTCGCGCATTGTCATCGGGCGGACCTTCGCGATTGACCCGTGCCACATACCGCTCCGCCCATTCGTCAAAGCCCTTGAGGTCGATGAAGTCATCGCGCAGGCGGGCCACGGCCAGCTCGGCCGGTTGATCCCCCAGGCGGCGGAAGAACAGGGTGTAGTCCACGGCGCTGCCTTGCATCCGTTGCAGCAGGTCTTCGATCAATGCCTGATCGCCGTCCTCAGCGCGGGTCAGGCCCAGGCGTCGACGCATCAGGTCGAGGTAGTGCGCCTGGTACAGCGGCAGGTACAACCCCAAGGTCTCGCGCAGGGCTTCAACGGTAATGAACGGTGTCAGTGCCTGGGCCAGTGCACTGAGGTTCCATTGACCAATGGGGACCTGATTGCTGAAGGAGTAACGCCCTTCCTGGTCGGAGTGGTTGCAAATGAAGTGGGCGTCGAAGTCGTCCAGAAAGGCGAAAGGTCCGAAGTCGAAGGTGATGCCCAGAATCGACATGTTGTCGGTATTCATCACGCCGTGGCAAAAGCCGTAAGCCTGCCATTTGGCGATCAACTCGGCGTTGCGCTCGACGATTTCGCGGAACATTGCCAGCCAGGGTTCTGGCTGTTCCAGGCATTGTGCAAAGTGCTGCGCCAGCACGTGCTCGCCCAGTTGTTTTTGGGCCTCGGGCTGCTTGGTGTAGTAGAAATACTCGAAGTGTCCAAAGCGGACATGGCTTGGCGCCAGGCGCAGCACCATGGCCGCCCGTTCTTGTTGCTCGCGCCACACCGGGGTGTCGGAGCCGATCACGCACAGCGCGCGGCTGCTGGGGATGTCGAGCGCGTGCAAGGCCTCGGAGGCAAGAAACTCGCGAATCGAGGAGCGCAGCACGGCCCGGCCATCGCCCATGCGCGAGTAGGGCGTCATGCCTGCACCCTTGAGGTGCAGATCCCAATGCTCGCCCGCGCTGTTGTAGACCTCGCCCAATAACAGCCCGCGACCATCACCCAGCCGCGGATTGTAGGAGCCGAACTGGTGGCCGGAATAGACCATCGCCCGCGGCTCGGCATCTGCCCACAGGGTATGGCCGCCGAACAATTTGGCAAACACCGGGTCTTCGGCCACGGCGGGGTCCAGGTCGAGCAAGCGCATGGCGGCTTCGCTGGCCACCACCAGCCGCGGTGCGTCGATGGGTTCTGGAAGCACGTGGGTTGAGAAGGTGTCTCCCAAACGGGCGAAACGGTTGTCGAAGGTCAGTTCGTCGAGGGCTTTCAACGGCCATCTCCAGCAAACAAAAGTGGGTAAGCCTCAGGCTCCATGCAGGAGCTGGCGTGTCTCGCGAAGCAGGCAACGCGGTGGTGTGTTGCAGCGCGGTGAGGCTATTGCGGGCACGCCCGCGCTGCTCGGTCGATGTCAGTCCTTGGGCGGTTCGTGCTTGCCCAACTGCGGCTTTTGCACAGGGGCTGGCTCAGTGGCGCCAGGCTCGCCTTGGGGTTTGATCGGTACCACCTTGTATTCCTGAGCATCCATGTTCTTAAGGTACACCTCAATCTGTTGGAACGAGATGTTGATGCTGTGTTTCTTGAACTCGCGGTTGATAAAGCGGTTCACTTCATCGAGTACCGGGTTGCGGTCGCCCAGGTCGCGTACGTGCATGCGCAGCTCATGATCCAGGGTGCTTTGGCCGAAGTTCAGGAAGTACACCAGCGGCTCGGGATCCTTGAGCACACGGGGGTTCTCCCGTGCGGCCTTGAGCAGCAGGTCGCGGACCAGATCCAGGTCGGAGCCGTAGTCGACCCCCAGCTTCAGGGTTACGCGGGTCACGGTGTCGGTGAGCGACCAGTTGATCAGTTGCCCGGTGATGAACGTTTTGTTCGGGACGATGATGTCTTTGCGGTCGAAGTCGGTAATGGTGGTGGCCCGGATCCGGATTTTGCTCACCGTGCCTGACAGGTTGCCAATGGTGATGGTGTCGCCAATCCGTACCGGGCGCTCGAACAGGATCATGATCCCGGAGATGAAGTTGGCGAAGATTTCCTGCATGCCGAAACCCAGGCCGACCGAGAGCGCGGCTACCAGCCATTGCAGCTTGTCCCAACTCACGCCGAGCGTGGACAGGGTTGAAACAAACCCGATGCCGACGATGACATAGGTCAGCAACGTGGTCGTGGCGTAGGCGCTGCCTTGACCCAGGTCGAGCCGCGACAGCACCAGGACCTCAAGCAGGCCTGGCAGGTTGCGCGCCAGGGCAATGCTGATGCCAATGATGACGAGCGCGCCGATCATGTCACCCATGCTGATGGGCACCATGCTCATGGTGGCGCCACTGCCGCTGGTGTACTCGTAGAGGGTAAAGTTGTCGAGGTAGGAGAATACCGAAATCAAATCGGCCCACACCCAATACAGTCCGCCGGCAAAGGCTGCGAGCAAGGCCAGGCGAATCAGGCGCAACGATTGCTGGTTGACCTGCTCGATGTCCAGTGTCGGCTCTTCGATCACCGTGTCATTCCCTTCGCCGGCCTCTTTGGCGGCCTGACGCTTGGCCAGTGCGCGCTGATACGCAAGGCGTCGCGCAGCCACTGCCAGGCCGCGTACGAAGGCGGCTTCGATCACCAGCCAGAACATCAGCAGGTACAGCGTGTTGATCAGTCGATCACTGAGTTTGAGGGCGGTGTAGTAGTAGCCAAAACACACCGCCACAAACAGGGCGATGGGCAGGATAGCCACCATCAGGCCCAGCAGTTTGCGCAAGCGATAGGCTTTTTTGTCGAGCGGGTTATTGAGCAGCAGGCGTATCAGCAACCAGGCCATGGCGGCATAGCAGCCGAGTACGATCAGAATCCCCAGTACATCGTCTGCCAGTGCAGCGGGCTGTTGCTCGGCGAAGGCGACGACCGCCACCAATGCCAGCACCACCAGCCCGAGCCGGCGAACCCACGCCTGAAGAAACTCAACCAGCGGTTTTTCCCAGCGGAAATGCAGTTCGGCCACGCCGCCCGGTGCCAGTATGCGATACGCGGTGTAGAACACCAGCCAGGCCTCGGCCATCTGGATCAACGAAGCCCCGAGGTTGGCGTTCATGCCTCGGGCATCGGTTTGCAGGGCATAGCCGCACAGTGCCAGGGCCATTGAGATTGGCATGGCCAACAGGATGTTGATCAGGATCGCCATCGGCGTGTGCCATTGGCTGTCGCGCTTGAAGTGGCCCACGTCCTGGTGAATGCGGTTGAGTTTCTTGTACAGGAACTTACGCTTCCACAGCAGGGCGGCAATCACCAGCAGCAACGGTGAAAACAGCCACGGTCGCTGCGCCAGGCCGTCGGCCAGCTCGCTGAAACCTGTGGTCCAGGGCAGTGTCACGATTTGTTGTTCAAAGCGGCGAGGGGCTTCTTGCAGCCATTCCAGGTCCAGCGGTTTGTTGCTGGGGATCCAGAACATTTGTTCGTCCAGGGTCGCACGCAGACTCTGGGCGGTGTTGAGCAATTGCTTCTGGTTAAGTTGCAGGGTGATGGTTTCGTTGAGCAGGGCGCTCAACTCGCGATTTAACCGATCCAGCAAGTCGCTGCGGGTGGACACGAGTTCGGTCAGCGTCTTGCGCATTTGCGGCGTCACTTCTGCCGCGGGTTGCGTCGACAACAGGTTGTCGACATAGCTGGTCGGATTGTTGATCAGCTCGCGTTGCTGGTTGACCTCAAACTGATAGAGGCGGATGTCGGCAATTTCGTCTGCCAGGTTTTTGTCCATTTTTTGCAGATGCGGCAGAGCCTGCTTCTGTTTGTAGAGAATCTTGGACAGCAGCAGGCTGCCCTTGAGCACGCTGATCTGCTCGTCCAGCGCCTGATCGCTTTGGGTGACGTTATCCAGTTGCTGTTTGGTTTCAAGGTTCTGCTGGGTCACCTCGTTCAAGCGGTCCGTGCTGCGTAACAGGTAGTCGGACAGTTTGAGGTTGATCGCACTTTCGGTGGACAGCAGGCTGCTGCTGCCGGACTTTTGCGCCTCGATCGATTGTTCGGTGACAGTCTGCTGGGACTCTGCCAATCGCTTCTGATTGATCAGGGTTTGCAGCTCTTGAATTTCCTGATCCTGACGCGTGGTTTTTTCCAGCAGCAAGTCGTGCTGGCTGCTGCTCAGGTCCTGTAATTGACTGTTGCCTGCCAGTTCCTGGCGGCGCAGAGCAATCAGCGCTGTCAGCGAAGCGATTTCGGCATTGAGCAGGTTGCGCTGGTCAGCATTGAGCACCTTACCGTTTTCGCGCCCCGCCTTAAGGGTGTTGTTGATCTGCTGAATGCGCGTCTGGCTGGTGCTGATCTCGGCTTGCGCCCGTTCCGGACGGGTCTGCGCAGCGATGGTCATGCTGTTGGCGCTGGCCAGGGCCTTTTGCAGTTCGCCCTGCTGCGTCGTGCGCTCAGCCAGCAGTTGCTCCAGCTGCGGCACCGACAGATTGTTATAGCGCTGGGCCACAGGCGCTACGGTGCTGGTTTTCAGGCGGGCCAGTTCGCGCTGGTTTTCGCTGGTTTTATGAGGCGCACTGCTCAGTTGCTGTTTGACTTCGCTCAAGCGCTGCTCGTAATCGGCCTTGTTGGCCAACTCACTGAGGGTCTGCTCGAGTACCGCCTGTAACGCCTTTTGATCAGCGTCGGGCAGTTTGCGATCAGCAATTTTATCCAGACTCTGCTGAACCGCTTCGGGGGCGGGCGGTTCGGCAGCCTGGAGCATGCCGACGGAAAGGCTCAGCCCAAGCAGGGCTGTTGCGAAGAACGTGCGCAAAGTTGGCATAGATACCGGTCATACAAGCGTAGGAAAGTTTGGAGTTTAGAGGAACAACCCGGGACCCGGGGCACTTCCTTCCGGGAATCTGACGCCCACCTTGCCTATCTTGTTCCCGTCCATCACCGCGACGGTCCAAATGGTGTTGTTCCATTCCACCTGGTCACCGACGACCGGAGCCCCGCCGACTTTTTGCGCAATGAACGTGCTGAGTGGCAGATCGGGGTCGATGCCCTCAAGCTTCAGGCCATACAGTGCCGACACAGCGCCCAGCCGGGCGTCGCCTTCGAGCACAAAGTCGCCGAAGAACCGCAGGTCGAGACCGCGGGTCGGGGGCTTGCTGAACAGCTTGCCCAGCGCCGGCAAGTTATGTTCGTGACCGATCACGCAGAGCAGATCACCAATTTCGAGGGTGGTACTGCCCGACGGGTGGAGCAGTTGCTGGCCACGAAACAGTGCGGCGATACGGGTACCTTCGGGCATTTTCAGTTCACGCAGGGCAGCACCGATACACCAGTTCTGCGCATCGAGGCGGTATACAAATAGCTCCCACTCGCTGGTGACGTGTACCTCCAGCGCCGCCCGGGAGATGGGTGCAAGATCGGGTGGTACGGTGACTTTGAGCAGCTTGGCGACCCAGGGCAGGCTGGTGCCTTGCACCAACAGCGACACCAGAACGATAAAAAAGGCCAGGTTGAAATACAGCTGTGCGTTGGGCAGCCCGGCCATCAACGGGAACACCGCGAGAATGATCGGTACCGCACCGCGCAGGCCCACCCAGGAGATGAAGGCTTTTTCCCGGGTGTGGAATGCTTTGAAGGGCAGCAGGCCTACGATGACTGACAGGGGGCGGGCGAACAGAATCATCCACAGGGCCAAGGCCAGTGCCGGGGCCGCGATGGGCAGCAAGTCATGGGGGGTCACCAGCAGGCCCAGCACCAGGAACATGCCGATCTGGGCCAGCCAGGCCATGCCGTCCAGCATGTGCAAAATGCCGTGGCGGCTGCGGATCGGGCGGTTACCCAGGACCAGCCCGCACAGGTATACCGCCAGGAAGCCGCTGCCGTGCAGGGCGTTGGTCAGGGCGAACACCAGCAGCCCGCCCGCGATCACCAGGATCGGGTACAGGCCGTTGGCCAGGTTGATCCGGTTGACCATTTGCAGCATCAGCCAGCCGCCCGCCAGACCCACCGTGCCGCCGATACCGAACTCGCGCAACAAGTTGAGCAGCAGGCTCCAGTGCAGGCTGGTTTCGCCGCTGGCGAGCATGTCGATCAGGGTCACGGTGAGGAACACCGCCATCGGATCGTTGCTCCCGGACTCGATCTCAAGACTCGCCGAGACCCGTTCGTTCAGGCCTTTTCCGCCCAGCAGCGAGAACACCGCCGCGGCGTCGGTCGAGCCGACAATGGCGCCGATCAGCAAGCCCTGGATCATGTTTAGGTTGAACAGCCAGGCGGCCATCATGCCGGTCAGCCCGGTGGTGATCATGACCCCGACCGTGGCCAGCGACAGGGCCGGCCATAACGCCACCCGGAAGCTTGATACCCGCGTGCGCAAACCGCCGTCGAGCAAAATCACCGCCAGAGCAAGGTTGCCGACCAGGTAGGCCGTTGGGTAGTTGTCGAAAATAATGCCGCCACCGTCGACACCTGCGGCCATGCCCACCGCAAGGATGATGACCAGAATCGGAATGCCCAGGCGTGAGGACAGAGAACTCACCAGAATGCTTGCACCCACCAGCAACGCGCCGATCAAGAACAGGCTGTTGATGGTCGTCGCATTCAAAGGCAGTACTCCAGGAAACTAGATAGGCGGGGCGCGAGCTGCACATGCAGTCTGCGTGCCAGCGATTCTAACCTGTGGGCTTGGCGCGCTGTCAAAAAGCTTTTAGGGAAATGAACGGCGTCTGTCAGAAGGGCGTGTCAGGAGGGGAGAGCCAATGAGTTGGTATTTTTCCTACGTGATAATTAGATTTAGATGGCATTTTTATCTTGGTCAGATTGTGTCTACTTCGCGCCTCCTCTATTAATGCATGGATGTGTGATGAAGCTCACCCCTACACCTGATATGCCGTTGTCAGACCGGAAAATACCGTCTGATGATGCAAAAAACGCACTGTATGTCGTGTCGATCAGCAAGTTTGTGTGGCTGTATGTGCTGACGGGCAGTGGTTACATTTTTTATTGGTCCTACCGCAATTGGGCATCCTACAGAGCGGCCACCGGCGTCGACATCATGCCGATCATGCGCGGGGTGTTCTGGCCGTTCTTATCCTCTCCCTGTTCGAGAAGGTTCAGAACGGTCTCGAGACGGCAGGGCGTTCGTGCCAGTGGTACCCGGAGGCCCGTGGCTTATTGATCATGCTGCTGGTCTTGATCTCTGTGCTGTTGAGCCCGTTCTTTAGTCCCCTCTCGGGCACGCTGTTTGTCTTTATTGCCGACATGGTGCTGATCGCCGCTGGCACCGGGCTGTTTGTCGGGGCGCAGCGCGCGATCAATCTGCTGCATGATGACCCGCAAGGCAGGAGTAACAGCGTGTTGAGCGTCGGGAATCTGGTGTGGATGGTGCTGGGAGGGCTGTACCTGTTTTTCGTCGCGATTGTCGCGATTGTTACGTTGATGGTTGCGGGGTATTTCGCGCTCACATAGCTGTTCGATGCGTGCATAAAAAAACCGGGCACCTGCGAAAGTGCCCGGTTTTTCAGGGTTCAGCCAGTGGTCAGCCGATGGTCATCAAGCTCGCGTTACCGCCAGCAGCAGCGGTGTTGACGCTCAAGGCGCGCTCAATCACCAGGCGCTCCAGAGCGATGTTGGTTTCGCCCTGAGACAACCCTTGCACACCGACGATGGCGCCAGCGCGCTTGGCCACTCGCTGGCAAACGTCACGCAGCTGGTCACTGTCGCCATGATGCAGCACGGCGTCGAAGATCACCTCGTCCCGAGTCCAGTCGGCTACCCGCGTGATGCGCGCTTGCACCTCTTTTGGCAGACGGGCGAACAGGGCTTTGGCCATGTCGCTTTCAGGCACTACCGCCGAGCTGCCCACCGCCAGTACGGCGGCCAGTTGCGTCAGCAGGTCGCTTTCGACTTCAGCCAGGCACAGTACATGCTCGCGCGGCAGGATGGCGTAGCTGTTGCGTTCGCCGGTCGGGCCGTTGAGCAGGCGGGTGATGCCGCTTTGCGAGTGAGCCGCGAACTCGCTGCACAGTTCGGCAAGCGCTGTGAGTTGCTGGCTGGTCGCCCAGCCTTGCAGTGCCACGAGCGGTTTGCTCAAGGCTTCGCGGGCCTGGGTGTCTGGAGCGGTGATGGCGTCGACCTTGGCGAATGATTGCTCGATCGCGTTGTTTGGACGGGTCGACAGCAGGCGGTACAGGTACAGCGGGCCACCGGCTTTAGGGCCAGTGCCGGACAGACCTTCGCCGCCGAACGGCTGGACGCCGACCACAGCGCCTACGATGTTACGGTTGACGTAGACGTTACCGGCATTGACGTTGTTGACCACCTTGGCGATGGTTTCGTCGATACGGGTGTGTACGCCCAGCGTCAGGCCGTAGCCCGAAGCGTTGATCTGTGCGATCAACTGATCGATATCCTTGCGCTTGTAGCGCACCACGTGGAGTACCGGCCCGAAGATTTCGCGTTCCAGCTCGTCGAAGCTTTCCAGCTCAATCAGGGTCGGCATCACGAAGGTACCGCGCTTGCACTCTTCGATGTCGGCAATGGCCATTTGGTAAACGGTGCGGCCTTTGTCGCGCATCCCCTGGATGTGTTGCTCGATCCCGGCTTTGGCTTCGGCATCGATCACCGGGCCAATGTCGACGGACAGGCGTTCCGGGTTACCCATGCGCGATTCGGCCATCGCGCCTTTGAGCATTTCGATCACCCGATCAGCCGAGTCTTCCTGCAGGCACAGTACGCGCAATGCAGAGCAACGCTGACCGGCGCTGTCGAAGGCCGAGGACACAACGTCGATGACCACTTGTTCGGTCAGTGCCGACGAGTCGACGATCATTGCGTTCTGGCCACCGGTTTCGGCGATCAGCGGGATTGGGCGGCCCTGAGCATCCAGGCGACCTGCGATATTGCGTTGCAGCAAGCGTGCAACTTCGGTGGAACCGGTGAACATGACGCCTTTCACCCGATCGTCGCCAACCAGGCGGGCGCCAACGGTTTCGCCGCGGCCTGGCAATAATTGCAGCACGCCTTCAGGAATACCGGCTTCGAGCATCAAGCGCACCGCTTGAGCAGCCACCAGCGGCGTTTGTTCAGCAGGCTTGGCCAGAACCGGGTTACCGGCTGCCAGTGCCGCTGCCACTTGGCCACTGAAGATTGCCAGCGGGAAGTTCCACGGGCTGATGCAGACCACGGGGCCCAGCGGACGGTGGGCATCGTTGGTCAGGTCGTTGCGTGCCTGTACGGCGTAGTAACGCAGGAAGTCGACGGCTTCACGGACTTCAGCAATGGCGTTGGCGTAGGTCTTGCCGGCTTCACGGGCCAGCAGGCCCATCAGTGGCTGGATCTCGGCTTCCATCAGGTCTGCGGCACGCTCCAGAATCGCGGCACGCTCGGCGGGCGGAGTTGCCTGCCAGATAGGCGCAACGTTCAGGGCGCACTGGATTGCGTTGTCGGCATCTTCAACGGTTGCTTCTTGTACGTGGCCAACCACGTCACGCAGGTCGGACGGGTTGAGCACCGCTGCCGGCGCTTCGTTGCTGGACGCGCAACCGAGCATCGGTGCCGCTTTCCAGTCGTTGTGTGCGGTAGCCAGCAAGGCACAGGACAACGACGCCAGACGGTGTTCGTTGGCCATGTCGATGCCGCTGGAGTTGGCGCGTTCGCTGCCATACAGGTCGCGTGGCAATGGAATGCGCGGGTGCGGCAGGCCAAAACCGCCTTCTTGCGTGGCCATTTGCTCGATGCTGCTGATCGGGTCGGCAACCAGTTCCTGGATTGAAATGGTGTGGTCGGCGATGCGGTTGACAAACGAGGTGTTTGCGCCGTTTTCCAGCAGGCGGCGGACCAGATAGGCCAGCAGTGTTTCGTGAGTGCCGACCGGAGCGTACACGCGGCACGGACGGTTCAGCTTGCCTTCGGAGACCTTGCCCACGACTTGCTCGTACAGCGGTTCGCCCATGCCGTGCAGGCACTGGAACTCGTACTGGCCAGGGTAGTAGTTCTGACCGGCGATATGGTAAATCGCGGCCAGGGTCTGGGCGTTGTGCGTGGCGAATTGCGGGTAGATGGCTTCAGGCACGGCCAGCAATTTTCTTGCGCAGGCGATGTAGGACACGTCGGTGTACACCTTGCGGGTGTAGACCGGATAGCCTTCCAGGCCTTCGACTTGGGCGCGCTTGATTTCGCTGTCCCAGTAGGCGCCTTTTACCAGGCGGATCATCAGGCGATGACGGCTGCGGCGAGCCAGGTCGATCACGTAGTCGATCACGTACGGGCAACGCTTCTGGTAGGCCTGGATCACGAAGCCAATACCGTTCCAGCCGCTCAGCTGCGGCTCGAAGCACAGGCGCTCGAGCAGGTCGAGCGACAGCTCCAGGCGGTCGGCTTCTTCAGCATCGATGTTCAGGCCGATGTCGTATTGCTTGGCCAGCAAGGTCAGCGACAGCAGGCGCGGGTACAGCTCTTCCATCACGCGCTCGTACTGGGCGCGGCTGTAACGCGGGTGCAGGGCCGAGAGCTTGATCGAAATGCCCGGGCCTTCATAAATGCCGCGACCATGGGAGGCTTTGCCGATCGAGTGGATGGCTTGCTCGTAAGAAGCCAGGTATTTCTGTGCGTCATGTTCGGTCAGTGCTGCTTCGCCGAGCATGTCGTAGGAGTAACGGAAGCCCTTGGCTTCAAAGCGCGTGGCGTTGGCCAGGGCTTCGGCGATGGTTTCGCCGGTTACAAATTGTTCGCCCATAAGGCGCATAGCCATGTCGACGCCCTTGCGGATCATCGGCTCGCCGCTTTTGCCGATAATGCGGCTCAGGGAGGAGGTCAGGCCCGCTTCGTTGTGGGTCGACACCAGCTTGCCGGTCAGCAGCAGGCCCCAGGTTGCCGCGTTGACGAACAGCGACGGGCTGTTGCCCAGGTGCGGGTGCCAGTTACCGGTGCTGATCTTGTCGCGAATCAGGGCGTCGCGAGTGCCTTTGTCCGGGATGCGCAGCAGCGCCTCGGCCAGGCACATCAGAGCCACGCCTTCCTGGGACGACAGGGAGAATTCTTGCAGCAGGCCTTGCACGATGCCGGCACGGCCGCCAGCGCTCTTTTGATTGCGCAGTTTTTCGGCAATCGAGGCGGCCAGGGCCTGGGTGGCTTCGGCCATCGGAGCCGGCAGGCGTGCCTGTTCCAGCAGCATCGGAACCACTTCGGGTTCCGGACGACGGTAAGCGGAAGTGATCGCGGCGCGCAGTACGGATTGCGGCAGGATGCTCTCGGCGAATTCGAGGAAGCATTGATGCGCATGATCGGCCTGTACGTCGTCGGCGTCATCACTGTCTTTGCCAGGGATGCCGCTCAACTCGTTCAGGGTTGCACCACCCTCGAGTTTTTCCAGGTAATTGAAGATTGCCTGCTTGATCAGCCAGTGTGGCGTGCGATCAATCGAGGTCGCGGCGGCTTTGAGGCGCTCGCGGGTCGGGTCGTCAAGTTTGACCCCAAGGGTGGTAGTAGCCATATTTTTATCCTCATGGGTGCCACATCTGCGCGGCATCAGCTGGCGGCAAGATTAGCGCTGCACAAGCAGAGGTGCAACCTGGTGCAACCCGTTTTTTTGTGGATTGATCGACGCTTCGTCAGGAATTTTCAGTGAAGCCCGGATCGCTGCACAGGCTTGGAGCTTTTTCATTGGTTTTGCTCTGTTCTTGCTCCGAAAAGGAGCAAAAAAGAGCTATTGCGAGGAAAAGACGACAAGGTGCAACTGCCCTGACAGAAATTGGTTGCACCTTATTTGGTTTGTTGCATAGCATTCGCGTCCAAGGTGCAACCCTCGACAAGTTAGATTCGCTCTACACTCAGTTTTTGGTTCATCAGCTGATGGTTTTCCTGGGGAAACGTCAGTCATAAATGCGCGGCAATGTTCTACGTCTCAAACAGGACGTTTGTGAGCGTTCAACCAGACCGCTGCTAAACATAAAAACAATGCCAGGGCTTAATTCAATGAGTTTAAATAACCCAACCCTGATCACGTTCGTGATCTATATCGTGGCAATGGTGCTGATTGGCCTAATGGCCTATCGCTCCACCAATAACCTTTCGGACTATATTCTCGGTGGCCGCAGCCTGGGCAGCGTCGTGACAGCATTGTCCGCTGGCGCCTCGGACATGAGCGGCTGGTTGTTGATGGGTTTGCCGGGTGCGATTTATGTTTCCGGCCTGTCGGAGAGCTGGATCGCCATCGGTCTGGTAACCGGTGCCTACCTGAACTGGCTGTTCGTTGCAGGCCGCCTGCGGGTGCAGACCGAACACAACGGTGATGCACTCACCCTGCCGGATTATTTCTCCAGCCGTTTTGAAGATACAAGCGGGCTGCTGCGGATTATCTCGGCCGTTGTGATCCTGGTGTTCTTCACGATCTACTGTGCCTCCGGCATCGTGGCCGGTGCCCGTCTGTTTGAAAGCACCTTCGGCATGACCTACGAAACAGCCCTGTGGGCGGGTGCTGCAGCGACCATCGCTTACACCTTCATCGGCGGCTTCCTGGCAGTGAGCTGGACGGACACCGTTCAGGCAACCCTGATGATTTTCGCGCTGATTCTCACGCCGATCTTCGTGCTCCTGGCCACCGGTGGCGTTGACACCACATTCCTGGCCATCGAAGCCAGTGATCCAACCAACTTCGACATGCTGAAAAACACCTCCTTCATCGGCATCATCTCGCTGATGGGCTGGGGTCTGGGTTACTTCGGTCAGCCGCACATCCTGGCGCGTTTCATGGCGGCCGATTCGGTCAAGTCCATTGCCAAGGCGCGTCGCATCTCCATGGCCTGGATGATCCTGTGCCTGGCCGGTACCGTGGGTGTTGGCTTCTTCGGTATCGCCTACTTCGCGGCGCACCCGGAAGTAGCCGGTCCTGTGACCGAAAACCCGGAGCGCGTGTTCATCGAACTGGCCAAGCTGCTGTTCAACCCGTGGATTGCCGGTGTCCTGCTGTCGGCCATCCTGGCGGCGGTCATGAGCACCTTGAGCTGCCAGTTGCTGGTGTGCTCCAGCGCCCTGACCGAAGACTTCTACAAAACCTTCCTGCGTAAACATGCTTCTCAGCGGGAGCTGGTTTGGGTTGGCCGGATCATGGTTCTGGCGGTTGCACTGATTGCCATCGCGCTGGCTGCCAACCCTGAGAACCGTGTACTGGGTCTGGTGAGCTACGCATGGGCAGGCTTCGGTGCTGCTTTCGGTCCAGTGGTACTGATCTCGGTACTGTGGAAAGGCATGACCCGTAATGGTGCGTTGGCCGGTATTGTGGTCGGCGCCATCACTGTGATCGTGTGGAAGCACTTTGAGCTGCTGGGTCTGTACGAAATCATCCCGGGCTTCATCTTCGCCAGCTTGGCCATTTATGTGGTCAGCATCATGGGCCAAGGCCCAAGCAAGAAGATGATTGAGCGTTTCGACGCTGCCGAAAAAGATTTCCAGCAAAACCACTGAGTCCTTTGAGCCACGGCTCAATTGATCGCAGATGAAAACGGCCCGCCCCTTAAAAGGCGGGCCGTTTTTTTGCCTGTAACCGGTGCCTGGCACGGTTTCAGGCTGCCGTCGGGCGCTACCCGCGGCTTAACCCCTGACGGTGATGCGCTGTAACAGGTAAACTTCGCCACCTGCGCAGGAGCAATCATGAATTATCGTCACGCCTTCCACGCCGGCAACCACGCCGACGTCTTCAAACATGTGGTCTTGACCCGCCTCATCGCCCTGATGTCGCGTAAAGAGCAGCCTTTTGCTTACCTCGATACTCACGCCGGTATTGGTCTGTATGACCTCAAAGGCGACCAGGCCAATCGCACGGGTGAGTACCTGGAGGGCATCGCGCGCTTGTGGGGTCAGAAAGACCTGCCCGCGGTGACTGCTGATTACATGCAGGTGTTGCACAAGATGAACCCCGATGGCGAACTGCGCTATTACCCGGGTTCGCCTGAGCTGGCGCGGCGCTTGACCCGCTCTCAGGATCGCGTGCTGCTGAACGAAAAGCACCCTGAAGACGGTGTGATGCTGAAAGACAACATGCGTGGCGACCGTCGCGTGGCCGTGCATCTGGGCGAAGGCTGGCATGTGCCGCGTGCGCTGCTGCCAGTGGCTGAAAAACGGGGGCTGATGCTGATTGATCCGCCGTTTGAAAAGCTCGATGAAATGAAGCGCTGCGCCGAGTCGTTGAAAGACGCGATCAGCCGCATGCGCCAGAGCGTGGTCGCGATCTGGTATCCGATCAAGGACAAGCGCCAGCTGCGCCGTTTTTATCAGGATCTGGCGGGCTCAGGCGCGCCGAAACTGCTTCAGGTGGAGTTGTTCGTGCATCCGCTGGACACCCCGAACAGCCTGAATGGCTCGGGCCTGGCCATTGCCAATCCGCCGTGGGGCCTGGAAGAAGAGCTGCGCGAGCTGCTGCCATGGCTGGCCAAAAAACTCGGCCAGACCCAGGGCGGTTGGCAGATGGAATGGTTGATCGCTGAGTAAACCCTGCCGCAATCTGTAGCAGCGGCAGAGTCGGGCGCTCTGTTGCCGCTGCCGCAGGCTGCGAAGGGGGGGGCGAAGCGCCCCGCTATTTGAGGGCCTTGTCGCCCCCTCAGCAGCGGTTACAGTCGAATCAGATCGGGCAGGTCACGCCTGTGCCGCCAATGCCGCAATAGCCTTCTGGGTTCTTTGCCAGGTATTGCTGATGGTAGGCCTCGGCGAAGTACACCGTCGGGGCTTGTTCGATTTCAGTGGTAATGGCGCCCAGCCCCGCCTTTTCCAGCTCGGCCTGGAAGACCTTCTTGCTCTCCAGTGCTTCTTCCAGCTGTTCAGGCGTCGTGCAGTAGATGACCGAACGATACTGCGTGCCGATATCGTTGCCCTGACGCATGCCCTGGGTTGGGTTGTGCAGCTCCCAGAACATCGCCAACAGCTCTTTGTAGCTGACCTTGTCCTGATCGTAGACAACCAGCACCACTTCGGTGTGGCCCGTCAGCCCCGAGCAGACTTCTTCGTACGTCGGGTTTGGCGTGTAGCCGCCGGCATAACCGACGACGGTACTGACCACGCCTTCACGTTGCCAGAACTTGCGTTCTGCACCCCAGAAGCAACCCAGGCCAAAAATGGCGAAGCCTACATTGCCCAGGAATGGACCCAGCAGCGGTTCACCGGTTACGAAGTGTTTTTCGGGCAGCTCCACGAAGGTGGTGCGGCCGGGCAATGCTTGTTCTTTAGTGGGTAACACGTTTTTATTCACCAGGATTTCCGAGCGCAAGACCATGTTGCAAGTCCTCTCAGTCAGCGTGTAGGGAGTTAGGCCATCAGTGTGCCCGAGTGTTCCGGTGCTGTCAGGCCGGGCCGCGTGGATAGCGTTTGAGCTTCTCTGCCAGCTCTCTGCCGGGGATGGGGCGATCGAACAGATAGCCTTGGCCCACATCACAGCGATGGCGACGCAGGAACGCTAACTGTGCAGCGGTTTCGATGCCTTCGGCAACCACTTTGAGCTTGAGATTGTGAGCCATGGCGATCACGGCGGAGGTGATCTCCATATCGTGCTGGTTGTCCGGGATATCGTTGATAAAGCTGCGGTCGATTTTGATGATATCGATCGGGAATTTCTTCAGGTAACTGAGCGAGGAATAGCCCGTACCGAAATCGTCCATGGCCAGACTCAGACCGAGTGCTTTGAGTTGCTCCAATTGCTGGCGGGTGCCGGCAGTGGCCTCCAGCAGCAGGCCCTCGGTCAATTCAAGCTCAAGCAGGGTGGCGGGCAGTTGTTCTTCCTTGAGGATGCCGGCAATCGAGGGGACCAGGTCGGGGTCGGCGAACTGCTTGGGCGATACGTTGATGGCCACTTGCAAATTGCCCAGGCCGGCGGCACTCAATTGCTTGCTCATACGGCAGGCCTGGCGGGCGACCCATTTGCCAATGGGGATGATCAGCCCGGTTTCTTCGGCCACGCTGATGAACTGATCAGGGCGAATCATGCCGTTCTTGGGGTGATTCCAGCGCAGCAAGGCTTCCATGCCCAGCAGCCGTCCGGTACGCAAGCAGAGCTTGGGCTGGTAAAACACTTCGAGTTCGTTTTGTGTCAGGGCGCGCCGCAGGTTGTTTTCCACAAACAGCTTGTAGCTGGCTTCGGCATTCAACGTCTCGGTAAACACTTGCACCTGATGCTTGCCGTTGGCTTTGGCCTTGTGCAGGGCCAGGCCGGCATTGCGCATCAGGGTTTGCGGCTCGCGGCCATGCAGCGGCGCGCAGGCGACCCCGACGGAGCCGGTGACGCTGATCAACTGGTTGTCGACGAACATGGGTTTGTCGAGGGTCATCAGCAGCTGGCTGGCTGTCTGTTGGCCGGTCTCGATAGTCGTGTCATTGAGCAGCACGGCAAATTCGTTACTGGCAAAACGCGCCAGGCCATCGCCGGGGCTCAGGCTGTTGCGCAGGCGGCGGGCGAGGCTGATCAGCAGTTTGTCGCCGGTTTGATGGCCGAGGCTGTCATTGATCCGCTTGAAGTTGTCGATGTCCACCAGCAGCAGGCAAACCGGGGTGGTGCTGTCACGGGCAAAGCGTTCGTCAAGATTGCGGATGAAGGCCGGACGGTTTTCCAGGTTGGTCAGGTTGTCGGTATAGGCCAGGCGCTCGATACGCTGTTGGGCCAGCTTTGCACCGGTGATGTCTTCATAAATGCCGATGTAATGGGTCAGCTCGCGATTGTCGCCATAGACCTTGGAAATCGACATCTGGCCCCAGTAGGGTTCCAGGTTTTTGCGTCGGCTTTTGAATTCACCTTGCCAACTGTTGCCTTTGCTCAGGCTTGAGTGCGCATCGAACAACAGGTCGCTGAGGTTCTCAAGGGCGGGCAGCTCGGACAGTTTTTGGCCTTGAACTTCTTCGGTGCTGTACTGAGTGATTGCGGTAAAGCTGGGGTTTACGTACTCCACCACACCTTCGCAATTGACCAGCAAAAAGGCGTTGGCACTCTGCTCGACCGCACGCTGGAACAGGTGCAGGGCGTTGGTCGCCGTGCGCAAGTGTTGCAGTTGCTCTTGCTGGGCGTGCTGGTTGAGTTCCAGAGCGATTTGCAGGCGAGAGTTTTGGCTTTCCAGGTCGGCCAGCGGAGCCGAGCTGGCTTCATTGAGCCGTGCGAAACGCGGCACGTCGGGCCGCAAAGGCACGGGCAACTGCGTTACGACCTCGGCTGCCATGCGCAGGGCAGCATCGGGTTGGCTTTTCATTGAGACACTCGCTTCACAGATGTGGATTGCGTACGGGCAATCTGCTACCCAAGGTTATCGGCCGACGAGGGCGCTTCTGAAGGACGATAGGGGGGATTACAAATTTTGTAAGTGCGTGCCCTCGTTTTACGCGTCCGGGGCGGCGCAATGCAACGGATTCACGATACTCCGGGCAAAAAAAAGCCCCGCCAAACGGGCGGGGTTGAGGTACGAGCGTGGCGCTCGGAAAACAGTGCGTTGCCCCGGCCTTCGGTGAAGAAGGCCGGGACGTGGCTTACAGCAGGATGGTGCGGATGTCGGCCAGCAAGTCGCTCAGGCGCTTGGTGAAGCGCGCTGCTGCAGCACCGTTGATCACACGGTGATCGTAGGACAGCGACAGTGGCAGCATCAGTTTCGGCTGGAAGGCTTTGCCGTCCCAGACTGGCTGGATGGTTGCCTTGGAAACACCCAGGATCGCCACTTCCGGCGCGTTGACGATCGGCGTGAAGCCGGTGCCGCCAATGTGGCCGAGGCTGGAGATGGTGAAGCAAGCGCCTTGCATGTCGTCAGCGGTGAGCTTCTTGTCACGGGCTTTAGCGGCCAGTGCAGCAGCTTCGGCTGCCAGTTGCAGCAGGCTCTTCTGATCGACGTTCTTGATCACAGGGACCAGCAAGCCATCCGGGGTGTCCACGGCGAAGCCGATGTTCACGTACTTCTTGCGGATGATTGCCTTGCCGCTTGGCGCCAGCGAGCTGTTGAAGTCCGGCATTTCCTTGAGCAGGTGAGCGCAGGACTTGAGCAGCAGTGGCAGTACGGTCAGTTTCACACCGGCTTTCTCGGCGACGGCTTTTTGCGCGACGCGGAAAGCTTCCAGCTCGGTGATGTCAGCCTGGTCGAACTGAGTCACGTGCGGGATGTTCAGCCAGCTGCGGTGCAGGCTCGACGCGCCGATTTGCATCAGGCGGGTCATGGCCACTTCTTCAACTTCACCGAAACGGCTGAAGTCGACAACCGGAATCGGAGGAATGCCTGCGCCGCCGGTTGCGCCGGCAGCCGGTGCTTCCTTGGCCTTCTGCATCATGGCTTTGACGTACACCTGCACGTCTTCCTTGAGCACGCGACCGTGCGGACCGCTTGCGCTGACCGCGCTCAGCTCGACACCAAACTCGCGCGCCAGTTGGCGAACGGCAGGGCCGGCATGGGTCTTGGCACCTTTTGGCGCAGGCGCGGCGGCCGGGGCAGGGGCTGCCTCGGCTTTGGCGGCAGGCGCAGGTGCCGGTGCGGCAGCAGCAGGCGCGGCAGGCGCTTCAGCTTTTGCAGCAGGTGCTGGAGCAGCCGGCGCCGCGGCGCCTGCTACCTTGAGCTTGAGGATAAAGTCACCGGTGCCGACTTCGTCATCCAGCTTGACCGCAATGCTTTCAACCACACCGGCGGCTGGCGATGGAATTTCCATGCTGGCCTTGTCGGATTCGAGGGTGATCAGCGATTGATCAGCCTCGACGGTATCGCCGGCCTTGACCAGGATTTCGATGATTTTGGCTTTGCCCGACGAACCGATGTCCGGGACATGAATGTCCTGCACGGTCGAGCTGGCCGGTGCAGCAGCGGCCGGAGCCGCAGGGGCCTCGGCAGCAGGTGCGGCAGCAGGCTTTTCAGCTGCAGCCGGGGCTGGCGCTTCAGGGGCCGCAGCGCCACCTTCGACTTCCAGCTCCAGCAGTTCGTCGCCCTCTTTCAAGCGGTCGCCCAGCTTTACTTTCAGGCTTTTGACGATGCCGGACTTGGGAGCAGGGATTTCCATGCTCGCCTTGTCCGATTCCAGCGTCAGGATGCTCTGGTCGGCTTCAATACGATCGCCAACCTTGACCATCAGTTCGATAACTTCACCTTCACCGCTGCCGATGTCAGGTACTCGAATGAGTTCGCTCACAAATATTCTCCTCAGCAGTCCAGTGGGTTGCGTTTTTCCGGGTTGATGCCGAACTTGACGATGGCTTCAGCCACCACCTTGGGTTCGATATCGCCACGGTCAGCCAGGGCTTCCAGGGCTGCCAACACCACGAAGTGACGGTCTACTTCAAAGAAGTGACGCAGTTTTTTGCGGCTGTCGCTGCGGCCGAAACCGTCAGTGCCCAGCACTTTGAATTCCTTGACCGGAACCCACTGGCGAATCTGTTCAGCGAACAGCTTCATGTAGTCGGTGGAGGCAATGACTGGACCCTTACGGCCGGTCAGGCACTCTTCAACGTAGCTCAGCTTAGGCTTCTGGCCCGGGTGCAGGCGGTTGGTGCGCTCAACGGCCAGGCCGTCGCGACGCAATTCGTTGAAGCTGGTAACGCTCCACACGTCCGCGCCGATGTTGAACTCGTCACGCAGAATCTTCGCCGCTTCACGGACTTCACGCAGGATGGTGCCGGAGCCCATCAGCTGTACGTGGTGCGCCGCTTCGCGGGTGTCTTCTTCGAGCAGGTACATGCCCTTGACGATGCCTTCCTCGACACCGGCCGGCATGGCTGGCTGCTGGTAAGACTCGTTCATCACGGTGATGTAGTAGAAGACGTCCTGTTGCTCTTCGGTCATCTTCTTCATGCCGTCCTGGATGATCACCGCCAGCTCGTAGCCGTAGGTTGGATCGAAGGTGCGGCAGTTCGGGATGGTTGCGGCCAGGATGTGGCTGTGGCCGTCTTCGTGTTGCAGGCCTTCGCCGTTCAGCGTGGTCCGGCCGGCGGTGCCGCCGATCAGGAAGCCACGGGTACGGCTGTCGCCGGCAGCCCAGGCCAGGTCACCGATGCGCTGGAAGCCGAACATCGAGTAGAAGATGTAGAACGGCAGCATTGGCTGGTTGTGGTTCGAGTACGAAGTACCGGCCGCGATGAAGGAGCTCATGGCGCCTGCTTCGTTGATGCCTTCTTCGAGGATCTGGCCCTTTTTGTCTTCCTTGTAGAACATCACCTGGTCTTTATCGACTGGCTCGTAGAGCTGGCCGACGGACGAGTAAATGCCCAACTGACGGAACATGCCTTCCATACCGAAGGTACGCGCTTCGTCCGGGATGATCGGCACGATGCGGGAACCGATTTCCTTGTCCTTGACCAGCTGCGCCAGGATGCGCACGAAAGCCATGGTGGTGGAAATTTCACGGTCGCCGGAGCCGTCCAGGATCGCCTTGAGGGTGTCCAGCGGCGGGGTCGGAATGCTGATGCTTTGAGCGCGACGCTGAGGCACGAAACCGCCCAGCGCAGTGCGGCGCTCGCTCAGGTAACGGGCTTCGGCGCTGCCTTCTTCCGGCTTGAAGAATGGCAGGTTTTCGATCTCGTCATCCTTGACCGGGATGTCGAAGCGATCGCGGAACAACTTCAGGCTGTCGACATCGACTTTCTTGGTGTTGTGCGCAGTGTTTTTCGCTTCGCCGGCACCGGTGCCATAACCTTTGATGGTCTTGGCCAGGATAACGGTCGGCTGTTCTTTGTGGTTGACCGCTTCGTGGTACGCCGCGTAGACCTTGTACGGGTCGTGGCCGCCACGGTTGAGTTTCCAGATCTCGTCGTCGGACAGGTCAGCAACCATCGCCTTGAGTTCAGGCGTGTTGAAGAAGTGTTCACGTACAAACGCGCCGTCTTTGGCTTTGTAGTTCTGGTACTCGCCGTCGATGACTTCGTCCATGCGACGTTGCAGGATACCGTCGACGTCCTTGGCCAGCAGCGGATCCCAGAAACGGCCCCAGATGACTTTGGTCACGTTCCAGTGAGCGCCGCGGAATACGCCTTCGAGCTCCTGGATGATCTTGCCGTTGCCGCGAACCGGACCGTCAAGACGCTGCAGGTTGCAGTTGATCACGAAGATCAGGTTGTCCAGCTTCTCGCGACCAGCCAGCGAGATGGCGCCCAGGGATTCCGGCTCGTCACACTCGCCGTCGCCCAGGAAACACCAGACTTTCTGTTTGCCGGCGGGGATGTAACCGCGGGCTTCCAGGTACTTCATGAAGCGTGCCTGGTAGATCGCCTGGATCGGGCCAAGGCCCATCGAAACGGTCGGGAACTGCCAGAAATCAGGCATCAGCCAAGGGTGCGGATAGGACGAAAGGCCCTGGCCGTCGACTTCCTGGCGGAAGTTGTTCATTTGTTCTTCGGTGATGCGACCTTCCATGAACGCACGGGCGTAAACGCCTGGCGAAGTGTGGCCCTGGAAGTAGATCAGGTCGCCGCCATGTTCATCGGTCGGGGCCTGGAAGAAATAGTTGAAGCCGATGTCATACAGCGTTGCACTGGACGCGAAGCTGGAGATATGACCGCCCAGGTCAGAATCTTTCAAGTTCGTGCGCATTACCATGGCCATCGCGTTCCAGCGAACCAACGAGCGAATGCGGCGTTCCATGAACAGGTCGCCAGGCATGCGTGCTTCGTGGGTGACAGGAATCGTGTTGCGGTATGGCGTGGTGATGGCGTACGGCAGCTGCGAACCGGTGCGGGTAGCGAGCTCACCCATACGGGTCATCAGGTAGTGAGCACGGTCTTCGCCTTCTTTGTCGAGAACCGATTCCAGGGCGTCCAGCCATTCCTGGGTTTCGACGGGATCGAGGTCTTGCATGGCTTGCTCCAGGGCGGAAAGGCTTCCAGAATCGGTTGCCTGAGTTTGCGACTGGCCTTGTGGGCAGACGACATAAATTCTTGGATGACCGGAGGGTTGTTTCCGGCGTTGTGTAGTTTTACTACAAATCGTCGGCCATTTCAGCCTTTCAAGTGTGTGACTCAGTAGTAAAACTACAGGAAAGGTCCAGATGGCCACCTGTTTCGTTGTGTGAAAAATCGATATTGTTGGTTCAATTTGCGAGATTCAGCCTTTAAAACGAAGGCTGGATGCTAATTTAAAGTGTTTTAAAGCTATTTATAACCTTTGTTCGACAGTCGGATTTAACCGCTGTTTCTTCCTGTCACCGTACTCGGCATCACCTTCGCCGATCAAGGATAGACCATGAGCCTTCCCTCGCTTGCTGCCATTCCGTCCCTTTTATTGCCATTGGTCAGCCGTGCCGAACAGTCCTGGCGCGCGGCGGTAGCCGGGTCTGAAGGCGAAACGGCGCTGGAGGACTGGTCGGCTGAGCGATGGGCTGAGTTCAACCGGGTCAGCGCGGCCAGCGACTTCTTTATTGAACAGTCATTGCGTGACCCTTTGATGTTGCTGGCGCTGGTGCGTTCCGGAGAACTGGATCGCAGCTTCAGACCGGGTGAGTTGTGCGGGCAGATTGCCGAGGCCGTCCAGCAGGCCGGCACCGATGACGAACTGGGGCGCGAGTTGCGCCGGCAACGTACGCGCCAGCAAATCCGGATCATCTGGCGCGACCTGACGCGTCAGGCCGACTTGATCGAAACCTGCCGCGACTTGTCGGACATGGCCGATGCGTGCATTGATCAGGCTTACCGCTGGTTGTATCAGCGTCATTGCCAGCAGTTCGGTACGCCCACCGGGCACCGCAGTGGCGAGCCGCAGCAGATGGTGGTGCTGGGGATGGGCAAGCTCGGCGCTGTGGAGCTGAACCTGTCTTCGGACATCGACCTGATCTTCGCTTACCCCGAAGGCGGGGAAACAGTCGGGGCCAAGCGTGCGCTGGATAATCAGGAGTTCTTTATCCGCCTCGGCCAGCGGCTGATCAAGGCCCTGGACCCGATGACCGTCGACGGATTCGTGTTCCGCGTCGACATGCGTTTGCGGCCGTATGGTTCCTCAGGCGCGCTGGTGCTGAGCTTCAATGCGCTGGAGCAGTACTACCAGGATCAGGGCCGTGACTGGGAGCGTTACGCCATGATCAAGGCGCGGGTGGTGGCCGGCGATCAGGTGATGGGGGCACAGTTGCTCGATTTGCTGCGGCCGTTCGTTTATCGGCGCTACCTGGACTTCTCGGCGATTGAAGCGCTGCGCACCATGAAGCAGCTGATTCAGCAGGAAGTGCGGCGCAAGGGCATGGCCGACAATATCAAACTGGGGGCCGGCGGGATCCGTGAGGTCGAGTTTATTGCCCAGGCGTTCCAGCTGATCCACGGTGGGCGAGACCTTAGCCTGCAACAGCGACCGCTGCTTAAAGTGCTGGGGATCCTTGAAGGTCAGGGCTATTTGCCGCCTGCCGTCATCAGTGAGCTGCGTGAAGGCTATGAATTTTTACGCTACACCGAACATGCGATTCAGGCCATTGGCGACCGACAGACCCAGATGTTGCCGGACACGGCGCAGGATCAGGCGCGTATCGCGTTCATGATGGGCTTCGACAGCTGGGCGGCCTTCCACGAGCAGTTGATGATATGGCGTGGGCGCATCGACTGGCATTTCCGTCAGGTCATCGCCGACCCGGATGATGAGGATGATATCGACGACGGTGAAATGATCGTCGGGGGTGAATGGCTGCCGCTATGGGAAGAAGTGCAGGACGATGCCGCCGCCTGTGTTCAGTTGCAGGAAGCCGGATTTGTCGACGCGCCCAATGCGCTCAAGCAACTGGCAAGCCTGCGCTCCAGCCCGCAATTGCGGGCCATGCAACGCCTGGGGCGGGAGCGGCTGGATGCTTTTATCCCGCGTTTGCTGGCCCAGGCGGTGGAGCACGCCAACCCGGACCTGGTGCTGGAGCGGGTGCTGCCGCTGGTTGAGGCCGTCGCCCGGCGTTCGGCGTACCTGGTGTTGCTGACCGAAAACCCCGATGCGCTGCGCCGCTTGTTGACCCTGTGCGCGGCGAGCCCGTGGATTGCCGAGCAAATCACCCGTTTCCCGCTGCTGCTCGATGAGCTGCTCAACGAGGGCCGTTTGTTCAAGCCTCCTTTGGCACCCGAGCTGGCGGCCGAGCTGCGCGAGCGGCTGACGCGCATCCCCGAAGATGACCTTGAGCAACAGATGGAGGCCTTGCGTAACTTCAAGTTGGCCCACCGGCTGCGGGTCGCCGCTTCGGAAATCGCCGGCAGCTTGCCTTTAATGAAGGTCAGCGATTACCTGACCTGGCTGGCTGAGGCGATTCTGGAGCAAGTGCTGGCGCTGTCCTGGCGCCAGACTGTCGCCAAATACGGGACCCCGCAGCGTTCGGACGGCAGCCTGTGCGATCCCGGCTTTATTATTGTGGGTTACGGCAAGGTCGGCGGGATTGAGCTGGGGCATGGCTCGGACCTGGATCTGGTGTTTATTCACGACGGGGATCCGAATGCTGAAACCGACGGTGCCAAGCCGATCGACAGCGCGCAGTTCTTCACTCGCCTGGGGCAGCGGATCATCCATTTGCTGACCGCACAAACCAACTCCGGTCAACTGTATGACGTCGACATGCGTTTGCGTCCCTCGGGTGCTTCGGGGTTGCTGGTCAGTTCGCTGGGGGCCTTTGAGCGCTATCAACAAAACGAAGCCTGGACCTGGGAACACCAGGCGCTTGTACGGGCGCGGGTGCTGGTGGGGTGCAAGCAGGTGGGGGCGGCTTTCGAAAAAGTGCGCGCCAGCGTGCTGGGTCGCGAGCGGGATTTGCCGACATTGCGCCAGGAGGTCAGCGAGATGCGGGCCAAAATGCGCGATAACCTCGGGACCCGGATCACCGCTGCCGGAACCGGCGAAAATGCCTACCAGGCCTCGGTGCCCTTCGACCTCAAGCAGGACGCAGGAGGTATCGTCGATATTGAATTTATGGTGCAATACGCGGCCTTGGCATGGTCCAGGGAACACCCGGCGTTACTGCGCTACACCGACAACATCCGCATTCTGGAAGGGCTGGAACAGGTCGGGCTGATGCCCGTCACCGATGCCAGCCTGTTGCGCGAGGCTTACAAGGCCTTTCGCGCCGTCGCTCACCGGCAAGCCTTGCAGAAGGAGGCCGGTGTGGTGACGGGGGATCAATTTGTCGTCGAGCGTCAACACGTGCGGCGCATTTGGTCCGAGCTGGGATTGAGCCAGTTCTCCAAGGCTCAAGCTGGAACACAGAATTAAAGCTGTAAAACGTATCCGGCGGGTCCATAAGGCCCGTCCAATTTGCCTGAAGCCTCATGGCGCAGGTGCTGGATTCTTTGAGGAGCGTAATGATGTCGATGGCTGATCGTGATGGTGTGATCTGGTATGACGGCAAGCTGGTGCCGTGGCGTGATGCGACAACCCACGTGCTGACCCATACCCTGCATTACGGCATGGGCGTGTTTGAAGGTGTGCGTGCCTACGAAACCCCGCAGGGCGCGGCTATTTTCCGCTTGCAGGCGCACACAGACCGCCTGTTCGACTCGGCCCACATCATGGGCATGAAGATCCCGTTCAGCAAAGACGAAATCAACGAAGCGACCCGCGTAGCGGTGCGTGAAAACAACCTCGACAGCGCCTACATTCGCCCGATGGTGTTCTACGGATCCGAAGCCATGGGGCTGCGGGCAACCGGCCTGAAGGTTCACGTGATCATCGCGCCCTGGAGCTGGGGTGCCTACATGGGCGCCGAAGCCCTGGAAGTCGGAATCAAGGTGCGTACCAGCTCCTTTACCCGCCACCACGTGAATATTTCCATGACCCGGGCCAAGGCCAACGGTCACTACATCAACTCGATGCTGGCCCTGCAGGAAGCGATTTCCGGTGGTGCCGACGAAGCCTTGTTGCTGGACCCTGAAGGCTTTGTGGCCGAAGGCTCGGGCGAGAACGTGTTCCTGGTCAAGGATGGCGTGATT
This sequence comes from Pseudomonas sp. D1HM, assembly GCF_019266105.1. Lineage (NCBI taxonomy): Bacteria > Pseudomonadati > Pseudomonadota > Gammaproteobacteria > Pseudomonadales > Pseudomonadaceae > Pseudomonas > Pseudomonas sp. D1HM. Next base: position 227,642 of record NZ_LRMN01000015.1, on the reverse strand, counting down.
TACACCCCGGACGTGACGGCCTGCCTGAACGGCATTACCCGCAGCACGATCCTGACCCTGGCCACTGAGCTTGGCTTCAAGTTTGTTGAAAAACGCATCACCCGCGACGAGGTGTACATCGCCGACGAAGCGTTCTTCACCGGTACGGCCGCTGAAGTAACGCCGATCCGTGAAGTCGACGGCCGCCTGATTGGTATCGGCCGTCGTGGTCCGATCACCGAAAAACTGCAAAAGGCTTACTTCGATCTGGTGACCGGCAAAACGACGGCCCACCCAGAGTGGCGTACACTGGTCAAATAAAGGCATATGGCATCAAAGCGGGGAGGCGAAGCCTGATACCCGTCAGTTGAGTGGGCGTTGTCCCTGCAGGAGCGAGCTTGCTCGCGATGGTCGTTAACGATAACGCGTGTTTACTGTATAAACGCGGCGCTCATCAGGCCATTGCGAGCAAACTCGCTCCTGCAGTTGATTGCCCTTGACTGACGAGTATCAGGCAAATGCCTCCCTTGCTTGTTTATGGAAACTTATGAATATTCTGATCGTTGGGCCCAGCTGGGTCGGTGACATGGTGATGGCGCAGACACTGTTCCAGTGCCTCAAACAGCGCCACCCGCAGTGCGAAATCGATGTGCTGGCCCCCGAGTGGAGCCGGCCCATCCTTGAGCGCATGCCTGAGGTTCGCCAGGCCTTGAGCTTTCCGCTCGGCCACGGTGCGCTCGAACTGGCCACGCGACGCAAGATCGGCAAGTCCCTCAAGGGCCAATACGATCAGGCCATCTTGCTGCCCAATTCCCTGAAATCGGCCCTGGTGCCGTTTTTTGCCGCTATTCCCAAGCGCACGGGCTGGCGCGGCGAATTCCGCTACGGTCTGCTCAACGATGTACGCACCCTCGACAAACAGCGTTATCCGCTGATGATCGAGCGCTTCATGGCGTTGGCGTATGAGCCGGGGGCCGACCTGCCCCAGCCGTACCCGCGCCCTGACTTGCAGATTGACCCGGTGAGCCGCGATGCGGCCCTGACCAAGTTTGGCCTGGCGCTGGACCGCCCGGTGCTGGCGCTGTGCCCCGGAGCCGAGTTTGGCGAATCCAAGCGCTGGCCATCCGAGCACTACGCCAAAGTGGCCGAGCAAAAGATCCGCGAAGGCTGGCAGGTGTGGTTGTTCGGCTCGAAAAACGACCACGGCGTGGGCGAAGACATCCGCTCCCGGCTGATTCCGGGTCTGCGCGAAGAGTCGGTCAACCTCAGCGGTGAGACCTCGCTGGCCGAGGCCATTGACCTGTTGTCGTGCGCCGACGCCGTGGTGTCCAACGATTCTGGCCTGATGCATGTGGCCGCGGCGCTCAACCGCCCGCTGGTGGCAGTCTATGGCTCGACTTCGCCCGGTTTTACCCCGCCGCTGGCGGACAAGGTCGAAATCGTGCGGTTAGGGCTCGAGTGCAGTCCCTGCTTTGACCGGACCTGCCGCTTTGGCCACTACAACTGCCTGCGTGAATTGATGCCGCAGTCGGTAGTTGAAGCCCTGCAACGTTTGCAGGGATCACCGGTCGAGGTTCAATAGGTGCGCGTTCTGTTGGTGAAAACCTCGTCCCTTGGGGATGTGATTCATGCCTTGCCGGCCTTGACCGATGCGGCACGGGCGATCCCGGGGATCACGTTCGACTGGGTGGTGGAAGAAGGCTTTGCCGAAATCCCGACCTGGCACCCGGCCGTGGGCAAGGTGATCCCGGTGGCGATCCGCCGCTGGCGCAAGAACCTCTGGCAAACCTTCAAGAGCGGCGAATGGCGACGCTTCAAGCAAAGCCTGCGCGCCGAGCATTACGACCTGGTGATCGACGCTCAAGGCCTGTTCAAAAGTGCCTGGCTGACCCGTTACGTGAAAGCCCCGGTGGCGGGCCTTGACCAGAACTCCGCCCGTGAACCCTTGGCCAGCCGCTTTTACCAGCGCCGTCTGGCCGTGGCCCGCGGGCAGCATGCGGTGGAACGCTTGCGCCAATTGTTCGCCCTGGCGTTGGGGTATGACTTGCCCAAAGGTCTGGGCGATTACGGACTGGATGTCGACAGGCTGGTCGAGTTGCCGCGCAACAAACCTTATGTGCTGTTTTTGCACGGTACGACCTGGGACACCAAGCATTGGCCTGAAGTGTATTGGCGCGATCTGGCCCTGCGGATGGGGCATATGGGCGTCGAAGTCCGCCTGCCCTGGGGCAACCCGGCAGAAAAAGCCCGTGCCGAACGTATTGCCAATGGCCTGGGCAACGCCGTGGTATTGCCCAAGCTGAACCTGGCGGGGGTTGCCAAAGTGTTGGCCAGCGCCAGCGCCTGTGTGGCCGTCGATACCGGGCTGGGCCATTTGGCCGCGGCTCTGGATGTGCCGACGATATCCCTGTTCGGCCCGACCAATCCCGGCCTGACCGGCGCCTATGGCAAGGCACAAATTCATCTTGCCAGCGACTTTCCGTGCGCGCCGTGCCTGCAGAAAAAATGCACTTACCAGCCGACTGCGCAGGATCAGCAGCGGTTTGACCTGAAAACCGAGTGGCCTTTGTGTTTCACTCGTTTGAATCCCGAGCGTGTCGCGAGTCGATTAAGCACGTTGTTACTGGCTGAGGAACTGCGCTGATGCAACTGGCTTTTGTGCTGTACAAATATTTCCCGTTTGGCGGGCTGCAACGCGATTTCATGCGCATTGCACTGGAGTGCCAGAAGCGCGGGCACCAGATCCGTGTGTACACCATGATCTGGGAAGGTGACATTCCGCCGGGTTTTGAAGTGCTGGTAGCGCCGGTCAAGGCGTTCTCCAATCACACCCGCAACGAAAAAATGCTGGCCTGGATGCAGGCTGACCTGGCCAAGCGCCCGGTCGACCGTCTGATCGGCTTTAACAAAATGCCGGGGCTGGATGTTTACTACGCGGCCGACGGCTGTTTTGAAGACAAGGCGCAAAACCTGCGCCACTCGATGTATCGCTTCTTCAAACGTTATCGGCACTTTGCCGAGTACGAGCGCGCGGTGTTCGACAAGAACGCCAAGACCGAAATCCTGATGATTTCCGAAGTCCAGCAGCCGTTGTTCATCAAGCACTACGACACGCCGCTGCAGCGCTTCCATTTGCTGCCCCCGGGTATTGCGCTGGATCGCCGTGCGCCGCCGAATGCAGCCGAAATTCGGGCTGAATTCCGTCGCGAGTTCAAGCTGGCCGACGATGACCTGTTGCTGGTGCAGATTGGCTCCGGGTTCAAGACCAAGGGCGTGGATCGCAGCCTTAAAGCCGTGGCGGCGTTGCCCTCCGAGCTTAAAAAACGCACCCGGCTGTTTGTAATCGGTCAGGACGACCCCAAAGTCTTTCAGTTACAGAGCGCCACGCTGGGGCTGGGTGATCACGTGCAGTTCCTCAAGGGCCGCAGCGATATCCCCCGTTTCCTGTTGGGCGCCGACGTGCTGATCCATCCGGCTTACAACGAAAACACCGGCACCGTATTGCTTGAAGCTTTGGTGGCGGGTTTGCCGGTACTGGTCAGTGCGGTATGCGGTTACGCCCACTACATCAGCGATGCCGACAGTGGTCGGGTGTTGGACGAGCCGTTCGAGCAGGCACAACTCAATGAGTACCTGACCCATATGTTGTCCGATGATGCTGCGCGCGCGGCCTGGAGCCGAAACGGCCTGGCCTACGCGCAGACGGCCGACCTCTATAGCATGCCGCAGCATGCTGCGGATGTGATTCTGGCGGAGCAACACTGATGAAACTGATTCTTGCCGAACCGTTCAAAAGCTTATGGGCTGGACGCGATGCGTTCACCGAAGTCGAGCGTCTGGAAGGCGAGGTTTACCGCGAGCTGGAAGGCCGGCGTACCTTGCGTACCGAAGTCGACGGGCGTGGTTTCTTTGTAAAAATTCACCGCGGCATTGGCTGGGGTGAAGTGTTTAAAAACCTGCTGACCGCCAAATTGCCGGTGCTGGGCGCCGGTCAGGAGTGGCGGGCGATCAAGCGCCTGCACGAAGTCGGCGTACCGACCATGACCGCAGTTGCCTATGGCGAAAAAGGCAGCAATCCGGCCGCACAGCACTCGTTCATCATCACCGAAGAGCTGGCACCCACGGTCAGCCTCGAAGATTTCAGCCTCAACTGGATCGCGCAGCCGCCGCAACCCAGGCTCAAGCATGCGCTGATCGCAGAAGTGGCCCGCATGACCGGGATGATGCACCGCGCCGGGGTTAACCACCGCGACTGCTACATTTGTCACTTTTTGCTGCACACCGATAAGCCGGTGACGGCCGAAGACTTTCGTTTGTCGGTAATCGACTTGCACCGTGCCCAGACCCACGCCGTGATTAGCCAGCGCTGGCGCAACAAAGACCTGGCAGCGCTGTATTTCTCTGCGCTGGACATTGGCCTGACCCGGCGCGACAAGCTGCGGTTCTTGCGCGGCTACTTCCAATTGCCGTTGCGTCAGATCCTGCGCGAAGAAGCCCGCCTGCTGGCGTGGCTGGAAGGCAAGGCGAAAAAACTCTACGCCCGCAAACTGCGTTACGGGGATGCACTGTAATGGCGGGTTGGAATCTGGAACCGGCCTACAGCTCATTGGCAGACGACTTTGGCACTCTGGACGCGGTCTTCGCCCTGCAGGGCGAGCACCTGACCCGAGATCCTTTGTCGGATGTCATCCGCGTCGAGCGCGAGGGCGTCAATTACTACGTCAAGCGCTACACCGGCGCCGGCAAGGGTTTGCGCCGCTATCTGGGGCGGCCACGGGTCAAGTCCGAATGGCAGAACCTCAAGCGTTTCGCCAAATGGGGCATTCCGACTGCCGAAGTGGTGGCCTGGGGTCTTGAACGGCGCGGCGCGGCCTATGACCGTGGGGCCTTGATTACCCGCGAACTGCCGAACACCCGGGACCTGTCCGAGCTGGCCGAGCACAATGACCCGCTGCTCAAGGACCGTACCTGGCTGGATGGCGTGAGCCGCCAATTGGCGCGTTACACGCGGATCATGCACGACCACTGTTTTACTCATAACGATCTGAAGTGGCGCAACTTGCTGATCGACGATCAGTCCCGGCTGTTCTTGATCGACTGCCCCAATGGCGATTTCTGGCGTGGATTCTGGCTCAAGTACCGCATCACCAAAGACCTGGCGTGCCTCGACAAAGTGGCCAAATACCAGCTGTCTGCGACTCAGCGCCTGCGTTTCTATCTTCAATACACCGGGCGTTCTACGCTCAATGCGGCGGACAAAAAACGGGTCCGTCATATCGTGCGTTTTTTTGAGGGCCGGGAATGACTGATTTTTTGGCGGCCGCCGACCGGACGTTGCTGGAGCGCAATGGACTGGCTGACTTCGATGCCTTATGGGCCTTGCAGCTTGAAGCGGTTGACGAGCCCAACACCAGCGGTGGTGGCTGGAGCAGCGTGTTTCGCCTGGACCTTGAAGGCCAGGGTTTTTACCTCAAGCGTCAGAACAACTACCTGACCCGTACGCTGCATCGGCCGCTGGGCGAGCCGAGTTTTGCCCGTGAGTTTCGTAATATCCGTCGCTATCAGCAGATGGGTGTTCCGGCATTGGACGCGGTATTTTTTGGTGAGCGCAAGGCACCGGGTGAGCGCCGGGCGATCCTGATGACCCGTGCGCTGGACGGATGGAATGATCTGGATTCGCTGCTGGAGCAATGGCCGCAGCTGACAGCCGAGCAACAGCAGAAGATTTTGCAAGCCTGCGGGCAGCTGGCGCGGCGTCTGCATGCCGCACGCCAGGTGCACGGTTGTTTCTATCCCAAGCACATTTTTTTGCAGCCCGACGGCTCAGGCTATCGTGCTCAATTGATCGACCTGGAAAAAACCCGGCCTTTGTTGCTGGGCCAGCGTGATCGGGTCAAGGATATCGAGCCCTTGTTGCGCCGGGCCCGGGTCTGGACCGAGGCCGAGGTGCGCACCTTGCTTGCCGCGTATCTGGAGCAACCGCTCGACAGTAGCCTGGTTGAGGCGTGGTTTCGGCGCCTGAATCTTCGTCGCAGTCACAAGGAGAGCCGCTGATGCGTTTGTCCGAATTGCACAAAGCCGGGCGTGCGCCCGAGGTGCCGCTCAGCATAACCCTGGCGGATGCGGCCGGGCCTGCGCAGCTGCAACTGTTGAGTTTGCTGCGCGTGTTGCCCGGTCAGCGCTATGTCGGTGCCGGTGTATGGCGCGGACGTCCGGTGCTGGCCAAGTTGTTGGTGGGCAGCAAAGCCTCGCGTAATTTTGAGCGTGAGCTGGCAGGCGTGCGTCTGCTGGCTGAGCAAGGCCTGACCACCCCGTTACTGCTGGCTGACGGCTTGCAGGCAGGCGAGGGCGGCTGGCTGCTGTTCGAGTTTCTGGAGCAGGCTGAGAGCCTGGCCGAGGCCTGGAGTGCCGTACAGGATCTGCCTCTGCTGGCAGACGAGCAGCAGGCGGTTTTGGCTGATGCGTTGTCGGCGATCGGGCAAATGCACCTCAAGGGGTTGTGGCAAGAAGACCTGCACCTGGACAACCTGCTGCGTCAGAACGGTCGCTTGTATTTGATCGATGGTGCAGGGATTTGCGCCGAGCAGCCGGGCAAGCCGCTGTCGCGCAATAAGGTGCTGGAAAACCTCGGGGTGTTTTTCGCCCAGTTGCCGAAAAACCTTGAGCCGTTTATCGAAGAGCTGCTGGTGCATTACTTGCTGAGCAACGGCGAGCACGCCTTGCCGCTGGAAGCTCTGCTCAAACAGGTCGAGAAAGTCCGCGCCTGGCGCTTGAACGATTTTCTGAACAAGGTCGGACGCGAGTGCACGCTTTTTAGCGTGCAGCGCGGGGCCTTTGCCTTGCGCGCCATCCGTCGCGAAGAAGAGGCCGCAATGTTACCGGTGCTGGCCAGGGCCGATGACCTGCTGGAGCAGAGTCACCTGTACAAGACCGGCGGCGCGGCCAGTGTTGGCAAGGTCGACGTGGCAGGTCGCACGCTGGTGGTCAAACGCTACAACATCAAAGGTTTCGCCCATTGGCTCAAACGCTTCTGGCGCCCGAGCCGGGCCTGGCATTCCTGGCGCGAGGGCAATCGACTGGCGTTTTTGGGCATTGCCACACCCAAACCGCTGGCGTTGCTGGAAACCCGCTTTTTGTGGCTGCGCTGCAAGGCGTATCTGGTGACCGAGTACTTGCCCGGCCCGGATATCATCGAGCGCTTTGCGCCTTATATCGAGCACGGCGATGCCCCCGAATCCGAGTTGCAGGCGCTGGATGTCCTGTTTGCCGATTTGATTCGCGAGCGCATCAGCCACGGCGATCTCAAGGGGCATAACGTGTTCTGGGATGACGGCCGCTGGGCGTTGATCGATCTGGATTCGATGTGCCAGCACCGTTCGCTGAGCAGCTTTGCTCCGGCCTATGCCCGGGACCGGGCGCGCTTCATGCGTAATTGGCCAGTGGGCAGTGCGCTGTATCAAGTGATTGATGGGCGATTGCCAAAATTGTAGGAGCGGGCTTGCTCGCGATGCAGGCGACGCGGTTGTGTTGCCAAACCGCATTGAGGCTATCGCGAGCAAGCTCGCTGTTACAGGCGGCGGGGGCAGTACGGAGGCTTTTAAAAGCTGTACTGAGCCCCGGCGCCGGCATACCACGAGCGGCCCGGTGCCGATTCGTAGTAGCGATTGTTACTGTCACCGACAATCACTGACCCCACGTATTGGCGATCCAGCAAATTGTCCAGGCGCAGGGTCTGGTGGAAGGTCCAGTGTTCGACCTTCTGTTCAAACTTCGCACGCCAGTTGAAGACGGTGTAGGCCGGTGCCGGTTTTTCGGTGTTGGTGTCTTCGACATACACCTTGCTGCGGTACATGCCTTCGATGGCGGTGCTGACCCAATCAACAGGCTTCCAGTTCACTTCGGCAAACAGCGTGGTTTGCGGCACGCCCGGCAGGTAGTTGCCTTTGTCCACGGAGCCCTTGGCGCTGGCAAAGTCACGGTCGTAGGTGGCTTGCAGGCGAGTGTAGGCCAGGGTCGTGGTCCAGTGTTCGCTGAGCTGGCTTTCGACGCCCAGTTCAAAGCCGCGTCGCAGGGTACGGCCAGCATTTTGATAGGTTGTGCGCCCCCCGGTGTTGCTCAAGACCACCAGTTCGTCTTCAGTGGTGATCTGAAAGATCGCGGCATTGATGCGGGTGTTGTTGAGCTGGGCCTTCAATCCCATTTCATATTGAGTGCTTTCGGAAGGCTTGAGGCCAAAATTGAAACCCTGGCCACTCGGTGAGTACGCCAGTTCAGCCTGAGTCGGCGTCTCAAACCCTTTGCCGGCACTGACATAACCATGCAGTTCTGGCGTGAAGGCGTACATCACGCTCATCGATGGCGTGGCTTTTTCGTAGCGTTTGGTGCCGCTGTCGTCGCCGTTGCTCAAAAATTGATCATCGACGTCCATTTCCATGGTGCTGTAGCGCAAGCCGGTCTGCACCGTCCAGTTGTCGATGGCCCAGTTGGCTTGCACATACGGGTCGAGGCTCCGTGCTGTGTCGACTTCGTCACGCACCAGAGCACCTTTCACGCCCAGCAGGTCGCCGCTGAAGTTTTGATAGCCATGACGGCTGTCCTGGCTCTGGTCGTAGTCCAGGCCTGCGATCAAGGTCAGATCACCCGGCACGCTGTACACCGGCTGCAGCCAGCGCAGGCTGCCACCGTGGAACTTGCGGTCGAACTGAACCACGCCGCCGCCTTGTTTATTGCCTGCCGCGAACGGTGGAATCGCCAAATACTGAATCACGCTGCGCGTCCCGGTGTACGCATTGACTTGCAAGGTTGCGTCGCCGAAGTAGCGCTCGTAGTTCAGTCCCACCTGCTGGTGGTCGATGCTTTTGCGCGTGTTGTAGGTCAGGGCGTTTGGCGTGACTGAACGCGGGTCGGCCTTGTAGGCGTCCCAGCTTTGACCCAGTGGATCCTGCGTGCCGTTTTGCTCAAGGCTGCTGTAGATCAGCGCCAGTTTGCTGTCTTCATCTGGCTTGAGGTTGAGCTTGGCGAAGGTCTGGTCGCGGCGCGCGGCGCGCGGCGCTGTGGTCACGGTAGCCATCGGTGTCCATGCGCGAGGCGTCGAGTACAAAACCCACGTCATCGGTAGCGCCTTCGGCCGTCAGGTGGTTTTTGCTCATGCCGTCGCTGCCGATCAGGGTTTCGGCGCCAATGCGCGGCGGACCTTCGCCATCACGGGAAAACATTTGAATCACACCGCCAGCGTTGCTGCCGTACAAGGTGGCTGCCGGCCCGCGCAGGACTTCGATGCGTTCGGCGGTGTCGAGATTAAACGTTGCCGCCTGGCCCTGGCCGTCCGGAGTGCTGGCCGGGATGCCGTCCGCGATCAGCTTGATGCCACGGACGCCAAATGCCGAACGGGCACCAAAGCCGCGGGATGAGATTTGCAGGTCTTGTGCATAATTCTGGCGGTTTTGCACCACCAGCCCTGGTACGCGAGACAGCACTTCAGAGGCGTTGATGCCGAGTTGACCGTCATTGATTTGTTGCTGGTTGATGCTGTCGACCGAGTACGGCAGGTCAAAGCTTGGGCTTGCGCTGCGCGAGCCGGTAATCACGCTCGGGTCGAGCAGTAGCGGCGCACTGTCACCCAGGGCCAGGGGGCTCAGGGACAGGCAAGGCAGCAGCAGGGCGAAATGTGCAGGGGTCAACGCTTTCATGGGAGGTATCGGAGTTCCGTTTGACGCGACCCGGCCGGGCAGCCGGGTATCAGGCTAGCAAAGGTTGCGGAGTTTAGCGGTTAGGGTGGTAAATAGCGCTGAGTCATTACCCTGCTCTTTACGCTATAATCCCGCCCTTTAGCTGTTTCTCGCATGGCGAGGGGCACACCATTTTCTCAGGCGCCCGCCGCCTGCCTGCATTTTAAAGAGGCTAAACCAGTGGCATTGACGATTCTTGGCCTGTCCGGCGCCCTTAGCCATGATCCCTCCGCAGCCCTCTATATCGACGGCAAGCTGGTCGCAGCAGCAGAGGAAGAGCGCTTTGTACGCGATAAGCATGCAAAGAACCGCATGCCCTACGAGTCGGCAAAGTTCTGTCTTGAACAAGCCGGTATCAAACCTTCCGACGTTGACGTAGTGGCGATTCCCTTCGCTCCGATCAGCTTGTTCGGCAAGGCGCGCTGGCATTACGCCAAGCGTTATTGGTACGCCCCGGATCGCGCGCTCGATGCGATCCTGATGGGTAATCGTCGTTACAAACGCTATCGCAACAAGATTGTGTTCTGCCTTGAGCAACTGGGTTTCGATCCGAAAAAAATCAAGATCGAGCCGGTTGAGCACCACTTGGCCCACGCCTCCAGCGCTTATCACTGCTCCGGTTTCAAAGAGAAAACCGCGATCCTGGGTATCGACGGCAAGGGCGAGTACGCCACGACCTTCTTTGGTTATGGCGAAAACGGCAAGATCCACAAGATCAAGGAGTTCTTCGATCCGGATTCCCTGGGTGGCCTGTACGGCGCAATCACCGAGTTCCTCGGTTTCGAGATGCTCGACGGCGAGTTCAAGGTCATGGGCATGGCGCCGTACGGCGATGCCAGCAAATACGACTTCTCGCGCCTGGCTTCGTTTGAAAACGGTGAGCTGGTAATCAACACCGAGTACGCCAACGTCATCGGTCTGCGTCGCTACAAGGAAAACGGCAAGGGTTTCTACTTTTCGCCAAAACTGATCGAGTGGCTGGGGCCCAAGCGTGAAGGCGATATTGCCGACGAACCTTACATCCACTACGCGGCCAGCATGCAGGCGCTGTTTGAAAAACTGTCGCTGCAAATGATCGATTACTACCTGGGCGACATCCTCAAGGAAACCGGCAAGATCGCTTTTGCGGGCGGCTGCGCGTTGAACGTGAAGCTGAACCAGAAGATCATTGCCCGTCCCGAGGTCAAGGAGCTGTTCGTGCAGCCAGCGTCCGGCGATGCCGGGACTGCCGTGGGTGCCGCCGCTTATGTATCACACGCCCGTGGCGTACCGGTCGAGAAAATGGAGCACGTTTATCTCGGCCCTGCGTACAGCAACGAAGACGTCATTGCCGCCTGTGCCCGTCACCCGGGCAAGCCGGCGTATCGCAAGATCGAAAACACCCCGGAGCGCATTGCCAAGATCATGGTCGATGGCAACCCGGTAGCCTGGTTCCAGGGCCGCATGGAATTCGGTCCGCGTGCCTTGGGCGGACGTTCGATCATCGGTTGCCCGAGCAGCGAAGGCGTGGCTGACCGTATCAACGAACAGATCAAGTTCCGCGAGCGCTGGAGGCCTTTCTGCCCGTCGATGCTCGACACCGTGGGCCCGCAGATGATCAAGGTCGATCACCCGGCACCCTTTATGACCTTCACCTTTGAAGTGGCTGAAGAGTGGAAAACCCGTGTTCCGGAAGTTGTCCATGAAGATGGCACCTCCCGTGCACAGGTACTCAAGCGCGAATACAACCCGCGCTACTACGACATGATGAAAGCCCTTGAAGTGCTGACCGGTAACGGCGTGTCACTGAACACCTCGCTCAACCGCCGTGGCGAGCCGATGGTGTGCTCGCCGACCGACGCGCTGAACATGTTCTTCGGCTCCGATCTGCAGTACCTGATCATGGAAGATATTCTGGTTGTCAAAGCTGGCGCGGAAACTTATGAATCGCTCGACTGAGCGCCATGTTCTGCAGTTCTGTCACGGCTATGACGGGCCGTTTCTGGACTGCGCCCGTCAGTACGCCAGCCTGTTCGCCGGCACCGGTTATCGCGTCACCACGGTCTTCTTGACCGGGGTGGCGGATCCCGAAGTGGCAGCAAACTGTGCCTCCGATGAAGTGCTGTTCATGGAGTTCAGCTCCAAGGCCATTCGTGGCCTGAAGCTGGGCGCCATCCGTGAGCTGCGTAAAATCGCAGCGTCGCGCTCTTTCAGCTTTTGCATTGCCCACCGCTTCAAACCGATCTACATCGCCTTGCTGGCCACCGGCCTGCCGGTGATCGGCGTGCATCACGCGTTTGGTGATTATCAACGCAGCAGCCGCAAACTGTTTGCCAACCTGTTCCGCAAGCGCCTGAGTCTGCTCGGTGTGTCGGACGCGGTGCGCGATGACATGCGCCAGTGCTTGCCCAAGTGGCCGACCGGACGCATTCGCACGCTGTACAACCGCATCGATATCGATGCCGTACAAGCCGGCCAATTGCCGGGCACCCAGGCGCGTGAAGCGCTGGGGTTGTCGGTCAATGGCTTTATTGTCGGCAATGTCGGGCGCCTGCATCCCGACAAGGACCAGGCGACGTTGATCAAGGGGTTCGCCAAGGCTTTGCCGGGCTTGCCTGCTGACAGCCAACTGGCGATCCTGGGTACCGGGCGGCTGGAGCAAGACCTCAAGGAACTGGCAAACGAACTCGGAATTGGCGCGCAGGTGAGTTTCCTCGGCCAGGTTCCTGACGCCCGACGCTTCTTCCGTGCTTTCGATGTGTTCGCCCTGAGCTCCGATCACGAGCCTTTCGGCATGGTTCTGCTGGAGGCGATGGCCGCCGGGGTTCCGCTGCTGGCCACGGCCTGCGGTGGCGCCAAGGAAGTGGTCGAGGGTGTGGGCGTGCTGTTCCCGCTAGGGGATGCCGAACACCTGGCCCAAGGGCTGCAGCATCTGTCGCGGCTTGACGACGAACAACGCCAGGTGTGCGCTGAGCAGATGCTGACGCGTTTGCATGAGCGGTTCTCGGACCAGGCTGTGCGTAATGTGTTCTGGCATTTACCACAAGTTACCGACCTGACAGCGGAGTCCTGATGCTTAATCGATTTCAGGGCTGGCGCGAGCGCGGCTGGAACGTGGTGGATGCGTGTACGTACGCTGACGCCTGGCAGCGTTTTGGTGGCAGTGTCGCGACTCACCCAATGGTTGTTGACCGGCTGGCGCAACTTGCCGGTATCCCGGTGCGTTATCTGGCCTGGGAGCAGGGGGGTGAGCTGAAAGCGGCGATCCCGACCTGGGGCCGGGATCTGGCGTTGTCCAAGGACGTGCTCAAGCGTCACGGTAAAAAAGGCCTGTTCGACCTCGGCAATGCCGAGTTCATACTGCCGGCTGCCGTCGATGCCCAAGCGCCTTTGCGTCATCGTGGACGCTATCTGTCAGCGCTCAATGAAGGCCGTTTCAGCACGTTGGTCCCGCAAGCCGAGCAGTTGGCTATGGCCCGCACACCTGAAGAACTCTCGAAGAAGTTCCGCTATAACCAGCGCCGTGAACTGCGTCTGCTGGAGGAAGCGGGGGGAGTTGTGCGCCCGGTGTCGGAGTTTTCCAGCGCCGAATTGGCGAGCATTTATTGCGACTTGTTTCTGCGCCGCTGGGGGTTTGTGGCCACCGGTGCCGAGCGCATGGCTGAAGTGATTGAGTTGTTGCGTGAGCTGTTGATAGGCTCGGTGATCTTCCTCAACGATGCACCCATCGCAATTCAACTGGTGTATAGGGTTGAATCACCTGAATGGATCAGCGTGGAGTACGTCAATGGGGGTGTCGACCCCGAAACCCGCGCATTCAGCCCCGGCAGTGTATTGAGTTTTCTCAATACCCAATCGGCCTGGGAACAGGCTCGCAGCGTCAATAAGCCCCTGCGCTTCTCGTTCGGTCGTGCCGATCGCGAGTATAAAGAGCGATGGTGTAATCCGGTGCCTGTTTTCAAGGTTTGAATGATCTTCTGCAGGCACGGGCTTGCGCGCGATGGCATCACTTCGGTGAATCAGGCAGGCCGAACATGTTGCATCGCAAGCCAGCTCGCTCCTGCAGGGGCTAAATACAAGAGCCAAACCATGAGCGAACCCCTTTCTCGAAAGCAACAGTTACTCAAGCGTCATCGACGCAACAAGCGGATGGGCTTGCTGGCGGGTTTGATCGTGCTGATCGCCTGCGGCGTGCTGCTGGCCTGGTGGTTGCCACCCGTGTTGGCGGTTTTGGGCTGGATCGCCCATGAAGCCTGGTTTGCCGACCATCTGTTTTACTCTCCCCAAGACGACTATCAGTACAGCTTTCCTGCGGATAGCGAGCGCCCGGCTGCTCGCCTTGAAGGGGAGCGCTTGTTGCTGGATCAACCGCTAAATGTTGCCGGCGATGAAACCCTGATACTGGCAATCAGGGTCAAAAGCGGCTGGGCAGGACGGTTTCTTGATCCGTTCGTCACCCTCTCGGGATCCGGACATGCCGACCGGCAAACCTTTGAGCGGGGCGTCAACGGGCTGCGCTATTTGAACCTGAGTGATCATGCCGAAGCCTTGAGCCGGGGCGAGTTGCGCATTCGCGGGCGCTTTTGCAGCGTGCAGGGCCAGCCTGAATTGTGGCTGTTGCGTCAGCCCGACTATCGCGAACAGCGGGTGATGGTCATCGCGCCCCACGCCGACGATGCCGAGCTGGCGGCCTTTGGTCTGTACAGCCAGGCCCGTGAAGCCTGGATCGTGACCCTGACCGCAGGAGAGATCGAGGCTGAGCATTATCAGCAGATGGGCCTTGGGCGCGCTGACGCTGCGCGCCTCAAAGGGCGTTTGCGTGCCTGGGACAGTCTGGCCGTACCTCGCTGGGCGGGTGTGCCAGAGGCTCATTGTGCGCAGCTTGGGTATTTTTGCCTGCAACTGCCTGCCATGCAGGCTGCTCCCGATCAACCGATTGCCTCGCGAGAAGCCGACCTGAACGACACCCGTCTGTTCAGGCAGCTCAATCCGTTCCTGCTCCCGGGCGATCAGGACGGTGCGCCGACCTGGCATAACCTGCTGGCAGACTTGCGTGCGCTGATTGAAAGGGCCCGCCCCGAAGTCATTGTGCTGCCGCACCCCTCAATCGACCCTCACCCGGACCACATCTGTGCCCACACGGCGGTGATGCAAGCCCTGGAAGGGTTGGCCTGGCAACCGACAAGTGTGCTCGGTTACGCCAATCACTTGCATGACAATGATCGCTGGCCGATGGGTAACAGTGCAGACGGTATTGCCTTGCCGCCGATGTTCGATGCTGCGATTCGAGTGCACCCTTGCTCCTTGCCGTTGTCCCTTGAACAGCAGCGCAACAAGGCGATGGCGCTGGGCATGATGCACGACCTGCAGCCGCGAGCGGCGCTCAAGCGCCGGTTGCGACGGGCGATCCAGCAGGTGCTGGTAGGTCGCAAGCCATCACCGTATGGCGAGAATGAATTCTTTCGTAAAGCGGTCCGGCGGCATGAACTGTTTTGGCGCCTCCCGGTGCCGCAAGGAAAACCATGAACGTTCTATTTCTAGTACAGAAAGAGCAGCGGGCCATTCTGGATCGCTTGTATGACGGCGTATCGGCTCACTGCAACTGCGATATCCGCTGGCTGAGCAGCGATGAGCAGCGCAACCTGCGCCGTTACTTTCGCGAGGAAGTCGATGTGTCGCGATACGACCGGATCGTGTTTTTCCTGCGCTTCAAGCAGGAAATCCGGCAGGTTGGCTTTATCCGCACGTTGCCCAACCTGGTGATTCTTGAACACGATGCTTATCAGAACTACATCGAGTGCAAGTACACCGGAAAATTCAGCGCGCACTATCGTCAACTGCCCTGGGCCCGGATCATCAGCTCCGGCTTTATGGTGACCGAGCGCCTGCGCGAAGAAGGTTTCGATGCGGTGTTCGTGCCCAAGGGCTACGACGAGACGTTGCTGCAGGACCTGGGCCTTGAGCGAAACATCGAGCTGGCATTTGTCGGCAGCACCAACAGCGTGGCCTACAGCGGCCGCAAAGCCTTGCTCGATGAGCTGGCCAGTGTCGAGCCGCTGGTGGTCACCCGCACCAAGTCCGGCGATGAATACCGCGATACCTTGAACCGCATCCGCTTTTTTGTCAGCGCAGATGTGGGCATGGGTGAGTACATGATCAAGAACTTCGAAGCGATGGCCTGCGGTTGTGTGTTGCTGGCGTTCGATCAGGGTGAGGCCGAAAACCGCGCCCTGGGCTTTGAAGACATGCACAACATGGTTTTTTACCGCGACATCCCTGAGCTGCAAGAAAAGCTCGCCCGCCTGCGTGCCGATCCGGAGCTGGCCGCTGCCATTGCCCGGCGCGGCCGTGATCTGGCCGTGTCGCAGTACAGTTTTGCGCGCATAGGCCAGCGTATCGTTGAAGCGCTGGAGCCTGCCTTGCGTCCCCATCCCCCGTTGTCCTGGCTGGACCGTATTCGGTTGAAGCTGGGTGGGCATCGAGGCGTTGGCGGATGAGCATCATCAATGTGATGTGGTCAGGTGGCTTGCCATATGCCTCCGTTCACAAGGTTCATCAGCAAATCCTGTCCCAGGCCGCCCCGGGTGCGTGCATCAAAACCTGGCTGCTACAGGACAAGGCCGCTGCTTGCCTGAAGGATGTCGGCGAAGTGCGGGCCTGGCAGTTGTCTTCAAAGGTGTTGAAAGGTCGCGGGATCCGGGCGTTGTCCGGTTTTTGGCTGCGGCGTGGTTTTCACAAGGCATTGTTGGCCGATGATGCCCGTGTCGTATTGATCGACGGAGTGGGCGTTGCGCGGGTGCTGTTGCCGGTATTGCGCACGCTGCCTCACGTGCGTGCGGTGGTGATGTTTCATGGCGCTACCCGGCTCAATGATAAAGAAATCAGCCTGTTTCGTGATTTCCCCCAGGAGCAGCTCACCTTGTGTGCGGTATCGCAAACGCTGGCGGCTTCCATTGAGGCCGACACCCGGTTGCCCGTGGTGACACTGCGTTGTGCGCTCGACCCCCAGGCCTTTCAAAGCCAGTTGTTGTCCCGCGAACTGGCCCGTGAGCAGTTGGGGATTGCGCTCGACCCGGCTCAGGTGTTTGGCGCTGTCGGCCGGTTAGTCGCAGGCAAGGGTTTCGACTGTTTGATCCGCGCCTTTGCCCGGACACTCCAGCAGGCACCGGACCGGCTGCTGGTGATTGTCGGTGAAGGTCCTGCGCGAGCTGAGCTTGAAGCCAGGATCCAGTCACTGGGACTGCAAGGCAAGGTGCTGCTGCCTGGCCACTTGACCCACGTGGCGAGTTTGTATCGAGCGTTTGACTGGGTGCTGATCCCTTCGCAGGAGGAAGGCCTGGGGCTGATCGTGCAAGAAGCAGTCATTGCCCATGTGCCCGTGCTGGTCAGCGACCTGCCGGTATTTGAGGAGCAACTGGGTGAGTCGGGGCGCTACGTGCCAGTAGACGATGAAGCCGCCTGGGTACAGGCCATTGAGGCGACGGCGGCTGTTTCAGCGCGGGACGTGGCAGCGCGTCAATACGCAGCGATTGCTCCGGAGCAGGCGTGGCAGCGGTTCAGTCACGCGTGCTCCGTGGTGCTTTCAGGCCGGTAAAAAAGACTCTTGCAGTGCATCGACGGGAAACTTGTCGGTCAAATGTTCCCGCTGGATGTAGCGCACGAAATGTTGAAGGTTGCGTTGCGCCAGTTTTTTGGACAGAGGGGCTTTGAAAAAGCGCATGTCTGCGATATCGATCAATCCCCACTGGTTCTGCGGGGTGACCACAATGTTGCCCAGGTGGAGGGAGCGAAAGTAAATACCGGCCGCGTGCAGGCGGCGGATCAGTTCAATCAGCTTCGGCAGGTTTTCTTTCCAGTCAAACCCGTTCTTTTCCGCGATCTGACGCAGTGTTTCGCCTGGTAATGGGCTATACAGCACAGCAGTCATGCCGGGCTTGTCCAGACGATAAAATGCCAGAACCTTGAGGGTCGGAATACCGAGGTGTTGAAGCTGCGCGGCATTGTCGATGAAGCGTTTTGAATAAGGGCGCAGCAAAGCAGATGAGAACAGTCGCTTGCGCCGGAACAGCTTCATGATGTTCCCGTCTTGGAGCAGATAGACTTTTGCGCCGTAACTGTCGGCTTCAAGAATTTTGGCGCCTTCAATCATTTGATTCAAAGCGGCTTGTGGAAGCCGTGAACATTGCATCGTAGAACCCTTGCGAGCAGTCAGACAGGCAATGATGCCGAAAAAGTCATGTTTTAACCATGCCAGCGTTGGCGGGTGTTTTATTTAGGAGTTGGACGATGTACGAAAGTCGGTGGGCGAAAGCCCTGATGACGTGTGGTTTATTGTGGTTCATGTGGGCCATGGCATTAGCGCCCACCAATAAGCTGTATCAGCAGGGGCTGGTGTTGTTCATCTGGGTCCCCACGCTGTTCGTGGCGTGGTCAGCTCGCGCGCTGATTGCTCAGCTCTGGCAGGCCCAGCGTGCACTGTGCCTGGCACTCATCGGTCTGGCGGTCTGGGCGCTGATCAGTTGGAGCTGGAGTGAGGCTCCGCTGCGTGAGGCCAAGACCATGGCCTACATTGCCCTGTTTATCCTGTCGTTTCCGATTCTCGCCAATGGCCAGCCTGAGCGTGTCGTGCGCTTGCTGCAATGGGGCGGGCTGGGGCTGGCACTCATCGCACTGGTGGCGATGGTGCGCTTCTACTTTGTCCTGGGGCACGGCTGGACTGAGCGCCTCGAAGGCCTGGGTCAGCTGGCGCACCCTATTTTGGGCGCCTACGCGATAGGCGTGGCATGCGTGTGGATGCTGCACTGGGTACCGCAGGGGCGCGGCATGAAAATGCTGTGGCTGGTAGCCCTGGGACTTTTGGGTGGCTTTGTCGTGTTGACACAAAGCCGTGGTGCGGCCGTTGCATTGTTGCTGACGGTTCTGGCAATGCCGCTCTGGCGGCGTGACCGACGTACCGTGGTGATCGCCCTTGCGGGGCTGATAGGCGCAGGCGTGGTGTTTTGGTATATGCAGGCGCTGATGCTGGAGCGAGGTTCTTCCTATCGCCCCGAAATATTCATGGCCAGCGTAGAGATGATCAAATCACATCTCTGGACCGGTCTGGGGCTGGGGATGCGCTATCACGTCACGTCTGTCGGATTGACCTTTGATCATTCGCATAACCTGTTCACCAGTGTCGGAATTCTTTATGGTCTGCCGGGCTTGTTCTTCTGGAGTGTCGCCTGGTTCTCAGTCCTGTTCTACGCTTGGCGTGCGCGTACAACTGTGCTCGGTCAGGGTGTGATCGGGGTTTGGGTGTTTTCGATGCTGGCCATGCAATTTGATGCGGCCAGTCTGCTGGATTCACCCCGTGCAGAGTGGTTCATTACCTGGCTGCCGGTGGCCCTTGCGACTCTTTTGACGTTCAAGAAGGCGTCGATTGACGCCTGTGATAAAATTTCGCGTTTTCCCTAATTCAGTGAGCTCTACGATGAGTGATGCACCGCGTGAAGCGGAACAGAGTTCAAGCCTGAAAATATACTTTCGGCTTTTGACTTATGTGAAACCCTATATCGGCCTTTTCCTGCTGAGTATTCTCGGGTTTCTGATTTTCGCTTCGACCCAGCCAATGCTTGGTTACATCCTCAAGTATTTCGTCGACGGCCTGTCCAATCCGGATGCCGTGTTGTTTCCTTCCGTCCCGTATCTGCGTGATTTGCGTCTGCTGCAGGCCGTGCCATTGCTGATTGTGTTCATCGCAGCCTGGCAAGGACTGGGATCATTCCTAGGCAACTACTTCCTGGCCAAAGTATCGCTTGGGCTGGTGCACGACCTGCGGGTCCAGTTGTTCAATAACCTGCTGGTGTTGCCGAACCGTTATTTTGATCAGCACAACTCGGGTCACCTGATTTCCCGTATCACCTTCAACGTGACGATGGTGACCGGTGCCGCTACGGATGCGATCAAGGTCGTTATCCGTGAAGGCATGACGGTGGTCTTCCTGTTTGCTTCATTGCTGTGGATGAACTGGCGCCTGACGCTGGTAATGATCGCCATCCTGCCGCTGATTGCGGTGATGGTCAGCACGGCCAGCAAGAAATTCCGCAAGCAGAGCAAGAAAATCCAGGCGGCAATGGGTGATGTCACCCATGTGGCCTCGGAAACCATTCAGGGCTATCGCGTAGTTCGCAGTTTCGGTGGCGAAACCTACGAGCAGAATCGCTTCCTGGAAGCCAGCCAGAGCAACACGGACAAGCAATTGCGCATGACCCGCACCGGGGCGATTTATACGCCGATGCTGCAACTGGTCATTTACATAGCCATGGGCATTCTGATGTTCCTGGTGCTCTACCTGCGCGGTGATGCCTCGGCGGGTGACATGATTGCCTACATCACCCTGGCCGGCCTGTTGCCCAAGCCGATTCGCCAGCTGTCGGAAGTCAGCTCGACGATTCAGAAAGGTGTGGCAGGTGCTGAAAGCATCTTTGAACAACTGGATGAAAAACCGGAAGTCGACACGGGCACCGTTGAGCGTGATCACGTCAGCGGACGGCTTGAGGTGCGTCACCTCAACTTCACCTATCCGGGGACCGATCGCCAGGTGCTCAAGGATGTGACGTTCTCGGTTGAACCCGGGCAGATGGTGGCGCTGGTAGGGCGTTCGGGCAGTGGTAAATCAACGCTGGCCAACCTGATTCCGCGTTTCTATCACCACAATTCGGGCGAAATCCTGCTCGACGGCGTTGAGATCGAGCAGTACCGCCTGATCAACCTGCGTCGTCACATTGCGCAGGTGACCCAGCACGTGACCCTGTTCAGCGATACCGTGGCCAATAACATTGCCTACGGCGATCTGGCCGGTGCACCTCGTGAGGATATCGAGAAAGCCGCGCGGGATGCCTACGCGATGGACTTTATCGAGCAATTGCCACAAGGGCTGGACACCCAGGTCGGTGAAAACGGCGTATTGCTTTCCGGCGGTCAGCGCCAGCGTCTGGCAATCGCCCGGGCCCTGCTTAAAAATGCTCCGTTGCTGATTCTCGACGAAGCGACCTCCGCACTGGATACCGAGTCCGAGCGTCACATTCAGGCAGCGCTGGACCACGTCATGCAGGGTCGAACCACGCTGGTGATCGCTCACCGCCTGACGACCATCGAAAAAGCCGATCTGATTCTGGTCATGGATCAGGGCCAGATTGTAGAGCGCGGCACGCACGCCGAACTGCTGGCACAAAATGGTTATTACGCCAGGCTGCACTCGATGGGGCTCGACGCTCCTGAGACCTCTGGCGATATCGCCTGAGGTCGATGCAGCCCTTGCAGGAGCCCGCGTGCTCCTGCAAGGGCTGTGTCAGTTCTGGCAGGCCATGTTTTGTAGCACCCTTCTGATTCTCATTCGTTGCGATTAATACCGTGAACTGACCTGCGTTCACCCTGTGTTAATATCGCGCCCCTGTTCATTTTGTATGTGGGTTCTCCATGAAGTTGTCCATGCCGCAATTCGATCAAGCCCCTGTCTTGGTGGTAGGCGATGTCATGCTCGACCGTTATTGGCATGGCGGGACCTCACGGATTTCCCCTGAGGCGCCGGTGCCGGTAGTCAAGGTCGAGCAAATCGAAGACCGTCCGGGCGGTGCTGCCAACGTTGCGCTCAACATCGCCGCACTCGGTGCGCCTGCCTCGCTGGTCGGTGTGACCGGTGACGACGAAGCGGCCGACAGTCTGGCCAACAGCCTTGAAGGCGCTGGCGTACGCGCTCTGTTCCAGCGCATCGCGCACCAACCGACCATCGTCAAACTGCGGGTCATGAGCCGTCACCAGCAACTGCTGCGTATCGACTTTGAAGAACCGTTCGCCACCGATGCCCTGGCATTGGGTGCTGAAGTCGACAACCTGCTCGAAGGCATCAAGGTGCTGGTGCTGTCGGACTACGGCAAAGGTGCGCTGAAAAACCATCAGGTGCTGATCCAGGCCGCGCGTGCCCGGGGCATTCCGGTGCTGGCAGATCCTAAAGGCAAGGACTTCTCGATCTATCGGGGCGCCAGCCTGATCACGCCGAATCTCAGCGAGTTCGAAACCATCGTCGGCGGTTGCGCCGACGAGGCCGAACTGGTGGCCAAAGGTGCCAAGCTGATGGCTGACCTGGATTTGGGTGCCTTGCTGGTTACCCGTGGCGAGCACGGCATGACCTTGCTGCGTCCCGGCTTTGCCGCGATGCACCTGCCAGCCCGGGCCCGTGAAGTGTTTGACGTCACGGGTGCTGGCGATACCGTTATTTCGACCCTGGCCGCGGCTATCGCTGCCGGCGAAGAACTGCCCCACGCCGTGGCACTGGCCAATCTGGCGGCCGGCATTGTGGTCGGCAAGCTGGGTACGGCGGCCATCAGCGCGCCGGAGTTGCGCCGCGCCATTCAGCGTGAAGAAGGCTCGGAGCGGGGCGTATTGAGCCTCGATCAGTTGTTGCTGGCCATCGATGATGCGCGGGCTCACAACGAGTCAATCGTCTTCACCAATGGCTGCTTCGACATTTTGCATGCCGGGCATGTGACCTATCTGGAGCAGGCACGGGCCCAGGGCGACCGATTGATCGTTGCCGTCAACGATGATGCCTCCGTGAGCCGCCTGAAAGGGCCTGGCCGCCCGATCAACAGCGTGGATCGCCGCATGGCGGTGCTGGCTGGCCTTGGCGCGGTGGACTGGGTGATCAGCTTCCCGGAAGCCACACCGGAGAACCTGCTGACTCAGCTCAAGCCGGATGTGCTGGTCAAGGGTGGCGATTACGGGATCGACCAAGTGGTCGGCGCCGACATCGTGGCGGCTTACGGCGGGACCGTGAAAGTGCTGGGGCTGGTAGAAAACAGCTCGACCACGGCCATCGTCGATAAAATCCGCGGTCAGTGACGGCAGCCCTCATCCGGGGCAGCTCAAAAATCTGTAGGTGCGAGCGTGCTCGCGATGGTTTCAAAAAACGCTGCGCTTAACCAGTAAGTACATGCGTCCATCGCGAGCAAGCTCGCTCCTACAGAGGGCTTTTGGTTTTCACCACCTTTCTGAAGATCTGCCGGGCCTTGCCGGTCAGGCGTTGTAGCCCTGACGCCTTGCGCGGTGCGCTCAAACCTTGCTGTATGAGCCAGTCTTTCCAGCGTATGCGCTCCTCGCGGACCACCCAGCCTTCCTGATGCGCAAAGCTCTCTGCCAGATACAGCCCTCGGGTACTGGCGCTGTGTAGCCGGTCTTTGTGCAGCGTATACAACTCGGCACAGGGTTGGCCGTCGCTCAGGGGCATCAGGTACAGGTCCGGTCGCTTGCGGTCCAGCCGTGCCACCAGTTGGTCACCTTCCAGTCGCTCATCAACATGGAACAGGCTCAGGGATTTGGCCTCTTTGGGCACTTCCAGGCGCAAGTCGTAAATCAGCTGCAACGAGGCGGTGGGCAAGTGTACATAGCCCCGTGGGCGCTCCAGCAAAGTCTGGGTGCCACAACGAACCGGGCGGGCGGCGCCGGACAACGGCGTGAGGCGAAAGGGCAGGGCTTCACGGTAGTGCAGTGCCGCAGAATAAGGTGCGGGTAGCCATGTTTCGTTAAAACGCCCGCTGAGCCAGCCTTCGGGGGTTTCCAGCAAGCACTCCTCGGCTATCTCTTGAATGGCGGTGTGCAAAGGCAGATTGATTTCGTGGGCGGGTACGTAGCCCGAAATCAATTTGAGCACCACGTCCCCCCGATCCTGGCGCCGCTGGCGCACCAATACCCAGTAATCACGCCCTTGCCAATTCAGGGTCAGGCGCACCGACACCCCGAGATTGGCCAGCTCCAGCGAGAAACGCTCGGTATCGGTCACCGTGACCTGTCGGCGTTTGTGCAGGGTTTGCGCAAAGTTCAGGGGCATGCCGATACTTTGATAGCTCAAGCCCTCAGGCGTGGCCTCGACAAACAATGGCAGGGTTTTGAAGTCGCTGGGGTTCTTGCGGATAAGTGAACGCGGCATGTCGGCACCTTCTTGCGTCGGGGTCGGCCGCGTCGGCGGCATCAGAGGTTACGCAAAACCTGCGCAACGGTTGCCACGTTATGGGCCAAGTGCAAAGGGTTGATGGTGCCGACAATAGCACTGGCAACCCCGTGATGACCAAACACCAGTTCGAAGCTGGCGCGTACTGGATCAACGCCCGGGCTCAAACAGACATGACCACTGGCCAGGGCTTTTTTTACCAGAATCGCCTTGCCGTGAGCCGCGGCATAATCGATGACAGGCTTTTCAGCCTGTTCATTCAGATTGTAAGTGACCATTGCACAGTCGCCGCTTTCCAGGGCTTTGAGCCCACCTTCTACGGTTTTTCCTGACAACCCGAAGCCACGAATTTTACCTTCGCGTTTCAGGTCTTCCAGTGTGGCATACACCTCACACTGGTTGAGGATCGCCAGGTCATTGCCGTCAGAGTGCACCAGCACCAGATCGATGAAATCAGTTTCCAGACGTTGCAGGCTGCGCTCTACCGAATACCGGGTGTGAGCCGCACTGAAGTCGTGACTCGACTGACCGTTGACGAATTCTTCGCCCACCTTGCTGACAATCACCCACGCTTGCCGCTGGCCGCGCAGCAGAGGCCCAAGGCGTTCTTCACTGCGGCCATAGGCGGGGGCGGTGTCGATCAGGTTGATGCCCAGATCGCGGCTCAGTTTGAGCAGCATCCGCGCTTCATCGTCGTCCGGGATCTGGAAGCCATTGGGGTATTTCACCCCTTGATCACGGCCCAGCTTGACCGTGCCCAGCCCTAGCGGCGAAACCATCAGTCCGGTGCTGCCCAATGGGCGGTGATGCGCGTGCAGGGTTGCCTGGCTCATGGCAGCAGTTGCTCCCAGGCCGTTTTACCCAGTGGAGGACGCGGGAATTCCGGCAGTGCAGGGGCATTGCCCGGTTTGATGCCGTCATGCTCCAGTGCTTGTAATACGCGGTCCGAGAAATCGGGGGCCAGCGCCAGTTTGGTCGGCCAGCCCACCAGCAGGCGGCCTTGATCGGCGAGGAAGGCGTTGTCGGGACGCACCAGGCCCGATTGCGCGGGCTCGGCACGGCTGACTCGCAGCGTGGCCCATTGCGCCTGACTCAGGTCCACCCAGGGCAGCAGGTTGCCCAGTTCTTTTTGGGCCACCGCGATTTGCTCGGCAGGTTCGCGGGCCACACCATCGGCTTCGGCAATGTCACCGCCCAAATACCAGACCCATTCACCATCGGCGGCCGGGTGGGTGGTGACCGTGATGCGCGGCTTGGACCCGCCACCCAGGCAATGAGCGTACAGGGGTTTCAGGCTGGGGCCTTTGACCAGCACCATGTGCAGGGGGCGCAGTTGTTGCGCGGGAACGTTGATGCCTGCACTGGCCAGAAGCTCGGCATTGCCGGCGCCGGCGCTGAATACAATGCGCTGGGCATGAATCTCACGCCCGTCGACCCGCAGGCCGATCAGCTCGTTGTTTTCGAACAGGGGCTCGATGTTCTGGCCTGCCAGCAGGCCGTCACCGGCCAGTTGGGCGAGACGCTCGATCAGGCTAGGCACGTCGACCACCAGTTCGGCCAGGCGATAGACCTTGCCCTTGAAACGAGGGTTTTGCAGGGCCGGCGGCAATTGGTCGCCCTTGACCTGGTCAACCCGGCCGCGCACGGCCTTGCTGGCAAAAAAGCTGGTCAGATTGCCGGCCAGGGTGCCGGGCGACCACAGGTAGTGGGCTTCGGAAAGCAGGCGCACGCCGCTCAGGTCCAGCTCGCCGTCACCGGCAAGGGCTTTGCGCCAGCGGCGTGGCATATCGGCAATGGCTTCAGAGGCGCCGGTGAGCGCACCATGCAGTGCGTACTTGGCACCGCCATGAATGATGCCCTGGGACTTGACCGTCTGTGCGCCGCCGAGCGTACCGTTCTCTACCAGCACGGTAGAAAACCCCTGACGGCGCAGGCGGGCATTGAGCCAGAGGCCTGCAACCCCAGCGCCGACAATCAGCACGTCGGTGGAAATAACAGATGGCATGGTCGACCTCAGCGTTCAAAGACAAGGCCGCAAGTATACAGCCTCATTCTCAACCTGCCCGTGTGGTCTAGTGCCCCGCTGTTTTGGAAAACAGCTGGATTACCACCACGCCCAGCACGATCAGGGCCATACCGAGCATGGCCGGCACATCGAGTTTTTGCCCGTAGATAAATAGCGCGGCAATACTCACCAGCACAATGCCCAGCCCCGCCCATACGGCATAAGCCACACCCACCGGAATGGTGCGCACCACCAGGGTCAGCATCCAGAACGCCGTGGCATAACCGGCAATCACCAATATCAGGGGCAACGGTGTGCTGAACCCCTTGATCGCTTTCATTGAAACGGTGGCAATCACTTCGGCGCCAATGGCGATGGCCAGATAGTAGTAAGCGTTCATGATGGAGTCCTGAAGGTGGAACGGAGCAATTTAACAGCAAGGCATTCTAGTGGTTGTAAAAGTATGTAGCGGGTTTTTGTTGTGGTAAGCGTAGGAGGATTCTGGGTTTTAGCGGTGAAGCTTTGGGCGGCGAAATCAGCTCTTAGAATTCCTGACCCACGTTGATTCAGGAATGTATGGAGCAGCCGGATTTTCCAAGGAAACACTACTCCGAGCCGCTGGCGTAGCTCAATCACGAGCAGGTACAAGTAACCGCTTGTTTGGGAGTTGGTGGTCTGGCGCTCCCTATGGTGATGATCGCGGGCAATGAAACATTCCGGGCACACTCAATTCCATCATCGTAAACTCTGCTCCCATGAATAGAACTCTCTACACCTTGCTGTTTCATCTGGGGCTGCCGTTGGTGGCGATTCGCTTATGGTTGCGGGCGCGCAAGGCGCCGGCGTATGCCAAGCGCATTGGCGAGCGTTTTGCCGTGAATTTGCCGGCCTTGCAGCCCGGGGGCATTTGGGTGCATGCGGTGTCGGTGGGCGAGAGCATCGCGGCGGCGCCGATGATTCGGGCGCTGCTCAAGCGTTATCCCGAACTGCCGATTACGGTCACGTGCATGACGCCCACCGGTTCCGAGCGGATTCAGGCCATGTTCGCCGACGAACCACGGATTCAGCATTGTTACTTGCCTTACGACTTGCCATGGGCCGCTGCGCGGTTTTTGGCCCGGATGCAGCCAAAACTGGCGGTCATCATGGAAACCGAGCTGTGGCCCAACCATATCCATCAGTGCGCTAAACGCGGTATCCCGGTGGCGTTGGCCAATGCCCGGCTGTCGGCACGCTCGGCCAAGGGCTATGCCCGTTTCGCCGGACTGACACGGCCTATGCTCGAAGAGATGAGCCTGATCGCCGTGCAGACCGAAACCGAGGCCGAGCGCTTTCGTCAGCTGGGTGCGCGGCCTGAATGCGTGGAGGTGACGGGGTCGATCAAGTTCGACCTGAGCATCGATCCGCAGTTGCTGATCAAGGCCTGTGAGTTGCGTGGGTCCTGGCAGGCGCAGGAGCGCCCGGTATGGATTGCTGCCAGTACCCATGAGGGCGAAGACGAGATTGTCCTGAATGCCCATCGTCAGTTGTTGGCCAATTATCCGGACGCGTTGCTGATTTTGGTGCCGCGTCACCCGGAACGCTTCAACGCAGTATTTGAGCGGTGTCAGCGTGAAGGTTTTGCCAGCGTGCGGCGCTCCACGGGTGAGCCGGTCAATGCCCGGACGCAGGTGCTGGTGGGTGACACCATGGGCGAGTTGCTGCTCTTGTATGCACTGGCAGACAGCGCATTCGTCGGCGGCAGCCTGGTGCCCAATGGCGGGCACAACTTGCTGGAACCCGCGGCGTTGGCCAAGCCGGTGTTGAGCGGCCCCCACCTGTTCAACTTCCTCGAAATCGCCGCCATGTTGCGTGAAGCGGGGGCGCTGGAAGAGGTAGAAGATGCCCAAGGGCTTGCGCTGGCGGTGCAGCGTTTATTTGAGTTGCCGCAAGATGCGCAGCGCATGGCACAGGCGGGCCTGAATGTGATGCAGGCCAATCAAGGCGCCTTGCAGCGCCTGCTGGACGGGCTGGCCCGGTTGCTGAAGGGTTGATCCGAACCCTGCACCCCGTAGCCGCTGCAGAAGGCTGCGTCTGACGACGCAGTCGTCAAACCTGAGCATGGGTGTGTCGGTCGAGTTCGACAACTTGCCTTTATGATTGCGGCGCAATCGGACGTAGCCTTCGGCAACGGCTACACAATCTGATTGCGCCGCAAATCGGGCGCTTCAATTCCCTGGCGAGCGCAAGTTGGCTTCGGCCGCTTTGGCCAGGTCCGGTGGCAGGAAGTCCTTGTCCGGGTTGTAGTCGGCTTTCAGATACCGCGACAGTGCTTCCAGGTCACCCGGATTCAGCGTGCCCGCTGCCTGCTTCAAGCGCAGGTTGTCGAGGATGTAGTCGTAGCGGGTGTTGTTGTAGTCGCGCACCGAGGTGTACAGCTGGCGCTGGGTATCGAGGACATCGACGATGTTGCGTGTTCCCACCTGGTAGCCGATTTCGGTGGCCTCCAGAGCGCTCTGGTTAGAAATGATCGACTGTTTGCGGGCCTGAACCTGCTCGACATCGGTGTTCACGGCACGGTGCAGGTTGCGGGTGTTCTCGACCACCTGGCGTCGCAGGGCTTCGCGTTGCTGTTCGGTCTGGCTCAGGCGCGAGTACGACTCTCGTACCTGTGAGCTGGTCAGGCCGCCGCTGTACAGCGGAATGTTCAATTGCAGGCCGATGCTGCGCTGCGACACGTCGCCGCCATACCGTTGATTCAGGGCATTTGGATTGCTCAGGCCAAAACCATCGTTGTCGCCGGTCTTGTATTGCGCCACGGCGTCCAGGGTCGGCGCATGACCAGCCTTGCGCTGCTTGAGGGTTTCCTCGGCTGCACTCACCGCGTAATTGCTGGCCAGCAGGTTCAGGTTTTGCTTCGCCGCCGTCTCCACCCAGGTCGTGGCGTTATTGGGGGTGGGTGGCAAAATCGGCAAGGTGTGGGCAATGCCTTCAATTGACCGGTACTGGCGGTTGGTCAGGGTCATCAATGCTTCAAAGGCGTCATCGACCTGGCGCTGAGCCAGAAGCCGGTTGGCCCGTGCCGTGTCGTAGCTGGCCTGGGATTGCAGGACGTCGGTCTTGTCTGACAGGCCGACATCAAAGCGTTCGCGCGATTGATCCAGCTGGCGCTTGAATGCGGCTTCTTCAGCCTTGGTCGAGGCCAGCGTGTCCTGGGCGCGCAACACGGTGAAGTACGACTCGGCGGTTTGCAGGATCAGATTTTGTTCGGTGGCCGATAATTGCAGCGCGGCCTGTTCATTCACGGACTCGGCTGCCTTCAATTGGAACCAGCGGTCCGCGCGGAAAATCGGTTGGGCGAGTGTTGCCTGATACACCACGGCACTGCGGGTGGTCGTCAGCGATGGCTGGTCGATCGAGGTGCGCACGCTGCTTGATTCGGCGCCCCCCGAGAGGTTGGGCAGCAACCCGGCACGGGCCTGGGGCACGACTTCCTTTTGCGCCGCGTAATCGGCGCGGGCGGCCGCCAGGTCGGCGTTGTTGTTTACCGCTTCATGGTAAACGCTGACCAGGTCGGTCTTGCTGGACACAGGGGGTTGCCCGTCCAGAGCCATTGCGCTGGTCGCACAAGACACAGCAATAGCCAGCGAGAGTTTGCGCAGCATGAGCGATCCCTAGTTCAATAATGCGAAAAATAAAGGCCCGAGGCCGTGTTCCGGCGCTCGTGGTGTCGAGACGTAGCGAGTGTAGTAGCCGTGTCATCTTGCAACAATGCCGTTATCACGCCTTTCATCATGCGGTTTATTCCGGTGTTGGCGTTCTGCTTCACTCTTGTCTAGACTGCACGGGTTCTTGTCGGGGTGCCTTGCTATGAGGCTGAGATCGAATAATTTCGGATCCCGTTGAACCTGATCAGGTTAACGCCTGCGTAGGGAACAAGATTTCTCGTCTCCCGGCGAGTCCTCTTGAGTACCGTCCGGGATCGATTGTTCAAAAAATGAACAGTCGTTCGAGGTCGTCACTCAGCATCCGGTCCTTGGGTGCGTCCGTGCTTTTTTCAGGTTCTCCCTCCGACAATCCGCCTGGATGCAGTCTGGAGAGCCGTGATGAGTACAACACTAAAAAACGCGATCAATCTCAGCGATTCGGCCAAGGTCGATGAGCAATCGGTCAAGCCGTTTACCCGTTCACAAAAAGTCTATGTACAGGGTTCGCGCCCTGACATTCTGGTGCCGATGCGTGAAGTCAGCCTGGATGTCACACCCACGGATTTTGGCGGGGAAATCAACGCCCCGGTATTGATCTACGACACCTCCGGCCCGTATACCGACCCGTCTGTGCAAATTGACGTGCGTAAAGGTTTGGGCGACGTGCGTTCAGCGTGGATCGATGACCGCGGCGACACGGAGCGCCTGCCAGGCCTGAGCTCTCACTTCGGGCAGATGCGTCTTGACGATGCTGAACTGACCAAACTGCGTTTTGCGCACGTGAAAAACCCGCGTCGGGCCAAGGCCGGGGTTAACGTAAGCCAGATGCACTATGCGCGTCAGGGCATTATTACGGCCGAGATGGAATACGTCGCCATCCGCGAAAACATGAAGCTGCAAGAAGCTCGTGCCGCCGGTTTGCTTGACCAGCAGCACGCCGGCCACAGTTTCGGTGCCAACATTCCGAAAGAAATCACCCCGGAGTTCGTGCGCGAAGAAATCGCCCGCGGTCGCGCCATCATCCCAGCCAACATCAATCACGTTGAGCTGGAGCCGATGATCATTGGCCGTAACTTCCTGGTGAAGATCAACGGCAACATCGGCAACAGCGCGCTGGGCTCTTCGATCGAGGAAGAAGTGGCCAAGCTGACCTGGGGCATTCGCTGGGGGTCGGACACGGTCATGGACTTGTCCACCGGCAAACACATTCACGAAACCCGCGAGTGGATCATCCGCAACTCGCCGGTTCCAATTGGCACCGTGCCGATTTACCAGGCACTGGAAAAAGTTAACGGTGTCGCCGAAGACCTGACCTGGGAACTGTTCCGCGACACGCTGATCGAGCAGGCCGAGCAGGGCGTCGACTACTTCACCATTCACGCCGGCGTGTTGCTGCGCTACGTGCCGCTGACCGCCAAGCGTGTAACGGGCATTGTTTCCCGTGGCGGCTCGATCATGGCCAAGTGGTGCCTGGCGCACCACAAAGAGAACTTCCTCTACACCCATTTCGACGAAATCTGCGAAATCATGAAGGCCTATGACGTCAGCTTCTCGCTGGGTGATGGCCTGCGCCCGGGTTCGATTGCCGACGCCAACGATGCGGCGCAATTCGGTGAACTGGAAACCCTCGGCGAGCTGACCAAAATTGCCTGGAAACACGATGTGCAGTGCATGATCGAAGGCCCTGGCCACGTGCCGATGCAGCTGATCAAAGAGAATATGGACAAGCAGCTGGAGTGCTGCGACGAGGCACCGTTCTACACCCTGGGCCCGCTGACCACCGACATTGCGCCGGGTTACGACCACATCACCTCGGGCATCGGCGCGGCCATGATCGGCTGGTTCGGTTGCGCCATGCTCTGCTACGTCACGCCCAAAGAGCACCTGGGCCTGCCGAACAAGGATGACGTGAAAACCGGGATCATCACTTACAAGATCGCGGCCCACGCGGCTGACTTGGCCAAAGGGCACCCGGGCGCACAAATCCGCGACAACGCGTTGAGCAAAGCGCGTTTTGAGTTCCGCTGGGAAGACCAGTTCAACCTCGGTCTGGACCCGGACACCGCGCGCTCGTACCACGACGAAACCTTGCCCAAGGATTCGGCCAAGGTCGCGCATTTCTGCTCGATGTGCGGGCCGAAATTCTGCTCGATGAAAATCACCCAGGAAGTGCGGATCTACGCCGCCAACCAACGCATCGAAGCCGTCGACGTTGACGTGGCCAAAGGCTTGGCCGAGCAGGCTGAGCGCTTCAAGCAGGAAGGCAGCCAGCTGTACAAAAAGGTGTGATGTAAACGCGCCAGCCAGTCTGGCGCAATTCCCGTAGCCGCTGCCGAAGACTGTGAAGCGGTCCTTTTGGCAGTCTTCGGCAGCGGCTACGGGGGCGAGTGCGTGTATTCCCTCTTTGAGATCCAACCCTTGAACACACCCAGCACCTATTCACCGGATATTGCTGTGCCTTCTCATCAGCGCGTGTTCGGTGCGCGTGATCTGTTTTCTCTGTGGTTTTCCCTCGGCATTGGCCTGATGGTGTTGCAGACCGGCGCGTTGCTTGCGCCGGGGCTGGGCCTGTCGGGTTCGTTGCTGGCGATTTTTCTCGGCACGTTGGTCGGCGTGGCCTTGCTGGCGTCGGTCGGGGTCATTGGCAGCGACAGCGGTCTGTCCTCGATGGCCGCGCTCAAGCTCAGCCTGGGATCCCGTGGCGCGAGCCTGCCGGCGGTGCTCAATGTGCTGCAGCTGGTCGGCTGGGGCTCGTTCGAAATTATCGTAATGCGCGATGCCGCGAGCCTGCTCGGTGCCCGGGCGTTCAGCGAGGGCAGCCTGTGGAGCCATCCCTTGCTGTGGACGGTGTTCTTCGGCGCTTTGGCCACGTTGCTTGCCGTCAGCGGGCCTTTGACGTTTGTCCGGAAAATTCTGCGCAAATGGGGCATCTGGTTGCTGCTGGCGGCCTGTATATGGCTGACCTTGAACCTGTTCGCCAAGGCTGATCTGGCCGCGCTCTGGGCGCAAAAGGGCGATGGTTCACTGCCGTTTGCCGTAGGTTTCGACATTGCCATCGCCATGCCGCTGTCGTGGCTGCCGCTGATCGCCGATTACTCGCGTTTTGGCAAGCGAGCCAAAAACGTGTTTGGTGGCACGGCACTGGGTTTCTTTATCGGCAACTTCTGGTTGATGAGCCTGGGGGTGGCCTACACGCTGGCATTTGCGCCAAGCGGCGAAGTCA
The DNA here is from genome assembly GCF_019266105.1 of Pseudomonas sp. D1HM. NCBI lineage: Bacteria > Pseudomonadati > Pseudomonadota > Gammaproteobacteria > Pseudomonadales > Pseudomonadaceae > Pseudomonas > Pseudomonas sp. D1HM. The sequence continues at coordinate 195,058 of NZ_LRMN01000015.1, read as the reverse complement.
ACGCGTTGCTGTTGGCGCTGGCGGGGGCCGGGCTGGGGATTCCGTTGCTGCTGATCTTGCTGGACGAGTCTGAAAACGCGTTTGCCGATATTCATTCGGCGGCGGTTTCCGGCGGGATCTTGCTGCGCCTGAAAGTCGAGCACCTGGCCTTGGCCATCGGTGTGATCTGCACCCTGATCGCTTGCTTTGCACCGCTGGCGCAGTACCAGAACTTTCTGCTGTTGATCGGTTCAGTGTTTGCGCCACTGTTTGGCGTGGTGCTGGTGGATCACTTCATCCTGCGCAAGCGCAGCGCTGAAGTGACCCCCGGGCGGTTCCACAGGGCGACGTTGCTGGCCTGGTTGGGCGGGGTGGTGACGTATCACCTGCTGGCAAACCTGCTTCCGGACGTGGGCGCCACTTTGCCGGCATTGCTGTTGGCGGGGCTGCTGCAATGGGTGCTGGGGCGCAAGGGTTCATAAGCGCTAAGGATCGGCTGCAGGGGCGAACCTATTCGCGCCTGCAGCCGATCTGGCGGCTTATCCTCGACCCGGGAACCACTCCGGCTTGAGGATGCCGCGCAGGCGCGAGTAAGGAATCTTCAGCTCAACATGGCCTTCAGAGTACGGTGCAATGCTGTACACATCGTATTTGAGGACGACGTTGTCCTTGAGCAGCGCGACGTGCGGTGTTTGCTGGAACGGCCAGTTTTTGACGAATTCAGGGTCATTACCGAAACGAGTGCTGATCAGCCAGTTGTTGTGTGCGACCTTTCCGGCAGCCCAAAAAGCGTTTTCCTGACCCGGTACCAACATGTCCTGCAAGGTCACTTCTTTTTGATTCTGGCGCGAATAGTTGATAAAGCCACGACCCGGGATGCCATGAGCGCCGCCTGTGTCCAGATAACTGGACAGCTCAACAATCACCAATCCGTCATGCTGTTCACGTACTTTGGCCTGCAAATAGCTGCTGTTGCGGCTTTCGGCAGTGCGCAGGAACTGCTCACGGTAAGCCTCGAGCGAAGGCGCGAGTTTATCTTCGGGTGAAAAGACGGTCATTTTCAGCAGGCGTTGTTCGATCAGCGCATCGAGCTTTGGCTCGTCGGCCACGTGCACGGTATCAATGTTCACCAGTGGGCATTCCTGGCCGCTGCAACCTGCCTTGAGCTGCTCGGAGCGGTCAGCGGTGAATGCCAGGGGCTTTTGTACCGAGGGCTGGAATACGCTTTGGCAGGCGCCCAGCGTCAGGGCGATGCAGGTCATGGAAGCAAATTTTAAAAGCGACATGGTCGTCCTTCATGAATAAAAGAAAGTTGAAAAATATGGTGGTTCGACTGCCAACAACAGCATCAGTTCGCCACTAAGCTAATAAGTGTCAATTAGAGTTGTTTTGCAGGCGATCCGTCTATCTCCGTGTCATAAAAGGGGCTGCATCCCCAAGTGCTGGCGCGTTAGGATGCCCGTTGCCGAGATCCACTCCCGGCATGAATTCGCCAGCAAGAGGTTTTGAATGACTGATATCACTAAGGCCACGCCAAGCGTTGTTGAGATCGTAAAGCGCGAAAACGGCTACCAGGGTTTCTACAAACTTGATCGTGTACACCTGCGCCATGAGCTGTTTGCCGGTGGCATGAGCCGTGAGATCAGTCGCGAAGTCTTTGTGCGCCATGATGCTGTCTGCGTATTGCCTTACGACCCGCAGCGCGATGAAGTGGTGTTGATCGAGCAATTCCGCGTCGGGGCCATGGACAAGGCTGATACACCCTGGCTGATCGAGCTGGTCGCCGGCCTGATCGATAAAGATGAACAGCCCGAAGAAGTCGCCCATCGTGAAGGCGAAGAAGAGGCAGGGCTAACGTTTTCGTCTTTGTGGCCTGTTACCCGGTATTTCCCGTCGCCGGGCGGCAGCACCGAGTTTGTGCACTTGTACCTGGGCCGTTGCAGCACCGAGGGCGTGGGCGGGTTGCATGGTCTGGAAGAAGAAGCAGAAGATATCAGGGTTACAGTGTGGGCTTATGAAGATGCCATGCAGGCCGTGCGAGATGGACGTATTTCCAATGCAGCGAGCATTATTGCCCTGCAATGGCTGGCGCTGAACCGCGCTGAAGTGAGGGGGTTATGGTCGTAAACGGGGTGCGCGATCGTTATCGGGTCGATTTGATCGGGCTGCAGGCGGCCTGCGAGGCCAACTATGCCCGCTTGATGCGCTTGCTGCCCGATATGCGTGAGCAACCCAGCGCCCGACGCATCGCCTTGACCCAGGGTGACCAGATGCTCGGTGTGCTGACCCTTGAGGTGATCCTCGACTGCCCCTACACCAGCACCTTGCGCGTGCGCCAGGAGCACAGCTTGCCGTGGCTGCCGGTGCCTGAGCTGCAGGTTCAGGTTTACCACGACGCGCGCATGGCCGAAGTCATTGGTGCCGAACACGCCCGGCGTTTTCGCTGTATTTACCCGTATCCCAACGTCGCGATGCATCAACCTGATGAAAAGGCCCAGCTCAATGTGTTCCTGGGCGAATGGTTGAGTCATTGTCTGGCGTGCGGGCATGAGTACGCCGAGGTTCGCTAGAAACCTCGACGGTGTGCGTTGTCTGGTCTGATGGCATAATCTCGCCATTCGTTCATGGCGTTGTACCGGGAGAACCCCCTTGCCGAGTGTATCCTCGCTGACCACCGAAGATCCGGTGCTGCTGGTGCAGTTGTCCGACAGTCATTTGTTTGCCGACGCAAACGGTGCACTGCTGGGGCTCAAGACCGCCCATAGCTTGCAGCAGGTGGTCGATCTCGCTTGCGCCGAGCAGCCGCGCCCCGATCTGCTGCTGGCCACCGGGGATTTGACCCAGGATGGCAGCGTTGAGGCTTATCAACATTTTCGCCGGCTGACGACCCCGCTGTCGGCCACGGCGCGCTGGATACCCGGCAATCACGACCAGCTGGCGCACATGCGCGAGGCGGCGGTGCAAAGCCGCTTGCTTGAGCCGGTGGTCGATATCGGTAACTGGCGCATCACCTTGCTCGACTCGGCGGTACCGCATTCCACCCCCGGTTATCTGGAAGACAAGCAATTGCAGTTGCTCGCCCAGGCTTTGAGTGAGGCGCCTGAACGCCACCATCTGGTGTGTCTGCATCACCATCCCGTGTCGGTGGGGTGCCCGTGGCTTGAGCCGATTGGTTTGCGCAATGCCAATGAGTTCTGGAAAGTGCTGGATCGCTACCCGCAAGTGCGTGCGGTGCTCTGGGGGCACGTCCATCAGGCGTTTGATCAGCAGCGAAATGGCGTCAGGCTGCTGGCATCGCCCTCGACCTGCATTCAGTTCGCCCCGGGCAGTGAGGATTTCAACGTCAGCAACGAAGCGCCCGGCTATCGCTGGTTGCGTCTGCAACCGGATGGCACGCTGGAAACCGGCGTGTCGCGTCTGGCGGATTTTGAGTTCGAACCGGACTACAGCGCCGGTAATTACTGAGTGATTGTCGGGCGGATCTACCTTGAGGAGGGTCATTACCCTTGAGTCAGGCTAAACTGCGCGTCTTTATAGAGGCTGTGTTTGGCTTAATTTGCACTCGGGAGTAATTGCATGTCGGGTTCCATCTTGTATATCCACGGTTTCAACAGCGCTCCCGAGTCCAAAAAGGCCACGCAGTTGTCGTCGCTGATGCAGCGCATCGGTTGCAGTGATCAGTTGCGGGTACCGGCCTTGCACCATCACCCGCGTGAAGCCATCGCCCAACTGCAGGCGGCAATCAGCGACCTGGGCAGGCCATTGCTGGTCGGCAGCTCGCTCGGCGGCTACTATGCGACGTATCTGGCCGAACAGCATGGTCTCAAGGCCTTGCTGGTCAACCCGGCCGTCAGTCCGCACCGGATGTTTGACGGTTATCTCGGCACGCAAACCAACCTGTACAGTGGCCAGACCTGGGAGCTGACCCACGATCATGTCACGGCCCTGGCTGAGCTTGAAGTGGCGGCGCCTCAAGACCCGGAGCGCTATCAGGTTTGGCTGCAGACGGCCGACGAAACCCTGGATTATCGCCTTGCCGAAAAATACTACAAGGCATGTGCCTTGCGTATTCAGGCCGGAGGCGACCACAGTTACCAAGGGTTCGCCCAGCAACTGCCCGCGCTGCTGAATTTTGCCGGGATTGGCGCAGAACAGTATCAAGCCATCGACTTTGCGGCCCTGTAAGGCGCCCGTTGAATGGCCCTTATTTTTCACTTACGACTAACGACGAGACCCTATGGCCACTCCCAGCGCTAGCTCTTATAACGCAGACGCCATCGAAGTCCTCTCGGGCCTCGACCCGGTGCGCAAACGCCCCGGGATGTACACCGACACCAGCCGGCCCAACCACTTGGCTCAGGAAGTCATCGACAACAGTGTCGACGAAGCCCTGGCCGGTCACGCCAAATCGGTACAAGTCATCCTGCACGCCGACCACTCGCTCGAAGTCAGCGATGACGGGCGCGGCATGCCCGTGGACATTCACCCTGAAGAAGGGGTGTCCGGTGTTGAGCTGATCCTCACCAAGCTCCATGCGGGCGGCAAGTTCTCCAACAAAAACTATCAGTTCTCCGGCGGCCTGCACGGCGTCGGCATTTCGGTGGTCAACGCCCTGTCGACGCTGGTCCGGGTCAAGGTCAAGCGCGACGGCAACGAGTACCAGATGACTTTCGCCGATGGCTACAAAGCCACGGACCTTGAAGTCATCGGCACCGTCGGCAAACGCAACACCGGGACCAGCGTGTACTTCGCGCCGGATCCCAAGTACTTCGATTCACCCAAGTTCTCGGTCAGCCGCCTCAAGCATGTGCTCAAGGCCAAGGCCGTGCTGTGCCCGGGGCTGCTGGTCAGCTTTGAAGACAAAAACACCGGCGAAAAGGTCGAGTGGCACTACGAAGACGGCCTGCGTTCTTACCTGGTCGACGCGGTCAGTGAGTTCGAGCGCCTGCCGAACGAGCCGTTCTGTGGCAGCCTGGCGGGTAATAAAGAAGCCATCGACTGGGCGCTGCTGTGGTTGCCCGAGGGCGGGGACAGTGTTCAGGAAAGCTACGTCAACCTGATCCCGACCGCTCAGGGCGGCACCCATGTCAACGGCTTGCGCCAGGGCTTGCTCGATGCGATGCGCGAGTTCTGTGAGTTCCGCAGCCTGTTGCCGCGTGGTGTGAAGCTGGCCCCCGAAGACGTCTGGGAGCGCATTGCGTTCGTGGTGTCGATGAAAATGCAGGAACCACAGTTCTCGGGTCAGACCAAAGAGCGTCTGTCATCCCGTGAAGCCGCGGCTTTTGTCTCGGGTGTGGTCAAGGATGCCTTCAGCCTGTGGCTCAATGCCAACCCTGAACTGGGCATGCAGCTGGCTGAACTGGCAATCAACAACGCCGGGCGTCGCCTCAAGGCCAGCAAAAAGGTTGAGCGCAAGCGCATTACCCAGGGCCCGGCCTTGCCCGGCAAACTGGCCGACTGCGCCGGGCAGGACCCGATGCGCGCTGAACTGTTCCTGGTCGAAGGGGATTCCGCAGGCGGTTCGGCCAAGCAAGCACGGGACAAAGAGTTCCAGGCAATCCTGCCGTTGCGCGGCAAGATCCTCAACACGTGGGAAGTCGACGGCAGCGAAGTGCTGGCCAGCCAGGAAGTGCACAACATCGCCGTCGCCATTGGCGTCGATCCGGGCGCGGCCGACATCAGCCAGCTGCGCTACGGCAAAATCTGCATCCTCGCCGACGCCGACTCCGACGGCCTGCACATTGCGACGTTGCTCTGTGCCTTGTTTGTGCAGCATTTCCGCCCGCTGGTGGATGCCGGTCATGTGTACGTGGCCATGCCGCCGCTGTACCGAATCGACCTGGGCAAAGAGATCTATTACGCCCTGGACGAAGCCGAGCGCGACGGCATTCTTGATCGACTGGTGGCCGAGAAGAAGCGCGGCAAGCCGCAGGTCACTCGATTCAAGGGGCTGGGTGAGATGAATCCACCGCAGCTGCGTGAAACCACCATGGATCCGAATACCCGGCGTCTGGTGCAATTGACGCTGGAAGACTTCGCCGCCACTTCGGAAATGATGGACATGCTGCTGGCCAAAAAACGCGCGGGTGACCGCAAGTCCTGGCTTGAATCAAAAGGCAACCTGGCGCAGGTGCTGGCTTGATGCGCAGAGCCTTGATGGCGTTGCTGTGTGCAGGGGCTACACCGGTGCTGGCGGATGCCTGGCCTGAATTGACATTGCAGTCCGAACATCCCGTCGAAGGCATGCGCGGCGCCAATCTGTCGGGCCTGGCGATGTGCCAGGGCGAACTGTGGGCCGTGTCCGATCGCGACGATGACCAGGTTTACCGGCTGGACAACCGCTATGCGCAGTGGCACGCCGAGGCTGTCGGCTTTGATGCGCCGCCGGTGCCTGAAAGCGGTCTGCCGTGGGGCGTACGGATGATGGGTAAAGCCTTCAGCCCCTTACGGGGCGGCGATCTGGATCTTGAAGGCATCACCTGTGACGAAGCGGGCAACCGTTACGTTGTCAGTGAGAGCCATGCCGCGGTGCTGCAACTTCCGCAGGTGGGCTCGCCTTCCTGGTTGAAAATTGATCCGGCGCTGGTGCGTCAGGCCCGCGCCAGCGGCATGTTGCTGCACTTCAATGCACTGTTTGAAGGCATTGCCGTCAACCCGCAAGGCAACCAGATCTGGCTGGCGGCCGAACGAGAGCGACGCGGGTTGCTGAGTATCCGCAAAAAACAGAGTGTGTGGGATTGCGAAGAGAGTTGTGTCTTGATGAGTGAGGGCGGCCCGGAACAGCCACCGCCCGAGCTCAAGGTCAAGCCGCAACAAAAGGACTTTGCCGACCTGGCCTTGTTCCAGGGCAAGTTGTTCACTCTGGAGCGCATGGCCTACCGTATTTGTCGCCGTAGCCCGGACACGGGGGAGGTCGAACGCTGTTGGTCGTTTGCCCGCGATGGTTTGACCGATGCCCGGCAGTACAACACCCGGTATGGTCATGCCGAAGCCTTGAGCCTGGACGCCGGCGGTGCCTGGATCGGTGTCGATAACGGCAATCACGTACGCGCTGACGGCGAAGCACGCCCGATCGTCTGGCGCTTCGCTGCACCGCAGGGTGGCTGGAGTGCCGGGTTATGAGTAACCAAGCCCCGGGTAAGGGTGTCGGCCGGATTTTCATGGTCGTGGCCTGGTGCGCCGGTTTGTACCTGGCGACCCAATTTTTCGGGCGTTGGGAGCAGCGCCAGGAAAACCCCAATACCGAGGTGACCTCGCAGCAAGGCGAGGGTTATATAGAAGTCAAACTGTTGGGTAACGCGCAGGGCCACTTCGTGGCCAGCGGCCGGATCAACAATGTGCCGGTGGAATTTTTGCTCGATACCGGAGCCACCGATGTAGCGGTTCCGCTGGAACTGGCCAGGCAACTGGCGCTGCCCAAGGGGGCGGCCGTGACCTTGAATACGGCCAATGGCCGGGCTCAGGGCTATCGTACCCAGATCGACCGCCTGCAACTGGGCGCCATCGTTTTACGCAATGTGCGTGCGGTGGCCGCGCCGGGGCTTGAAGGCGAGCAAGTGCTGCTGGGCATGAGCGCTTTGAACAAACTTGAATTTACTCAGCGCAGCGGCAGCATGCTGTTGCGCCAGACAACGAACTGAATGAGGTCCGCATGAGCGACTCCCTTGATCTCAGCCTCGACGGCGTAGAACGCCGGTCCCTGGCCGACTTCACCGAACAGGCCTACCTCAACTATTCCATGTACGTAATCATGGATCGCGCCTTGCCGCATATCGGCGACGGTCTCAAGCCGGTACAGCGACGTATCGTCTATGCGATGAGCGAGTTGGGCCTGGACGCAGATTCCAAGCATAAAAAATCGGCGCGTACGGTCGGTGACGTGCTCGGCAAGTTTCACCCTCACGGTGATTCCGCGTGTTACGAAGCGATGGTGCTGATGGCTCAGCCGTTCAGCTATCGCTACACCCTGGTCGATGGCCAGGGCAACTGGGGTGCGCCGGATGATCCCAAGTCGTTCGCGGCCATGCGTTACACCGAAGCCCGTTTGTCGCGCTATTCCGAAGTGCTGCTCAGCGAGTTGGGGCAGGGCACGGCTGACTGGGTGCCAAACTTCGACGGTACGCTCGATGAGCCAGCGGTATTGCCGGCGCGTTTGCCGAATATCCTGCTCAATGGCACAACCGGGATCGCCGTCGGCATGGCCACAGACGTGCCGCCGCACAACCTGCGAGAAGTCGCCACCGCCTGTGTGCGCCTGCTCGACGAGCCCAAGGCCACGGTTGAGCAACTGTGTGAACACATCCAGGGCCCGGATTACCCGACTGAAGCCGAGATCATCACCCCGCGTGCTGATTTGCTGAAGATCTACCAGACCGGTCGTGGTTCGGTGCGCATGCGTGCTGTCTATCACATCGAAGACGGCGACATCGTCGTTACCGCATTGCCGCATCAGGTGTCGGGCGCCAAGGTACTGGAGCAGATTGCTGCGCTGATGCAGGCCAAGCCGACCAAGCTGGCGATGGTCACCGACTTGCGCGATGAGTCGGACCACGAAAACCCGTGCCGTATCGTGATCATCCCGCGTAACAACAAGGTCGATCTCGATGAACTGATGCAGCATTTGTTTGCCGTGACGGAGCTTGAGTCGACCTTCCGCGTCAACATCAACATCATTGGCCTGGATGGCAAGCCGCAGCTGAAAAACCTGCGTGCGTTGCTGGTGGAGTGGCTGGAATTCCGCATCAATACCGTCCGCCGCCGGCTGCAGTTCCGCCTCGACAAGGTCGAGCGTCGCCTGCACCTGTTGGACGGTTTGCTCACCGCCTACCTGAACCTCGACGAAGTGATCCACATCATTCGCACCGAGGAACACCCCAAGGCGGAGCTGATTGCGCGCTTTGCCCTGAGTGAAATCCAGGCTGACTACATCCTCGACACGCGTTTGCGCCAGTTGGCACGTCTGGAAGAGATGAAGCTGCGTGACGAGCAAGACGCGTTGCGTAAAGAGCAAGCCAAGCTGCAAGCCCTGCTGGGCAGCGAAGCAAAGCTTAAGAAGCTGGTGCGCACCGAGTTGCTTGAAGACGCCAAAACCTACGGTGATGATCGTCGCTCGCCAATCGTTTCTCGCGCAGAAGCCAAGGCTCTGTCGGAAAACGAACTGGTACCCACCGAGCCGGTCACCGTTGTTCTGTCTGAAAAGGGTTGGGTGCGTTGCGGTAAAGGTCACGACCTTGATGCAACCGGCCTGTCCTATAAAGCCGGCGATGGCTACAAGACGGCGGCCGCCGGTCGCTCCAATCAATTTGCAGTGTTTATCGACTCCACCGGGCGCAGTTATTCGGTGGCGGCGCATACCTTGCCCTCGGCCCGTGGTCAGGGTGAGCCGCTGACCGGGCGCCTGACGCCGCCGCCAGGTGCGACTTTTGAATGCGTGTTGCTGCCTGAAGACAACGCGCTGTACGTGATCGCCTCCGATGCCGGTTACGGGTTCGTGGTGAAAGGTGAAGACCTGCAAGCCAAGAACAAGGCCGGCAAGGCTTTGCTTAGCCTGCCTAAAGGCGCGCAAGTCATGCAGCCACGCCCGGTCAATGATCGTGAGCAGAACTGGCTGGCAGCCGTGACCACTGAAGGCCGGCTGTTGATTTTCAAAGTCAGCGACCTGCCGCAACTGGGCAAAGGCAAAGGCAACAAAATCATCGGGATTGCGGGTGATCGCGTGGCCAGTCGTGAAGAGTATGTGACCGACATCGCCGTGCTGCCCGACACCGCAACGCTGGTGTTGCAGGCTGGCAAGCGGACTCTGTCGCTCAAGGCGGATGACCTGGAACACTACAAGGGTGAGCGGGGCCGTCGAGGCAATAAGCTGCCCCGGGGTTTCCAGCGCGTGGACGCTTTGCTGGTAGAAATACCGGGTCAAGGTTGAGGGTCTGGAGACCCTTTTGAGCGCTCGATCTGCGTTTTATCGCGCAGATCGACGCAACAACGCTGGAGTCGAACCGGATATTCGCGGATGATATGGCGCTCTTGTGGTACGGCATATGGCCATGTACCCGACGCATTTTTCAAGAATCACACTGTGGCGCGCACTGCGGCGACCACCTGGATGGAATGATGAACGTTCTGCGCCTTCCTTTAATCGCGTTGCTGGCCGGTGTGCTTGGCCTGGCCGGGTGCACCGTGCATCAGCCAGCGTCCCTGTATCAACTGGACAGCGGCACTCCTGGCCAGCCCAAGCAAGCTGAGGGCATGGCCGTGGTACTTGGCCCCGTCACCGTGGCTGATTACCTGCAACGTGAAACCCTGCTGCAACGTCAGGAGGATGGCAGCCTGAGTGCTGCGACCGACGGTCGTTGGGCGGGCAGCCTGTCTGCCGATATCGATCAATTGCTGGTGCGTCAGCTGGCCTGGCGCCTGGATAGCCAGCGCGTGGTGCTTGCGCCGGCCATTGCGAGCTTCAGCCCGGACGTGCAAGTGCTGCTGACGATTACACGTCTGGACTCGGGTAAAGACCAGCCGGCTGTGCTGGATGCACAATGGCGTCTGATCGACCGTCGTGGTCATGTGCGTGATAACCGCATGGTCCACCTCGAAAAGCTGCACGAAGGCAGCACGGCCGATCAGGTCAAGGCCCAAGGTGAGTTGTTGCAGCAATTGAGTGAGCAACTGGCAGTGGCCCTCAAACCACTGGCCAACCAGCCGCCGCTTGTTGAGCCGCGCAAACCTGAGTCAAAGCCGGCCCCCAAGAAAAGCGTCGACAGGCCAAAAATCCCGATGGCTTCACCGATCCGCACTGATCTGGAAGTGTTCCGTTTCTGAGGCAGTGATCAACGCTTTTGAAAATCCCGCCGGTGTGCGGGATTTTTTTTGGGCCAAATAAAAGCCCCTGACCCCTCCCTCGGGGAGAGGGGCAGGGTCAGGGGCTTTATTGTGACGGTGCTTTAGACGCGGGTCTCATGCATCCGCGCCAACTGGCGCTCGAGCATGGACGGATACGGCTCCATCAGGCGCTCAACGCAGCAGGCACCTTCAGGGCTGGCAATCGGGCGGATACGGGCGCGCTGACGGATCAGCGGGTCGTCGCTGATCTTGCGCTCAACCAGCAGCAGGTTGCGGCTGTGTTGCGAGAGCGCCAGGGCATCCTGAGCCGTCTCGGTCAGTAGCAGGTCTATCTGGCTCAGGCCGTTCATGCCCTCACCCAGCACCAGGCCCAGCTGCAATTGCAGGGTGATGCCGCTGTCGGCGACTTCGATCTGCAAGGCGTGACCCAGGGCGCGTAGCAGTTCACCGCAGCAAATGGCGTTGGTCAGGTAGTCGTCGCCGCTGTCTTCGCTGTGGAACAGCATCAGTGTGCTGCCATCGTTCAGGGTGTGCAGCTCGCTTTGGTACAGCGAGGCCGCCTGGTTAAGGCAGTCGCGGTAACGCTCCAGCAATTCCATCAGGCGGGCGCGGGGCAGACGTCGCAGTTGTTCCTGTGCGCCCAGTTGTACCGCAAGCACGGCGCTTGGCTGTGGCGTGGTCGGTGCTGAGGGTTGTGGCTTGCTCAGGACAACCGGTACCGCAGTGCCGGTGTCGCGCAGGTCTGCAAACGGGTCGTCTTCGTTGTCGTCGTCTTCGTCGGTGCTGATCACCTGGCGCGGTGCCGCTTTAGGCGCCGGTGCTGCAGGTGCCTCATCAAAACTCGGGTCGCGCAGGTTGCGCACTTCGAAGGTCGGCTCGTTGTCTTCTACGTCGTCTTCTATCTCGTCCTGCTCTTCTTCTGGCTCTGGCTCAGGTTCAGGTGCTTCCGGGGCCAGGCGGGCGTGGAGCTGGCGTGCCAGGTCGCCGATTTCGTCCTGGCGCTGGATGGCCGGGGTGTGTGGATCGGGTTCACGCAGCCACACTCGCAACTGCAGCAGCGGAGTGGTGATATGACGCCCCAGGCGCAGGCTCAAGGCCAGCGCCAACGCCAGCAAAATGGCGCTCAGGATACCCATGCTTTGCAGGCTGATGGTCATCGGCTGTTCAAACTGCTGCATGTCCAGGCTGATGCGCAAATGGCCGGCGGTCACGTCCTGAAAGGTGATCTTGGTCTGATAGACGCCTTCTGTTTCACCCAGCAGGCTGTTTTTCGGGCGCTCCCCGGCTTCAGCGAGGATGCGGTTATCGACGCTATAGATGGCAGCGTGCGCCACCAGCGGGTTTTTGGTCAGGTTATTGAGCAGCACGTTGAGGCTGAGGATGTCGTTGGACACCAGCAACTCGGTCGCCGACGTAGCGGTTTGCGTGGTCAGGCTCTGACCCAGGGCGTCGGCTTGTTCGTGCATGGCCTGCTTGAACTGCAGGCCCATCACCACGGCATAAATGACCAGCGCCAGGGCGACCAGGATCACGTTATGGCTGGCAATCCGCAGCGCCAATGGAATGCGACGATCGCGCAGGGCTCGAAAGATCAGCAGGAAGAAGTTATCGGTTTTGACAGGCGATGGCCGGTTCACTGAGCGCGGCTCTTAGTCCGTTAAGTTGGAGCGCAGTATAACGAGCAGCCTAGAGGCGGCAAAGCCTTGGTGATGCCCGATGGTCACTGAAAGTGAGTAGAATGCGTTTTTTTTAGGAAATGGGGGTGTGCCTTGCGCGAAATCGTCCTGATAAACATCACGGGTGAGGACCGTCCTGGCCTCACTGCGGCCATTACCGGTGTATTGGCCAACAATGGTGTGAGCATTCTCGACATCGGTCAGGCTGTCATCCATGACTTTTTGTCGTTGGGCATCCTGGTCGAAATTCCGGGGACCGAGCAGGCATCGTCTGTGCTCAAAGACATTCAGCAATTGGTCAGCGCTCTCGACCAGCAGGTGCGCTTTGCCCCTATTTCAGAAGCCGATTACCAGCACTGGGTGACCGAGCAAAGCCAGAAGCGCCATGTGCTGACACTGATGAGCCGTCAGGTCACGGCCCATCAGTTGCAGCGCGTGACGACGATCATCAGCCAGTACGGGCTGAATATCGAGCACATCGATCGCCTGTCTGGCCGCGTGCCGCTGGATGCGCCGCTTGAGCTGAGCAAAAGCTGCATCGAGTTCCGCGTGTGCGGCGAGGCAACCGACATTCAGGCCTTGCGCGCCGAGTTCTTCAATCTGGCGCAAGAGCTCAATGTCGACATCGCTTTCCAGGAAGACACGCTGTTCCGTCGCAATCGCCGCTTGGCGGTCTTCGATATGGACTCGACCTTGATCGAAGCTGAAGTCATCGATGAGCTGGCGAAAGCGGCCGGTGTGGGCGAGCAAGTGTCGGCCATTACCGAGCGTGCGATGGCTGGCGAACTGGATTTCAAGGCCAGTTTCAAGGAGCGTCTGGCACTGCTCAAGGGGCTGGACGTCAGCGTGCTGGACTCCATCGGTGCGTCGTTGCGGCTGACGGAAGGCACTGAGGTACTGTTCGCCGAGCTCAAGCGTCTGGGCTACAAGACGGCCATCCTGTCGGGCGGCTTTACCTATTTCGCCAAGCAGCTGCAGGCGAAGCTGGGCATCGACTACGTATTCGCCAATGAGTTGGGCGTGGTAGACGGCAAGGTGACGGGGGTGGCGGTTGAGCCGATTGTTGATGCACAGCGCAAGGCAGACTTGCTGCGTGAGCTGGCGCAAAAGGAAGGATTGAGCCTGGAGCAGACCATTGCGGTCGGTGATGGCGCCAACGACCTGCCGATGCTGGCCATTGCCGGGTTGGGTGTTGCGTTCCGCGCCAAGCCACTGGTCAAACAGTCGGCCAAACAGGCGATCTCGAACCTGGGGCTGGATGGCGTGTTGTACCTGTTGGGTCAGCGCGACCGTAACAGTCAGGGCTGATAATCGCCCTTTCCCGGTAGGCGCCGGCGAAGGCCGCGATCTTTTTCAAGATCAAAAGATCGCAGCCTTCACGCCTCGTCAGCGCCTGCGTGCCGTTGCGTTTATACGGTTTGAGCCGCTGGCGCACCGATGCTCTGGCCCATCGTTACCGGCGAACCGGCTGCCAGGTTTTCAGCCCATTTCACTTGCTCCGGCCCGAACAGCACGATAGCGGTCGAACCCAGCTTGAAGCGTCCCAGCTCGGCACCTTTTTCCAGATGGATCGGTGCACGCGCAGCTTCGTCGTAACGGAAGGTTTTCAGCTCGCGCTTGGGCGGTGTTACCAGGCCCGCGAACACGGTTTCGATCGATGCCACGATCATGGCGCCCACCAATACCACGGCCATCGGGCCGCGCTCGGTATCAAAAATACACACGGCACGTTCGTTGCGGGCAAACAGCTCCGGCACGTTTTCGGCAGTGGTCTGGTTGACCGAAAAGAGACGGCCTGGCACATAGATCATTTCGCGCAGGGTGCCGGCCAGCGGCATGTGCACGCGGTGGTAATCCTTGGGCGACAGGTAAATGGTCGCAAAGTCGCCGCCCATGAACTGCGCGGCCACGCCCGCATCGCCACCCACCAGCTCCAGCACGCTGAAGCTGTGGCCTTTAGCCTGGAACACGCGACCATGCTCAATCGGGCCCAGTTGGCTCACGGCGCCATCGGCCGGGCTGAGCACGGCACCCGGGGTTTGATCCAGCGGGCGAGCACCTTCTTTCAGGGCGCGGGTGAAGAACGCGTTGAAGTGTTCGTAGGCGGTCACGTCCTCAACCAGTGCCTGGGACATATCCACCTGGTAACGCTTGGCGAACCAGGTGGTGAATGCATTTTTGAACCAGCGTACGCGGCACTCGGCAATACAGCCCGCCAGACGCGACAGCAGGTGATGCGGCAACAGGTACTGGCTGAGGAGGAACAAACGCTTTTTCATTCAAGGTCCTTAATTTTTTGCAGGCAGTTCAACGGGCGTATCGGGGTGGTTGCCCCATTCGCCCCAGGAACCGGCGTAGCCTTTAACGCGCGGGTAACCGAGCGATTTAGCAACGAGATAAGTAAAACCAGAGCGATGGTGGGTCTGGCAGTGGGTAATGACTTCTTTGTCTTTGCTGATGCCCAGATCGTTGAGGATCTGCGCCATGTCAGTGCGGATACGCAGGTGGCGGGTTTTATCCATGCCAGCGGTCCATTCAAAGTGTTTGGCGCCGGGTATGTGCCCGCCTTTGGCCGCCAGTACTTTTTCACCGGTGTACTCGCCTTCGCTGCGTGCATCCCAGATCACCAGGTCGGCGGCACCCAGACGGCTTTGCAGATACTCGCGGGTGGCCGTGGGTTCGTCGTGCAACGTCAGGGCAACCGGGCCGCCAGCCGCGGGCGCAGCCTCGGTGGACAATGGCAAACCTTCTGCGATCCAGGCGTGAAGCCCGCCGTCCAGGTAGTGGCAGGCCTTGTGCCCGATCACATCCAGCAGCCAGATAAAACGCCCGGCCCAGCCGCCGCCTTCGTCGTCATAGACCACGTAGACCGCGTTCGGGTTGTGTCCCAGCTCGCCAAACAGGGCTTGCAGCGAAGCCTGGGTCGGCAGCAACCCGGGAGCCGGGGGCTGACCCAGCTGTGTCCGTTTCGGGTCGACAAAACGAGCGCCCGGAATGTGCCCGGCCTCGTAGCGCGCCACGCTGGTCAGGTCGACCACAATCAGATTGGGTGTTTCGAGCCGGGCGAGCAGGTCGCTGGGCTCAATCACCAGCGGCAAGCCAGAGAAGTCAGGCATGTGAGGTCTCCAGAGCGAAAGGGGGCGAATTGTAGCGCAAGCGTTAGCGCCCGCGAGCAGTAAAGCTGTTCAGCGCTTTCTCGATGCATTGCGCTGTTTTACCAAAGGCTTGCACGCTGGTCTGTGAAAACGGACCGCCGCCCTGATCAGCGACTATCAGCATTACCGTGCGGCTATGGTTGCTCAATGAGCGCAACAACAGGTGCTCACCCGGGAAAAGGCTGCGCAGGCTATCGGGTAAAACGGCAGAAATCACCTTGTTATTTTCGGGTGTCAGGCGCACTTGAGCCGGGTGCTCCATCAACCGTTGCAGCGCGGTGCTTTGATTGATGGGCAGGCTCAGATCGAAGACTTCCTTGGGCAGCCCCGAGATCTGATGCACGCGCAGAGTGGATGAGGTCTTGTCGGCCATCAGCAACATTACCCGGCGCATGCCACAGGCCATCAGTGCCTCGCAGGCGCAGGTGGTCAGGTGCATGGAGTTGCTGAACACACTCGGATCGGCCAGCAATTTGCCGCAGTGTTTGCGCCACAACTCCAGTGCTTCGGCCGAAGGTGGCGCGGCGGGTTGCAGGCCTTGACTCGTGCGGCGCATGTCCCATGGCCAGAGCAGTGACTGTGCCGGGTGCCAGAGATCGGGCAACGCGTGATAGCGCCCGCTGCTCGCAGCGTTCTGATGCACTTGCTGTTGCAGCTCATCCAGTGGCATTTGCAGGTACAGGCTGGTCAGGTATTGCCAGCGCAGGTTGTGCGGTGAGTCCCAGGCCTGTTGCGCGGACAGCGCCAGGCCGTTGGCCAGCAGCACGGTATGGGCGGGCTGACCCAGCCAGCGCCGCAGCGCCGGATTGGCGTCCAGGCGCTGCTGTTGGCGCAGGGGATTCTGGCTGTCACGGGCGATGTGCAGCACGCTGACCAGCGTGCGTTGTTCTTCGGTAATCACGGCATAGCCTTGCAGCACCCACTCGGGCAGTCGCCACAACACCGCCAGTGCCCGGCAGATTTCAAACAGGCGCACCCCGAACAGCCGCTGCTCAACCTTGCTGGCGCATTCGCCCTGATGAAACACTCGCCGCTCCCATTCATCAAGCTGTTGCGGGTGGGTCAGGGCCATGGCCCACAGTGGCGAGAGAAACAGCAGGCTGCCCCAGTAGATTTCGTGCCAGAGCCGTGCCAGACGATTGCCGAACAGTCCGCTGGCTTGCTGCGCGGCGTGCTGGCTGATGAGTTGTATTTGCCGGAATGCCAGAGGCATCTCTTCAGCCGGTAAGGCCGGTAAACGCTCAAGCAGCGCCTGGGTGCGTTGCAGGCCGAGGCGGTTGATGGCCACTTCAAGGCTTTCGCTCGGCTCGCTCAGGCTACCGTGGGCATGGTAATTGGCCTCGCGGATCAGGCTTAGCGCCAGCGCCGGGCTGTCTTGCATGACCTCGGCAATTTCACGCAGGGAGCGCCGACTGTCGTTGAGTGCCTTGCAGACCTGTGTATGGCTGTGCAGCGGGATCGGCAGGTTGACGGCGTCGAGGTGTTTGACCCAGGAATCGAGGGTAGAAGGCGTTGAGGGTGTGGCGAGGGTTTCGTAGGTCATGATGGGAACGCAGTCATCATCCATTGTGTGCACGCCCTGACGGGGCAAATGGCTTTTCGCCGTTGCAAGCTATAGTCTGGCGCAGATTCGCCGATAAGGAGAAGAAGAGTTTTAGCGGCGCCGGACAATCACCTTGAACCTGACTCAATAAGTACCTTTATCCCTATGGCTAAAATTATCGGCATCATCGTCGTGTTCGCGAGCGTGCTCGGCGGTTACGTGCTTTCCCATGGCAAGATCGGGGCGCTGATTCAGCCATTCGAAGTCTTGATTATTGGCGGTGCGGCATTCGGTGCGTTCCTGCAGGCGAACCCGGGTTACATGACACTGCACGTGATCAAGAAATCCATCAGCATGTTCGGTTCGCGTTTTTCCCACGCGTTCTACCTTGAAGTGCTGGGCCTGATTTACGACATCCTGAATAAAAGTCGTCGCGAAGGCATGATGGCCATCGAAGGCGATATCGAAGATGCGGCGGCCAGTCCGATCTTTGCCAAGTACCCGACCGTGCTTAAAGACGAACGCATGACGGCGTTTATCTGTGACTACCTGCGCATCATGTCATCCGGCAACATGGCGCCCCATGAGCTTGAGGGCCTGTTCGACATGGAACTGTACAACCTCAAGGAAGAGCTGGATCACCCGTCCCATGCGGTGACCGGTATTGCCGACGGCATGCCCGGGTTCGGGATCGTGGCCGCGGTGCTGGGGATTGTCGTGACCATGGCTTCGCTGGGTGAAGGCGATCAGGCCGCGATCGGCATGCACGTCGGTGCAGCCCTGGTGGGTACGTTCTTCGGGATCCTGGCCGCGTATGGCTTCTTCGGGCCGCTGGCGACTTCTCTGGCACATGATGCCAAGGAGGAGCTCAATATCTACGAATCGATCAAGGCCTCGCTGGTGGCTTCCGCCTCGGGCATGCCGCCGTCGCTGGCGGTCGAATTCGGTCGCAAAGTGTTGTACCCCAAGCATCGGCCGAGTTTTTCCGAGCTGGAACAAGTGGTTCGCGGTCGCTGATTTATGGAGAACAATCAGCCAATCATCATCAAGCGCGTCAAGCGCTATGCCGCAGGCCATCACGGTGGTGCATGGAAAATCGCGTTCGCTGACTTCGCCACGGCGATGATGGCGTTTTTCCTGGTGATGTGGCTGATGACGGCGGCGACCCCAGAACAGAAAATCGCCATCGGCGGGTACTTCAAAGACCCGATCGGCTTCAGTGAGAGCGGCACGCCGTATGTGATCGACCTCGGCGGCACCCCCGAGCTGGCACCTGAAAAAACCCTTAACCCCGAACAAACGCTGCAGCCGCAACCGGACAAAGTGCCGCTCGATGCCGATCAGGCCGAAAGCCTGGCTGATCAGGTTGAGAAAGAGCGCCTCGAACTGTTGCTGCAAGAACTGCAGAACAAAGTTGAAGAAAACCCGGAGTTGCGCAAATTCAAGGATCAGCTGCTGTTTGAAATCGCCCCGGACGGTCTGCGCATCCAGATCATGGATGCCGAGAGCCGGCCGATGTTTGATGTCGGCAGTGCGCGCCTGAAACCGTATTTTGAAGACATTTTGCTGGCCCTGGCCGACACCATCAAAGCGGTGCCCAACAAGGTCAGTATCAGCGGCCATACCGATGCTGCGCCATATGCCGGCAATGGTGATTTCGGCAACTGGGAGTTGTCAGCCAATCGCGCCAATGCGGCGCGGCGGGCGTTGGTGGCAGGCAGTTACCCAGAGGCGCAGGTGGCGCGAGTCGTTGGGTATGCCTCGTCCCAATTGTTCAACAAAACCAACCCGCTGAGCCCGATCAACCGGCGCATCGACATTGTGGTGCTGACCAAAAAGGCCCAACAGGCGATTGAAGGCGAGCAGGGTGCGCCCAAGGCCAAGGCTGAAACACCGACAACGCCGATTGATCCGATCGTATTGCCGGCCGACCAGCAGCCGCCACCGGCTCATGAAGAGCGGCAAAAGCTGAATTTGTTTGACGATAAGGCCCCGTAGCCCTGCAGGCGCGAGCGTGTTCGCGCCTGCAGGGATTCTGCGGTTTAGTAGCTGCTTTCGGGCAGGCTGGCGATGATCGAGCGGTAGCTGTTCATGCGCTGCTGCTGCACGCGGCCATCTTCCAGAGCCATCAATAATGCACAGCCCGGTTCGCGGTCGTGTTTGCAATCGCGGAAGCGGCAACGGCCGATCAGGTCGTTGAACTCGATAAACCCGGCTTCAACATCAGCCCGGCTCACGTGCCCCAGACCAAACTCGCGAATACCCGGGGAGTCGATCAGATCGCCGCCGCCCGGGAAGTGGAACAGTCGTGCGGTGGTCGTGGTGTGCGTGCCCTGCCCGGAAATCTCGGACAGCGGCCCGACCCGCAGGTTGACCTCTGGTAACAAGCTGTTGACCAGGGACGACTTGCCCACGCCAGACTGCCCCACAAACACACTGATGTGCCCATCCAGCTGTGCTTGCAGTTGCTGCATGCCATTGCCGTGATGCGCCGACACTTCCAGCACCGGATAACCCAGCTGTCGATAGACACCTAGCAACGCATTCAGCGCCGGGGCATTTTGATCGTCGATCAGGTCGGCTTTGTTGAGCAGCAACAGCGGGCGGATCCCGGCGTGCTCGGCTGCCACCAGATAACGATCGATCAGGTTGGCATGGGGCTCGGGCATGGGCGCGAAGACAATCACAATCATGTCGACGTTGGCGGCGACCGGCTTGAGCTGACCACGGCTGTCCGGACGGCACAGCTCGGTTTTACGCGGCAGCTGGGCGACGATTACCCCGATACCCTGGTTGCCGGCGCGCCATACAACGGTGTCGCCGGTGACCAGTGCGGGCAGGTTGGCGCGCAGGTGGCAACGGAACATCTGGCCTTTCAGTTCGCCTTCCTGGGCTTCGACTTCGACTTGTACGCCAAAGTGCGCGATGACCAGGCCGAGCTGCTCGGGGCCCAGGTCGCCGCCCTCAAGCGCCTCAACGGCACTGGATTCACGTTTGGCGGCGCGTGCAGCGCGCTCGCCCTGGATCTTTTCGATGCGCCAATTCTGACGACGATTGAGCTGGCGTTTGGCCATGGGTGTTCCGTGTTGATAAAACGATAAGGAGATGAAACGCCGCCGAGTTTAGCACGTGGGCCGCACGCCTAAGCTAAACTGCGCGACTAAGCCCGGGAGCCCTTTATGAACAACGCGCAGAACCTGATCTGGATCGACCTGGAAATGACCGGTCTGGACCCAGACAACGACGTCATTATCGAAATGGCCACTATTGTCACCGACAGCAACCTCAACACCCTGGCCGAAGGCCCGGTCATCGCCATCCATCACAGCGATGAAGTGCTGGCCCGCATGGACGAATGGAACACCCGCACCCACGGCGGCAGCGGTCTGACCCAGCGCGTCAAGGACAGCACCACCAGCATGGCCGAGGCCGAGGCACAAACCATTGCCTTTCTCGAACAATGGGTGCCAAAAGGCAAGTCACCGATCTGCGGCAACAGCATCTGTCAGGACCGGCGCTTCCTGTACACCCACATGAAAACCCTCGAGAGCTACTTCCACTACCGCAACCTGGACGTCTCGACCCTCAAGGAGCTGGTTGCCCGCTGGGCTCCGGAAGTCCGCGACAGCCTGGTCAAAAAAGGCACGCACCTGGCGCTGGATGACATTCGCGAGTCGATCGCCGAGCTGCAGCACTACCGTAAGCACTTCATCAAGTTCTAACGCGGTCAGCGCACTTTCCTGGCGCTGTCGAGATACGACGGCTGCGTCCGCCGGCGCAGCCGTCGTGAAATCAGGCATGCGACGTGCCGGATTTACCCTGTACTCAGGTTTGCGATTACCTGGCAATCGGGCGCAGCCTTCGACAACGGCTACGGGATCGTTGCAAACCTTCAGCGTCGCCCCCTTTTGGTGCTGGCGCCAACTGAGTAGACTGCGCGCCTTATCGCAAGGATCGCTGCCATGTTGCTGATGCTCTATTTAGTTGCCATTACCGCAGAAGCCATGACCGGCGCGCTGTCAGCCGGGCGTCGAGGCATGGACTGGTTCGGGGTGGTGCTGATTGCGTGTGTCACGGCGCTGGGCGGCGGTTCAGTGCGTGATGTGTTGCTGGGGCATTACCCGCTGACGTGGGTGAAGCACCCGGAATACCTGGTGCTGACGACTTTTGC
Source organism: Pseudomonas sp. D1HM (assembly GCF_019266105.1). Taxonomy (NCBI): domain Bacteria; kingdom Pseudomonadati; phylum Pseudomonadota; class Gammaproteobacteria; order Pseudomonadales; family Pseudomonadaceae; genus Pseudomonas; species Pseudomonas sp. D1HM. The sequence goes on along the minus strand of NZ_LRMN01000015.1, from coordinate 173,698 downwards.
CGCGTTGGTGACGATCTTTATCGCACCGCTGATGCGCCATTTACGCTCGCTGTTTTTGGTGCTCGATGCGCTGGGGCTGGTGGCGTTTACGCTGATTGGCTGCATGACCGCCCTGGAAATGGGCCAAGGCATGCTGGTGGCTTCGGTCAGCGGGGTCATTACCGGTGTGTTTGGCGGCATCTTGCGAGACATCTTCTGCAACGATATCCCATTGATCTTCCGCCGTGAGCTCTATGCCAGCGTGTCCTTCGCTGCCGCGTGGTGCTTCCTGCTCTGCACCTGGCTGGAAATGCCCAACGAACAGGCGATCCTCGTCACCTTGTTCGGCGGCCTGTTGCTGCGCTTGCTGGCGATCCGCTTCAACTGGGAGATGCCCAAGTTCGTCTACAACGACGAGCACTAGGCCTTCGGTAGCGGCTACAGACTGTCTCCACATCTGTAGCAGTTGACGAGCTCCGCGAGGCTACGGTCGAGGACGGGTTCCTCGGTACCCATGGCGTACTTCGATGCACGACGGCTATCTAGCCGCACGCAGCCTCGTTGCGTGGACGACAGCAGTCTTCAGGCCCGCTCAGCGTGTTGCTTCAATGCCCATGCCACATGTTCCTGCACCAGCGGCGAGGGATATTCACGGCGCGCCTTCAAGGCTTCCAGTACAGGAATGCTCGACGGCGCATTGCCCAGGCCCACGGCCAAATTGCGCAGCCAGCGCTCATAACCGGCCCGGCGCAGGGGCGAGCCTTCGGTGCTGCTCAGGAACTTCTCTTCATCCCACATAAACAGTTCAGCCAGTTCGGCGTTGTCCAGGTTATGCCGTGGCTTGAAGTCGCCTTCTGTTGTGGGGCGGGCGAAACGGTTCCAGGGGCAGACGATCTGGCAGTCATCACAACCAAATACACGGTTCCCAATCAGTGGGCGCAGGTCTTCGGGGATCGCGGTTTTAAGCTCGATGGTCAGGTATGAGATACAGCGCCGAGCATCCAGCACGTAGGGCCCGACAAACGCATTGGTCGGGCAAATGTCCAGGCATGCCGTGCAACGCCCGCAATGTTCAGTCTCGTGGGGCGGGTCTTCGGGCAGCGGCAAGTCGACAAACAGCTCACTCAGAAAGAAGTAGCTGCCCGCCTTGCGATTGAGCACCAGGGTGTTTTTGCCGATCCAGCCCAGGCCGGCTTTTTGCGCGATGGCTTTTTCCAGGACGGGCGCACTGTCGACGAACGCACGAAAGCCGAAAGGGCCGATGGCCGCCTGAATGCGGTCGGCCAGTTGTTGCACGCGCTTGCGGATCAGCTTGTGATAATCGCGACCCAAGGCGTAGCGCGACACGTAGGCTTTTTCGGGTTGGGCGAGCAATTGCGCCATGTGGGTGTCGCCGGGCAGGTAATCCATGCGCAGGGAAACCACCCGCAGCGTACCGGGCACCAACTCTTCGGGGTGTGAGCGTTTGCTGCCGTGAGCGCCCATGTATTCCATGTCGCCGTGGTAACCGGCGGCGAGCCAGCGTTCCAGATGCTGTTCGTGTTCGCCCAGATCGAGACCGGCAATGGCGACTTGCTGGAAGCCGAGCTCACGGCCCCATTCCTTGATGGACTGAGCAAGTGCGGGGAGGTCGACATTAATAGCAGGCATGAGGCAAGAGAAACCGGGGCTGAGATGCGTATAATTCTGCCAGACATCGGAGTCCAACACGCATGCCGCAGACCAAACACCTGTTTCCTGAGCCCACGCCGCTTCATGCAGAGACCCTGCCGCGCCTGCCTGCGCGTACAACCAGTGCCCACAAGGGCCAGTTCGGGCATGTACTGTTGATCGGTGGCGACCGGGGTTTCGGCGGCGCCATTACCCTGAGTGCACAGGCTGCATTGCGCTGTGGCGCGGGCCTGGTGTCGCTGGCGACCCGGCCCGAGCACGTGCCGGCCGCCTTGACCCGCTTGCCCGAAGTCATGACCTTGGGCGTGTCGTCGGCCAATCAGTTGATGGACGTGCTGGTACACGCGTCGGTGTTGGTGGTCGGGCCGGGCTTGGGGCAGGCCCCATGGGGGCGCAGCCTGCTGTCGGCAGCGGCCCAGGCAAAAATGCCGCAGGTCTGGGATGCCGATGCGCTGAATCTGTTGTCCAACGCTGACTTTAAGCTAACGTCAGGTTCAGTGATCACCCCGCACCCCGGCGAAGCCGCGCGTTTGCTCGGTATCAGTACGAGCCAGGTGCAGGGCGACCGCCCGGCTGCGGCACGGGCCCTGGTTAAAAAGTACTCAGTGGCGTGCGTTCTCAAAGGGGCAGGCAGCTTGATTGCCGATGTGGATGGCCGTTTGGCCCTGTGCGATCACGGGCATCCGGCGATGGCCACGGCCGGTTTGGGGGATGTGCTGGCAGGCGTGATCGGCGCGCTGCTGGCTCAAGGCTTGAGCGCGTTTGATGCCGCATGCCTGGCGGTGTGGCTGCATGCCCGTGCCGGGGAGCAACAAGGAACAATGGGCCGTGGGCTGGCGGCCAGTGATTTGATTCCAGTCATTCGTCAGTTGTTGGAGGAGCAAGCACCGTGTCTGAATTAACACTGCCACTGGCTGATGAAGAAGCCATGGTCGCATTTGGCGGGCAGTTGGCTCGCGTCACTCAAGGACGCGGGGTGATTTTCCTTGAAGGGGATCTGGGCGCCGGTAAAACGACCCTGTCGCGGGGCATTATTCGCGGCCTTGGGCATGTGGGCGCAGTAAAAAGTCCTACATTTACCTTGGTAGAGCCTTATGAGATCGGTGAGGTACGGGCCTTTCACTTTGATCTCTATCGCCTGGAAGACCCTGAAGAGCTGGAATTCATGGGCATCCGGGATTATTTCGATGGCGATACATTGTGTCTGATTGAATGGCCTCAAAAAGGTGCAGGCTTTTTGCCAAAGCCTGACCTGACCATTACCATTAGCCCCCTTGATGCCGGGCGCTCGCTGAAGTTGTCGGCCCAGGGTTCGCGTGGCGAGTCCTGGTGTGAGACTTTGGCATTGGAATTCAAATAATGATGGGGTTTGGTATGCGCTTTCGCGCGTTAGTGAGTGTCGTTGGTCTGTTGCTCAGTGTCATGGCGGTGAATGCCGTTGCGGCAACTCAGGTGAAAAGCGTGCGTTTGTGGCGCGCACCGGACAACACGCGATTAGTGTTTGACCTCACGGGCCCCGTGCAACACAGCGTCTTTACGCTGACGGCACCTGATCGTCTGGTGATCGATATCAATGGCGCGACCCTGGCCGGCGCCTTGAATGTGCCGATGGCCAACACGCCCATTACCAGCATGCGTTCGGCACAGCGCACGCCTCAGGACTTGCGTGTGGTCATCGACCTGAAGCAGTCCGTGACCCCGAAGAGCTTTACCCTGCCGCCAAACGCGCAGTACGGCAATCGCCTGGTGGTCGATCTGTATGACCAGGGAGCCGACCTGGCGCCAAGCCTGCCGCCCACCAACGTGGCTAAAGTGCCGGTGGTGCCGGTCACCCCGACGCAGCCGGAAGTGAAGCTGACGCCCATCCCGATACCGAAGGGCAAGCGTAATGTGGTGGTGGTGATCGATGCCGGTCACGGTGGCGAAGACCCGGGGGCTTCCGGCTCGGCCGGCCAGCGCGAAAAAGACGTGGTGTTGGCGATTGCCAAAGAACTGCAGCGTCAAATCAACGGCATGAAAGGCTTCAAGGCCGAACTGACCCGTACCGGCGACTACTTTATTCCGCTGCGCGGTCGTACCGAAATCGCCCGCAAGAAGGGCGCCGATCTGTTTGTGTCGATTCACGCAGACGCCGCACCGTCCAGGGCCGCATTCGGTGCCTCGGTGTTTGCCTTGTCTGAACGGGGTGCTACCTCCGAGACCGCCCGTTGGCTGGCAGACAGTGAAAACCGTTCCGACTTGATCGGCGGTGCTGGCAACGTCAGCCTTGATGACAAGGACCGGATGCTGGCGGGCGTGTTGCTCGACCTGTCGATGACCGCTTCGCTGACTTCCAGTCTGAACGTTGGGCAAAAGGTCTTGAGCAACATTGGCCGCGTCACCCCCTTGCACAAGCGACGCGTGGAACAAGCCGGATTCATGGTGCTCAAGTCGCCGGACATTCCGTCGATCCTGGTCGAGACCGGCTTTATCTCCAATGCCAACGAGGCATCCAAGCTGTCTTCGTCCAATCACCAGCAAGCGCTGGCGCGTTCGATCAGCAGTGGCGTACGCCAGTTCTTCCAGCAAAACCCGCCGCCGGGCACGTATATCGCCTGGTTGCGCGACACAGGCAAAATCGCCCAGAGCGCCCGGGAACACACGGTTCGCCCCGGCGAGACCCTGGCCATGATCGCTGTACGCTATCAAGTGGGCGTGTCCAGTTTGCGTTCCAGCAACAGCTTGAAAAGCGATGAGCTGAAAGTCGGCCAGACCCTGAACATCCCAGTCGCTGAGTTGGTAAGCAGCCAATGAGTGACGAGGCGTTGAACAGCAGCGCGCGGATCGAACTGCTCAGTCCGCGCCTGGCTAACCAGATTGCAGCGGGCGAGGTGGTCGAGCGTCCCGCCTCGGTAATTAAAGAGTTGCTGGAAAACAGCCTCGACTCGGGCGCCAAGCGCATCGACGTGGATGTTGAGCAGGCAGGCATCAAACTACTGCGGGTGCGTGATGATGGTAGCGGTATCTCCAGCGACGACTTGCCGCTGGCGCTGGCGCGTCACGCCACCAGCAAGATTCGTGACCTCGAAGACCTTGAGCGGGTGATGAGCCTAGGGTTTCGTGGTGAAGCGCTGGCATCGATCAGCTCGGTGGCCCGCCTCACCTTGACCTCGCGCACCCGTGGCGCAGATCAGGCGTGGCAGGTCGAAACCGAAGGCCGCGACATGGCGCCCCGCGTACAACCGGCAGCGCATCCGGTCGGCACTTCGGTTGAAGTGCGCGACCTGTTTTTCAATACCCCGGCGCGGCGCAAGTTTCTCAAGACCGAAAAAACCGAGTTCGACCACCTGCAAGAAGTGATCAAGCGTTTGGCGCTGGCCCGCTTCGATGTCGCGTTCAACCTGCGCCATAACGGCAAAACCATCCTCAATCTGCATGAAGCCCATGACGATACCGCCCGTGCGCGGCGTGTGGCAGCCGTGTGCGGTTCGGCATTCCTGGAGCAGGCACTGCCGATCGAGATTGAGCGCAATGGGTTGCATTTGTGGGGCTGGGTCGGTTTGCCGACCTTTTCCCGCAGCCAGGCCGACTTGCAGTACTTCTATGTGAATGGTCGTGCGGTGCGCGACAAACTGGTGGCTCACGCCGTACGCCAGGCCTATCGCGATGTGCTGTTCAATGGCCGGCATCCGACGTTCGTGCTGTTTTTTGAAGTCGACCCTTCGGTGGTCGATGTCAACGTGCACCCGACCAAGCACGAAGTGCGTTTCCGTGACGGGCGCATGGTTCACGACTTTTTGTACGGCACCTTGCACCGTGCCCTGGGTGACGTGCGTCCAGAGGATCAATTGGCCGCGCCTGCACCGGTTCCCGGTGCCGAGCGCCCGACCGGCCTCGATGCCGGGGAATTCGGCCCTCAGGGTGAAATGCGCTTGGCCGCGCATCTGCTGGAGCAGCCGCAAGCGGCCCCCGTGTACTCGCAACCTGTACCGGGCTCGGGTGCCGGAGCCGGTTACCAGTATCAATACCGGCCGCAGTCTTCCACCCCTTCAGTACCCGTCAGCGAGGCGAAAAACGCCTATCGCGAATTCTTTGCGCCCTTGCCTGAGGCAAACGCAGCGCCGCTGCCTGAAGGGCAGGGTGATATACCACCGCTGGGCTTTGCACTGGCGCAGCTCAAGGGTATTTACATTCTTTCTGAAAACGCCCAGGGCCTGGTGCTGGTGGATATGCATGCCGCGCATGAGCGCATCATGTATGAACGCCTGAAAATCGCCATGGCCAGCGAAGGCCTGAGCGGGCAGCCGCTGCTGGTGCCAGAGTCGATTGCAGTCAGCCAGCGCGAAGCCGATTGCGCTGAAGAGCATGGCGAATGGTTCCAGCGCCTAGGCTTCGAGTTGCAGCGCCTGGGCCCCGAAACCCTGGCGATCCGTCAGATTCCGGCCTTGCTCAAACAGGCCGAGGCTCAGCGCCTGGTACACGATGTGTTGGCGGACTTGATGGAATACGGCACCAGTGACCGGATCCAGGCCCACCTCAATGAGTTGCTCGGTACGATGGCCTGCCACGGTGCGATCCGGGCCAATCGTCGATTGGCCATCCCGGAAATGAACGGCTTGTTGCGTGACATGGAAAACACCGAGCGCAGCGGTCAGTGCAATCATGGTCGTCCGACCTGGACCCAAATGGGCCTGGACGATTTGGACAAACTCTTTTTGCGCGGTCGCTGATGACAGGTTCCAACGTTTTACCCCCCGCCATTTTTTTGATGGGGCCAACTGCTGCGGGTAAAACCGATCTGGCGATCGAGCTGAGCAAAGTCTTGCCGTGCGAGTTGATCAGTGTCGACTCGGCATTGGTGTATCGCGGGATGGACATCGGCACGGCCAAGCCGTCCAAGGACATTCTGGCCCGGCATCCGCACCAATTGATCGACATCATCGATCCGGCCGACAGCTATTCGGCAGCCGACTTTCGCCGTGATGCGCTGCAGGCCATGGCTGAGATCACCGCGCGCGGTAATATCCCGCTGCTGGTGGGCGGCACCATGCTCTATTACAAGGCGCTGAGTGAAGGCCTGGCGGATATGCCGGCTGCCGACGCCGAGGTGCGTGCCGAGCTTGAGGAAGAGGCCCGGCGCCTGGGCTGGCAAGCCCTGCACGACCAGTTGGCGGCGATAGACCCTGAGTCGGCGGCACGTATCCATCCCAATGATCCGCAGCGTCTGACCCGTGCGCTGGAGGTTTATCGGGTCAGCGGCATGAGCATGACAGCCCACCGGCAAAAACAATCTGAACAAACGACTAAAGCAGCGGCTTCTGGACAGGGACAATTGCCCTATACTGTCGCGAATCTGGCCATCGCTCCGGCGAATCGTCAGGTATTACATGAACGAATTGCACAAAGATTCGGGCAGATGCTGGAACAGGGGTTCATTGACGAGGTCCTAGCACTGCGCAATAGAAGTGACTTGCATTCAGGTTTGCCGTCTATACGTGCTGTAGGCTATCGACAAGTCTGGGATTACCTCGACGGCAAACTGACGGCAGCCGAGATGCAGGAGCGCGGCATCATTGCTACGCGCCAATTGGCGAAGCGTCAGTTCACCTGGTTGCGCAGCTGGAGTGATCTCCATTGGCTGGACAGCCTGGACTGCGACAATCTGCCACGAGCCTTGAAATACCTGGGATCGGTCTCCATATTGAGCTGAGTCTCAGGAAATGCCGTCTATCCTATGGATGTGGCGTCATCAGCCATCTAATTTTTGTTTCTATTTTTATTTATCCTTACAGGAGTGCGGCATATGTCAAAAGGGCATTCGCTACAAGACCCTTACTTGAATACTTTGCGTAAAGAGAAGGTTGGCGTTTCCATCTACTTGGTCAACGGGATCAAGCTGCAGGGGACCATCGAATCTTTCGATCAGTTCGTCATTCTGCTGAAAAACACTGTTAGCCAAATGGTTTACAAACACGCTATCTCGACAGTAGTACCAGTTCGTCCAATTCGTTTGCCTAGCGCAGCTGAATCGGAACTGGCAGACGCTGAACCAGGTAACGCCTGATAGGAGTCTGCTTTGTTCTTTGAGCGCCACGGTGGTGGTGAGCGAGCGATCCTCGTTCACTTGGAAGGTCAGGACCCTGAGGCGCGCGAAGATCCGCAGGAGTTCCAGGAGTTAGCTGTATCGGCCGGCGCCGAGACCGTCGCGTTTTTTAACGTGCCGCGTCATCGGCCATCGGCCAAGTACCTGATTGGCAGTGGCAAGGTCGAGGAGCTACGCGACCTGGTCAAGGCCGAGAAGGTCGATATTGTGATTTTCAATCACGTCCTCACGCCCAGTCAGGAGCGAAATCTCGAACGTGTTTTCGAGTGTCGCGTGCTTGACCGTACAGGGCTGATTCTCGATATCTTCGCTCAGCGCGCCCGCACCCATGAAGGCAAGCTCCAGGTCGAACTGGCCCAGCTTGACCACATGAGCACGCGTCTCGTACGCGGCTGGACCCACCTTGAGCGTCAGGGTGGCGGCATCGGCATGCGCGGGCCGGGTGAGACCCAGCTCGAAACCGACCGCCGTCTGTTGCGCGTGCGCATCAGCCAGATCAAGGCCCGCCTGAAAAAAGTCCGCAGTCAACGCGAGCAGTCCCGTAGAGGGCGCCAACGCGCCGACATTCCTACGGTGTCGCTGGTGGGCTATACCAACGCCGGTAAATCCACGCTGTTCAACGCGGTCACCGGCTCAGACGTTTTTGCCGCCGACCAATTGTTCGCCACGCTCGACCCGACCTTGCGCCGCCTTGATCTGGGCGACCTGGGGCCGATTGTTCTGGCCGATACCGTGGGTTTTATTCGTCACCTTCCGCACAAGCTAGTTGAAGCTTTCCGGTCTACGCTCGAAGAGTCGAGCAATTCCGATTTGCTGCTGCATGTGATCGACGCGCACGAACCTGAGCGCATGGCGCAGATCGAGCAGGTGATGGTGGTGCTGGGCGAGATTGGTGCCCAGGACTTGCCGATCCTCGAGGTCTACAACAAAATCGATTTGCTTGAAGGCGTCGAGCCGCAGATCCAGCGCGATGCCGACGGTAAACCGCAGCGGGTCTGGTTGTCGGCCCGCGAAGGTCAAGGGTTGGAGTTGCTTGAGCAAGCCATCGCCGAGTTGCTGGGCAATGATTTGTTCGTTGGGACCTTGCGCTTGGAGCAGCGTTTTGCTCGACTGCGTGCACAGTTCTTTGAATTGGGTGTTGTGCAAAAAGAAGAGCATGACGATGAGGGGGCCAGTCTGTTGGACGTGCGCCTGCCGCGATCCGAGCTCAATCGCTTGGTCAGCCGCGAAGGGATGCAGCCGCTGGAATTCATCGAAGAACACACTTTGCAATAAAAGCCTCGCAAAGCGGCTGTGCCGCTGTGATAGGCATTCTGTAGCATTGGTCGGCGCGCCGTGGGCGCGTCTTTGCTTTATCAGATGGAGAGCGCTATGGCTTGGAATGAGCCGGGTGGCAACTCGAACAATCAAGATCCTTGGGGTGGCAAACGCCCGAATAATGGCGGCCGCAAGGGACCACCGGATCTCGACGAGGCCTTCCGCAAGCTGCAGGAAAGCCTGAATGGGTTGTTCGGTAGTGGAAAGAAACGTGGTGGCAGCGAAGGCGGATCGGGCGGCAAGGGCGCCGGTTTCGGTCTGCTCGGCATCGGCCTGGTCGTATTGGCTGCGGCATGGCTGTACAGCGCGGTCTATGTGGTCGATGAGCAGGAGCAAGCCGTTGTGCTGCGCCTGGGCAAGTACTACGACACTGTCGGGCCGGGTCTGAACATCTACTTCCCGCCGTTCGACAAAAAGTACCTGGAGAACGTGACGCGTGAGCGTGCCTACTCCAAGCAGGGCCAGATGCTCACTGAAGACGAAAACATCGTCGAAGTGCCTCTGACCGTGCAGTACAAGATCAGCAACCTGCGCGACTTCGTGCTTAACGTTGATCAGCCGGAAATCAGCCTGCAGCAGGCTACCGAAAGTGCCCTGCGGCATGTCGTGGGTTCCACGGCAATGGACCAGGTCCTGACCGAAGGCCGTGAGCAGATGGCGGTTGAGATCAAAGAGCGCTTGCAGCGTTTCCTTGATACCTACAAGACCGGTATCACCGTGACCCAGGTGAACGTACAGAGCGCAGCGGCACCGCGTGAAGTGCAGGAAGCCTTTGATGACGTGATTCGCGCCCGTGAAGACGAGCAGCGTGCCCGCAACCAGGCAGAAAGCTACGCCAATGGCGTGGTGCCGGAAGCGCGTGGTCAGGCTCAGCGCATCATCGAAAACGCCAACGGCTATCGTGATGAAGTGATCTCTCGCGCCAAGGGTGAAGCAGACCGCTTTACCAAGCTGGTGGCCGAGTATCGCAAAAACCCTGAAGTGACCCGGGACCGTCTGTACCTCGACACTATGCAGGAAGTCTTCAGCAACACCAGCAAGGTGCTCGTGACCGGTAACAAGAACGGCCAGAACAACCTGCTTTACTTGCCGCTGGACAAAATGATCGAAGGCCGTAGTGGCAGCACGCCGGCAACGGGTTCGGCCGCAGCAGCGGGTAATAACGATGCTGGCTCGAACGCCAAAACAGATCTGCCGCCGCAAGCGCGTACCAGGGAGAGTCGCTGATGAGCAATAAATCGCTGGTCGCCCTTATTGTGGCCGTTGTCGTGGCGATCGTTGCCTGGAACAGCTTCTACATCGTCTCGCAAACCGAGCGTGCGGTACTGCTGCGTTTCGGTCGTGTGGTTGAGACCGATGTCCAGCCGGGCCTGCATGTGAAGATTCCTTACGTTAACCAGGTGCGAAAATTCGACGCCCGCCTGATGACGCTGGATGCTCCGACGCAGCGTTTCCTGACGCTGGAAAAGAAAGCCGTAATGGTTGATGCCTTCGCCAAGTGGCGGGTGAAAGATGCCGAGCGCTTCTACACCGCTACATCGGGTCTCAAGCAGATTGCTGACGAGCGCTTGTCGCGTCGTCTGGAATCCGGCCTGCGTGACCAGTTCGGCAAGCGCACGTTGCACGAGGTTGTGTCCGGTGAGCGTGATGCGCTGATGGCTGACCTGACGGCTTCGTTGAACAGAATGGCCGAGAAAGAACTGGGTATCGAAGTGATCGATGTCCGGGTCAAGGCCATCGACCTGCCGAAGGAAGTTAACCGCAGCGTGTTCGAGCGCATGAGCAGTGAGCGTGAGCGTGAAGCCCGTGAGCACCGCGCCAAGGGTAACGAACTGGCCGAAGGTATTCGTGCTGACGCCGATCGTCAAAGCCGTGTGCTGTTGGCTGAGGCGTATCGTCAGTCCGAAGAGTTCCGCGGTGATGGTGATGCCCAGGCTGCTGCCATCTACTCCAAGGCTTACAGCCAGGATCAAGAGTTCTACAAGTTCTATCGCAGCCTGCGCGCTTACCGCGAAAGCTTTGCGAACAAGAGCGATGTCCTGGTTCTGGATCCAAGCAGCGATTTCTTCCGCTACCTGGAAAAATCCAAGCCTTCGCAATAACAAGGGCCATGCCTTGGGTTGTATGCCTGCGGGCATCAATCCAGAGCATGAGTTCACTCCGCTGGGCGGGCAAATTGTCTGGCGGGGTGATCCTTTGAGAAAACGTGTGTATGATACGGCAGCCGGGAAATTCCCGGCTTTTTTGCGTCTGCATGTTTGATTGACCGAGCGGCTGTGACAGCGTCGGCAGATTTTTCGAGGAATGTTGCTGCGTAAGCCCGTCGTTTTGGGCTTTTTTGCTGTGCGCGTTCAAGACGCAGCCACGTTCTGCTTTACTCAAGGCTCGCCTGCTGGCTGGCCGCCCGGATCATAGGGGAATGGTGTAATGGCAACGGTAGACCGCTGGCTCCTGCCAGATGGCATCGAAGAAGTACTTCCGCCCGAGGCTGCCCGCATTGAAGTTGCGCGGCGTCAGGTGCTGGATCTGTTCCAGAGCTGGGGCTATGAGTTCGTCGTCACCCCGCATATCGAATACCTGGAGTCTCTGCTGACAGGGGCTGGCCAGGATCTCGACTTGCGGACCTTCAAGGTTATTGACCCGCAAACGGGTCGCCAGATGGGTTTTCGTGCCGACATCACGCCGCAAGTGGCGCGCATCGATGCGCATACCCTGCGTCGTGAAGGGCCGAGCCGTCTGTGCTACGCCGGCAGTGTGCTGCATGCCCAGCCGCGGGCGTTGTCATCCTCGCGCAGCCCGATTCAACTGGGTGCCGAGTTGTATGGCGATGCCAGCCCGAGCAGCGACGTTGAAGTTATCAGCCTGATGCTGGCGATGCTGCAACTGGCCGATGTTCCGGATGTGCACATGGATCTGGGGCACGTAGGTATTTATCGCGGGTTGGCCCGTGCGGCCAACCTGTCGGTTGAAGTGGAACAACAATTGTTCGACGCCCTGCAACGCAAGGCGATCGACGAAGTAACGGCCTTGACCGAAGGTTTGCCAGCTGATTTGGCGGGCATGCTGCAGGCATTGGTTAATTTGTGTGGTGGCCGCGAGGTACTGGCTGCTGCGCGTGAGCGACTGGCCAAGGCTCCGGCCCCGGTGCTGGCTGCTCTGGACGATCTGCTGGCGATTGCCGAGCGTTTGTCTGTGCGTTTCCCGCAGTTGCCGCTGTATTTTGACCTGGGTGAGTTGCGTGGTTATCACTACCACACAGGCGTGGTGTTTGCGGTTTTTGTACCGGGCGTTGGGGACTCCATCGCTCAGGGCGGTCGTTATGATGATATCGGCGCCGACTTCGGTCGTGCCCGTCCAGCTACCGGCTTCTCGACCGATTTGAAAACCCTGGTGACCCTGGGGCGTGCTGAAGTCGAGTTACCGTCTGGTGGTATCTGGATGCCTGACAGCACGGATGCGGCTCTCTGGCAGCAGGTTTGCCAGCTTCGCAGTGAAGGTCAGCGTGTGGTTCAGGCGTTGCCTGGACAGCTACAGGCCGCCGCCCGTGATGCGGACTGCGACCGCCAATTGATTCTGCAGAATGGCTTGTGGCAAGTAATGCCGCTGGCTTCTTGAGTTTTCCTGCCGGCGGCTGCCGGCACCAAGTTTGCGCGAATGAGGACAAGTGTTATGGGTAAGAATGTCGTAGTCCTGGGCACCCAATGGGGTGATGAGGGCAAAGGCAAGATCGTTGATCTGCTGACCGAACATGCTGCCGCTGTAGTGCGCTACCAAGGTGGCCACAACGCTGGCCACACCTTGGTGATCGACGGCGAAAAAACCGTTCTGCACCTGATTCCGTCGGGCGTACTGCGCGAAGGCGTGCAGTGCCTGATCGGCAACGGTGTCGTGGTTGCTCCCGACGCGTTGCTGCGTGAAATCATCAAGCTGGAAGAGAAAGGTGTACCGGTGCGCGAGCGCCTGCGTATCAGCCCGTCTTGCCCGCTGATCCTGTCGTTCCACGTCGCGCTGGACCAGGCCCGTGAAAAGGCCCGTGGCGAGCTGAAGATCGGTACTACCGGTCGCGGCATCGGCCCGGCGTACGAAGACAAAGTAGCCCGTCGTGGCCTGCGTGTTGGCGATCTGCTGAACATGCCGCGCTTTGAAGCCAAGCTGCGTGAACTGGTGGAATACCACAACTTCATGCTGGTCGGGTTCTACAAAGAACCAGCGATCGACTTCGACAAGACTCTGGCCGAGTGCAAGGAATACGCTGAGCTGCTCAAGCCGTTGATGCTGGACGTCACTGCTGAGCTGCACGGCCTGCGTCGCGCTGGCAAGGACATCATGTTCGAAGGTGCCCAGGGCTCGTTGCTGGACATCGATCACGGTACCTACCCGTACGTGACCAGCTCCAACACCACGGCTGGCGGCGTAGCCACCGGTTCGGGCGTTGGCCCGATGTTCCTGGATTACATCCTGGGCATCACCAAGGCATACACCACGCGCGTAGGTTCGGGTCCTTTCCCGACTGAGCTGTTCGACGACGTCGGCGCTCACCTGGCCAAGCAGGGTCATGAGTTCGGTGCTACCACCGGCCGTGCCCGTCGTTGTGGCTGGTTCGACGCTGTTATCCTGCGTCGCGCTATCGATGTGAACAGCATCTCGGGTATCTGCCTGACCAAGCTGGACGTACTCGACGGTCTGGAAACCATCAACATTTGCGTCGGCTACAAAGATGCAAACGGTGCTGTGCTGGTTGACGCACCGACTGATGCTGACAGCTACGAAGGCCTTGAGCCTGTGTACGAGTCGGTGCCGGGCTGGACCGAGTCGACCGTGGGTGCCAAGACCCTGGAAGAGCTGCCAGAAAACGCGCGTGCTTACATCAAGCGCGTTGAAGCGCTGATCGGCGCGCCGATCGACATCATCTCGACCGGTCCGGACCGCAACGAAACCATCGTTCTGCGTCATCCGTTCGCTTAAAGCGTCGCAGATGTAAAACAAAGGGCCCTTCGGGGCCCTTTGTCGTTTGGTGCTGTTTGCAAAGCTGTTGTGGCAACTGATTGTCTCAGCGGCTCAAGTACATCTTCGTCGTCAGTAAATACACCGGTAAACCCGACACCAGAATCAATAGTGCCGCATAGGGTGCAGCAGCGGCGAATTCGACGTTTGAGGTGTGGGCCCAGACTTGCGTGGCCAGAGTGTTAAGTCCGGTCGGGCTGAGCAGCAAGGTCGCGGTCAGTTCCTTCATGGCGTCCAGGAATACCAGTGCAAAGGCGGCGCCCAGGGCTGGGAAGATGATCGGCAGGGTTACCCGGCAAAACGCAGAGAACGACGAGGCTCCCAAGGTGCGTGCGGCTTCTTCAAGCTGTGGCGCGGCCTTGTTCAGAGCGGTGCGGATCGGTGCCTGAGCCAGGGGCAAAAACAACAAGGCGTAGGCAATCAGCAGCAGGGCAGAGGTTTGATACAGCGCCGGTACGTAGTGCAGGGCGAAATACACCAATGCCAAGGCGATGACCAGGCCGGGAAGCGCATGCAGTAAATAGGGCAATCGTTCGGCCCAGATCGCCAGCTGGCCTTTGTAGCGCACCACCAGCAAGCCCACCGGAACCGCGAGTACCAGGCACAGTGCCGCGCCGCCCAGTGCCAGCGACAAGGACGAAAACAGTGCTTCGCCAATGGCGGCCACCGGAAATGCCGCCGAGCTGCCTTTGACTAGCCAGTACACCAGCATGCCCAAAGGAATGCCGCTGCCGATAACGGCCAGAGCCAGGCAATACAGCTGGCCCACCACGGCAAATTTGCCCAGGCGCACCTGCTCGGCATGCCGTGCGGCGCCCTGGCCGATGCGGATGTGTCGGCCTTTGCCGCGTACTTTCAATTCCAGCCATAACAGGCTCAGGCACATTACCAACAGTACCGCCGAGAGCATGGCTGCGTTGGCGTTGCTGAACTCCAGTTCGAACTGTTGGTAAATCGCGGTGGTGAAGGTTTGCAGGCCAATGATCGACAGTGCGCCGAACTCCACCAGCATGTGCAGGGCAATCAGAAGAGAGCCGGCCAGCAGCGAGGGCCAAAGCAGTGGCAGGGTGATCCGGAAAAACACCCCCCAACGATTCTGTCCCAGTGTGCGGGCCGATTCTTCCAGGGCCGGGTCCAGATTGCGCAGGGTGGCTGCGACCGGCAGGAAAATCAGCGGGTACTTTGACAGGCTCATGACCAGAATGGCCCCGCCCAGGCCCTCGAAACTCGAGCTGAGCGAGACCCAGGTAAAGCTGCTGACGAACGCAGGGACGGCAAACGGCAAGCACAGGATCACGCCCCACAGGCGTCGTCCCGGCAGGTTGCTGCGCTCCAGCAACCAGGCCAGCGTAAGCCCAAGCAGTGCGCAGGTCACGGTGACGCCGACCATCAGCATCAATGTGTTGCGCATCAAGCCAAAGACATAAGGCCGCCACAGCAGGTTCACCGCTTGTTCCCAGCCGGCCTCCCAGGTTTTGCTGCCGACGTACCACAATGGCAACAGGCTCAGGCCCACCAGCAGTGCGACAGGCAGCAATAGCCAGATCGAAGGTCGTTTGCGTCTAGGGATAAAGCGTGCGGATTGAGTGGCGGACAGCATCAGAGCAGGCCAACGTCGCGTTCGAGCTCCAGCGCTTCTTCGGCATTGCCCAGGTCGGCCGGGGTCACTTTAGGTGGCTGCAGCTCTTCAAACGGCTTAAGGCCGCGATCCGAGATCATGCCTTTGCGCATCGGGTATTCCGCCGAGGTGTTGGTAATCACGCGCTGACCTTCTTCACTGGCCATGAATGCCAGCAGTTGTTGCGCTTCTTTAGGGTGTTTGCTGGATTTCAGTGCGGCTGCGCTGGACACGGTAATCAGGCCGCCAGCATCGCCATCGGTGAAGTAGTGCAGTTTGGAGTCCAGCTTGCCTTTTTCTTTCTCCAGGGCAAACCAGTAGTAGTTGTTCACCAGTACGCTGGCCACTTCGCCATTTTCGACTGCTTTCAGGGCAACCATGTTGTTGGTGTAGGTTTTGCCGAACGCCCGCAGCCCTGTCAGCCATTCTTCGGCGGCATCACGTCCGTGAAGCTTGATGATTGCCACCGCCTGCTCCTGGAATGCGCCGCTGGTAGGTACAAAACCCACTTTTCCTTGCCATTGAGGGTCGGCGAAATCCAGTACCGACTTGGGCAGCTCTTCTTCCTTGATCAGCTTGGGGTTGAATGCCACCACGCGGGTACGCGCGGTTACACCCATCCAGGTGTCATTGGCGGCTACGTATTCCTTGGGCAGTACCTCAAGTGTGCTGGCGTCGATCTTGGCCAAAAAGCCCTGTTCACCCAGATTGTTCAGGGGAGGGGATTCTTCGGTGTAGATCACGTCCGCCGGGGAGCGGTCGCCTTCCTCGACAATCTGGCTGGCCAACTGGTTGCTGCTGCCTTTGCGCACGTTGACGTGAATGCCGGTCTTGGCTTCGAAGGCTGCGGCGAGGTTGTCACCGACTTCTTTGTGTTGACCGTTGTACAGCGTCAGAGACACAGGATCGGCAGCGTAGGTGGAGGGAGCGGTCAGGGTCAGACCAAGAGCGGCGATGGACAAGCCGCGCACAAGCCATGTCGCAAGCTGGGTATTTCGGAGCATCATTCGCTGGGTTCCTCGCTTGGGTACTACAAAACTTGTAACAATAATAAACGATATTGTTTCTCAAGTGCGATTGACTCAGCGTCGAATTGTGCAAGTGCGACGAGCTGTGATGCGCGGGGAGGGGGAGGATTTACAGCGTGTTGCAGAAAGTCGTGAGAGGTATCGGTGCATGCAGCTTGGGTGGCTGTCGGAAGATTTTTGGGGTGGGGATGCATCGGAAACTAAAAAGCCCGCTTTCGCGGGCTTTTTGAGTGGTTTACAGCGTGAATCTGTAAACCTGAATTGGTGCCCAGAAGAAGACTCGAACTTCCACGACCTTGCGGTCACCAGCACCTGAAGCTGGCGTGTCTACCAATTTCACCATCTGGGCAGTATCAGCAACGTTGCCGCTGTTGATGTGGCGCACTATACGGATAGCTTTTAAATCTGTAAACCCCTGTTTTAGTTTTAATAAATCAGTGGCTTAGAATGCAAAAACCCGCTTTCGCGGGTTTTTGTGTGAGTCTGGAGATTGTACTAATCTCCATCTCTAAATTGGTGCCCAGAAGAAGACTCGAACTTCCACGACCTTGCGGTCACCAGCACCTGAAGCTGGCGTGTCTACCAATTTCACCATCTGGGCAGCATCTTCAACGTTGCCGTTGTCGATGGCGCGCACTATACGGATACCCCTTTGACCTGTAAAGCGTTGTGAATAAAAATATCCAAAATATTTCGCGAACGGTGAGTGGGCAGCAGCAAAGCGCGTCAGAAAGGGCTAATAAGGCATTGAGTGAGCCTGAAATTTCCCGTTTCAATACGCGTATGCCAAACTAACCCGCATATAGACAAGGTGAAAACTATCTAATGGCCGATTGGCAGACCCTCGATCCCGAGGCCGCACGTGAAGCGGAAAAATACGATAACCCTATCCCTAGCCGCGAGCTGATCCTTCAGCATCTGGCCGAGCGTGGTTCGCCGGCTGCTCGTGAGCAGTTGGTAGAAGAGTTCGGTCTGACTACTGAAGACCAGATAGAGGCCCTGCGTCGTCGCCTGCGTGCGATGGAGCGCGATGCCCAGCTGATTTACACCCGTCGGGGCACTTATGCGCCGGTGGACAAGCTCGACCTGATTCTCGGTCGCATCAGCGGTCACCGCGACGGCTTTGGCTTCCTGATCCCGGATGACGGCAGCGACGACCTGTTCATGAGCCCGTCGCAAATGCGCCTGGTGTTCGATGGCGACCGTGCGCTGGCCCGTGTTTCGGGTCTTGATCGCCGTGGTCGTCGTGAAGGCGTGATTGTGGAAGTGGTCTCGCGTGCTCACGAAACTATCGTGGGTCGCTACTTCGAAGAAGGCGGCATTGGCTTTGTAGTGGCCGATAACCCGAAAATCCAGCAGGAAGTGCTGGTGACGCCGGGTCGCAACGCTGGCGCCAAGGTAGGTCAGTTTGTTGAAGTGAAGATCACTCACTGGCCGACGCCGCGCTTCCAGCCACAAGGCGACGTGC
The DNA here is from genome assembly GCF_019266105.1 of Pseudomonas sp. D1HM. Classification (NCBI taxonomy): domain Bacteria; kingdom Pseudomonadati; phylum Pseudomonadota; class Gammaproteobacteria; order Pseudomonadales; family Pseudomonadaceae; genus Pseudomonas; species Pseudomonas sp. D1HM. Next base: position 155,531 of record NZ_LRMN01000015.1, on the reverse strand, counting down.
TTGAAGTGGTGGGCAACTACATGGCGCCCGGCATGGAAATCGACATTGCCCTGCGCACCTACGATATTCCGCACGTCTGGCCGGAAGCAGTGCTCAAGGAAGCGTCCAGGCTCAAGCCGGAAGTCGAAGAGAAAGACAAAGAGAAGCGCATCGACCTGCGTCATCTGCCGTTCGTCACCATTGACGGCGAAGATGCTCGGGACTTCGATGATGCGGTTTACTGCGAAGCCAAACCGGGCAAGCTGCGACTGTTCTCGGGTGGCTGGAAGTTGTACGTGGCGATTGCCGACGTCTCCAGCTATGTGAAAATCGGTTCGGCGCTGGATGCCGAATCCCAGGTACGTGGCAACTCGGTGTACTTCCCTGAGCGCGTGATCCCGATGCTGCCTGAGCAGCTATCCAACGGGCTGTGCTCCCTGAACCCGAAAGTCGATCGTTTGGCGATGGTCTGCGAGATGACCCTCTCCAAAACCGGCGAAATGACTGACTATCAGTTCTACGAAGCGGTGATCCATTCCCAGGCGCGTCTGACCTACAACAAGGTCAGCACCATCCTGGAACAGCCGAAAACCAGCGAAGCCAAGCAGCTGCGTAGCGAATACGCTGATGTTGTGCCGCACCTCAAGCAGCTTTACTCGCTGTACAAGGTGTTGCTGGCGGCTCGTCATACCCGTGGCGCGATTGATTTTGAAACGCAGGAAACCCGGATCATCTTCGGTTCCGAGCGCAAAATTGCTGAAATTCGCCCAACGACGCGTAATGACGCTCACAAGCTGATTGAAGAGTGCATGCTGGCGGCCAACGTGGCCACCGCCGAGTTCCTCAAAAAGCACGAAATTCCTGCGCTCTATCGTGTGCATGATGGTCCGCCGCCTGAGCGTCTGGAAAAACTGCGCGCCTTCCTGGGTGAGCTGGGTCTGTCCTTGCACAAAGGCAAGGACGGTCCATCGCCGAAGGATTACCAGGCGTTGCTGGCCAGCATCAAGGATCGTCCGGACTTCCACCTGATCCAGACCGTCATGCTGCGTTCGTTGAGCCAGGCGGTGTACAGCGCTGATAACCAGGGCCACTTCGGTCTGAATTATGAAGCCTATACCCACTTCACCTCGCCGATTCGCCGCTACCCGGACTTGCTCACGCACCGTGCGATTCGTAGCGTGATCCATTCCAAAATGGACACCCCGCACGTTCGTCGTGCTGGTGCGATGACGATCCCCAAGGCGCGTATTTATCCGTACGACGAAGCTATCCTGGAGCAGCTCGGCGAGCAGTGCTCCATGAGTGAGCGTCGTGCAGACGAAGCCACGCGTGACGTGACCAACTGGCTCAAGTGCGAGTTCATGAAGGATCGCGTTGGCGAGTCGTTCCCGGGTGTGGTGACTGCGGTGACGGGTTTCGGCCTGTTCGTCGAGTTGACTGACATCTACGTCGAAGGCCTGGTTCACGTAACCGCCTTGCCGGGTGACTACTACCACTTCGATCCTGTGCATCACCGCCTGGCGGGCGAGCGCACCGGTCGTAGCTTCCGTTTGGGCGACACGGTTGAAGTGCGCGTAATGCGTGTTGATCTCGATGAGCGCAAAATCGACTTCGAAATGGCTGAGAAAACCCTCAGTGCGCCGATTGGTCGTAAAAACCGTGGCACTGAAAAGCCTGCGGCGAAGACCAAACCGGCTGGCAAGCCAAGCAGCTACGAGACTGAAAAGCCCGCGGAGCCTGCAAAAACCAGCCGTCGTGCGCCAGCGAAGAAAACGACCAAAGGCTCTGATGACGCCTATCGCCCAAGCGATGCGGCGGCAAAGAATGCCGAGCTGCGCAAAAGCCGTGAATTGAAGCAGGCGTTGTTGGCCGAGTCGAAAAGCGGCGGTCGGACATCGGAGCCGGGAAAGTCGGGGAGGGCGGCACCTGCTAAAGATGCAGGCAAGCCTTCCAAGCCGAGCAAACATCGTAAAGGCCCGCCAAAAACGGGCACCGCTCCTGCTGCCAAAAGCGGCGGGGCGCGCAAACCTAAGGCCAAACCATGAGTCAGTTGGAAAAAATCTACGGCATTCACGCTGTAGAGGCGTTGCTGCGTCACCACCCGAAACGCGTCAAGCAAGTGTGGCTGGCTGAGGGTCGTAGCGACCCTCGCGTGCAGACCTTGATTGCGCTGGCTGACGAAAGCCGGGTTCCGGTGGGCAACGCCGAACGTCGCGAAATGGACGTTTGGGTCGAAGGCGTGCACCAAGGTGTCGTGGCAGATGTCAGCCCGAGCCAGGTGTGGGGCGAGGCCATGCTCAATGAGCTGCTGGATCGCACCGAAGGTGCTCCACTGATTCTGGTGCTGGACGGTGTGACGGACCCGCACAACCTGGGTGCCTGCTTGCGTACCGCCGATGCGGCGGGCGCACTGGCCGTTATCGTGCCGAAGGACAAGTCAGCAACCCTGACCCCGACTGTACGAAAAGTGGCTTGCGGTGCGGCAGAGGTTATTCCGTTGGTCGCAGTCACTAACCTGGCTGCCACGCTGAAGAAGCTTCAGCAGCGCGGCTTGTGGATTGTCGGCACGGCTGGCGAAGCCGAGCAGGAGCTGTACGAGCAAGACCTGACCGGCCCGACCATCCTGATCATGGGTGCAGAAGGCAAAGGCATGCGCCGCCTGACCCGTGAGCACTGCGATTATCTGGTGCGCCTGCCTATGGCCGGTAGCGTCAGCAGCCTGAACGTTTCCGTGGCTACCGGCGTGTGCCTGTTCGAAGCCCTGCGCCAGCGCAGCGTCAAGGCAGCGTCTTCTTCCAAGAAGAAGTAACGCCATCTGCAGGCATTGCCGAAGGCTGCAATAAGGGTTTAAGGCCCTTCAAAGCGGGGTTGCTTCGCAACTCCGTCGCAGCCTGCGGCAACGGCTACAGGGTTTGTGGTGATTGTGAGGCGGGATTGCTCAAATAATCACCAATTGCCTTGCGCGCCTCTTGTCCCTTCTCTACAATTGCGCCCCTTGCCGTCATGGCGGGCGCATATGTGCCTCTCTAGGCAAGACACACAAGTGTCATTCACTCCTTGTCTGACCCGCTTTCAGTTAGCGGCAGGCTACAACCCGTAAGGAGCATTCATGCGTCATTACGAAATCATCTTTTTGGTCCACCCGGATCAAAGCGAACAAGTCGGCGGCATGGTAGAGCGTTACACCAAGCTGATCGAAGAAGACGGCGGCAAAATCCACCGTCTGGAAGATTGGGGCCGTCGTCAACTGGCCTACGCAATCAACAATGTTCACAAGGCTCACTACGTGATGCTGAACGTTGAGTGCACTGGCAAAGCCCTGGCTGAGCTGGAAGACAACTTCCGTTACAACGATGCTGTGATCCGTAACCTGGTCATCCGTCGCGACGAAGCCGTAACTGGCCAGTCCGAGATGCTCAAGGCTGAAGAGAACCGCAGTGAGCGCCGTGAGCGTCGTGACCGTCCTGAGCATTCTGACAGCGCCGATGGCGATGACAGCGATAACAGCGACGCCAGCGATAACGCTGACGAGTAATCCACGGACCTTTTGAGGAGCCAATTACATGGCACGTTTCTTCCGTCGTCGTAAATTCTGCCGCTTCACCGCAGAAGAAGTGAAAGAGATCGATTACAAGGATCTCAACACTCTGAAAGCATACGTATCCGAGACCGGCAAAATTGTTCCAAGCCGTATCACCGGTACTAAAGCTCGTTATCAGCGTCAGCTGGCCACCGCTATCAAGCGCGCCCGCTTCCTGGCCCTGCTGGCCTACACCGACAGCCACGGCCGCTGAGACCGGGCAGTCGACAAGTAGTAAGGGATTGAAAGCATGCGCGCCTTAGCTGAGTTCATCATGCGAGGCCGTGTGCAGGCCACGTTAATCGTGGCCGGATGTGCGGCATTGCCGTTTTTGTTCTGGTTGAGTGCTGCTGCAGGATGCCTTGTGCTTCTGCGGCGCGGTCCGAGAGATGCTTTCAGCATCCTCACATGGGCTTTACTGCCGGCCTTGGTCTGGTGGTTTATCGGAGAACCTCGCACCCTCATGGTGCTGCTGGGAACTCTGGGATTGGCGATGTTGTTACGCGCCGGTCAGCCCTGGTATCGCGTGCTGCTGGTCAGCGTGGCGTTGGGTGTGGTGTATGGCGTGATCCTGGGCACGGTTTTCCGCGAACCCATTGGTGTGATGGCGCAGGAGTTGGAAAAACTTCTGCCGCAGGTCCTCAGTGGTCTCTACGACAAGTTATCTGACGTAGAGCGAGCGCGCCTTGGAGCATTGGTTGCACCCGTACTCACCGGTTTGATTGCAGCTTTGATGCAGGTCGTCAGCGTGCTAGCCCTGATTATCGGGCGTTATTGGCAGGCGTTGTTGTACAACCCGGGCGGTTTTGCCAGCGAGTTTCGCAGCATCCGCCTACCGCTTGGTCCAGCGTTACTGTTGCTGGCGTGCATGCTTGTAGGGCCGAACTTCGGTCCTCAAATGGCCATGCTTACGCCGTTGTGCAGCGTAGCGTTGTTCTTCGCCGGGCTGGCCCTGATTCATGGGCTGGTGGCGCAAAAGCGACTGGGCCGTTTCTGGCTGGTGGGGTTGTACGTCACGCTGTTGCTGTTTATGCAGCTGATCTATCCGTTGCTCGTGGTCTTGGCCATTGTCGACAGCCTGATTGATTTTCGCGGACGTCTGGCGCCGAAAGACGCTGATAAAGACTCTGCGGACGGTGAAGGTTAAAAGTTAAGAGGATTTTCACATGCAACTGATCCTTCTGGAAAAAGTCGCTAACCTGGGCAACCTGGGCGACAAAGTAAATGTTAAGGCCGGTTACGGTCGTAACTACCTGCTGCCGTACGGCAAAGCTACCGCTGCAACCGCTGCCAACCTGGCTGCGTTTGAAGAGCGTCGTGCTGAGCTGGAACAAGCTGCTGCAGACAAGAAAGCTTCGGCTGAAACACGCGCTGCCCAACTGGCTGAGCTGGAAGTGACTATCACTGCCACCGCTGGCGACGAAGGCAAGCTGTTCGGTTCGATCGGTACTCACGACATCGCTGATGCACTGACCGCCTCCGGCGTTGAAGTTGCTAAAAGCGAAGTTCGTCTGCCGAACGGCACTATCCGCAACGTTGGCGAATTCGACGTGGCCGTGCACCTGCACGCCGAAGTTGAAGCAACCGTACGCGTTGTTGTGGTAGCTGCTTAAGCAGTCTTAACTGACTGGCACCTTGTGTGCCGGACGGTTAACATCGGGCACGATCCTGTTTACAGGTCGTGCCTTTTGTTTTTGTGCAGTTCCTGTTTTTTAACCTATTCCAAGTGGCCATGAACGATATCTCCGCTCCTGAGCAATACGATCTACAAACCGCAGCCCTGAAGGTGCCTCCGCATTCCATCGAGGCCGAACAGGCTGTGCTCGGTGGTTTGATGCTGGATAACAACGCCTGGGAACGCGTGCTGGATCAGGTCTCGGACGGTGATTTCTATCGACATGACCATCGCCTGATCTTCCGTGCCATCGCCAAGTTGGCAGACCAGAACTCCCCGATCGACGTCGTGACCCTTGCCGAGCAATTGGACAAGGAAGGTCAGACGTCGCAAGTTGGTGGTCTGGGCTACCTGGGTGAGTTGGCAAAAAACACGCCGTCGGTCGCTAACATCAAGGCGTACGCGCAGATCGTGCGTCAGCGTGCAACCTTGCGCCAGCTCATCGGCATCAGTACCGAAATTGCCGACAGTGCCTTCAACCCAGAAGGCCGCAGCGCCGAGGAAATCCTCGACGAGGCAGAGCGTCAGATCTTTGCGATTGCCGAGGCCCGGCCAAAAACCGGTGGCCCGGTGAGCGTGAATGACCTGTTGACCAAGGCCATTGACCGTATCGACACGTTGTTCAACACCGACAACGCCATCACTGGCCTGTCCACGGGTTATACCGACCTGGATGGCATGACCAGCGGCTTGCAGCCAGCAGACTTGATCATCGTCGCCGGGCGTCCATCGATGGGTAAAACCACCTTTGCGATGAACCTGGTGGAAAACGCTGTATTGCGCAGTGAGAAAGCGGTGCTGGTTTACTCGCTCGAGATGCCAGGTGAATCGCTGATCATGCGTATGTTGTCTTCCCTGGGGCGCATCGACCAGACCAAGGTGCGGGCGGGTCGACTTGAGGATGACGATTGGCCGCGCCTGACCTCGGCGGTCAACCTGCTCAATGACCGCAAGCTGTTTATCGATGACACCGCGGGCATCAGCCCTTCGGAAATGCGGGCCCGGACCCGACGCCTGGTGCGTGAGCACGGGGACATCGGCCTGATCATGATCGACTACCTGCAGTTGATGCAGATTCCGGGTTCTGGCGGTGATAACCGGACCAACGAAATCTCCGAGATATCCCGCTCGTTGAAAGCGCTGGCCAAAGAGTTCAATTGCCCGGTGGTGGCGCTCTCGCAGCTCAACCGTTCCCTTGAGCAGCGTCCGAACAAGCGCCCGATCAACTCCGACTTGCGTGAATCCGGAGCCATCGAGCAGGATGCCGACGTCATCATGTTCGTGTATCGGGATGAGGTGTATCACCCCGAAACCGAGCACAAGGGCATTGCTGAAATCATCATCGGCAAGCAGCGTAACGGCCCTATCGGTACCACGCGCCTGGCGTTCATCGGCAAGTACACGCGTTTTGAAAACCTGGCGCCCGGCAGCTACAACTTCGATGATGATTAATCGCCGGATACTGCTCGCGGCCTGATCAGGGGCCGGTTGTGCACCGCTGATTGTTCAAGAGAACAAATGCTGGATGTCTCGCTCGTTGTAGGCATAGTTCCAGCGCAGCTCCGTATCGGCTTCTATGATCTCGCTGGCGAACATCCCCGTCAGCAGGTACTTCTCTTTGACGCCTTCGGTGTTGAGGGTATCGACCACGAAAGGCGCGATTTCAACGTTATAGCCACTGGCAGCTTGCCTGACCGGCTTGCCATTGACGTATTCAAAGGTGGTGTTGATTCGCGACAGAATGTTGGTGCCGGATAAAACTACCGGCATGAACCTTGGATTGTGTGTCGAAGATCTCTTGGTCATCACGTCGATGACGTAGGGGTCTCTGCGACGGTGAGCAATGTGATAGGGGATCAGTTCCCCTGAATACACTCCCAGCACTTCCCCTTTGTTGAGCCGGATCTTGGCCGTGACCATCGACTGGCCTACCAGCAGCTGCTCACCCTCCACTTGAATGTCGGCTTCGGTAAAGGGGCGCAGATGAAGTTTTTCTTCATAAAGGCTGCCCACGGCTTCATACCCTTCCCACTCGATATAAGGCCTGATTAATTCGCTGTGATAACGCGTGCTGGAAGACGTCGAGCGTGCTCGGGTCTGGATGGAGCGTATGCGCAAGGGGTTGCCATGCAAGTCGCGAAGTGGATAACGACCGTTCTCGGCGCGTTCATAGGTTCCGGGTTGATTCCTGGCGTGCTGGTAGTTGTCGGTGTTGCGCATGATTGCGCTTTCGCGAGGGGTGTATTCGGTCCATGGCCGTTCACTTGCCGTAAAGAATGGGTCGGTGGAGCTTTCCTCGACGTTTACCCGTGAGCTTCCAATGCCAGGAGACCCGCCTTTAAGCCCGCTGTCCTGATCCAGCTCCCAGCTGTCATCGGCTGTGCGACGGATCAATGGTTTGTAACAGCGGAATGGGTTGCGGGCATCTATCAGGCGCCAGCCCAGGCGTGTGAGCTCCACTTGAAAGGTCCAGGCGTGCACCTTGATGAAGTTGCGAACAAGCCCGCCATTTTCAGGAAACTTCTGATAGATGCCTTGATAAATGCCATCCGTCCGTGGCGGGATGCCTTCCAGGGATTCCTGGCTGGCGAAGTTAAGATCCAGTTGCTGGAATGAGGGAAAGAACAACTCGGAAAGCTCACGCCTTTCTTTGGGTAAGTTTCGCCGCGCAAGCGACTGCTTGTCAGCTTGCAGACGGGTTTGTGCCATGAGCTGTTTAAGTTCCTGCACCGGTGCGAATGTGGACAGTCCCAAAAGCTGGCGCTCGGATTCCGACAGGCAGTTATACAGCGCGTAATAGATGCTGCCGGGCGGGCTGACGGGCTGGCCTTCCGGGCTAAGTGCCTGATACCGGTTGGCTGATGTGATCAGGATTCTTTTGGCTGAATCGCCCCGCGCGTAAGTACTCGCCAGTAACGGGCCTTCGGCGGTGTGCTGGTGGAGTTCAATGTTCTGTGCCGTGGGCCAGTCCACCAGGTGCTCGAAGATCGAGAAGGCCAGAAGGTCGCTTTGTTCACTGCTGACCGAGTCCAGATACAACCCTTCATATACCCGGTTGACACTCAATCTGGCCATCAACGCATCGGCCTCGGTTTTGAAGACCGGCGGCAGCGGTCGGGGACCAAGCAACTGGAGTTGTTCTGAGGGGCGAGTGGTCACGATCAGTTCATCTGCAACGCTGGTTGGCATCGTCGGGTAGCTACGTCTGATGGCCTGGGTCAACTCATTGTCGCTGACCTCACTGTGCTGGTAGAGGATTTCGAACACCCTATGGCGGAAAATCTGCGCATAAGCACTCATGGCTTCGCCCAGTGCTGCCGTGTTGGTTTGTGGCGAAACGCTGGGCGGATGCCCCAGCAGGGTTGTGAGTTCTTGATGGTCCAGGTAGGCCAGCAGGGTGTCGAGTGCAATCCCGGCCTGCAGTTGAGCGTTTGTCACCGGGAGGCGTGTGTGGTTGGGCACAGTGTCGCCAAAGTCGCGAATGACCTGGCCCAGATCGTCAATCCAGCGTACGGGTTTATTACCAGGCCATCCTGGCAGGGATGTCAGCAGTTGCAGCCAAAGCTCGGCGTTACTGGCATCAGGGGTCTGGTTGAGCTGGATGTCTTCGATGAATGACTTGATTTTGCGGTCGATCGCCAGGCGCTTGAGCGCATCGATCAGCAGGCCGGGCGGTACAAGGTTGTCAGCGTGTACGCGTTGCAGCATCTCGGTGCTGACGCCGGTGGCAGACATGATGAAATCAACATCATCCTGCTCCAGAGTCTCGCCGTAACGTCCCAGTCGTTTGATGAGCTTGGCATTGTCCCAGAAGAGGGGCTGTTCTTGTTCAAGGCGCCAGGCCCCGTAATGGTTTGTGGTCAGCGTAGGGGAGAAGGCCGTGTTGTCGGTAGGGTGCTTTACGCGCCAGGGCGTTTGCGGGGTATCGCGGGTGACCTCGAACACCTGCTGGTCCAGTTTCAAATAGTCTTTGCTGTGGAATGCGTAGAGGCCCTGTTTGTTGGGGAGGGCGGTGACGGGGAGTTCGAGGTCTTGTTGGTAGGGGGTCAGGTCGACATTCCACAGCCGGCGTGTGCCGTCAGGTAGCGTGACGGGCGCCAGTCGGGCCACGAACTCGGGCATCTTGATGGCGCGCAACTGTGAGGTGATCATGTGTGTGCCGGCCCCGATGACTGCCATTTCAGCCAGGCTGTCCGTGATGTCCAGCAGGTATTCGGCGGCCAGGTTCAGGTCGTTCTCAGACCAGGCTTCGACGCCGTGATAAGCCTGATAGAGCACATGCGCTGAGGTCAATGCGAGCATTGCCTCGCCTACACCGGGGATCAGCGAGAGGGCCAGGGTGGCGAGTGTCCACCCTGCGCTTTCAAGTGTCTGGATTCTTCGGTTGCGAACTTCCATGTTGACGTCTTCTACAGGCACGGCAATTTGCCGGGCATCGTCAAGCATGCGTTCGAGTCGTTGTTGGTGGAGGTGTTCAAACAAGGACTCATTGCAGGGTATTAACTCAAGGGATGTATCGTCGGGGTAATAAGAGGCCAATGATTCCTTGAATGTTTGTTGTTGGCGAAGCGGGACAAAGTGCAACAGGAATGCCGTTCTGTCGGCGCGTAATAGTTCACTCAGGTGCGCTTCAAAGTGAGCGATGGAAACATACTCTTTAAGCGACGCTTCTCCAGGAACCGGAATATAACCAATACAGGGTTGGCGCCGTGCTTTATCAGTAATGTGGGCACATATCAGGACCGGTCCTGTTAATACCGTGCCTAAAAAGGTGATGCTGGATAAAAATACCGATTCCCCTTGAAGGAGCAGTGTTGATTCGCCCGCGACAAGCTTTGTCAGCAACGTATGAGCCGACTGGCTGATATCACCTTTCAGGGCTGCGATACACGCCATGACTTCGAGCGTACTTTTTCCGTGGGCGATAAAGTCAATCGGTGTCTGGCTCTCGTGGCGCCAGTCATCCGCAAGGGCCGGGGCGCTGAAGACTGACCGGATGTGCTGTTGGTACTGCGAGCCCAGATCCAGCGTACGGCACACTTGGGCAAACTGTTCGGGCCTGGGTCTTAGCGAGTGCCAGCCATCCTGGCCGAGCCGGGCATAGAGCATCGAGCCTTCGATGAATCCGTCAGGTTCTGTTTCGGAGGCTTCGAAGTTCTGCAGGGCCGCCTGCAGCAGGGTTTGGTGAGTCGCGGCGGCGGTTGTCGTAAACAGCCCGAACAGGTGCGAATGAACATGGGTAATCTTGATGAAGTTATGGGTGACATCGAGCGGGGAATCGAAGCGGGCCAAGAGTGCCAGTTCAAGAATGGGCAGGGCAAATGCCGTGGGCGTCTTTAATAGCGCGAGCCGGTTTGCCACCGCATGTTGATGCTCGAGGTGGCGAATATACAGGCGTCGGAAGTTGGCTCGGGCAGAGGCGTCGGCGTTGAGCAGCCAGTCGGGAATATGTTGTTTTATAAAGTCGATACGTGAATCTTTTAATGACGGTGCTGCGGGAGAGGCGGGCGGAGTTGTGGGCATGAGCATTTCCTTTGCTTGATGAATGGCTCAAGTTTAGGGCGTTCGTAGTGTTTAAAAAGAGTAAAAAACTGATGCGTAAAAGCACCGTTTAATCTTATAAGTGCGGACAAGTCATAGTTATGTAGTGCCGGATTAATGCGTGGTTGTGCCGGGGGATTTTGTTGTCCACCGAGCGCATTCATTTGCCAGCGTGTGTTTGCCTCTGCGGGCTTTGAGTTCGCTGTGGGGCCAGTGGTCGGCAAAACCCACCGTCACGGTCGGATTTGATCAAATTTTGTGCTATATTCCGCGACCGCGAATTTCCTCGTAAATGACGCGTCCTTTTTCGCACTCAACACCGGTCATCGACATGCAAGCAGCCAAGCCTTTATTTGACTATCCGAAGTACTGGGCCGAATGTTTCGGCCCAGCACCATTCCTGCCCATGAGCAGGGAGGAGATGGATCAGCTTGGCTGGGATTCCTGCGACATCATCATCGTGACCGGTGATGCCTATGTCGATCACCCTTCGTTCGGCATGGCAATCATTGGTCGCTTGCTGGAGTCCCAGGGTTTTCGCGTGGGCATCATTGCCCAGCCTGACTGGCAGTCCAAAGACGACTTCATGAAGCTGGGGGAGCCGAACCTGTTCTTCGGCGTTGCCGCCGGCAACATGGACTCGATGATCAACCGCTACACCGCCGACAAAAAAATCCGCTCCGATGACGCCTACACCCCAGGCGGCATGGCGGGCAAACGTCCGGATCGCGCGAGCCTGGTCTACAGCCAGCGTTGCAAGGAAGCTTACAAGCATGTGCCGATCGTACTCGGCGGCATCGAGGCCTCGCTGCGCCGTATCGCGCATTACGATTACTGGCAGGACCGCGTACGCAACTCGATCCTGATCGATGCCTGCGCCGATATCCTGCTGTACGGCAACGCCGAGCGCGCCATTGTCGAAGTGGCCCAGCGTCTGTCGTACGGTCACAAGGTCGAAGAAATCACCGATGTCCGCGGTACGGCGTTCATTCGTCGCGATACGCCAAAAGACTGGTATGAAGTCGACTCCACGCGTATCGACCGTCCGGGCAAGATCGACAAGATCATCAACCCGTACGTGAACACCCAGGACACCCAGGCCTGCGCCATCGAGCAGGAAAAGGGCCCGGTTGAAGACCCGAACGAAGCCAAGGTCGTACAGATCCTGGCCAGCCCGCGCATGACCCGTGACAAGACGGTTATCCGTCTGCCATCGGTCGAAAAGGTGCGCGCTGACGCGGTTCTGTACGCTCACGCCAACCGCGTGCTTCACCTCGAAACCAACCCGGGCAATGCCCGCGCCCTGGTGCAGAAGCATGGTGAAGTGGATGTGTGGTTCAACCCGCCACCGATCCCGATGACCACTGAAGAAATGGACTACGTGTTCGGCATGCCTTACGCACGTGTCCCGCATCCTGCGTACGGCAAGGAAAAGATCCCGGCCTACGACATGATCCGTTTCTCGGTGAACATCATGCGTGGCTGTTTTGGCGGCTGCACTTTCTGCTCGATCACTGAGCACGAAGGCCGGATCATCCAGAACCGCTCCGAAGAGTCGATCATTCGCGAAATCGAAGAGATCCGCGACAAGGTCCCGGGCTTTACCGGGGTCATTTCCGACCTCGGCGGGCCGACCGCGAACATGTATCGCATTGCCTGCAAAACCCCGGAAATCGAATCGGCGTGCCGCAAGCCATCGTGCGTGTTCCCCGGCATTTGCCCGAACCTGAACACGGACCACTCGTCGCTGATCCAGCTGTATCGCAGCGCTCGTGCCTTGCCGGGTGTGAAGAAGATCCTGATCGCTTCCGGTCTGCGTTACGACCTGGCGGTCGAGTCGCCGGAATACGTGAAAGAGCTGGTGACCCACCACGTGGGTGGTTACCTGAAGATCGCCCCGGAACACACCGAGGAAGGTCCGCTCAACCAGATGATGAAGCCGGGCATCGGCAGCTATGACAAGTTCAAGCGCATGTTCGAGAAGTACACCAAGGAAGCGGGCAAGGAGCAGTACCTGATTCCGTACTTCATCGCGGCTCACCCGGGCACCAAAGACGAAGACATGATGAACCTCGCTCTGTGGCTCAAGAGCAACGGTTTCCGTGCTGACCAGGTGCAGGCGTTCTACCCGTCGCCAATGGCTACCGCCACGGCGATGTACCACTCGGGCAAGAACCCGCTGCGCAAGGTGACGTACAAGAGCGACTCGGTCACCATCGTCAAGAGCGAAGAGCAGCGTCGCCTGCACAAGGCGTTCTTGCGCTATCACGATCCGAAAGGCTGGCCAATGCTGCGTGAAGCCTTGATCCGCATGGGCCGTGCCGACCTGATCGGTTCGGGCAAGGATCAGCTGATTCCGCTGCATCAGCCGGCGGTTGATGGCTACCAAAGCGCGCGTCGCAAAAACTCGACACCTGCCGGTAGCCATAAAGTGGCCAAGGACAAGACCACCAAGATCCTCACCCAGCACACAGGGCTGCTGCCTCCACGTGCCAGTGATGGCGGTAACCCGTGGGACAAGCGTGAACAGGCCAAGGCCGCAGCGTTTGCCCGCAACAAGCAAGCCGCTAAGGAACGTCAAGAGGCAGCCAAGGGCGGCAAGAGCCAGAAGCCGACCCGCAAGCCTGTTGTGCCGCGCTAACGCCGGTACAGCAGCGGCTACCGATCGCGACACCGCGCAACGCCAGCTTTCGAGCTGGCGTTGTGCATTCTGCCGCCTGAGAAGCCTTTCAGGCATGCGCAGGCAGTCCGGTGTCTCTCGGTGTGTGTTTGCAGGGCTTGAAGCGTCTGATGGCGTTACAGGAGCTGTCAGGGTAACTGCGAGGATCAGCAGGCGGGCTGCTGATCCTGATCACAGATCCTGTGGGCCGGGTTGTGGATAACCGGGCCGAGGGGGTTACGCGTCGGGAGCTTTTTCTGCTGGTGTCTCGGTGTTTTCAGCGACAACCTCACCCTCTGCATCGACGGCGGTGTCAGCATCGGGATTGAGCTCTACTGTGCCTTCTTCAGCGGCTGCTTTCTTGCGCTGAAGCTTTTCCTCTTTCTTCTGCTCTTTAGCCAAGTCTCTTTGACGCTTAGCGAAGTTGTAATTTGGTTTGGCCATGGGCGATCCTCTGGGCTCGAAGTTGAGGTTGAGCGGCGCGTATTCTGCCCTGTATTAGTGCTTAGCCGTTAGCTGGGTTTTTGCAAGGGTGAATTCCACGTTGCTGCCCCGACTCTACACCTGGTCAGAATAGTGCGTGTATTCAAGCGTAGCGCCTGAGGTTTGAGGGTGCCCGCTGGCGCCGCAGGCATAGGCGGCGAGCAGGTGGGACAGCAATGCGGGAAATCTCATCAGGGGTGCTCCAGACCGGAATTGATGGCCTAAGGTTAAGGGCCTGATGTTCGTCTGGCTGGTTGATTGTTTCGATTAATGCGATAGAGCATGACGCAGGTCATTGGAACTTTCATCGCTTTCGTGCAATCTGTATACAAGTTTTGTATTTTTTGTACCCTGACTCGGAGATAAACCATGTTTGCCAAAGTTGTTGCGGTATCCCTGTTGACTCTGGCCAGCGGCCAATTGCTGGCGGCTGAATGCAAAGTGACAGTCGATTCCACTGACCAGATGAGCTTTGACACCAAAGCCATTGAAATCGACAAGTCCTGCAAAACGTTCACGGTTGAGCTGAAACATTCCGGCAAACTGCCGAAAAATGTCATGGGCCATAACTGGGTATTGAGCAAAACGGCAGACATGGCGGGTATCGCCACAGACGGAATCAGCGCCGGGCTGGATAAAAACTACCTGAAGGAAGGTGACACTCGTGTCATCGCCCACACCAAGGTCATTGGCGCTGGCGAGACCGATTCGGTGACCTTCGACGTGTCGAAGCTGAACCCGGCTGAGTCGTATGAGTTCTTCTGCTCCTTCCCGGGCCACAACTCGATGATGAAAGGCACCGTGGTCCTCAAATAAGCCCCGGCACCTGCCTTTGAACAGCCCTGACGAGCCTTGTGCCGTCAGGGCTGTTTGCGTTCAGGTTCAAGCTTTGGAATCGGTCATCTTGAAAATACCTTGCGCGTTGCTGCTGTCGAAGTTCAGGTCGATTCGTCCGGTGTCGGGATCAACCTTGCGCTGAATGAACTCGACGAACGACCCCGGCACCGAGTGCGCGCGATAATGGCCTGCGGCATCGATCAGGCCCCGGCTGACCGTGCAGGCGCGATACGCGGTCTGCAGTACCCGGCCCGAGGCCGAGACTTCAATGCTGTCTTTCATGGGGCGCTGCAGGTCGTGCTGCTGCGCGACGCAGGCAGTCAGGTCGTGTACGCGGTCGGTCAGGTGGTTGAAGCTGTTGCCTTCGGTGGCAATCCAGGCCATTTCGGCGCTTTCCTTGAGCAGACACTGGTAGTCCGTTTCAAGCACCACCCCGTGCTGGCGCCCGAAGGCCCGGTACAGCGCCGGCAACACGGTTTGAGCTTCGTCGAGGCTGCAGTGGCGGGTGAGCTGCAGGCGTTTGAGGATGTTCAGGTGTTGCGCCTCCAGCGGGTCGAGGCTGGAGCTCACCACGCGGCTGACGGCCTGCTGGAAGGGTTCGCTGAAACGGCCAGGGTGTAATTCCGAGACAAAAAACTGGGCAATGTCTTCGGGCAAGTCCATCTGCCGATAGCCCCAGCCCGTCATGTTGAGCCGTGTCAGCGGGTAGGTGCGAACATCGGTGAAACCCAGCGGCTCCAGCAGACGAGCGAACGCCTGGCGACCACGGGGCAGCTCGCCATTGTCGGGCCAATCCACCGTGCGCAGGGCGCCGTGATCGAATACCACCTTGCGTCCGTGACGTGCCTGTTCTTCAACATAGCGTCGGCCATCCGGCACGGCATCCACCAGCTTGTGCAGCAAGCAGAGGTTCAGCGCTTCAGCGAGCCACACCCGGTGCAGCGCTTGCTCGCTCCAGCTGAAATCAAGCAATCCTTCAGGGACATCGACATGCTCGCGCAGCCAATGGGTGGCCGGCTGACCGAGCAGTGACTGGACTAGAGAGAACAGACCATCGAAAGAAGACATGGGGCAGGGCTCTGGCGACGAAATAGACGCTTATCAAAGCCTGATGGTGCGGACGCGACAAGCGAAAAAAAACGTGGGGTTCATTCCGTTTTTTCGTACGTCGATATTCTGTAGCCGCTGCCGATCAAGTCTGCAGGCCCTTCGCGCTTTTTTAAACACGAAGGGCCTGTGGCTCTTATCGCAGCCCGCGGCAGCGGCTACAGGGGGGCGTCACGGATCAAGGGGCGAGCGGCATCTCGCGCTTGTGCTGGGTTTTCTCGTAGGTCCTGCAGATGATGTCGAACGCGGCCTGACTGACCGGCTGGCCTTGCAGGAACGCATCGATTTCGGCGTAGGTGACGCCATGGGACGCTTCGTCCGGCTTGCCGGGTGCCAGGTCTTCAAGGTCGGCAGTCGGGATTTTCTCGACCAGCGACTCGGGTGCGCCGAAATACCGGGCAATGTCCCGCACCTGGTTTTTTACCAGGCCGCTCAACGGTGCCAGGTCGCACGAACCGTCGCCAAACTTGGTGAAGAAGCCCATCACCGCTTCGGCCGCGTGGTCGGTGCCGATGACCAGGCCGCCGGTAGCCCCCGCGATGGTGTATTGCGCCACCATGCGCATCCGCGCCTTGGTGTTGCCCAATACAAAGTCGACGGTGGCGTGGGGCTTGCCTTCGAACGCCGTGACTTCGGCGGCCAGGGCTTTGACTGCCGGGCCGATGTTGACGGTTTGGCGCTCGTCGGGGCTAATGAAATCGACCGCGGCGGTCGCATCGACTTCATCGTGTTGCGCCATGTAGGGCAGGCGCACGGCGATAAAGCGATACGCAGGATCGCCGGTCTGCTCGCGCAATTGCTTGACTGCGCGCTGGGCCATCAAGCCCGCAACCAGCGAGTCGACGCCTCCACTGATGCCCAGTACCAGGGTTTTAAGCCTGGCATTGTGCAGGCAGCACTGAATGAAGGTGATGCGTCGAGCGACCTCGGCCTCCAGGGCGGAGGTGTCTTTAAACGGCGGCTGGACCTTGAGGTCTTCAGCAATCTGCTGCTGTACGGCCTG
Organism: Pseudomonas sp. D1HM; assembly: GCF_019266105.1. Taxonomy (NCBI): domain Bacteria; kingdom Pseudomonadati; phylum Pseudomonadota; class Gammaproteobacteria; order Pseudomonadales; family Pseudomonadaceae; genus Pseudomonas; species Pseudomonas sp. D1HM. The sequence goes on along the minus strand of NZ_LRMN01000015.1, from coordinate 138,667 downwards.
CATGATTCACTCCTTTGGAGACTGTTCAGGAACATGGAAAACGTGGCGCAAGTAGGCGGCGAAGTTTGGATCGGAGCAATGGGTCTTGCCCGGCTCGTCTGAAATCTTCGCGACTGGCGAGCCATTGCAGGCGGTCATTTTAAGCACGATGCTCATCGGCTCGACACCCGGAATGTCACACGTCAGGTTGGTGCCGATACCAAAACTGACATTGATCCTGCCGCGCAGCGCCCGGAAAATTTCCAGTGCGCGGGGCAGCGTGAGGCTGTCTGAGAACACCAGGGTCTTGCTCATCGGGTCAATACCGAGACGGTGGTAATGGGCGATGCATTTTTCGGCCCACAGCACCGGGTCCCCCGAGTCGTGGCGCAAACCGTCGAACAGCTTGGCAAAGTACAGATCGAAGTCGGTGAGGAAAGCGTCCGTGGTGATGCAGTCCGTCAGCGCAATCCCCAGCAGGCCACGGTATTCGCGGACCCAGCAGTCGAGCGCGGCGCTTTGGCTGTCTATCAAGCGTGGGCCCAGCTGCTGGTGCGCCATGATCCATTCGTGGGCCATGGTGCCCAGCGGTTTCATGTCCAGTTCTCGGGACAGATTGACGTTGCTGGTGCCGACAAAGCGCCCGGGGAAGTCATGCTTGAGCACGTTGACCACTTCTTCTTGTACGCGGTACGAGAAGCGTCGACGTGTGCCGAAATCGGCGACTTGCAGTTCGGCCAGCTCGTCTGCGCTGGCGTTGGCCTGCAGCCAGTCAAACTTGCGATACAGCTGCTCGCGGGCCTGGGACAGCACCGTGCCGGCATAGCGGGAACGGTTGCGCACTTCGCTGACAATCGCCAGCAAAGGCACTTCAAACAGAATGACATGCAGCCACGGGCCACGCAGACGGATAAACAGTTCGCCGTTTTCGATCCCGGTGTGTACGTAGCGCATATTGAAGCGGAACAGGCCCAGGAAGCGGATGAAGTCTGGCTTCATGAACGTGATGCGCTCCAGGAACCCCAGTTGATCCTGGCTCATGCTCAACTCGCCCAGACGTTCGATCTGGTGGCGAATTTCGTTCAGGTACGGGCGCAAGTCTTCGCTGTTACGGCAGCGGAACTCCCATTCGACTTCCACATTGGGATAGTTGTGCAGCACCGCCTGCATCATGGTCAATTTGTAGAAATCGGTGTCGAGCAGGTTCTGCACGATGTGATCGGCAAACACACTCTCGCTCATAGCGGCTATCTCCATGCTGGCCGTGCCTGATGACCACGACATTCAGCTCTTTCAATGAATGGTGCTAGTGGCGCATATCCGCAGGCGGTATTGCCAGTGGTTTTTGTCCGGCGAGGCATTTCCTCGCGGCTACAGGGTGTGCGGGTCTTCCAGTTGCTCCAGCATCCACGCGACAAAATCCCGGACTTTGGGTACGCCCGCTGAATGCTCGGGGTAGGCGAGGTAATACGCGTCCTGGCTGGGCATCGGGTGCTGCCAGGCGATCACCAGCTTGCCCTCGGCCAATTCTTCTTCCACCAGGAACCGTGGCAACAGCGCGACACCACAGCCCACCTGAGCTGCGCGGATGCACATATAGAAGGTGTCAAAGCGGGGGCCGTGATAGCTGTGATCGGTGCGATAACCCTGGCTCTCGAACCATTCATGCCAGGCCTGTGGGCGTGAGGCGTTCTGCAGCAGTACCAGATCGGTCAACTGTGTCGGGTCTGTGAACGGGGTGGCCGGCAAACTGGCGGGTGCACACACGGCCACCAGCTCTTCACCAAACAGCTTCAGGCATTCGGTGCCGGGTCGAGATGCCTGGCCAAAATAAAACGCCAGATCGCTGCGACCTTGCAGCAAGTCATCGGCCTCCTGCTCGTTGCACAGGTCCAGATGAATCTGCGGATGGCGCAGCCGCCAGCCCTTTAGCCGGGGTACCAGCCAGCGAGCGCCGAAAGTCGAGGGCGTCGACACCCGCAACACTTCGGTTTCACCCCCATAAGAACGCAGGGTATGGGTCGACATCTCGATTTTGGTGAGGATATTTCGGACTTCGACCAGATACAAATCACCGGCAGGTGTCAGTTGTAAGCGACGGCGTACGCGGCGAAACAGCAAGTGCTGTAGCAGCTCTTCCAGTTGCGCCACCTGTTTGCTGACGGCGCTCTGGGTCAGATTCAGTTCTTCTGCGGCGCGGGTGAAGCTCAAGTGACGGGTGACCGCCTCAAAACACTGCAAGGCAGTGATTGACGGCAGATGGCGTTTATTGAGCATAAAAGGGCCCTCGTACGTGATGTGGGGTGACGTTACCAGCGCAGCATGAATTTTTGGAATGATATCTGGCTTAAAGGTCGTTTGTTGCCGTCCGTCGACCCGGCTACAACTAATGGCCTGAGCCGTTGTGCGCGGCGAACCATTTTTCAGTTCAAGGAGTGCTTCCATGATTGCCGCATTACTGGATCGTCTAGGTGTGAACCCCGCCCTCTACCAGCAAGGCAGCCAAGCGGTTCACACGCCGATTGACGGCAGCCGGATCGGCGCCGTGCACTGGGAAGGTGCCGCCGAGGCCGAGCAACACGTCACCCGTGCCGAGCATGCATTCGAGGCCTGGCGCCAAGTACCCGCGCCACGCCGTGGCGAACTGGTGCGCCAGTTTGGCGACTTGCTGCGCGAGTACAAGGCGGACCTGGGGGAGCTGGTGTCCTGGGAGGCGGGCAAGATCACCCAGGAAGGCCTGGGTGAGGTCCAGGAAATGATCGACATCTGCGATTTCGCAGTGGGCCTGTCGCGCCAGCTTTATGGTTTGACCATTGCCTCCGAGCGTCCGGGTCACCACATGCGCGAATCCTGGCACCCGCTGGGTGTGGTCGGGGTGATCAGCGCCTTCAACTTCCCGGTTGCGGTCTGGGCCTGGAACACTACGCTGGCACTGGTGTGCGGCAACGCGGTGATCTGGAAACCGTCCGAGAAAACCCCGCTTACCGCGCTGGCCTGCCAGGCCTTGTTTGATCGGGTCCTGAGCGGATTCGACGATGCACCCCCGTACCTCAGCCAAGTGATTATTGGCGGGCGTGACGCCGGCGAAGCCCTGGTGGATGACCCGCGTGTAGCGCTGATCAGCGCCACTGGCAGCACCCGTATGGGACGTGAAGTAGCTCCGAAGATCGCCGCACGGTTCGCTCGCAGCATTCTGGAACTGGGCGGCAATAACGCCATGATCCTCGCCCCGAGTGCGGATCTGGACATGGCCGTCCGGGCGATTCTGTTCAGTGCCGTGGGCACCGCAGGCCAGCGTTGTACCAGCCTGCGCCGGTTGATCGCCCATGAGTCGGTCAAGGAAGAAATCGTCACCCGGCTCAAGGCAGCCTATTCCAGGGTGCGCATTGGCCACCCGCTGGAAGGCAACCTGGTTGGGCCGCTGATCGACAAACGCAGCTTTGAAAACATGCAGGATGCGCTGGAGCAGGCGTTGAGCGAAGGCGGGCGAGTGTTTGGCGGAGAGCGCCAATTGACCGACCAATACCCGCATGCCTACTACGTGTCCCCGGCGATCGTCGAGATGCCGGAGCAGAGCGATGTGGTTTGCAATGAAACCTTTGCACCGATCCTGTACGTCGTGGGCTACACCGACTTTGCCGAAGCCGTACGCCTGAACAATGCGGTGCCACAGGGGTTGTCATCGTGCATCTTCACCACAGACGTGCGAGAGGCCGAGCAATTCATGTCTGCCACCGGCAGTGACTGCGGCATTGCCAACGTCAATATTGGCCCGAGCGGCGCCGAGATCGGCGGTGCCTTCGGTGGCGAAAAAGAAACCGGTGGCGGTCGAGAATCCGGTTCTGATGCCTGGCGCGGCTACATGCGCCGCCAGACCAACACCATCAACTATTCGTTGGAGCTGCCGCTGGCGCAGGGGATAACGTTCGATTGAGGTGATGCAAACCCTCTCTTTCGGGAGAGGGTCAGGGGCTTTTGATTCTGGTTAGGTTTCATTTTTGGAGCTTGGCAATGCCTTTACGCGAACAATGTCTGTGGGAAAACCTCACACCTCAACGTCCCCAATCACCCACTTTCAAAGGGGAGTTGAGCGTTGATGTGTGTGTGATAGGCGCCGGTATCACGGGGCTGTCAGCTGCAATCCATCTGCTGGAACAGGGCAAAACTGTCTGTGTACTTGAAGCTCACCGTACCGGACACGGTGGTTCAGGGCGCAATGTGGGGCTGGTCAATGCCGGGATGTGGATCCCGCCCGATGAGATCGAGGCCGGTTTTGGCCCCGCGGTCGGCAGTCAGCTCAATCGCATGCTCGGGGCGGCACCGTCTCTGGTATTCAGCCTGATCGATAAATACCGCATTGACTGCCAACTGCGTCGCGAAGGCACGCTGCACATGGCCCATAACGCCAAGGGTGAGGCTGATTTGCGCAGCCGCGAACAGCAATGGAAACGCCGGGGGGCTCCTGTTGAATTGTTAACGGGCGCGGCCTGCGAAGCGGCCACCGGCACCCCCAAAATCGCCGCGGCTTTGCTCGATCGGCGGGCCGGAACCTTGAATCCCATGGCTTATACCTCGGGCCTGGCCAAGACCGCCAGCGAGTTGGGCGGGCGCCTGTTCGACCAATCGCCTGTCACCCGGCTTGAGCGTCAGGGCCAGCGCTGGTCCGTGCAAACCGCCGAGGGTGCTGTCAGCGCCGAACAGGTGGTGCTGGCCTCCAACGCCTATACCGAGGGTGAATGGACCGACTTGCGGCGTAATTTTTTCCCGGGTTATTACTATCAGGTCGCCTCCAAACCTCTGACGGATGACACCGGCCAACGCATCTTGCCGGGTGGCCAGGGCTCGTGGGACACCCGTCAGGTGCTGAGCAGCATTCGTCGGGACGCTGAGGGCCGTCTGCTATTGGGCAGCCTGGGAAATGGCAATCAAAAACCCGCGTGGTTTCTCAAAGCGTGGGCTGACCGTGTGCAACAGCATTACTTTCCGTATTTGAAGGGTGTGGAGTGGGAGTGCACCTGGACCGGCTGTATTGCCTTCACCCCCGATCACCTGATGCGGTTGTTCGAGCCGGCACCCGGTCTGGTGGCCGTGACCGGTTACAACGGGCGAGGCGTAACGACCGGTACGGTGGTGGGCAAGGCTTTTGCCGATTACTTGTGTAGCGGTGATGCCAGTGCGCTGCCCATTCCGTTTGCGCCCATGCAGCCGCTGGCTGGCGCGGGCCTGCGCAGTTGTTTGTATGAGGCCGGTTTTTCGCTTTATCACGCCGGGCAATGCTTGCGAATTGTGATCTGAGCAGAATTATCTGACTGCCCGACCAACGTTTAGCCCGCCAGCGACTAGCCTTAAAAGGTGCCGCCTGTAGCAGTCGCGCACCGAGAGTGTGCAGATCGGTGACGCATCGGGTTACAGGGCGGTTGCGCAGCGCAGGGCTACCCGGTTGCAACGCCTCATGTGGGCGGTGTAACCGATGAGTGATTGATGGTTTCACCTTCCTTGGTTTAGACGGTTGCACGCCCAATGAAAATGGGCTCGAAACAGTCGATATAACAACAATACAGCGGCTTTTTTAAGAATAAAAAACCACTGGCACGCGGCTTGCTCAGCAGTTTGTGTGAAGTCGCAGTGCCAACTAAAAAAACTCAGGAGCACCACCTCATGTCGCAGACGTTCTACAAGAAAGGTTTTCTGGCTCTCGCAGTGGCTACTGCGTTGGGTGTTTCTTCGTTTGTTCAGGCGGATGTGAAAATCGGTGTGGCGGGCCCGATGACCGGCGCCAACGCAGCATTTGGCGAGCAGTACATGAAGGGGGCACAGGCCGCGGCGGACGCAATCAATGCCAAGGGCGGCGTCAACGGCGAGAAGATCGTGCTGATCAAGGCTGACGATGCCTGTGAGCCCAAACAGGCCGTTGCTGTGGCCAACCGCTTGGTGGATCAGGATGAGGTGATTGGGGTTGTAGGGCATTTCTGCTCGTCATCGACCATTCCTGCGTCTGAGGTGTACGACGAAGCCGGGGTGATTGCGATCACGCCCGGTTCGACCAACCCCGCCGTAACTGAGCGAGGCTTGGGGGCGATGTTCCGTATGTGCGGGCGTGACGATCAGCAAGGGATTGTCGCGGCGGACTACATTGTCGACGTCCTGAAAGGCAAAAAAGTCGTGGTGCTGCACGACAAGGACACTTACGGCCAGGGCCTGGCGGATGCGACCAAGGCTCAACTGGAAAAACGCGGCGTAAAACCTGTTCTGTATGAAGGCCTGACCCGTGGCGAGAAAGACTTCAGCGCCGTGGTGACCAAGATCCGTGCAGCCGGGGCTGACGTCGTGTACTTCGGCGGCCTGCACCCGGAAGCCGGTCCGCTGGTACGCCAGTTGCGTGAACAAGGCCTTAAAGACGTGAAGTTCATGTCCGATGACGGCGTGGTAACCGATGAACTGGTGACGACTGCAGGTGGCCCGCAATACGTAGAAGGTGTGTACATGACCTTCGGTGCTGACCCGCGCCTGCTGCCGGACAGCAAGGCCGTAGTGGACCAGTTCCGTAAAGCCGGAACCGAGCCGGAAGGCTACACCTTGTACGCCTATGCTTCGGTTCAGGCCCTGGCTGATGCCTTCAATGGCGCCAAGTCCAACAAAGGTGAGGACGCCGCCAAGTGGCTCAAGGCCAACCCGGTCAAAACCGTAATGGGCGAGAAAGCCTGGGACAGCAAGGGCGACCTCAAGGTCTCTGACTACGTGATGTACCAGTGGGACAAAGACGGCAAATATCACCAGCTGGAAAAACAGAAGTGAGATGAGTCCCTTGCCTGAACCACGCTTCGGCTGCGGTTCGGGCAGGAACGAAAGTGCATCACCGGTCTTTTTTTCCAGGAGCGGCGCAAGCAGTGCCACCCGGGTCGTCGGCTGACGGCAAGGGTGGCGCGTGGCTGCGCCAATGCTCAAATGCGTGAGATTGCGTTATGGACGGTATCTTCCTACAGCAACTGCTGAACGGCCTGACCTTAGGGTCTGTTTACGGCCTGATTGCCATCGGCTACACAATGGTCTACGGCATCATCGGCATGATTAACTTCGCCCACGGCGAGGTGTACATGATCTCTGCTTACCTCGCGGCGATCAGTCTGGCTCTGTTGGCATACTTCGGCATTGAGTCCTTCCCGCTGCTGATGTTGGGTACCTTGATTTTCACCGTGGTGGTCACTGGCGTGTATGGCTGGGTGATCGAGCGCGTGGCTTACAAACCCCTGCGAAACTCCACACGGCTGGCGCCCTTGATCAGCGCCATCGGTATTTCCCTGATCCTGCAGAACTACGTGCAAATCGCCCAAGGCTCTCGCCAGCAAGGGGTTCCAACGTTGCTGAGTGGTGCCTGGCGAGTCGATATAGGCACGGGCTTTGTGCAACTCACCTACACCAAGGTCTTCATCTTGATTGCCGCCTTTGTAGGGATGGGCGTGCTGACCTACATCATCAAGTTCACCAAGCTTGGCCGCATGTGCCGTGCGACACAGCAAGACCGCAAGATGGCGTCGATCTTGGGGATCAATACCGACCGCGTGATCTCCTATGTGTTTGTCATCGGTGCCGCCATGGCTGCTCTGGCCGGTGTCTTGATCACCATGAACTACGGCACCTTCGACTTCTATGCCGGGTTCATCATCGGGATCAAGGCGTTTACCGCTGCGGTACTCGGCGGGATCGGATCACTGCCCGGCGCCATGTTGGGGGGGATCATCCTGGGGATTTCCGAGTCGCTTTTTGCCGGGTTGATTAACTCGGATTACAAGGACGTGTTCAGTTTCTCACTGCTGGTGCTGATCCTGATTTTCCGTCCTCAAGGCCTGCTGGGTCGTCCTCTCGTGGCGAAGGTGTAAGTATGTCTGCAGCCATTAACAAGCCGATTGATCTTAAAAGAAGCCTTGTCGATTCGATCCTCGCCGGATTGATTTCATTGATTGTGTTCGGGCCTATCGTAGGCGTGGTGCTCGACGGTTACAGCTTTAACTTGCAACCGGCACGCGTCGGTTGGCTGGTGGCAATCGTGATGGTGGGGCGTTTTTTCCTCAGCCTGTTTTTGCAAACGGCCAAAGGGTTGAAAATCCTTCAGGGGTTTGAATCCAGCGGCTCCGGTGTGCATGTACTGCCGCCTGACTATAAAACGCGTCTGCGCTGGATTGTCCCGCTGCTGATCGTGATTGCCATCGTGTTTCCGTTCTTTGCCAACAAATACCTGCTGACGGTGGTGATTCTCGGTCTGATCTACGTGCTGCTCGGCCTGGGGCTGAACATCGTAGTGGGGCTGGCAGGGCTGCTCGACCTGGGCTACGTCGCGTTCTACGCCATCGGCGCTTATGGTCTGGCGCTGGGTTACCAGTATCTGGGGTTGGGCTTTTGGACGGTGTTGCCGCTGGCGGCGATTGCGGCAGCGATGGCGGGGTGCATTCTGGGATTTCCGGTGTTACGAATGCATGGGGATTACCTGGCAATCGTGACCCTGGGCTTCGGTGAAATCATCCGTCTGGTGCTCAATAACTGGCTGTCGTTTACCGGCGGCCCGAACGGGATGCCGGTGCCTTCGCCCACGTTTTTCGGGCTGGAGTTCGGGCGTCGAGCCAAAGATGGCGGGGTGCCGTTCCATGAGTTCTTTGGTCTGGCCTACAACCCCAACATCAAGTTCCTGTTTATCTACATCGTGCTGTTCCTGGTGGTGCTGTTGGTGCTCTACATCAAGCATCGCTTGACCCGCATGCCTGTCGGTCGCGCCTGGGAGGCGTTGCGCGAAGATGAGATCGCCTGCCGTGCCATGGGCCTCAATCACGTACTGGTCAAGCTTTCGGCATTCACCCTCGGCGCTTCCACTGCGGGTCTGGCCGGTGTGTTCTTTGCCAGCTACCAAGGGTTTGTTAACCCGTCGTCGTTTACCTTCTTTGAGTCGGCGCTGATCCTCGCGATTGTAGTGCTGGGCGGCATGGGCTCGACGGTCGGCGTGGTCATCGCTGCATTCGTACTGACCGTGGCCCCGGAGTTGCTGCGCAGTTTTGCCGAATACCGGGTGCTGTTGTTTGGCGTGCTCATGGTGTTGATGATGATTTGGCGTCCGCGTGGCTTGATCCGGATCAGCCGCGTCGGTGTGACGCCACGTAAGGGGGTCGCGCCATGAACGAACACCCGAACAATGACGAGATCGTGCTTTCGGTCGACAAGCTGATGATGCATTTCGGTGGCATCAAAGCTTTGAGCGATGTCAGCCTCCAGGTCAAACGCAACTCGATTTTTGCCCTGATCGGCCCGAATGGCGCGGGCAAAACCACAGTGTTCAACTGCCTTACCGGCTTTTACAAGGCATCCGGCGGCAAGATCGAACTCAATGCCCGTGGCACTCGTACCAATGTGATCAAACTGCTGGGCGAGCCGTTCCGCCTGACCGACTTTGTATCGCCCAAGAGGTTTGCCAGCCGGCTCTATTACAAGATGTTCGGTGGGACTCACCTGGTGAATCGCGCCGGCCTGGCTCGAACCTTCCAGAACATTCGGCTGTTCAAGGAAATGTCCGTGCTGGAAAACCTGCTGGTGGCGCAGCACATGTGGGTCAACCGCAACATGCTGGCCGGCATCCTCAACACCAAGGGCTATCGCAAGGCTGAGAGCGATGCACTGGACCACGCGTTTTACTGGCTGGAGGTGGTGGATCTGGTGGACTGCGCTAACCGTCTGGCGGGCGAGTTGTCCTACGGCCAGCAGCGACGCCTGGAAATCGCCCGTGCCATGTGTACGCGGCCGCAAATCATCTGTCTGGATGAACCGGCGGCGGGTCTCAACCCTCAGGAAACCGAAGCATTGAGCGCGATGATTCGCCTGTTGCGTGACGAACACGACCTGACGGTGGTGCTGATCGAGCACGACATGGGCATGGTCATGAGCATTTCCGACCACATCGTGGTGCTCGACCACGGCAACGTGATTGCCCAAGGGGGGCCTGAAGCCATTCGCAACGACCCGAAAGTGATTGCTGCCTACCTTGGCGCAGACGAAGAGGAGCTGATATGACGAGCACGATCCTCGAACTCAAGGAACTGGACGTGCATTACGGGCCGATCCAGGCGCTGAAAAAAGTGTCGATGCACATTGAAGAGGGCGAGACCGTCAGCTTGATTGGCTCCAACGGCGCGGGCAAATCGACGTTGTTGATGTCGATTTTTGGCCAGCCGCGTGCCAGTGGCGGGCAGATCCTCTACCAGGGCGTAGACATCACCCAGAAATCCTCGCACTACATTGCTTCCAATGGCATTGCCCAGTCGCCGGAAGGGCGTCGCGTGTTCCCGGACATGTCGGTTGAGGAAAACCTGTTGATGGGCACCATCCCCATTGGTGACAAATACGCTGACGAAGACATGCAGCGCATGTTCGAACTGTTCCCGCGGCTCAAAGAGCGGCGTAATCAGCGGGCGATGACCATGTCTGGTGGAGAGCAGCAAATGCTCGCCATTGCCCGGGCGTTGATGAGTCGGCCCAAGTTGCTGTTGCTGGATGAGCCCAGCCTCGGGTTGGCACCCATCGTGGTGAAGCAGATTTTCTCCACGCTCCGGGAGCTGGCAAAGACCGGTATGACCATCTTTCTGGTCGAGCAAAACGCCAACCATGCCCTGCGCCTGTCCGACCGCGCCTACGTAATGGTCAACGGTGAAATCCGCCTGACCGGCAGCGGCAAGGAACTGTTGAGCAATGAGGAGGTTCGCAACGCTTATTTGGGCGGGCATTAACAGCCGTTACCAGCAGGCGCGAGCATGCCATCCCTTCAGCCCCTTAAGTGGGGCTTTTTTATTGTTCTACAAAGCGCACTTGAAATTGTGGAAAACAATATTGCAACCCTACTAAAGCGCGACATAAAGACGCTGTAAATCGCTGTTTTTCATCATTTTGACTTGTCCCCGTTTGCTGTGGAGGTGGCTGTGGGTAACGTGGGAGTAGTTGGCTGCAGCCCTTTGTTTTCGTGGTCTGCAGGCTTGTGATCGTTTTTTGATCAGTGGTTTTTGCTCAAGTGGTCGGGGGATTTGTCAACAGATTTGTTCAGCAAAAAGGGCCGATCCAAAAAGCTGCCCGGCCTGTGGATAAGTCTGTGGTTAAACTCTGGAAAGAACGCCGTGGGCAGCGTAATGACTGGCTTCTGGCTATCTGTCCGCAATCACCGGGTTGCACCTTTTCAGGGCGCCTGCATGTCAGTCATGTTCAGGTCAAGTTAAAAACACTTCAGTTCGGGCTATACCCCTTGTGTACAAAGGCTTTGAGCTCGTTCGACTTGCCCCCAAAGACTGTGGACGGGCCTGTGGATAAGGTGAGTGCATAGTGCTCCAGCCCTTATTCCGCGTGGCCTGGTGAGTGTTGGTTATTTTTCGTACAGTTCGTGACGGAAACTTCAGCCCCGGGTTGCCGCCCAATCGCAGGCCGGGCATTCTGCTTAGCGTCTTATTCAACGGCGGCCGATGCCCGCCAGCCAAGGAGAACATGATGACTTCCACCCTGTTTATTACGGGCGCGACATCCGGATTCGGTGAAGCCTGTGCCCGCAAGTTTGCGCAAGCCGGCTGGAAACTGGTGCTGACGGGTCGCCGGGAAGAGCGCTTGAAGGCGCTGTGTGAGGAGTTGTCCAAGCAGACCGAGGTATACGGGCTGGTGCTGGACGTTCGCGATCGTCCAGCGATGGAAGCGGCGATTGCCAATCTGCCGCCCGCGTTCAGCCAATTGCGCGGGTTGATCAACAACGCAGGGCTGGCAGTGGGCACCGATCCGGCCGGGCAGTGCAATCTCGACGATTGGGACACCATGGTCGATACCAATATCAAGGGCCTGCTCTACAGCACCCGCCTGCTGCTGCCACGCCTGATCGCCTATGGTCGCGGCGCCGGCATCATCAACCTGGGCTCTATCGCTGGCAGCTACCCGTACCCGGGCAGCCATGTGTACGGCGGCACCAAGGCGTTCGTTAAGCAGTTCTCGCTCAACCTGCGCTGCGACTTGCAAGGCACGGGTGTGCGGGTCAGCAACATTGAGCCGGGCCTGTGCGAGAGCGAGTTCTCGCTGGTGCGCTTCGGCGGCGACCAGGCGCGGTACGACGCGACCTATCAAGGGGCTGAACCGATCCAGCCTGAAGACATCGCCGAGACTGTTTTCTGGGTGCTCAATACCCCGGCCCACATCAATATCAACCGCCTTGAGCTGATGCCTGTCACGCAGTCCTGGAGCGGTTTTGCCATCGAACGCCACGCCAAAGAGTAAACTCACCCCTGGCAGCCCACCTGCGACCCCTGAGAGGGGTCGTATTCAACCGGGCTGAAAAGGAGTTTTTGTGAGTAACCGTGGTGAGCAGAAATTGCTCAAACAATCGACCGTCCTGATGTTCGCAGTGGCAATTGCGGGGATCGTGACGGGTTTTATATCGGGTTCCCAATCCATCATGTTCGATGGATTTTTCTCTTTGATCGCGACCTTCATCAAAGTATTGATGCTGATTACCGCGACGTTGATCGCCAAGGAAAGCAACCAGCGTTTCCAGTTCGGCTTCTGGCACCTTGAGCCCATGGTGCTGCTGATCGAAGGCAGCTTCCTGTTCCTGATTGCAATCTACGCCTTTCTCAATGGTGTGTTCGGCATCATCAACGGCGGGCGTGACATTGAACTGGGGCTGGTCATCGTCTATGCGGCGGTGTTTACCGTGATCGAATTTGCGTACTACTTCTGGGTACGCCGAAAAAACCGCAAGCTCAAATCGACCTTGATCCAGTTCGACAACATCAGCTGGCTGGTAGACGCCATGCTCTCAGTGGGTTTGTTGATCAGTTTCATCATTGCGCTGGTCTTGAAGCAGCAAGGGCATGAGCAGTGGGCCGCGTATGTCGACCCGGCGATTTTGATCCTGCTGGCACTGAGCATGCTCCCGCCAGCGTTCAAAATCCTCAAGCCGGCTTTGCGCGACGTGCTGGGTATTGCGCCGGACAAGCTCGATGACAAGGTGCGGGATGTGCTTGAAGAGATGTCGGCACGGCATGGATTTGAAGGCTACAAGACCTATGTGCAAAAGCACGGCCGGGCGCGCTTCATCGAGATCCACATTGTGCTGCCGGCGGGTTACCCACTGACCAGCGTGAAGACCCTGGATGCCATGCGCGAAGAACTGTCGAGCCTGCTCGGTGCCCCTGACAGCGCCCGTTGGTTGACCATTTGCTTTACCGGCGATCGCAAATGGATTGCCTGATCAAGCATGGCAGGCGCAAGGCCTGCCATGTGTGCAGTCAGTTCAGGAAGTGCGTAAGGCCGCTGTAACAAGTCGCCAGGTGATACGGCGTGGTCGAGGGCATGTCTGCGCGGCTGACGTTGCCTTGTGCATCCAGGCATTCATACCAGCCACCGGCATGTAGAAAATGCTGTTGCAGCGCCAGCAATTGGCGTTGCAAGCGTGGCTGGTTTTCGGGGCGCAAGGTCAGTGCCCGCAGGTACTCGGCCTGGGCCCAGATACGCTGGGTGCCATCGCGCAGGCCGCCAGCGCTGTCGAGCATGCCGCACACCGCGCCGGTCTTCGCATCCACCCCGACCTGTTCGGCGAAACTGAAGGCGCGCTCCAGCGATGCGTGCAACGGGGTGTCGCGCAGCAGTGGAGAGGCGTGCAATAAAAAGAACCATTCGAACTGATGGCCCGGCTCAAACCAGTTATCCACAGCTCCGCGTGGTTTTTCGAGCATGACGTTATGCACAGGCTCGATAAAACGCTGCTGCATGCGTTCGGTCAGTGTGAGCAGAGCGGCCTGCACGGGCGCGTCGTCGCGCACGGAAAGGGTCGCCAGAAAGGCTTCGGCCAAATGCATCAATGGGTTTTGCAGCGGCCCGCTGCCCAGTGACGACCAGTCTTGATTCAGGCTGGCTTCGTAGAGGCCGTTGCCATCACTGAAACGCTCGGCCACCACGCTCAGGGCCGCATTGAGCACCGACTCCACCAAGGGTTCGCGCACTTTGGCCCAGTAATGGGCGCTGGCAAAGATGATGAAGGCATGGGTGTAGAGGTCTTTGCGTTGATCCAGAGGCGCGCCTTGAGGGTCGATGCTGTAGATCCAGCCACCGTGCTCGGCGTCATGAAAGTGCTGCTGTAACGAGCGGAACAGGGCGCTGGCGCGCGCGGCTGCATCAGGGAAATCCTTGTCGCCGATCAGGCTGGCGAAGACATACAGCTGACGTGCGCAGGCCATGGCGCGATAACGCTGGGGCGGCAACGGCTGATGATCCGGGCTGAGGGCCTCATAAGGCAACGCCATATCGGCATTCCAGCCGGGACCTTGCCACAGGGGCACAATCACCTGGCGAAAATGCTGCTCGACGGCCGTAAATACGGCAGTCAGTTCAAGCGGGAAGGCGGAGCTGGCTACATCAGGCATGGGTGTGCGTCGTCACGGCTGTTTGCGCGACATGATACACCTCAAGGCTTTACACGTCCCTGTAGCCGCTGCCGCAGGCTGCGATGGGGTGCGCAGTTGAAGGCCCTTCGGCCATATCGCAGCCTGCGGCAGCGGCTACACAGACCGCTTGTAGCAGCGGTCGAGCGAAGCGAGGCCGCGTCCGGCGGCGCAGCCGTCGTAAAGCCCCGCGTACCTCTCCGTTGAATGCACCACGTGTCTCGCCGTTAAGGCGGTTCATTGTTGTCCCTGTAGCCGCTGCCGCAGGCTGCGATGGGTTGCGCAGATGAAGGCCCTTTGGCCCTTATCGCAGCCTGCGGCAGCGGCTACACAGACCGCCTGTAGCAGCGGTCGAGCGAAGCGAGGCCGTGTCCGGCGGCGCAGCCGTCGTAAAGCCCCGCGTACCTCTCCGTTGAATGCACCACGTGTCTCGCCGTTAAGGCGGTTCATTGTTGTCAATGTAGCCGCTGCCGCAGGCTGCGATGGGTTGCGCAGTTGAAGGCCCTTCGGCCCTTATCGCAGCCTGCGGCAGCTGCTACAGAGACCGCTTGTAGCAGCGGTCGAGCGAAGCGAGGCCGCGTCCGGCGGCGCAGCCGTCGTAAAGCCCCGCGTACCTATCCGTTGAATGCACCACGGGTCTCGCCGTTAAGGCGGCTCATTGTTGTCAAACAGCCACAAAAGCAAGCCCAAAGGCCGAAAGGGGCGGGACGGTATTTACGGACATCGAGTCAGGTCAGTAATCCTTGACGCTCGATAAACGCCACGATGGCATCGAGCCCCTGGCCGGTTTTCTGGTTGCTGAACACAAAGGGTTTGCCGGCGCGCATGCGTTGGGTGTCGCTGTCCATCAGTTCCAGGGAGGCGCCTACCAGCGGGGCGAGGTCGATTTTGTTGATCACCAGCAAATCCGATTTGCAGATCCCCGGGCCACCTTTGCGGGGCAGCTTGTCGCCCGCCGATACATCGATCACATAGATCGTCAGGTCGGACAGTTCGGGGCTGAAGGTGGCCGACAAGTTGTCACCGCCCGACTCCACCAGAATCAGGTCGAGCCCGGGGAAACGGCGGTTCAGTTGATCGACGGCTTCCAGGTTGATCGACGCGTCTTCGCGGATGGCCGTGTGCGGGCAGCCGCCGGTTTCAACACCGATGATCCGCTCCGGGGCCAGCGCTTCATTGCGCACCAAAAAGTCGGCATCTTCGCGGGTATAAATATCGTTGGTGACCACGGCCAGGTTGTAGCGCTCGCGCAGGGCCAGGCACAGCGCCAGGGTCAAGGCGGTTTTGCCGGAGCCCACAGGGCCACCAATGCCGACACGCAACGGTTGTGTGTTCATCAAATTCTCCTAGGAACGAAACAGACGGCTGTATTGGCGCTCGTGGGCCATGCTCGCCAACGACAGGCCGAACGCGGCGCTGCCCAAGCGGGATAAGTCGAGGTTGCTGGCATGTTGCTGTGCCTGTTGCAACGCGGGGGATAACTCACTGGTCATGCGTTGGGCCGCTTGCTGGCCCAGCGGCAGGGTCTTCATCAGCACCGCCAATTGGTTTTCCAGCCAGCTCCAGAGCCAGGCGGCCAGCGCATCCTGCGGGCTGATGCCCCAGGCGCGGGCAGCCAATGCCCAGCCGAGTGCCAGATGCGGCTCGGTTTGCCGGGCGAGAAACTCACGGCCAGGGTCATCCAGCTCGGGTAAACCCTTCAACAGCTGTTGCAGGGAGTAGCCCATTTGCCGGCTTTCCTGATGCAACTCGCGGGTTTCACGGCTGGCGCGGTGCTCGTCGCAAAACTGCTGCAAGATGTGCCAGTCCTGCTCTGCTGCCGCTCGACAATGGGCCAGCAGCAGCGGTGCCTCAAAGCGGGCGAGGTTGAGCAGCAACTGATCGCTGATCCAGCGCGAGGCACTCGGCGGGTCGCAGACCCGGCCTTGCTCGACCGCCATTTCCAGGCCTTGGGAATAGCTGTAGCCACCGATGGGCAATTGCGGACTGGCCAGGCGCAACAGCGCCCAGGCCGGGTTCACACGCGCACGCCGAATTGATGCAGACGCGGTGCATAGTTGAAGGCTTCTTCACCTGCCCGTGAATGATGATGACCGCCACCGTAGGCGCCGTGTTCAGGTTGAAACGGCGCCTCAATGGCTTCGGCGTGAGCCCCCAACTGCTCAAGCATGGCCTTGAGCACGTAGTCATCGAGCAACCGCAGCCAACCGTCCCCCACCTGCAAGGCGACATGGCGATTGCCCAGATGATAAGCAGCACGCGTCAACTCAAAGGCATTGCGGCAGGTGACATGCAGCAGCTTTTCGGGGCTGGCACACACGCGCACGATACGCCCGTCCTGGGCCTGAAGGTATTCACCGTCATGCAGGGGGGCTTGTCCGCGATCAAGAAACAAGCCCACATCTTCGCCATCACTGCTAAAGCAGCGCAGACGACTTTTGCTCCGGGCTTCAAAGTTGAGATGTATCTCGGCGCTCCACACGGGGTGGGCTTCGACTCTGCGGTGAATCACCAGCATCGGAAGGCTTCCTGCAATGAACAATGCCAAGGTCAGAGCAAGGGGCTTGCCAACCTTGGGGGACACCGTAAATGCGAGGGTGACATGCGATCTGGACGGAGCAGAGGGGGCGAAAACAGTGCGTAGTGCGAGGCTGGGCGCACCATTGCAGTGCGTTCTGGCCTATTCGGTGCTGCCCAGGCCTTTCCAGTGTTTGAGCCCGATAAAGATAAAGCGCAATTGCTGACTGATTTTGGCCTGTGCTTGCAGGTACTCGGGCAAGGCTTCGGCAGGTGGATCAATAACGTCGGGCAAGGCGGCGAATACGCTTTTCACCACCAGGTCGGCAATCACGGTGAGGGCCGCGTGATTCAAATGGCGCAACTTGGGCTTGGACCCGAGGTCTGCCGCCAGATCCGAAGTGATGTCTTCGCGCAGTGCGCCAATGGCCTGTCGAACAGGTTGTGAACCGCCATATTGTTCACGCGCCAGAAACAGGAATTGCGATCGATTGGCTTGGACAACGTCGAGAAAGATTTGTACCGAGGCGTTGATAACGCCGCCCATAAACAGTTCGTTGTGACGTACCAGGCGAATGGTTTCGCGGAATGTCTGGCCGACTTCACTGACCAGCGCCAGGCCCAGCTGATCCATGTCGCTGAAGTGACGATAAAACCCGGTAGGCACGATGCCGGCCGTTTTTGCGACTTCACGCAGGCTCAAGCTGCCAAAGCCGCGACCCGATTCCATCAAGTGGCGGGCAGCATCCATCAGCGCAAGGCGGGTTTGTTGTTTCTGTTCGGCGCGGGGCAGCATTGGGGCTGGTATTCCTGACTGGGGCAGCAGCGCACTCTAGCAAATCAGCTTTGATGACGTCGAACGGTGTGGGAGGCAATCCTGGCGAACCGGTGCCGATAGCTGCGATGGGAGGTGAAGCAGTCCAGATGTTTTGAGGGGCCTGCTGCTCTTATCGCAACCTGACGACAGCGGTTACCAGGAGAATGTCAGCTCGCACGTTGATTCCTTTCGGCCAGGCGTTCCGCGCCACCTTCGGCTACACGGTTCAGCTGTTTCTGGGTGCGATCGTAGCCGTCTTCGGCCACACGGTTTTGTTGATTCAACGTGCGCTGTGCGCCGTCTTCAGCGACACGATTTTGTTGATTCAACGTGCGTTGAGCGCCGTCTTCAGCGACACGGTTTTGTTGATTCAATGTGCGTTGTGCGCCGTCTTCAGCGACACGGTTTTGTTGATTCAGCGTGCGTTGTGCGCCATCTTCGGCCACCGGGTCGAGAGGCTGGGTCAGGGTGCTTGAGGCCGGTTGTACCATCGGGGTCGGTTCTTCGTCAGCAGGCTGGGCGAAGGCGTTAATCGCAAACAGTGAAAGGGTCAGGCCAAGCAATAAGGGGCGTTTCATGGTGTCGGTGCTCCGTAGCAGTGCAAACAGTAGGTGTGAAGGCAATGCTACGCTTGGAAATCCGATATCAAAGTTCATAAGGACAATGGTAATAATCAACAGAATTGATTGTCCGGGCTCAAGCGCTCTAGCCCGAGGCTTTGGCCGGGTCAGACTGTACTCGTCAGGGGGGGCGGGCGACAGCGGCAGGCCTTTGTGCGGCTGCACGGATGCTGCTGTAAACCCGGCAGATTGGTTTTTTTTTGCGAATGCGGCACCCGGGTTAAACCTTGAGTCGTGTTTGTCAGTCGTACTTTTATCAGCGTCGCTAATAGGACGTTCAGCAGTCATTAAGGAGCCGTGAAATGACGCGCACCCGTAAAACCCTCGCCTGGACTGGCGGTATTTTGGTGCTGCTGCTGGCGGTGCTGGTAGTGCTCCTCGCTACCTTCGACTGGAACCGCATCAAGCCGACCATCAACAGCAAAGTCTCCGAGATACTCCATCGTCCTTTTGCCATCAACGGCAACCTGGCCGTGCGCTGGCAGCGAGAGGTGGACGAGGGCGGTTGGCGGGCCTGGGTGCCGTGGCCGCACGTGATTGCTGAAGACTTGAGCCTGGGTAATCCCGAGTGGTCGAAAGCGCCGCAGATGGCTAGCCTGGAAAAGGTCGAACTGCGCTTGTCGCCGCTGGCCCTGCTGACTGAAACCGTGGCCATTCCGCGTATTGACCTGACCCGGCCCAGCGCCAGTCTTGAGCGCCTGGCGGATGGTCGCGCCAACTGGACGTTCACCTTTGACCCCAAAGACCCGAATGCAGAACCTTCCAGCTGGAAGGTGGATATAGGTGCGATTGGTTTCGACAAGGGGCACGTGACGTTAAATGACCAAACGCTTAAAACCCGGCTGGATGTGTTGATCGACCCGTTGGGCAAACCGATCCCCTTCAATGAAATCGTCGGTGAAGCTGCGGCGAAAAAGGCTCAGGCAAAAGGCGCCCGGGCGCAGGACTATGCATTCGCCTTGAAGGTGAAGGGCCAGTACCACGGCCAGAAACTCAATGGCTCCGGCAAAATTGGCGGCCTGCTGGCCTTGCAAGACGCGGACAAACCGTTCCCGTTGCAGGCCGAGGTGAGCATTGCCGACACTCGGGTCGCGCTGGCCGGAACCTTGACCGATCCGCTCAACCTGGGGGCGCTGGATCTGCGCCTGAAATTGTCCGGCAACAGCCTGAGCAATCTGTATCCGTTGACCGGCGTGACACTGCCGGATTCGCCACCCTATGCCACCGATGGTCACTTGATTGCCAAATTGCATGAGCCCGGTGGTGCAGCGTTCACCTATGAAAACTTCAACGGCAAGATTGGCGACAGCGACATTCATGGCAGCCTCAACTATGTCGCCACTCAGCCGCGTCCCAAGTTGAGCGGGGCGCTGGTGTCCAATCAGTTGCTGATGGCTGACCTGGGGCCCTTGATCGGAGCGGACTCCAACACCGAGCAAAAGGCCCGGGGCGGTGCAAGCAAACAACCGGCGGGTAAAGTGCTGCCGGTCGAAGAGTTCCGCACCGAGCGCTGGCGCGAGATGGATGCCGATGTCGAATTCACCGGCAAACGCATTGTGCACAGCGCAGACCTGCCTTTCACCGACCTCTATACGCACTTGGTGCTAGAGGATGGTGTGCTCAGCCTTGAGCCGCTGCGTTTCGGGGTGGCAGGAGGCAAGCTGGATGCGCAAATTCGCCTGAACGGCCAGGGGACGCCATTAACGGGGCGGGCCAAACTGACGGCACGCAAGTTCAAACTCAAGCAGTTGTTCCCGGCATTTGAGCCGATGAAGACCAGCTTTGGTGAACTGAATGGCGATGCCGCCCTCACGGGCACCGGTAATTCGGTAGCCAGGCTGCTGGCCACTGCCAATGGTGACTTGAAGATGATCATCAATGACGGGGCTATCAGCCGCAGTCTGATGGAAATTGCCGGACTGAACGTCGGCAACTACGTGGTGAGCAAGATCTTTGGCGATGAAGAAGTGAAGATCAACTGCGCGGCCGCAGACTTCGGGATCAAAAACGGGTTGGCCAGTCCCCGGCTGTTCGTGTTTGATACCGAAAACGCGATTATCTACATCGACGGTACGGCTAACCTCGCCACCGAACAGCTCGACTTGCAAATCACCCCTGAGTCCAAGGGGCTGCGCCTGTTTTCATTGCGCTCGCCATTGTACGTACGTGGCACCTTTGCCAACCCGTCGGCAGGTGTTCAAGCGGTGCCGCTGTTGTTGCGCGGCGCTGGGATGGTCGCGCTGGGTGTGATCGCCGGCCCGGCTGCCGGTTTGCTGGCCCTGATCGCCCCCAGCGGCGGAGAGCCCAACGAGTGCGCCCCGCTGCTGCAGCAAATGCAGCAGGGTAAAGTACCGAAAACCGTGAAGTAAGGGCCTGAACTTCCGCGGTTGGGCCTGACGCTCACAGGCCCAAAAAAGCCCGCCCTCACTCTCATGGGGGCGGGCTTTTTAATGGCCGGGGCGATTACAGGTCTTGCAGAATATCCGCCATGTCGTCGGCGTGTTCTTCCTCTTGGGCGAGGATGTCTTCCAGAATCCGGCGGGTAGTCGGATCCTTGTCGCCGATGTACTGGATCATTTCACGGTAGCTGTCGATGGCAATGCGCTCGGCAACCAGGTCTTCATAGACCATTTCCTTTAGCGTATTGCCGGCCACGTATTGCGCATGGGCGTTTTTGGACAGCAGGTCGGGGTTGAATTCCGGCTCGCCTCCCAGTTGCACGATGCGTTCGGCCAGTTTGTCAGCGTGTTCCATTTCCTGGGTCGCATGCTCCAGAAACTCTGCTGCCGCAACGCTGGCTTTCAGGCCGGTGGCCATGAAATGGTGGCGCTTGTAGCGCAAGACACAGACCCATTCCGTTGCCAGTGACTCATTGAGCAAACGCAGGATTTCTTCGCGGTCGGCGCTGTAGCCTTCAGTCACGGCACCGTCTTCAACGTTCTTGCGAGCGCGTTCGCGAAGGGTCTGTTTATCCGATAAATGCATCTGGGTCATTTCATTCTCCTCACTCATCCGGTTGCCGCCTGGCTCTGTTGGCAAGGTCGGTTCGTTAGTTGTGAGTCTTGAGCGCCGAGAAAGTTTTATCGGATTTCCCTCGGCGCTGCGCCTGGCTGTTTACGCCGTCTTGGGCTTGCCCAGCGGTGTGGTCCAGCGCTCCGAAAGGATGACCCCGGCCAGGGTCAGTGCGCCGCCGATCAGGTGATAGGCGTGCAACTGCTCGTTCAGTACCACGGTCGCAATCAGCGCGGTGAGTAGCGGCAACAGATTGAAAAACAGCGTGGTCCGGCTCGGCCCCAGCAGGGCAATGGCTTTCATCCACGCCAACGGAGCGAGCATCGACGCCAGCACACAGGCATACAGCACCAGCCCGATGTTGTGTACCGAGGGGCCGATCTTGGGTGAAAGCAGGTACAGCGGAAACAGCACCACAATCGCTACCAGCACTTGCAGGTACAGCATCTGCAAAGGAGGGAGCCGCAGCTGCCATTTCTTCAGCAGCGTGCTGTAAATCGCATAGGCCAGGGTGGCGATCAGCATCATCGCGTCGCCCAGGTTCAGGCCCTGCTCGAGCAAAAGGCCGAGGCTGCCACTGGAAACCACTACCAGCACGCCGACAAACGACAGCATGGCGCCGAACAAGGCGCCGGCGGTCAGGCGCTGGCCCAGGCTGATGATGGACATGGCCAGCACCATCAACGGCATCAGTGACAGGATGATGCCCATGTTAGTGGCTGAGGTACGGGCGGCGGCGTAGTAGGCCAGGCTTTGATAAACCGCCATGCCGAGTACGCCAAGGATGAAAATCTTGCCCAGGTTGGGGCGGATGATTGACCAGTTGGCAATGATCGGTTTGAGCATGAACGGCGTGAACAGCAGGCCGGCCAGCAGCCAGCGATAAAAACCGATCTCGGACGGGAAGATCGCCCCCACGGCCATTTTGGTGATCACGTTGTTGCCGGCCCAGATAAAAATGGCCAGCAGCGGGAAAGCGTATTGCATCAGTCACAACCACACGATGAATGAGCGGGGATTATCCGCTTGTCTGTCTGCAGGCCTATACTTCAATCCGGCCAATCTTTGTTTAGATCCAGACAGCATGCGCAAGAACCTGATCAGCGTTCCCGAATTCGATGGCTTACCGGCCCCGGTCTATTTCCGCTACGCCGAAATTGCGGCCGACAGCCATGCCGCGCCACACGTGCATGCCTGGGGTTCGCTGGACTACGTGGCCCGCGGGGTCATGCGGTTTGAGGTTCAGGGCCAGCGCTTCATGTCGCCCCCGCAATATGCGGTCTGGGTACCTCCCAATACCGTGCACAGTGCCTATAACGCGCAGGCGATTGTGTACCGCTCGGTGTATCTGGACACCCAGCACTGTCAGCACCTGCCGACCCGTCCGGTGACATTGGCCATCAGCGACATCCTCAAGGCCATACTCAGCGACTTTGCCCGGCGCGATATCAATATCCCCCAAAGCGAGGCGGATATTCGTCTGGCGCAAGTACTCGTCGATCAATTGCGTCAGGCCCCCGAGCATCAGTGCTACCTGCCGTATGCGCGTCATCCCGGGCTGCTGCTGGTGCTGGAGGCGTTGCAACACCACCCAGGCGATAACCGGCCGCTGGGGCAATGGGCCGATCAGGTGCATGTCAGCGAGCGAACTCTGGCGCGTTTGTTTGTGCGTGAGCTGGGCATGAGCTTCGGCGAGTGGCGTCAGCGTCTGCGCTTTCTGGTCGCGATAGAGGCCCTGGAGTCCGGGCGCAGCGTGCAGGATGTCGGCTTCGACACGGGATACAGCTCGTCATCGGCCTTTATCGCGATGTTTCAGCGCCAGGCCGGGTGTACCCCCGAACAATACCGGCGTCAGGTTCAGCATCTTTAAAGCGCGCGGACGGGCTGTAGGTGTAACAGAGTTTGTCTACAATGCCGATAAGTCCGCTGCCACTCGGTGCGGCAATAAGGAGAAGACTCCATGAAGATGCTGCGCGTTCCTCTGTTGATGATGGGTTTGCTGTTGTGTTCCCAAGGATTTGCGGCCACTGCCCAACAAAACAAAATGACCACCTGCAACGCCGAGGCCGGCGCCAAAACCCTCAAGGGTGATGAGCGCAAAGCCTTCATGAGTACCTGTCTCAAAGCCAAGCCGGCCACGCAACAAGAAAAAATGAAAACCTGCAACGCCACCGCGGGCACCCAGGCCCTCAAAGGCGATGAGCGCAAAGCGTTCATGAGCGAGTGCCTGAAGAAGAAATAACCTCCCTGAGCCTGTAGCCGTGGGCAGCCGGCTGCGGCTACAGGTCAGATGCCGTTACAAATTCTAGTGATCCCCGCCGAAGGCTGGCAGACTGCCCGTCCATTCGCGCTGCCTGGTCTGAGGCTGTATGCCATCGTTTTCTCAACGTCACATCCTTCTGGCCAGTTACATCATCATTGCTGGCGGGCTGTTACTGGTTTTTCCGTTACGTTTGTTGCCGAGCCTTCTGGCCGGTTTGCTGGTTTTCGAACTGGTCAACATGCTCACCCCGCAATTGCAGCGGCTGATCGCCGGGCGGCGTGCGCGTTGGCTGGCCGTGGCGCTGCTCGGCACACTGGTAGTCAGCGTATTGGCGCTGCTCTTTGCCGGCGCCATCAGCTTTTTACTGCATGAAGCAGAAAATCCCGGCGCCTCACTCAACAAATTCATGGTCGTGGTCGACAGGGCGCGCGGGCAATTGCCGCCGTTTATCGATGCGTATCTGCCCGCCAGTGCGGCCGAGTTTCGCGTGGCCATCGGCGCATGGATGAACAAGCACCTGAGCGACTTGCAGCTGGTGGGCAAAGACGCGGCGCACATGTTCGTGACCTTGCTGATCGGCATGGTGCTGGGCGCCATCATTGCCTTGCAACGCATTCCGGATGTGAGCCGGCGCAAGCCGTTGTCCGCGGCGCTGTTCGAGCGCTTGCACCTGTTGGTGCAGGCGTTTCGCAACATTGTGTTTGCGCAGATCAAGATCGCGTTGTTGAACACCGTATTTACCGGGGTATTCCTGGCGCTGATCCTGCCGATGTTCGGCGTGCACCTGCCACTGACCAAAACCCTGATCGTGCTGACGTTCCTGTTGGGCCTGCTGCCAGTGATCGGCAACCTGATCTCCAACACCCTGATCACCATTGTCGGGCTGTCGTTGTCGATCTGGGTCGCAGTGGGAGCATTGGGCTACCTGATCGTTATCCACAAGCTGGAATACTTCCTCAACGCCAAAATCGTCGGCGGGCAGATCAGCGCAAAATCCTGGGAGTTACTGCTGGCGATGCTGGTATTCGAGGCAGCCTTCGGCCTGCCGGGGGTGGTGGCGGGACCGATTTACTATGCGTATTTGAAAAGCGAGCTGAAGCAGGCGGGGTTGGTCTGAACCCGTAGCCGCTGCCGCAGGCTGCGATGGGTTGCGCAGCGACCCTGCCTTTAAAAGGCGAAGGCCCTGCGGCCCCTATCGCAGCCTGCGGCAGGGGCTACAAAATTGCTGTTAGCCGTAACGCTTTTTGGCTTCGATTGCCAGACCGCTGCCGATGCTGCCGAAGATGTTGCCTTCAACGTGGCGGGCGTTGGGCAGCATGGCCGAGACGCTCTGGCGCAAGGCCGGGATGCCGCTCGAACCGCCGGTGAAGAACACCGTGTCGACCTGCTCGACACCTACGCCGGCACTGACCAGCAAGTTCGTCACGCTGTTGCGGATGCGCTCCAGTTGGTTGTCGATCGACGCTTCGAACAGCGTCCGGCTCAACTCTACGCTCAGACCGGCTTCAACCCGATCCAGCGGTACATGGCGGCTGTCGCTCTGGGTCAGTTCGATTTTGGTTTCTTCGATTTCCATAGCCAGCCAGTGACCGGCACGTTGCTCGATCAGCTTGAACAGGCGGTCGATGCCACCGGTGTCTTCGATGTCGTAACGCATGCTGCCCAGGGCCAGCTGGGACTTTTGCGAGTACACCGAGTTGATGGTGTGCCAGGTCGCCAGGTTCATGTGGTGGCTGGTGGGCATATAGGCACCGCTTTTCATGCGGCTGCCGTAACCGAACAGAGGCATGACGCCTTGCAGGCTCAACTGCTTGTCGAAGTCGGTCCCGCCTACGTGCACGCCGCCAGTGGCCAGGATGTCGTCCTGGCGGTGGTCCATGCCACGGCGCTCCGGGGACAGGCGCACCAGCGAGAAGTCGGATGTACCACCGCCGATGTCGACAATCAGTACCAGTTCTTCACGCTCGATGGTCGATTCATAATCGAAGGCCGCGGCGATCGGTTCATACTGGAACGACACTTCCTTGAAGCCGATTTTGCGCGCGACGTCGATCAAGGTGTTTTCGGCTTCCTGGTCGGCGAGGGGATCGTCATCCACGAAATACACCGGGCGACCCAGAACCACTTCTTCAAAATCACGACCGGCGGTCGCTTCGGCACGCTGCTTGAGCTGACCGATAAACAGGCCGAGCAGGTCCTTGAACGGCATTGCGGTGCCGAGCACGCTCGTGTCGTGCTTGATCAGCTTGGAGCCCAGCAGGCTTTTCAGCGAGCGCATCAACCGGCCTTCGTAGCCTTCCAGGTACTCATGCAGCGCCAGACGACCATACACCGGGCGGCGTTCTTCGATATTGAAGAACACCACTGAGGGCAGGGTGATCTTGTCGTCCTCCAGTGCAATGAGCGTTTCCACGCCTGGGCGCAGCCAGCCGACAGTGGAGTTGGACGTGCCAAAGTCGATACCGCAGGCACGTGCTGGAGAGGCGCTTTTCATGTCGTTTGTGTTCCGGTTAAAAAACGGCCGCGCAGTGTATGCCAGACCGCCGAAGAATCGAAGGGCGACTATTCGTTAAATCGCAGGTTTTAATCCCCTTGAAAGACTATCCTTCACCCCCAACCTTCCAGACATTGGCTTGGTAGTTGGCTGGCGAGAAGCCTGTAGGCTGCCGATAAACTTTTGCAGCACAGTTCAGTCAGACGGTTGATAGCGATCAATCGACCGGCCGGGCACCCCGAGCTTCCTGGGTGAGCAAGAACTGCGCGATATTGATAACGGATGGTGATCCTTACATGGACTTCAAAGACTATTACAAGATCCTGGGTGTCGAGCCCACGGCTGACGATAAGGCGATCAAGGCCGCCTATCGCAAGCTCGCGCGCAAGTTTCACCCGGATGTCAGCAAGGAAAAGGACGCCGAGAACAAGTTCAAGGATGTCAACGAGGCCTATGAGGCCCTTAAAAGTGTCGAAAAACGCGCGGAATACGATGAACTGCGTAAATATGGCCAGCATGGCCAGCCGTTCCAGGGGCCACCAGGCTGGCAGGGTCACGCCGGTGCCGGTTTTGAAGACACGGGCGATTTTTCAGACTTTTTCAGCTCGGTCTTCGGTTCGCGCAGCAGCGGTTTTGGTGGCCAGTCAGGTCGCAGTGCGGGTCGTCGTGGACAGGACGTAGAAATGGAATTGCCGATTTTTCTTGAAGAAACCCTGTCCGGCGAGTCGAAACAGATCAGCTTTCAGATCGCAGGTGTCAACAAGACACTGAACGTGAAGATCCCGGCCGGTGTGGAAGACGGCGAGCGCATCCGTCTCAAAGGCCAGGGCGGCCCGGGCATGGGCGGCGGGGCGAATGGTGATTTGTACCTGATCATTCGCTTTGCCCCGCACCCGATGTTCGATGTGGAAGGTCACGACCTGATCATCACGGTTCCGCTGGCACCATGGGAAGCGGCGCTGGGCACCAAAGTGGCAGTGCCGACCCTGACCAGCAAGATCAACCTGACCATTCGTCCGGACAGCCAGAGCGGTCAGCGTTTGCGGATCAAAGGCCATGGCCTGGCAGACAAGCAAGGCCAGCGCGGTGATTTGTACGCCCAATTGAAAGTGGTGATGCCCAAGCACACCGACGAGGCTACCAAAGCCCTGTGGCAAGACCTCGCCGAAAAAGCGGCATTCGACCCGAGAGCCCAATGGAGTAACTGATCATGAGCAGCACCCTGATCGTTCAGCTGGACATGGAAAGGTTCTGCGAGGAGGCCAATATCCCGGCCACCTACGTGATAGAGATTGTCGAACACGGAATTATCGAGCCTCAGGGCCGCACGCCGGACGTGTGGCGTTTTGAAGATTACGAACTGATGATTGCAAGGCGTGCAGCCAAGCTGCGTGATGATTTGAAGATGGAGTGGGAAGGTGTCGCCCTGGCACTGGAACTGCTCGAAGAGTTGCAGCAACTGCGGGCCGAAAATCAGCGGCTCAAACAGCAGTTGGGACGCTTCGTCGAATAGCTTGACTCCGGCCCCCGCGAGTTTGCGATGACCATGCGTTGATTCGTCCGAATCAACGCATGGCGACCCTCGTGAGCCCGCTGCATGCGGCATGATTGCACTGGCCCGACCAGGCACTATCTATATACCCCTTTAGCCCAAGGCCTCCTCGATAAGCTGATGACCCCATCATTTATCAAGGACTGAACGATGCCCGAGGCTACGACTTACCCCGCTTTAATCCCCATTGAACACGGACGCCACTACGACCTCATCCAGAGCGCCATCCCCCCGTATATGGTAGAGGCTGCGCCAGAGCGACGTGCCGCGCTGACGGCAATCCGCCCGCAGATTCCCGATTGGTATGCACGCGCATCAACGGCACAAAAAGACACGCTCAAAACGCTGAACCAGACCTGCGGCCAGGCACTGAACAAGCTGGACAGTTACCTGGGCAAAATCCCGGAGCTGAACGCCTTTGCGCAACCCTTGCTCGAGCAGGCGCTGGAAAGTGCCGGGTACAGGCTCCCGGTCAACGAGGTTTTTGTCCGGCTCTACGCACCGACGGTCGACGCGTTTGGTGTCGGCTCGGGCGGGTTCAGTGTCAAAAGCATGTCGTTGCTTCAGGCCGCACTGCACAACTTTGAGCAACCTGAAACCGAGGCCGGGTACTTTGGCGAAGACTCGGGGTTCATTAGCCGGCCGGACGAGTTCGGCCGCTTCAAGCCGTACCAGACCTCACTCACGCTCGAAGTGTTCACCTCGCTGTGCCGAACCCTGGATATCGGTCGCCTGTACCAGCAGGAGCTCGGCACCTGGCTCGACCCGGAAAGCGTGCTGTCCCGGGAAGTCCTGCGCCACCGCTACATCAGTCACCAGCAAGCGTTGCTCAAGGTCGATGCGCAAACAGCCTTGCTCAAGGGCGATATCGACATCGCCACTTATGCCCTGATGATGCGGGTGGTGGGCGGTGAGCGTCAGATCAAGCTGGGCGAGCAACAACTCTGGTATCGCTACCCATGTGTGATGGGGCTTTTGCTCAAGGGCTGCGTCGTCTTCGAGCTCAGTGTCGAGGGGCACTACGCGGGAGCGATGGTGGTCTGGATCCCGGGCGATCCAGAGCACCCGCTCAAGCGCTACGCAAGCTTCTCCGATTTTCGTGACGAAATGCTGCGCAAACTGACGACCCGTTCCACGTCATTGAGGCAGGCGGGCCTTACGCCTTATCAACTGTTCCTGAGCCGGTTCATTGAGCAAAAGGACCGTCCCTATTACTACAGGCGCCTGACCATGCTGGTGACGGATGCGCCGGAGCATCCCTGGTGGCTGGGCTGGGCCCTGTCACTGAGGCCTGTGCTGCTACTGCCCCAGCCCGAATACCATACGCGTCGTGTCCAGGCGGACGATCCCGATATCAACCTCGAAATTTGCACCATGAGCGAAGAACGGGTGTGGTTCGACGTTGAAATATGGGGCAAGTTGTTCGACGACATGCGCGGCACCCTGTTCAACAATGCCCGCAACATGGCCCTGTCCACGGCAGACGCCGATGTCAGCAATCGCTCTGCACGGCTCTCGCACTATCTGAATATCGGCTTGTTTGCAGTCAACGTGCTGGCAATGGTGGTACCGCCCCTGGGTGATGTGATGTTGACGGTGATGGCCGGGCAGTTGCTGTACGAAACCATCGAAGGCTGTCTCGAGTGGAGCGATGGCGACCGGGAAGCGGCCTGGGGGCATATCGGTGATGTCCTGGAAAACATGGCGATGCTGGCGGCGGGCGCCGCAGTGGTGCGCGGCGTGTCACCGGTGATCGAAAGGCTCAAGCGCGTGACATTGCCGGGCGGTGAGCAGCGGCTTTGGAGCCCGGACCTGGAAGGTTATGAACATCCGATCACCCTGGCGCCCCAATCACAGCCCAATGAGATTGGCCTGCACACGCACAATAATCGTGAAGTGCTGGTGCACGAAGGCAAGCACTACGTGCTCAGGCAAGATCCGGCCTCCGGTCAGTATCGTGCGTTGCATCCCGCCCGCGTGGAGGCTTATGAACCCGAGTTCCGGCACAACGGCCACGGGGTGTGGGTGCATGAAGGGGAGCAGCCCAAGCTGTGGCCACGACGTACCCTGATGCGCCGGCTGGGCGCCTCGGTCGTGGGGATGAGCGACAGCGAACTCGAGCAGGTGCTGCAGGTCAGCGGCGTTCATGAAGACGACTTGCGCCGCATGTATGTCGAGAACGAGCCGACCCCCGCACTTCTGGCCGACAGCATTTGGCAATTCAAGGCGTATGCCAAGGCCAGGACCGTGGTCGCGGAAGTCAGGGCAGGGCGTCTCTCCAGTGAACTGTGTGGCTACTCCGCGGCCTTTGCCCCGGAGCTGGCGGGCTGGCCCGCGAGCAAGGCCATCGAGGTTTTCGACTTGCCGGCGCCTTCGGTACCGGGCGCCCGATTCGGCAATGAACACGCGTCCGGTAACGACATTATCCACATCAACCGGGCGCAGTTGATGAATGGCGAGTTACCGGGACGTGTTGTGGACGCACTGACTCAGCAACAACTCGAAGACCTGCTGGGTGAGCGTGTACCTTTTCAGCGTGATGAACGCCTTGAGCTGTTCAAAGAGCGTCTGAGCGCACTGATGGAAAAAAACACCCAGCGTTTGTTCGACAGCCTTGCTGAAGGCAGTGTGCCGGCCAGGGATCCGCTGCGGACCTCCATCGAGTGGCTCAAGCGCGTGTTTCCGAAACTCCCTGCATCGATTGCCCGCCGGTTGGTGTCTGACGCCAGCGCCAGCGAACTGGCGCAGCTCAACAGCGGCAAAGGCCCCGAACGGTTGATGCAATCGGCACGCACCCTGCAGCGTGAGGCGCAACTGTCGTCTGCTTACCGCGGGCTGTATATGGACAGCCTGGTCACGGCAGACACCGAAACCCTGGCCCTGAATACCCTCGAAACCTTGCCCGGCTGGAAGGACGATCTGCGCATTGAAGTCCGTAACGATCACTTCAATGGCGAATTGAGGGCCAGCTTTGGCCCCCTGGAGGCAGGCAATCGCAAAGTGCTGGTACGCATCGGAGATGGGCAATACATGGCTCAGGATGAACAGGGCCAGGCGCTGCATGGCGCTGATGACCTGTATAGCAGCCTGCAGCATGCCTTGCCGGACGGGTATCGGCAGTCGGTAAAGTTGCCCCATGTGGGCCAGGGTTCGGCGTTGAAATTGAATATTCAGCAACACCCGTTATCCCGGGAGCGCCTGCGGCCCCTGCTGAACATCCGGGCCGAGAGCCGACCGTTCTTCCTGCCCCCCGAACGCTTGCCCGATGGCCGCTTGGGTTACCCGCTCAGTGGCCGGCGGACCACGGGCACTTACGGTCCGCAAGAGATGCTCAGGGCCCGCTATGAGCGGCTGTATCCCTATGCCGGAGCGGATGAAATATCCGATGCACTGAGTTCACTCGGCATCCATGCACCGGCCAGGATCAAAGCGCTTGAGGATGATTTCACCCAGTTGGGCATGACCCTCAACCGATGGATTTCATCCCCTGTCGATGGTGTGCCTTTGCGGGGCGGGCCGACGGACACCCAGATTCCGGTATTGCGGGCCAGGCATTACATCAGCGATCGGCTCAAGCAGGTGTGGCGTCGGGCCGGTCCGATGAATCTGGATCGTGCCGGGCGGTATATTGGCCAGACGCTGCAAATCGAAGGCGAAGGCATGGGGCCTGTGCTGGAAAGCCTGCCGCCGTTGAGCGCAGATTTCTCCCATGTCACCCGGGTCGAGTTGTCGCAAACGGGGGCCACGGATGCCATTGACGACTTTCTCTCAAACTTTCCGAAATTACAGTCGCTCGATCTCAGTGCCAATCGACTGACCCGATTCCCGACGGCCATCACACGCATGCCGAAACTGGAAGTGCTCGACCTGATGGTGAACAACATCACGCTCACCCCTGAATCCGCCGAGCAGCTCAAAGGCATGACCCAGTTGGTGATGCTGGGGCTGGACGACTCACCGCTCGGCGTGTTGCCCGATCTGAGCCGCATGCCCCGCCTCAGAGCCATTTCGCTCAACAATTGCGGGCTTGATGCCTGGCCCGCCGGGCTTTTGGCTCATCCCCGGCCTCGGGATTTTTTACTGTTGCTCGAAGATAACCCGCTGACCCGCATCCCTGATGTGGCGCCGGGCTCTGACAAGGCCCGCCTGCTGGGGCGAACCAGTATCAGCGCGCAACGGGTTTCGGATGAGGTGAACGAAAAAATAAACCTGTATCGCGAATCGGTGGGAATCGACCCCGCCCGGCAAAGGGCACGGGGGCTGGCCAGCGACAGCGGGCATTGGGTCGAGGGCCTGCCCGCCGAAGAGGTGGTCTCCCGGCAAGCGTTGTGGAACCGTGTGGAATTCTCTGCGGGTTCGGAGCCGTTTTTCGCCGTCATCAGCGATCAGGCGCAACACATGAATTATCGCCCCGACGCCGTGACCTTCAACGCAGACATGAAAGCCAAGGTCTGGCGCATGCTGACAGCCATGGACGAAAGCCCTGACCTTCGTGACAAGCTCTTCGAGATGGCTCAGGCACCTTTTACGTGTATTGATGCCGGCGCACAGCTGTTCAATGCGATGGGTGTCGAGGTGATGTGGTACGAGGCTTATCAGGCGCCGAAGGCGTGGCTGGTCAAACTCGAAGTGCTCGACCTCGCCAAAGGCAAGGCCCGGCTCGATCAGTTGGGGCGGATTGCCCGGGCGCGGGTGCAGGAACTGGAAGCCCAGGGCCGCAAGCACCCCGAGTACAAATACAACTCGGGTGACACGCCACGGCGTGTCGATCATTACGATGCCAATGGCGTGCTGCTGCCAGACATCGATGAAGTGGAAATCTACCTGGCTTACACCACTCATCTTGCCCGGCGCCTGGATTTGCCGTGGCAATCTTCCAGCAATATGTTCGTGGAGCCCGAGGTGACACCGGCGATGCTGGAGAGTGCCTATGAGCAGGTGCTGGCGCTGGAGCAAGGTGAAGGTCTGCGCAACCAGTTGCTCGATCAGCCGCGGTGGATCGAGTTTCTTGAAGGCACCCACCGTCCTGATTTTGACAGGCTGAAAGCCAAGCTGGAGGCGTTGATCGATCTGCAGGCCGCGCAACAGGCCTGGGTCGAAGACGTGGCGTTATCCGGGGCGCAGAAAGCCGGGTTGCGCCAGCAGATCGAACAGGCGGGCGCCGTGCTGGGCAAACCCCTCAGTGCGCTGCCCCTCGGTCGGGTCATGACCGATGCCGAGTACGCGGCCGGTGTCCGTCAGATTGATGATGAGCACCGACAGCTGCTGAAGGCATTGACGGATGCAGCGCTGGGCGTGGACGTGCCAGCGCTGAGAGAAACCCCGCGCCAGGGATGAGCCTGTACCGGGCATTGCCGGGGGGGGGCTGGTCTCAGTACTCGCCCCCTCACCGTCCGGCGAGCGCTGTCAAAACAGGAAGTAACGCTGGGCCATCGGCAGTACGTCTGCCGGCTCGCACCACAGCAACACGCCATCGGCCTTGACCTGATAGGTCTGCGGGTCGACGTCGATCACTGGCAAGTAACCGTTGTGGATCAGGTCGGTTTTTTGCACATCGCGGCAGCCTTTGACCACCGCGATCTGCTTTTTCAAACCGAGGGTTTCAGGCACACCGGCATCCGCTGCGGCCTGGCTGATGAACGTCAGGCAGGTGGCGTGGCGCGATCCGCCATAGCTGGCGAACATGGGGCGGTAATGAACCGGCTGTGGGGTCGGAATGGAGGCGTTCGCGTCCCCCATCAGGCTGGCGGCAATCGCACCACCCTTGAGAATCAGCGTCGGCTTGACCCCGAAAAACGCCGGGCGCCACAGCACCAGATCGGCCCACTTGCCCACCTCGATCGACCCCACTTCATGGCTTACACCGTGGGTAATGGCCGGGTTGATAGTGTATTTGGCGATGTAGCGCCTGGCGCGGAAGTTGTCGTTGCCGGGGCTGTCTTCAGGCAGCGGGCCGCGCTGTTTCTTCATTTTGTCGGCGGTTTGCCACGTACGGGTGATGACTTCGCCCACACGTCCCATTGCCTGGCTGTCGGAGCTGATCATCGAAAAAGCCCCCAGATCGTGCAGGATGTCTTCGGCGGCAATGGTTTCGCGACGGATGCGGCTTTCAGCAAAGGCCACGTCTTCGGCAATGCTGGGGTCAAGGTGATGACACACCATCAGCATGTCGAGGTGTTCGTCGATGGTATTGCGGGTAAAGGGCCGGGTCGGGTTGGTCGAGCTCGGCAGTACGTTACTCAGGCCGCAGGCTTTGATGATGTCCGGGGCATGCCCGCCACCGGCGCCTTCGGTGTGATAAGTGTGGATGGTGCGGCCTTTGAACGCGGCGAGGGTGGTTTCGACAAACCCCGACTCGTTCAGGGTGTCACTGTGAATCGCCACTTGTACGTCATACAGGTCGGCAACGTTCAGGCAGTTGTCGATGGCGGCCGGGGTGGTGCCCCAGTCTTCATGCAGCTTGAGGCCGATCGCCCCGGCCTCGACCTGTTCGATCAGCGGTTGAGGCAGGCTGGCGTTGCCTTTACCGGTGAACCCCATGTTCATCGGGAACGCATCGGCGGCCTGCAGCATGCGCGCCATGTGCCACGGCCCGGAGGTGCAGGTGGTGGCATTGGTGCCTGTTGCCGGGCCGGTACCGCCGCCGATCATGGTGGTCACGCCGCTCATCAATGCTTCTTCGATCTGCTGCGGGCAGATGAAGTGAATATGGGTGTCGATCCCGCCTGCGGTGAGGATCATGCCTTCGCCGGCGATGACCTCGGTGCTGGCGCCGATGGCGATGGTTACGTTGGGCTGGATGTCCGGGTTGCCGGCTTTGCCGATGGCATGAATCCGCCCGTTTTTAAGCCCCACATCAGCTTTGACGATCCCCCAGTGATCGATGATCAGAGCGTTGGTAATCAATGTGTCGACGACTTCGCTGGCGAGCAGCTGGCTTTGCCCCATGCCGTCGCGAATCACCTTGCCGCCCCCAAATTTCACCTCTTCACCGTAGGTAGTGAAGTCCTGTTCGACCTCGATCCACAACTCGGTATCGGCCAGCCGTACCTTGTCGCCCACAGTGGGGCCGAACATATCGGCGTAAGCCTGACGAGAAATTTTCATTGTTCATTCCCCAAAATTAATTCGATCCGGCCCGCGGTGATTTCATCGCGAGCGTGCTCGCGATTCGTGTTGGGGTCAGTCCAGGTTGCCCATGATTCGCCCGGCAAAGCCAAACACACGACGCAGTCCGGCCAGCTCCACCAGTTCCACTTCGCGGGTCTGGCCCGGCTCGAAGCGCACGGCTGTTCCTGCCGGGATATTCAGGCGCATGCCGCGGCTGTCGGCCCGTTCAAAGTTCAGCGCATCATTGGTCTCGAAAAAGTGATAGTGCGAGCCGACCTGGATTGGCCGGTCGCCCCGGTTTGACACACTGAGACTCAAGGTGCGGCGGCCGACATTGAGTTCGATATCCCCGGACTCGATCCGGTATTCACCCGGAATCATTGCGGCTCACCCAGGGTTTTGTAGTAGATGGCCGTGGGGCTGTAATGGCCGTTCGGGCTGCGGCAATAGTTGGGCAATTCGCCGACACGGGTGTAGCCCAGTGCGCTGTAGAAGTTCTCGGCCGGGGAGCCGGCTTCGGTGTCCAGGTGCAACAACCCGCGTTTTTGCTGGCGGGCGCCCTGTTCAAGGGCGTGGATCAGCACCTGCCCCAGGCCGCGACGCCGCACCTCGTTGAGTACCAGCAGTTTTTGCACCTCGGCGCGGTTCAGGCCGTTGCTCTTCTGGCACAGGGCCAACTGCACACTGGCCAGCACGCGCTGGTCTTCGACCAGGACCCACAACAGCAAGCTGCCTTGCTCCAACTGAGTGTGAACCTCGTTGAAGTAGCGGCTGGCCTGAGGTAAGTCCAGATCGTCCATGAACCCGACCGAAGCACCGTGACGAACGGCATCGATCAGCAACGTGATCAAGTCTTCGCGATACTGCGCAAACGTCTGGGCCGTGACTTGCAGCACGTGTTCGGTATTCATTGCACGTTATCCAGGTGAGCGGCGCGGGGCAATGCGCCAGGGTTGAGCATCAATTGCATGAAGGTCAGGTCGAGCCAGCGACCAAACTTGATCCCGACTTGTGGCATGCGCCCGCTGGTGACGAAGCCGAGCTGGCGATGGACATGGATCGACGCGGCGTTACCGCTTTCAATGGCGGCCACCATCACATGTTTGTCGCAGGCTCTGGCACGTTTGATCAGTTCCACCAGCAACAGTGGGCCGAGGCGCTTGCCGCGCTGCTCGGGATGAATGTAGACCGAGTGTTCAACCGTGTGGCGGAAGCCTTCAAACGGTCGCCAGTCACCAAACGAGGCGTAACCCAGCGGGGTGTCGGCGGTATCGACGATCACCAGAATCGGGTAGCCCTGGGCCTGGCGGGCATCAAACCACTGCTGGCGGTTCTCCAGGTCGACGGTCTGCTCGTTCCAGATGGCCAGGGTATTGAGTACCGCATCGTTGTAGATGTCGCGAATCGCCGGCAGGTCGCTCGGGACAGCATCACGAATGATGTAAGACATGGTGCAGCCTCAGGCGATGGGTTGATGGACAGTGACCAGCTTGGTGCCATCCGGGAAGGTGGCTTCGATCTGGATGTCGGGGATCATTTCCGGGATACCTTCCATGACCTGCTCGCGGGTGAGCAGGGTGGTGCCGTAATGCATCAGGTCGGCGACGGTGCGGCCATCACGGGCACCTTCGAGCAAGGCGGCCGAAATATAGGCGATGGTTTCCGGATAGTTGAGAATCACGCCGCGTGCCAATCGCCGTTCGGCCAGCAGGCCGGCAGTGAAGATCAGCATCTTGCCTTTTTCGCGTGGTGTCAGGTCCATGATGGGTCCGTATTCAAATCAGAAAAAATAGAGTGCGAAGGGCGGGCGGCTGATGCCTGCGCCGTGCTTCAGGTGCTCCAGATTCTTGGCGCCAACGCCGCTCGGCCCAGTAGCGCCGGACGCAGCAGATGCCACAGGTCAATCAGCCAGCCCCGTGCCTGCAAGGCCTCAGCGGCCAGGCAACGCGCCACCAGCAGGCCCGGCAATTGGGTCAGATCACCTCGTACCGGGTTGGGCAACGAGCGGCAGGTCTCAAGCAATTCGGGGCTGATGTCACCGGTCACCAGCAACGTGGCAAATACCGGGTGGCCATCCAGGCCTATAGGCGAGTGCAACAGGCCATCGCCGCCGACAATGCGCTGGCGCTCATGCCAGAGCAACTGGCCGTCGCGACGGATATCCAGCTGTGATTGAAAGTGCCCGAGGTCGAAGTGTTCGTCGCTGGCTTGTCGGCCCAGCGCCACCATGTCCCAGTAAAACAGCCGCGCATCGCCTTCCAGTTCAATGCGGGTACTGAGTTCGGCCCGGGCTGCGCTGAAGACGATGGTTTCTTGTGGCAGCCATTCGAGCGTCGCGCCGGCGGCCACATTGAGCTCGACTGTTTGATAGGCCGGCCCGGCGGCGCGGTACCACTTTGCGGCGCCGGGGCTGGTCAGTTGCGCCCAGGCCCCGGGGCCGACACTGGCGCGAATGTTCAGCCGGTCACCGCCGGCGATCCCTCCCGGCGGATGGACGATGATGTGCTGGCACACCTGCGGGCCTTCGGCGTACAGGTGCTTTTGCACACGTAGCGGCCCGGCATGGCGGCGAAGCGTCGGGCGCGTGCTCTCACCAAAGCGGCCATAGCCCAGTTCCAGCTCGGCATCCCAGCTGGGGGTGAACAACGCGGTGTTGGCCGGCAGGTTCATAGGTAGGACTTTTCACTTATCAGGGCCACAGATTAAATCGTCACCAGCCCGCGTACACCCTCTGTTTGCATATTTTCTCCACGGCCTTGCTGCACGATCTCTCCCCGGGACATCACCAGGTACTGATCGGCCAGCTCTTCGGCAAAATCGTAGAACTGCTCCACCAGCAAGATCGCCATGTCGCCCCGGGCGGCGAGCATTTTGATCACGGCGCCAATCTCCTTGATCACCGAGGGTTGAATGCCTTCGGTGGGCTCGTCGAGGATCAGCAAGCGAGGCCGGCTGGCCAGTGCGCGGCCAATCGCCAGCTGTTGTTGCTGGCCACCGGACAAATCGCCACCGCGTCGATGTTTCATTTGCAGCAACACCGGGAACAGCTCATAGATGAACGCGGGCACTTCCCGGGCTTCGGCCCCCGGGAAGCGCGACAGGCCCATGAGCAGGTTTTCTTCAACCGTCAGGCGTCCGAAAATCTCCCGGCCCTGGGGCACATAAGCGATCCCGGCGTGCACGCGCTGATGAGGTTTAAGCGAGGTGATGACCTGACCCGCCCATTGCACTTCGCCTTCTTTGACCGGCAGCAAACCCATCAGGCACTTGAGCAGCGTGGTTTTGCCCACGCCATTGCGCCCGAGCAGGCACGTGACTTCACCCACGCTGACCTCAAATGACAGGCCGCGAAGAATGTGGCTACCGCCATAGAACTGATGCAGATTTTTGACGTGAAGCATGGTTGGTTTCCTTATGGCCTGCGCCTGACTGTGTACCTGTGCATAAGCCTTCTGTAGCCGCTGCCGAAGGCTGCGATGGGTTTTGCAGTTGAAGGTCCTGCGGCCCTTTTCGCAGCCTGCGGCAGCGGCTACAAAGGCAAGTTTGCAGCCTCGTTCCATTCATCAGCGGCCCAGATAAACCTCGATCACCCGCTCATCTGCCTGCACCTGTTCCAGCGACCCTTCGGCCAGTACGCTGCCTTGATGCAGCACGGTGACGTGGTCGGCGATGGCGCCGACGAAGCCCATGTCATGCTCCACCACCATCAGCGAGTGCTTGCCCGCCAGGCTTTTGAACAGTTCGGCGGTGAACTCGGTTTCAGCGTCGGTCATGCCCGCGACCGGCTCGTCCAGCAGCAACAGCTGCGGGTCTTGCACCAGCAGCATGCCGATTTCCAAAAACTGTTTTTGCCCGTGGGACAACAACCCGGCCGGGCGCTGTGCCGAGGGGGTCAGGCGGAGGGTGTCGAGCACCTCGCCGATGCGGTCGGTCTGTTCGCCGGTCAGCCTTGCGCGCAGGCTGGCCCACACCGACTTGTCGGTCTTTTGGGCCAGCTCCAGGTTTTCAAACACGCTCAGGGCCTCGAACACTGTGGGCTTTTGAAACTTGCGACCGATCCCGGCCTGGGCGATCTGCACTTCGCTCATCTGCCTCAGGTCGAAGGTTTCGCCAAACCACGCTTGACCTTCCGTGGGACGGGTCTTGCCGGTGATCACATCCATCATCGTGGTCTTGCCGGCCCCGTTGGGGCCAATGATGCAGCGCAACTCACCCACGCCGATGTACAGGTTGAGGTTGTTCAACGCCTTGAAGCCGTCAAAGCTGACGCTGATGTCTTCCAGGGTCAGGATCGTGCCGTGGCGGGTATTGAGGCCTGGCCCGGCGCTTTGGCCCAGGCCGATGGCGTCGCGGCTGCTGCCTGCATCCATGACCGGTTCGAGCATGAATTCAGCGGTCGGTGTGATTCTCATTGCTCGCCCCTTTTCTTCAGCAGGCCGATCACGCCCTTGGGCAGGTACAGGGTCACGATGATGAACAACGCCCCGAGAAAGAACAGCCAGTATTCGGGGAAGGCCACGGTGAACCAGCTCTTCATGCCATTGACCAGGCCTGCGCCGAGCAAGGGGCCGATCAAGGTGCCGCGTCCGCCCAGGGCCACCCATACGGCAGCTTCAATGGAGTTGGTGGGCGACATTTCACCCGGGTTGATGATCCCCACTTGCGGCACGTACAACGCTCCGGCCAAGCCACACAGCACGGCACTCAACACCCACACAAACAGCTTGAAGCCCCGCGGGTCGTAACCGCAGAACATCAGGCGGTTTTCGGCATCACGCAGCGCGGTGAGCACCCGGCCGAATTTGCTGCGCGCCAGTCGCCAGCCCAGAAACAGACTGCTTACCAGCAACAGCACGGTGGCTAAGAACAACGCGGCGCGGGTCCCGGGTTCAGTGATGCCGAACCCCAAAATGCTGCGGAAGTGGGTGAAGCCGTTGTTGCCGCCGAAGCCGGTTTCGTTACGAAAAAACAGCAACATCCCGGCGAAGGTCAGGGCCTGGGTCATGATCGAGAAGTACACGCCCTTGATCCGCGAACGAAAGGCGAAAAAGCCGAACACCAGCGCCAGCATGCCCGGCGCTAGCACCACCAGGCACATCGCCCACCAGAAGTGCTCGGTCCCGACCCAGTACCACGGCAGTTCGGTCCACGACAAAAAGGTCATGAAGGCGGGCAACTCATCGCCTGCGGCCTGGCGCATCAGGTACATACCCATCGCGTAACCGCCCAAAGCGAAGAACAGGCCGTGCCCCAGCGACAACAGCCCGGCATAACCCCAGACCAGATCCAGGGCCAGAGCGACAATGGCGTAGCACAGGATTTTGCCCACCAGCGTCAACGTGTAGGCAGAGACTTGAAACGGGCTGTCGGCAGGCAGCAGCGACAGCAGCGGCATGGCCAGCAGTACCAGCAGTATCAGGCCGCCCGCCAGCGCGGTGAGCCTGGGCCCGGCCTTTTGTGTGGCTGTCATCATCAGGGGTTGGTTCATCAGTCGATCACCCGTCCTTTCAGCGCGAAGAGACCTTGCGGGCGTTTCTGAATAAACAGAATGATCAGCCCCAGGATAAGGATTTTGCCGAGCACGGCGCCCATCTGCGGTTCCAGGATCTTGTTTGCCACCCCTAAGCCGAAGGCCGCGTAGACCGTGCCCGCGAGCTGACCGACGCCGCCGAGCACGACCACCAGGAAGGAATCAATGATGTAACCCTGGCCCAGGTCCGGGCCGACGTTGCCAACCTGACTCAACGCCACGCCACCCAGCCCGGCAATGCCCGAGCCGAGACCGAAGGCGAGCATGTCCACCCGCCCGGTCGGCACGCCACAGCACGCCGCCATGTTGCGGTTTTGGGTCACGGCCCGCACGTTAAGGCCCAACCGGGTTTTATTCAGCAGCAACCAGGTCAGCACTACGACGGCCAGGGCGAAGACGACGATGACCATGCGGTTGTAGGGCAGTACCAGATTGGGCAGCACGTGCAAGCCGCCCGAGAGCCAGGCCGGGTTGGCAACTTCGACGTTCTGCGCCCCAAACAGCAAGCGCACCAACTGGATCAACATCAGGCTGATGCCCCATGTGGCGAGCAGGGTTTCCAGTGGTCGGCCATAGAGATGGCGAATGATCGTGCGCTCCAGCAGCATGCCGACGCCGGCGGTGACGAAGAACGCCACGGGCAGAGCGAGCAGGGGATAGAACTCGATGGCCCCGGGTGCATAGCGCTGAAACAGCAACTGCACGGCGTAAGTGGCGTAGGCACCGAGCATCAGCATCTCGCCGTGGGCCATGTTGATCACGCCGAGCAGGCCGAAGGTGATGGCCAGCCCGAGGGCCGCCAGCAATAGAATCGACCCCAGGGATACGCCGCTGAAGGCCTGGCCCAGCACATCGCCGATCAGCAGTTTGCGCTCGACTTGCGCCAGGCTGGTTTCGGCAGCGGTACGCACGGCGGCATCGGTTTCGACACCCGGCTGCAACAGGTTTTCAAGGCGGGTACGGGCCAGCGGCTCGCCGGTTTCCCCGAGCAGGCGCACAGCGGCCAGGCGTACGGCGGGGTTGCTGTCCACCAGTTGCAGATTGGCCAGTGCCAGGCTCAGGGCGCTCTGAACATCGCTGTCGGTTTCGCTGGCCAGTTGTTGTTCGAGAAAGCTGAGCTGCGCCGGTCGGGCAGACTTTTGCAGTTGCTGCGCCGCGGTCAGGCGCAGTGCCGGGTCGGCGGCGAGCAGTTGATGGCTGGCCAGCGCGGTCTCGATCAAACCGCGCAAGCGGTTGTTCAGACGCACCGTTCGGGTTTCACCGTTGAGGGCAATCCGGCCTTGCTGCAGGCTGTTGATCAGCTCGACACGGGCCGGTTCGGGCCGGGCAGCCCAACTCTCCAGTAATTTGGCCTGTTGGGTACTGTTCGCGGCGGTGAAGTCGCTGGCGTCATCGGCCGTGGCCGCCAAGGGCAGGAATAGCAGCAACGCGAAGATAAAGCGGTAAAGGGCAGTGGGCATCGTCATGGCCTTACAGAGTCTGCAGGAGCGCGCTTGCTCGGGATGCAGGCGCCGCGGTTTATCAGAAACCGTCGAGATGCGAGCAAGCGCGCCTGCAGAGGGGGCGATCTATCGGTCTTAGTTACCCTTCACCGCGTAGTCCGGCTTTTTGTCGTTGCCAGGAATGTACGGGCTCCACGGTTGAGCCCGGACCGGGCCTTCGGTTTGCCAGACCACACTGAACTGACCGTCAGGCTGGATCTCGCCGATCATCACCGGTTTGTGCAAGTGATGGTTGGTCTTGTCCATGGTCAGGGTGTAGCCCGATGGCGCGGCGAAGCTCTGTCCGGCCAGGGCTTCACGGACTTTATCCACATCGGTGGACTTGGCCTTTTCAGCCGCCTGCGCCCACATGTGGATGCCCACGTAGGTGGCTTCCATCGGGTCGTTGGTCACGGCCTTGTCCGCCCCCGGCAGATTTTTGGCCTTGGCATAGGCTTTCCAGTTCGCCACGAACGCTTGGTTGACCGGGTTCTCGACCGACTGGAAGTAGTTCCAGGCCGCCAGGTTGCCCACCAGCGGCTTGGTGTCGATGCCACGCAGTTCTTCTTCACCCACCGAGAAGGCAATGACCGGCACGTCGGTCGCCTTGAGTCCCTGATTGGCCAGTTCCTTATAGAACGGCACATTGGAGTCGCCGTTGACGGTGGAGATCACGGCTGTTTTGCCACCGGCCGAGAACTTTTTGATGTTGGACACGATGGTCTGGTAATCGCTGTGACCAAACGGGGTGTAGACCTCTTCGATGTCTTTGTCGGCGACACCTTTGGCATGCAGGAAGGCGCGCAGGATTTTGTTGGTGGTGCGCGGGTACACATAGTCGGTGCCCAGCAAGACGAAGCGTGTGGCACTGCCGCCGTCTTCGCTCATCAAGTACTCAACGGCCGGGATCGCTTGCTGGTTAGGCGCAGCACCGGTGTAGAACACGTTGGGCGACATTTCTTCGCCTTCGTATTGCACCGGGTAGAACAGCAATCCGTTGAGCTCTTCAAACACCGGCAGCACCGACTTGCGCGACACCGAAGTCCAGCAACCGAACACCACCGCGACCTTGTCCTGGGTCAGCAACTGACGTCCCTTTTCGGCGAAGAGCGGCCAGTTGGACGCGGGGTCGACCACGACGGCTTCCAGCATTTTGCCGTTGACCCCGCCTTTGGCATTGATCTCGTCGATGGTCATCAATGCCATGTCTTTCAGCGAGGTTTCGGAGATCGCCATGGTCCCCGACAGCGAATGCAAGATGCCGACCTTGATGGTCTCTGCAGCCTGAAGGGTCCAGGACATGCCCATCGCGGCGATGGAAGCTGAGAGGGTGAAAGCCTTGATCAAGCTACGACGCTTCATGGTGCGAGCTCCAGGTGTCTGATTTTTTTAGTCGGCAGATACGAACGCTGAAGGTCTTTAGCAAAGGCTGTGCCGTTTCGGTGCGGCGGCTCTGGATTGGGGCTTTACGAGGATTTGTAACGCGGGCGCGCACCAGCCCGGTGCCGTCCGGCGCACGCCGTGGGCGCAGATGTTCTGCTTTGGTGCTTGAGCCCCCGCGCCTTAACTATGTAGCACCCGAAGGCGAGTGGCAGAACGCAGGATGGGCACTGGCCGCGATGGAACCGGCCAACACCCTCAAGGAGATGAGTGATGATGGAATCTGATAACCCGCGAACATCCGCCCGGGAGCGGAACGGTGCACCGGTAACGCTGCCGACACTGAGCCCTGCGTTCCTTAACCCCGATGATGCCGCCCGCTTTGCCCATGAGCTGATCGGCGAACGGCGCAACGTTGAGTATGGCGGGGCGATCCTGAAGGACCGCCAGGGCCGTTATTTTGCGACGCGCCCGGTGAGGGGCAAGGCCACGTCCTTCAACCCCGAACTGATCATGGCGCGCGATGCCGGCGGTGCCTTTATCCAGCCGGCGGGCTATACGTGCTACGCCTTTTACCATTCGCACCCGGACAACTACGATGCGCTGCAGGCGCATTTCGGCCATTGGGGCGCACCGGATATTCACCTGCAGGTCAGCTTCTTTTCGGTCAATGACCTGCTGGCCACGATCATCAACGCCGAGTTTGCTCCTGCGCACTACCTGTCCGGCGTAAACGGATCGCTGATCAAGTATGTGACCAGCGGCTCTGCCCTCGAACGTGCCCTGTTGCTCAAGCTGTACAAGGACATTCGGGCCGGCGTCCAGAGTTTTGACTCGATGACCGAGAGCGTCAGGGCGGTCGCCGAAGCCGGGACATTGACCGTCATCCAGTCCATGGAGGTCTGGGGCGCCAGAGTGGGGCGGCTGAGCGGGGCATTCAAGGCGTTACCGGTGCCGCATGCGTTGGCGCTGGCGCCGGTGATTGTGCAATTCCCGGCCTTCGGTCCTGTGTGTTCCAGCATCGAGCTGGCCCTCAAGTATGCCCGGCGCCGAATGTATCGAACCGCCGATCCGCACTATGGCGTGACCCTCAAACACAGGGAACGCCAGGCGTTCGTTGTCAGCGAACCCATCACCCAGGCGATGGACTTCTCTCTGGACCGGGCGCTGGGCCGGGACCCGGAGGGGCGTAGCTTGATGCCTGCCGGTTACTCCGCTTTCGGCTTTTATGGTTGCGATGGTCTTTACCGCGACCCGTCGCTGATACCCGCGCAACAGGCCAGCGTGTTCAAGAACTTCATGCACCCCGATGCCCTGCAAAAGGGCATTGCAGCGGCGCAGGCCCATGCCGGCCCGGGGGCGACTCAAGCCTTGCCACTGTATATCGCGACCCGCGACGGGGCTTTGCTGGAGTATGTGTCGCACTTCCTCGCTGTCGAGCACGCCCTGTTTGCCCGGCTGTCGGCAGCCGAAGGCGGCGGGCTGTCGATCCTGCGCGACCTGCTGGCAGGTGTCGAAACCGTTCAGGGGCTGATTCGTTCGCTGGCCAGTGCAGGCCAGTTGAGCGTGCTGCAAACCAGCGATGTGTGGAGTACCGAAGGCCGTGTCGATGCGCACTGGCAGCCTTTCAGCGGGTTTGAGCGGCGGGCGCTGAGTCCTTTCTTTATCAGCGCCGACGATGCGG
The DNA here is from genome assembly GCF_019266105.1 of Pseudomonas sp. D1HM. Taxonomy (NCBI): domain Bacteria; kingdom Pseudomonadati; phylum Pseudomonadota; class Gammaproteobacteria; order Pseudomonadales; family Pseudomonadaceae; genus Pseudomonas; species Pseudomonas sp. D1HM. The sequence goes on along the minus strand of NZ_LRMN01000015.1, from coordinate 93,787 downwards.
CGCGTTATGTCCATGCCCGGATGGCCGGGGGTCAGGATAAAGTCTACGGCGGGCTTGTTTACCAGACTCCGGATCGGCGCTTTATCGCCACAGAGCCGTTGGCGTCCCACAACGAAACCTTTGATCCGTCGAGCGTGGTGCCGCAAGACGTTGAGCCCTTCATTCCCACCGAATACCGGGTGGTCGCGGCTTATCAGTCGCACAGGGTCGAGCCCTTGCAGCTGTGGCGCTCCGACCAGGAGGAACAACTGGCCCGCGCAATGTTTGCCCCCCATGAGTTGTGCGCCGCGATCAAGGGTCGCCATTGGGCACCCGTGCGCTATTTCTGCGCCCCCGACGGGGCATTGCTCAAATATTCGGCGAGTGGTTCGGCGGCTGAGAAAAAGCTCCTGGTCAGCCTTTCGCCCCCTGTAGAACACCCTGAGCAGGCACGGAACAACCCGCTGCAATCCAGGCTGCGGGCCAACTCAATCAAGCCCGGCGAATACATTGCCCAGGTCGCTGGCGCGGGTCAGTTGCAGGTTGTCACCGGCAGCCCTCATTGGGGTGTGCCGGGCACCCTCAGGGCCACTTCGGTGCTGCCGTTATCCAGGGACGAAGGGCTTGAGGCCAGTCAGCCTCCGGCCTGCGGTCCGGTGTTCAGTCAGGTGCTCGATGCCGTCCGTGATGCTCACCGTCGAATGGGGGAACGTCGGGGTGTGCAATATGGCTTCATTTTGAAAAGCAACGTCGGCGCGCACTATGTTGCAACCGTACCGGTACAGAGCGATGCGCTGAGCCTGGACAAGGTGTTTGCGCATCGCCCGTCGGCCTCAGGTGACCACTGGCCCGAAGGCTTTACAGTCTTTGCCATGTACCTGGCCGGGCCTGCCCGGTCGGCATTCCTTGCCACGGATGAACTGTACCAGGCGTTTGTCTCGCCCCGTGATTTGGCGGTGGCGATGGTGACACTCTCGATCATCAAGGATCAGCGTTATCCGTTGGCAGACCCGGTGAAGTTGTACCTTTCAACGGCGGACGGCGCTGTGCTGGGCTTTTTGCCGGGCAATATCCCCAGGCTTATCGGTGCGGGGAGCTTGCGCAACACCGGCAAGGAGATGATCGAGCAACTGGCCAGCCAGGCCGAGACAGCGCTGGGGTACGTGCGCAAGGTAGCGGCGAGCGGTGTCCTCGAGGTTCTGCTGCCCAGCCCGCTTTGGGGGCCAGCGGGGCGTATCTCGCAGGGTTGGCGGCCGTGGGGGCAAACACCCACCGTGGACGGGCCGGGCAACATATTCGCACTGGGCCCTGAGTTCAGTCACGAAGACGATGCGGCGCGATACGCCCATGACCAACTCACTTGCCCGCATGTACACGCAGTGACCGGCGCGATCCTGCACAACCCGGCCTCCAGCCGGTATGTGGCGGTGGAGCCTTTCAGGAATGGCGCTCCCGTGGACGGTGCCGAAGCGCTGTTCCTGAGTGCAACGTTCGAGCGTTCAACAGGCCAGTTGCGCCCCTTGCCGGACTTCCCCGACGGTTATGCGCCGATAGCCGCCCACTTTTCGCACCCGCCCGTCGACAGTGCTCGAGGGACGGAGGCGCAGCGGCAGTTGCTGGATAACTCATTCGCGCCGCGTGATATTTGCTATGTGACCACGGGGCTGGAACGCCTGGGGTTTTCGTTGGCACACGCGTTTCACTCGGGCAACGATGGCTCGTTGCTCAAGTACCGACGGCGGGAAGGGGAGGCGCAAAAGGCGCTGTGCGAGATGGTCCCGGGCTCCGATTTTTGGGACGACCTGTATGCCAGTCAGCAAGGGGTCGATGCGAGCCCGAAAAAACAACGTGATTACCTGGCGCAACTGGCCAGTGCGGGCGCCCTGAGCGTGCTGGCGAGCAGCCGCGAGTGGCCGCGTGCGGGGCGTGTAGAGGTCGGTGACAATCACGCACTGCAGGCGGCACTACAGACCGTGGACTGGGACACCCCTTCGCCGCTGGATGCCATACCCACGCCGAAACCCGGGCTGTTGCGCGACGAAATCTAGCGTTTGCGCATCAGGCCAAGAAAGAACAACCCGCCGATCGCCGCCGTGGCCACGCCAATGGGCAGGTCTTCGGGGGCAATCAGGGTGCGTGCGGCGACATCGACCCAGACCAGGAATACGCTGCCGAGCAGGGCCGACACCGGCAACAATCGCCGGTGCTCGGCACCGACCAGGCGGCGCGCGATATGCGGGATCATCAGCCCGACAAAGCCAATCGAACCGCTGATGGCGACCAGTACTCCGGTCATCATCGAGGCAATCAGGAACACCCGCAGGCGCACCGTGCGGGCATTCAGACCGAGGGTCACGGCGGTCTGCTCGCCGGCCATCAATGCATTCAACGGGCGGGCCATGCCCAGTAGCAACACCAGCCCCAGCAACACGCTGGCGCTGGGGATTGCCAGCAGCTCCCAGCGCGCCAGACCAAGCCCGCCCAACATCCAGAACAGCACGGCGGAACTGGCGCGATGGTCACCCAGAAACAGCAGGGTGTTGGCGATGGCCATCATCACGAATGACACCGCCACCCCGCACAACAGCAAGCGGTCGCTGTCGAGCCGGCCCTGACGGCTGGCGATGACCAGCACCAGCAACATGCTCAGCAGGGCACCGATAAATGCGGCAATCGGCAAGGTCAGCAGGCCGACGATCTGACCGACATGCAGCACCACGATCACTGCGCCCAGCGTCGCGCCACTGGTCACACCCAGCAGGTGCGGGTCGGCCAGCGGGTTGCGGGTCACGGCTTGCAGGACGGCACCGATCAACGCCAGCCCGGCGCCCACCAGCGCCCCGAGCAGCATGCGCGGCACACGGATCAGCCACACGATATGGGCTTGCCCGGGACTCCAGTTCACCTCTCCGATACCGAACAGCTTGTTCAGCAATATGTGCCACACCACTTCCACCGGCACCCGCGCCGGACCAAAACCCAGCGACACCACGCACGACACCAGCAACAGGACGCCAAGGCCGCTCAGCATGAGAGAGTAGCGACGGTCGGTCATTGCGGATGAAAGCCTTTGGCCAGGGTTTTGATCGCCACCACGTTGTCGATGCCCGGTGTGGCCTGAACATAGGGGATGACGATAAAGCGTTTGTTGCGGATGGCCGCCACGGATTGCAGCGCCGGGTTGTGCTCAAGGAAGTATTGTTTTTGCTCGGCACTGACTTCGCTGTAATCGACGATGACGATCACCTCGGGGTTACGCTCGACCACGGTTTCCCAATTGATGCGGGTCCAGCTGGCATCAATGTCGCCGAGGATATCGTCACCGCCGGCGGCTTCGATCAGGGCATGGGGAATGCCCAGGCGACCTGACGTCATGGCGCGGTCTTCTCCGCTGTCATACAAAAACACCCGTGGCCGGCTCTCGGGCAGGGTCTTGCGGGTGTCCGCAACGCTCTGCTGCATCTGTGCAATCAAGGCGTTGGCGCGATCCTGCACGTCGAAGATCTTGCCCAGGTTGCGCAGGTCGTTGTAAGTGTCTTCGAGGCTGGCAGCCGGGCGCTTCATCACAAACGCGCAGGACTCGGTCAGCTCATACACATTGATCCCCAGCGGGGTCAGGGTTTGGGGAGTGAGATCGCCGCCTACCCGCATGCCGTAATCCCAGCCGGCGAAGAAAAAATCAACGTTGGCATTGAGCAGGGTTTCGATCGAAGGGTACTTGCTCGCCAGTTCCGGCAGGCCGTCGAGAATCACCTGCATCTCGGGCGTGACCGCCTTCCAGCCGCTGATGCCGCTGTAGCCCGCCATGCGTGGCTTGAGGCCCAAGGCAAGCATCATTTGCGTCATGTTGATGTCGTGGCTGACCGCGTGTGTCGGCGCCTGATTGAACGTGACGTCGCGGTTGCAGCTCTGGATTGTCAGCGGGTAGCGGGAGGCTTCGGCCTGAGCCCATTGGGTAACAGACAGCAGGCTCAGGCAGAGCGCGAGGCGGATAAAAGTCATGGTTGGGTTATCCAGGTAATGCGCGGGTAGCCGGACAGGGGATGGTCGTCGACCAGGGCCTGGACACCAAACACGTCGCGCAACAGGTCGACGGTCAGCACCTCGCGCGGGGTGCCGCTGGCGATGATCCTGCCGTGGTCGATCACATACAGCCGGTCGCAAAAAGCTGCGGCCAGATTAAGGTCGTGGATGCTGGCCAGGGTGCCGATCTGCAGGCGCTTGAGCAGTTGCAGCAGTTCGAGCTGATAACGTGGGTCGAGGTGATTGGTCGGCTCATCGAGGATCAGCAGCTCGGGCTGCTGCGTCAGCGCCCGGGCCAGAATCACCCGCTGCTTTTCGCCACCGGACAAGGTGGCGAAGGCGTGGTCTTCAAAACCGTGCAGGCCGACAGATTCCAGGGCGTCCCTGGCCAGTTGCCGATCGACCTCGGTGTCGCCATCAAACAGGCCTTTGTGCGGGGTACGACCCATGGCGACGATTTCAGCCACGGTCAGGCCGAAGGCGTCGGGGAATTCTTGCAACACCACCGCGATGCGTCGGGCGCACCAGCGCGATGATTGTTGCCAGAGGTTGTGCCGGTCGAGGTGGACTTCACCCCGCTCCGGCTTGCTGAAGCGATAAGCGCAGCGCAACAGGCTGGTTTTGCCGCTGCCATTAGGCCCGATCAGCCCCACGAACTCCCCGGCCGCCACGTGCAGGTTGGCATCGCGCAGTTGAAACTGGTGATGACAATGGCCGTGGCCCAAAGGCGTCCAGGCGAGCTGAGTGAGGGTGAGGCGGGTCATAAGGTTCCGGGGGTTGTGAATACTGTCGCCGCTGGCGAAGGCTGCGATCGAGCGCAAAGCGGTCGCGCTCTTCTGCGCCAGCGGCGACAGGATTCCAGTTAAAAGGTGTAGTCGGCGGTCACGAAGAACGAGCGGGGCTCGCCCATGATCCATTGCTGGCCGCTATTGTATTGGCTTATGGCGTACTGGCGGTTGAACAAATTGTTCAGGCGCAGGCCCAGGGTGGTTTTGGGCAGGGCTTTCCAGCTCACGGAGGCATCGACCACGGTGTAACTTGGCAGCTCAACGGTGTTGGCCGTGTCGGCATAGCGTGCGTCGACATAACGTACGCCGGCCCCGGCATTCAGTTCATCGGTGAGGGTTTTGCTCAGCCACAAGTTAGCGGTACGGCGCGGCACGTCGGTCGGGCGATTGCCTTTGCGCGAGACGCCGCCATCATCGAAGGTGTCGTATTCGGCACGCACCACCGAGGCATTCGCCTGCAATTGCCAACGGTTCGGCAGTTGCATCTCAAGGCTGGCTTCGAGTCCGTCGGATGATTGCTCACCGACTTGCAGCGACACGCTCGGGTTATTGGGGTCGGGCGTCAGCAAATCCTTTTTGACGATATGGTACGCCGCCAGTGTCCACTCGCCGCGCTGGTCCCAGAACATCTGCTTGAAGCCAATTTCGGTCTGGCGGGCTCTGGCCATGTCAAAACCCTGCTCGGTCGGGTACAGGCTGATCAGCCCGGCCACGCCGTCGACGCTGGTGGCTTGTTGCGCGTACACCGACATGTCCGGCGTCAGTTCATACACCAGGCCGACTTTCCAGCTGTTGGCCGACAGGCTGCGGTCAGTGCGAGCGTGGTCGATCAGGTCATCGCGGTCCAGGTGCACGATGTCGCGGCGCACACCGGTGACCAGCGACAGTTGATCGCTGAGCTCGGTGCGGTTCTCGGCAAACAGCGACACCTGTTGGGTGGTGGTCTTGAACTGATCGCGGTACGGCGAATGGCTGACGAACTCGCCACGGTCCGGGTGGTATCGATCAATCGGTTCGCCGCCGTCCACCGCATCGTCATAGGGCGCATTGCTGTGCAGATCGAAATGGATACGGTTGTAGTCGACGCCCACCAGGGTTTTGCTGTTCAGGCCCATCAGGTCATGGTTGAGGGTGAAGGTCTGGCGGTCGCCCACCTGTTCCTGTTGATGCTTGATGCTGAAATAGCCACTGCGCAGCAGGGTTTGCCGGTTTTCGTCCCAGGCATGGTTTTCGGCGTTCTGCCAACGGCGCTGGGCCTTGAGGTAATACAGTTCGTTGCTGGCCACGAGGTTGTCGTTGATCTGCCACTCGCTGTTGAGGCGTGTCCATTGATCGTTGTAGTGCAGCTTGGCGTCCCGCACATTGTATTGCTTGTCACGCAGGCTCTTGTGATAGCGGCCGTTGATCAGCGGTACGCCGAAATCGTTTTGCGGTTGTTGGTCGCCATAGTCGTGGCTCAGGGTAAAGGCCAGGTCATCGCGGGCCTGCCAGCGTAGAACGGCGCTGATATAGGTGTTCTCGGAGTCGCCGTGGTCGATCCAGCCATTGCTCTGGGTATGGTTGATAGCTAACCGATAGCTCAGGGTGTCGGTCAGCGAGCCACCACTGTCCAGTGCCTGCTGCCGGGTGTCGTCAGTGCCATAACCGACACGGATGCGGTTTTCGATTTCGCCGCTGAACGGCTTCTTCGGTATCACGTTGATCACTGCGCCGGTCGCGCCTTCGCCGTACAGCACCGAGGCCGGGCCACGCAGCACGTCGATTCGTTCCACTGACCAATCGTCGACCGGGAAGGTCACGGTGCCAGCGCCGCTGTACATGCGGATGCCATCGTAGAGCTGCATCACCGAGCCTGCACCGACAAAACCGCGGGCCGAGTAGGATGAACCGCCGTTGCCCGGGTTGCCATTGCTGGTGATGCCCGTGGTACGGGTTACCGCCTCCTGTACGTTGCGGTCACCGCGTGCGCGAACCCGTTCGCCGCTCAGGCTTTCGACACTGGCCGGGGTTTCGAGGCTGTTGAGGTTCAGCCGTGAGCCGGCGCTGGTCGCGGTCTTGAGGTCGGTGTGTTCGGCATCGACTGCAGGCGCTGTGATGCTGGCAGCGGGCAACATCAGCGAAGGGGCGGTGTCGTCGGCCTGGGCGCTGTTGATCGCCAGCAGGCAGAGGCTGGAAAGCAGGTAGTTGTTCATCGGGGCAGTGAGTCGCTTATTTCAAGAGGTGTACCCGCTGCCTCCTGGCGGCGGGTCATGCTGCGTGCAGCGTGTTGCCATTCAATGGGTGATCGTGGCGCGTCAGTATAACCAGCGCTCTGGAATGCGCCTCTCGGATGCCTAATCCTGGTTATGAGTGACGTTCACGTTGCCGGGTTGAACGAAAGATCAGCAACAGGCGATCCAGTGCCCACACGGCAATCAAAGAGGCGCCCACCAGCGGGAATACAATCGCCAGCGCGAGCATGATCAGCACCCCGGCTTTCCAGGTCGGCAGTTCGTGACGCAAGGGCGGTACGCCCCAACGACCTTGCGGGCGGCGCTTCCACCAGATCACCAGGCCGCTGATCGAACTCAGCAGGATCATCAGGCACACCAGCAGGATCGCAATCTGGTTCAGTGAACCGAACATTTTGCCTTCGTGCAGCATGACGCCCATTTCAGTGACGCGGGCGACAGTGGGGTAGTGCTGCCAGCGCACGTCGGCCAGTACCTCGCCGGTGTATTGATCCACATGCAGGGTGGCGTCATTGCGCGGGTCGTCCGCAAACACGGCGATGGTGAACACGCCTTCGGCGGTGGTGGGCAGGGTGATGCTGTAGCCCGGCTCGACCTTGCGTGCCGTGGCGGTTTCAAACACCTGTTGCAGGGTGACGCCGGGCGCTGCCGGGCCAGCCGAGTGACCGGCATGGGCCATGTGTTCGGCATGGGCGCCGGAGGTCGGCATCGGCGTGTTTTCCATGGCCCAGGGCACGGTCTGGCGAGTCGCGGTGTTGAGCGTTCGGGCTTCAAGGTCGGATGCGGGCACGTCCATCCACATGGCGGCCGGGAACTGATTCCACAGTTCGGCGTATTGCTTGCCCCAGAAACCGGTCCAGGTCATGCCGCTGAGCAGCATGAACAACAGCAGGGCGGCGCCCCAGAACCCGGTCACGGCATGCAGGTCGCGCCACAACACCCGACCGCGCCGGCTCAGGCGTGGCCACAGAATGCCGGCTGCCGATTGCCCGCGTGGCCACCACAGGTAAAGCCCGGAAATCACCAGCACCACGCCCCAGCCAGCAGCCAGTTCGATCAGCCGGTCACCGAGGGTGCCAATCATCAGTTCGCCATGCAGTGCCCGGGCCACGGCTTGCAGGTTGAGTTTGGCGTCTTGCTCGCCCAGCACTTCGCCGTTGTACGGGTTGATAAACACATTGAGCTCGCGCCCGCCGTCATGAATGACGAACTGTCCGCTGCGCTCAGGGTTGATCGGGGGCAGGTACTGGCTGATATGGCCCTGTGGATAAGTGGCCTGCACCCGCTGCAACTGTGTGTCGGCGCTGAGGCGGTGATGGCCCGGGCTGACGTTGAGCAGGTGGTCGTACATCAAGGGGTCGAGCTGGGGCTTGAACAGATAGATGATGCCGGTCAGCGCCAGCAGGATCATGAATGGCGCAACGAACAGCCCGGCATAGAAGTGCCAGCGCCAGGCCAGGTTGTAAAAAGACGGTGTTGGTTGGCTCATGTGAGCGGCTCCGCGAAGATGAGTTGGCGTTCTGCAGGCGCGATCACGCGCGCCTGCAGAGAGCGGGTCAGGTGTTTAGAAGCTCACATCCACTTTGGTCCACAGGGTGCGGCCCGGTTCATTGATCGGCCTCGGGTCGTTGGCCGGATAGCCGTAGCCCGCGTTACCCGCCATGTTCAGGTGCTCGCTGTAGTTTTTATCCAGCAGGTTGTCGACCCCGGCGCTGACTTTGAGATTCGCGTTGATGCGGTACGCGCCATTCAACGAGAACACGCCAAACCCGGCGCTTTTGGCGTAGTCCTTGCCGACCACGTTACCGGCGTTGCGGTCGATGCGGTTTTGCGCGGCAACCACGCGCCACAGGGCACCGGCGCTCCAGTCGTCTTCGCTGTAGGTGAGGCCAAAGCGAGTATCCAGCGGCGGCATTTGTGGCAGGGCCTTGCCGTCGGTGCTGTTCTTGCCCCAGGCATAGGCCAGTGTCGCGTCGGCTTTCCAGTGCGAGGTCAACTGATAGGCTGCCCCGAGTTCGCCGCCCATGATGCGCGCATTGATGTTTTGTGCCTGGGAGGCGCCCCGGCTGTAGTCGAACAGGATGTAATCACGGACTTCCCCGGCGTAAGCCGATACCCAGGCTTCCAGGTCCGGGGTTTTGTATTGCAGGCCAACGTCGAGTTGCGTGGTTTTTTCAGGTTTGATGGCATCGAACGCATTGACCGAGCCGGTAGGGCCGGACGTCGGCGAAAACAGTTCCCAGTAATCCGGGAAGCGCTGCGCATGGCCAAGGCCGGCATACACCGTGGTCGGGCTGTCTGCCAGGTCGTGCTCGTAACGGATGAAGCCGCTGGGCAGGGTGTCGGCGCGGGTTTTATCGAGAGTGGGGTTGGCGCGGGCCATCATCCCCGAGCCCAGTTTTGCGCGGTAATCCCTGGCTGACGCGCGGTCCACCCGTGCGCCGGTAATCACGCGATCCCGCTCGGCGGCGTACCAGGTCAGCTCACCAAAGGCGCCATAGTTATGGAAGTCGGCGTCTTTGCTCCAGTTCTGATCCTTGTAGGTGTCGATGCCCATGCCGGAGCGCTTGCGATGCTCGTTGGTCTGCGCGTCGATCCCGCTGATCAACTGATAATCAGCCCAGCGCCAGGTGGCTTTGATCCGCGCTCCCAAGGTGCGGCGGTCAACGTTGCTGGCCATGGGGCCGGCCATCATGCCGGTGCCTGAGGGCGTGCGCAGGCTGTAGTTATCCATGACGTGGTCAGCGTAGTTGTAATAGACCTGCGCTTCGATGCTGTCGAGCACCTCGCCGATATTGGACTTTTCAAAGCGCAGGCCGAGGCTTTCACGCTTGTACTGGCTGCCGTCCATGCCGCGCCCGGCGGAGCGAGCTTCACCATCGCCCTTACCGGCGGTGAGTTCGAGCAGGGTGTCGGCGTCCGGGGTCCAGCCGAGGGCAATATCGCCGTTCCACTTGTCATAGCGCGACGGCACCGTGTCGCCATTGCCGTCTTTGTAATCGTCCGAGCGGGCGGTGTTGCCGATCACCCGCACATAGCCTTGAGGGCCACCGGCTGCAGCGTCCAGGGTCTTGTCGAAGCGCCCGTTGGAGGCCGCCAGCAGGCTTGCGTTGACCCGTGTGCCCAGCTCGCCAAAGTGCTCCGGTTCGCGTTCAAACAAGATGGTGCCCGCCGACGCGCCAGGACCCCAAAGCACGGTTTGCGGGCCTTTGATCACCGTCAGCCGGTCGTAGGTTTCAGGTGAGATATAGGACGTCGGGGCGTCCATGCGCCCGGGGCACGCGCCGAGCATCATGCCGCCGTTGGTGAGGATATTCAGGCGCGAGCCGAACATGCCACGCAGCACCGGATCACCATTGGTGCCGCCGTTACGGATCAAGGCGAAACCGGGAATGGTCTTCAGGTAGTCACCGCCGTCACTGGCGGGAACCGGTTGGCGCGGGTCCTTGGGGTGGGTGACCACCGTCAGCGGCGAACTGGGCGCCACGGCGGTGACCACCGTGGGGCTCAGTTCGTTGACAGGCCCGGTCGAGGTCTCGGCCAGGGCCGCAGGTGACAGCAGGGCGCAGCACAGTGCGCTCAAGGTAAAAGGCAATACCGTTTGGCCAGGGGTCAAACGGTAAGCAGCAGTAAAGCGGGACATAGACATTCCATTCTTCAAGCAGATACGACACGGCCATGCACCTGCGCCTGTCTTGAGCAGGCTGCGGGCAGGCCGGGTGGTGAAGGAGGCGGTTGCTTAAAGAAAGGCGGGCGGTGCGCGGGAGCGAGCGCCGGGGAAGACCGGTTGCCGGGCATGGCCCAGTCGGGTGTGCAGCGCCAGATAACCCTTGGGACGCGGCGCATCCAGCAGGGTCAGGTCAGGGCTGTGCGGCAGCGCCGGGCAACTGAACAGCAGGGTGCAATAGCCGCACTTTTCCCACATGGCGTGGTGATCAGTGGCAGGTGCCTGATGCTCTGCATGTTCCCCATGTCCGGCATGGGCCGACATATCCATGTCCATGCCCACGTTCATCGACATGGGCATGATCATGGAGGCGTGATGATCCATCGGCACCGCTTGGGAAATCAGCGGGCCGATAAAGATCATCAGCATGGCAAACAGGCTCAACCAACTGCCGCGAATCTGCGACATGGAGTGCCTGGCGCGAGGGGTGCGCACCGGGTTCAAAAACCGTGGCGGTTAGTGGGCGTGAGCGTGATCCACAGGGGCGCCGGGGGCTTGCTTCTGCACATTGACCTCAACCGGAACGGCACCGGCCTTTTCAAAGTGCAGGGTCATCGGGAAGCGTTTGCCGTCTTGCAGCAGGCTGCGGTCTTTCAGACCGACCAGCATCACGTGGTACGCCATGGGCGCAAAGGTGACAGTGGCGCCAGCGGGCACGTCGACGCTCGGGACCGGTTGCATTTTCATCAGGTCGCCCTGCATCACGTGCTCATGCAACTCGGCCTTGTCGGCAATCGGGGTGTCGACGCTGAGCAGGCGGTCGGCGCTGCTCCCGGCGTTGTGGATCACGAAATACGCAGCCACCGTCGGTGCGTTGGGCGGCAGCTCCTGGGACCACGGGTGAGCGATATCCAGCTCGCCGCTTTTGTATTGATGGGCGTTGGCAAAAGTGGCAGGCAGCAAAAAGGCCGCCGCAATCAGGGCGTGCTTGACCAGTGACAGGTTCAACATGGCAATTCTCCGGAACGATTCAAGGCGCAAAAGGGTGCGGGGATGAATCAGGCCAGAGGCGACGCGCGGGGGTTGAGGCTCGGCCATTGCTGGCGCGGAGTGGGGCGTTTGAGGTGATCCGGGACCAGGCTGTGGCCATGTTCGATGGCCGCGAAGTACAGCGTGGGCACATGGGCGGGCAAGGCCACCAGCGGGGCCGAGCCTGAACAGCACCAGCAATGCTGCATGGTGGAGTGATCGTCTGGCTGGCTGTCACCGGGCTCAAAGGTCCCCAGCGATACCGAGACCATTTTGGTGCCCATGGACGTGCAAAAGCTGCTGACCATGAACTGTTCGACGGGCGCACGATCTGACCGGGGCATCGCACCGGCCATCGACATGGCGAGCATGTTGAACAGCACTGCGAAGCAGGCGATCCAGGCAAATGCCAACCGTTGTCGGGACATGACGGATTCCGTGAATCAAGCGATCAAGGCGACTATTAAGCCTGAATGATCAGCGTAAGTAAAAAGGTCGGGTATGCGGTGAAACGTCGCGCAAGTTTAAACAATATGTGGCTCTTTGGTTCTGTATTTCATGTAGGAGAAATCTGGTGAGTAATGAGCGCTCTACTCATCGGAATGACCTGGTGCCCACTGTTGACTGGACTTTTGCCCACCGCCAAACAGGATGATCAAACGCTTTGCGTCATGTAACAAATAGATTCTATGCAAAGCCCTGGGTATTCAAAGCCTGCAATACCTCATCCACCGTCCATAACTCGCGCTCCACCGCCGGCAGCACCGGGCGTTTGAGGATCAGCACCGGCAGGCCGTGTGCCCGGGCGATTTCGAGTTTGGGTTCGGTGGCGCTGCTGCCGCTGTTTTTGCTGATCAGCACGTCAAACCGGCGCTGTTCGAACAGGGTGCGTTCGTCGTTGAGGGAGAAGGGGCCGCGTGCGCCGATGACGTCGCAGCGGGCATTGCCCGGATACGGGTCGAGGGCGCGCAAGGTCCAGAATTGGCCTTGGGGGATTTCATCCAGATGCGCCAGTGGCTCGCGGCCCAGGGTAAAGAACGGTCGCTGGAAGGGTTTCAGCGCGTCGACCAGTTCGGACCAGTCAGCGACTTCACGCCAGTCGTCGCCTGTCTGCGGCTGCCAGGCCGGGCGACGCAAGGCCCAGCACGGGATGGCGCAGATGGCTGCCGCCTGAGCGGCGTTCTGGCTGATTTGAGCGGCATAGGGGTGAGTGGCGTCGAGCAACAGGTCAATGCCTTGTTCGCGGATGTACTGAGCCAAGCCCTGGGCGCCGCCGAAGCCTCCGACCCGTACCTGGCACGTCAGATCCCCGGGCACGCGGCCCACGCCAGCCAGGCTGTACACGTGGTGCGCTGGCAGTGTCCGGGCGATGGCCAGGGCTTCAGTCACCCCGCCAAGCAATAAAAGGCGTTTCATGCAAAGGCTCCGGCGTGACCGACGATCCCGCCCTGACGGTCAATGGCAAACACTTCGACCTGCACCTGTGCCGGGACGACGCTGCGGGCGAAGTCCAGGGCGTGCTGGCACACGGCGTCGCCCAGCGCGATCCCGGCCGCACTGGCCATCGCCAATGCTTGCTGGCTGGTGTTGGCCTGGCGGATGGCGTCTTGCAGCGAGGCATCGGCGCCGATGGCGGCGGCCCAGTCGGCCAGTTGCGGCAGGTCGATGCTGGAATGCCGGCTGTGCAAATCCATATGCCCGGCGGCCAGTTTGCTGATTTTTCCGAAGCCGCCACACAGGCTCAACTTATCCACAGGGACTTTGCGCAGATGCTTGAGCACGGCCCCGACGAAATCGCCCATCTCGATCAGGGCAATTTCCGGCAGGTTGTAGACCCGGCGCATGGTGTCTTCGCTGGCATTGCCGGTGCAGGCGGCAATATGCAGATAGCCATTGGTCTTGGCCACGTCGATGCCCTGATGGATGGAGGCGATGTACGCCGCACAGGAGAACGGCCGGACGATACCGCTGGTGCCCAGAATGGACAGCCCGCCGAGAATCCCCAGGCGCGGGTTCATGGTCTTCAGGGCCAGGGCTTCGCCATCGCGCACATTGACCGTCACTTCGAAACCACCGCTATAACCGAGCTCTTGCGCCAGTTGCAGCAAGTGACCGCTGATCATCTTGCGCGGCACCGGGTTGATTGCCGGCTCGCCGACGCCCAGCACCAGACCCGGGCGGGTCACGGTACCGACACCTTGGCCGGCGATAAAGCCAATGCCCGGCTGCGGCGTGAGGCGTACGCGGGAGTACAGCAACGCGCCGTGGGTCACGTCGGGGTCGTCGCCGGCATCCTTGATCGTGCCCGCTTCGGCACCGTCATCGAGCAGGCGGCAGAACTCCAGGCGCATCGTGACGACCTTGCCTTTGGGCAAGGTGATTTCCACGGCATCATGGCTGACGCCGCTGAGCAGCAAACGGGCGGCAGCCAGGCTGGTGGCGGTGGCGCAGCTGCCGGTGGTCAGGCCACTGCGCAGGGGCGCGGGTTGTTCGGCGGTTTCGTCACGCATCGTGGGGCTTGGTCATTTCAAGAAGTGTGATCGGCAAGGCCTGCCGCCAGGTGTCGAATTCGCCCAGCGGTTGGGCCTGCGCGACATGCACGCGGGTCAGTTCGCCGCCATGCTGCTCGCGCCAGCTCATCAGGCGCATTTCACTTTGCAGCGTCACGGCATTGGCCACCAGCCGGCCGCCGGGCTTGAGCTGCTGCCAACAGGTTTCGAGCACACCCTCGCGGGTGACGCCGCCACCGATGAAAATCGCATCCGGCCGTTCCAGGCCAGTGAGGGCGTGCGGGGCCTTGCCGCGAATCAAGTGCAGGCCGGGTACGCCCAACGCATCACGGTTGTGTTCGATCAGTTGCTGGCGCCCGGCATCGGCCTCGATGGCCAGAGTGCGGCAGCTCGGGTAGGTGCGCATCCACTCGATGCCGATCGAGCCGCTGCCCGCGCCCACGTCCCACAGCAACTCACCGGGTAACGGCGCGAGGCGGGCGAGGGTGATGGCGCGTACATCGCGTTTGGTCAGTTGCCCGTCATGCTGGAAAGCGCTGTCGGGCAGGCCGCCAACCCTTGACAGTGGCCGGGCCGTCTCATCGGCCAGGCATTCAATGGCGATCAGATTGAGGTCGGCGATCGGCGGGTCGCTCCAGTCATTGGCGCTGGACACGAATTGCCGTTCGGCCGGGCCGCCCAGATGTTCAAATACGCTCAGGCGGCTGGGACCAAAGCCGCGCTCGCGCAGCAGGGCCGCGATGGCCGCCGGGCTGTTGCCGTCGTTGCTCAGCACCAGCAGGCGTACACCGCTGTGCAAATGGGCATTGAGTGCGGCAAGGGGACGGGCGACCACTGACAGCGTGACCACATCCTGCAACGCCCACCCCAGACGGGCGGCAGCCAATGAGCAGGAGGACGGCGCGGGCAAGATCAGCATCTCGTCGCACGGTACTGCGCGAGACAGGCTGGCGCCCACGCCGAAGAACATCGGGTCGCCACTGGCCAGCACGCAAACCGGCTGCCCGCGTGACGCCAGCACCGGCGCCAGCGAAAACGGGCTCGGCCAGGTCAGACGCTCGGCGCGGACACAGGCGGGCAGCAAGTCGAGCTGACGCGGACCGCCAACCACCCGGGTTGCACCCAGCAAGGCACGGCGGGCATTTTTGCCCAAGCCTTTGAAGCCGTCTTCACCGATTCCCACAACTGTAAGCCAGGGCGACATGCCAATCCTCTTGTTCAACGTCGATTGATCCATCCGCACCGACCGCACAGGTCCGCAGATACTCGACGCATGATACGCGCCTTGGCCTGCGGATGCCTTTGGTAGCCGTGCACGAGCAGAACGAGGCCGTGTCCGGCGGCTACCAGGGTGAGTTCGTTATGCCTCAGGCGCCAACCTTGCACGTTGAGCGAGTCACAGCTGTCACGCAGTCACCGCTCAAGGTCATCGTGCCCAAACAGCCCGCACGGGTTATTGTGCTTCGCGAACACGCCCGTTCCTGCCAAGAAATTCAATCGATCAAGTGAGCACGATTGCCAGCGATCCAGCACACACCTGCGCGATCCGGCCATGGCCGCCAAGCCATACGTCAGACGTATCGTATCCAGGCTTTTCATGCCAACGGCCAAAGCAGGCATAATGCGCGATCCGCACGCGCGCCTAGCCTTCTCTGGATCGACTTTTGACCTTGCCACCTCAACCTTCTGCCACGACGCCCGTGCGCCCTTCGGCTTGTCCGGGGTTGCTGCGTATCGTCCAGGCGATGGACGGCGGTATTTGCCGGGTCAAACTGGCGGGCGGCTCGATCACTGCCGATCAGGCCGTGGCCGTGGCCGAAGTCGCTCAGCGCTATGCCAGCGGGGTGATCGAAGCGACCAATCGCGGCAACCTGCAAATTCGCGGGGTGGGCCCGCAGCACACCGAGCTGATTGCGCCGTTGCTGGCGGCCGGGCTAGGCCCGGGCCACGCGGCCAGCGATGACGTGCGCAACCTGATGCTCAGCCCGAGCGCGGGCATTGATCCGCAGATGACGATCGATACCTGGCCCCTGGCCCGGCAGATTCTCGCCAGCCTTGAAACCACCCCGCGCCTGGCCGAGCTGTCGGCCAAGTTCGCCGTGCAACTGGACGGTGGCGAAGGGTTGGCGATGCTCGAACATCATCACGACCTGTGGTTGTCGGCGTGCGAGCAGGATGGCCAGACGCTGCTGGCCTTTGGCCTGGCCGGTTGCCCGGCGCACAACCCGGCATTGGCTGCGGTGCCTGTTGCGGCGGGCCATGAACTGGTGCTGGCCGTGCTCACACTGTTTCTCGACCTGGCCCGCCCTGAGCAAACCCGGATGCGCCATCTGCTTGAGGAGGTGCCCGTTGCGCAGTGTGTTCAGTTGTTGGCGCAACGACTGAGCGTTGCCCTGATTCCACTGACGGGCTGGCACCGCGAGATCAATCCCAAGCCGCTGCACATCGGCATTTATCCACAGCGAGAACCGGGCCGGATCTGTATTGGCGCCGTTGCACCGTTGGGGCGGCTGGATGCGCGGATGCTCAACGGGCTGGCGCAGGTGGCCCGTGAACACGGCGACGGCACCTTGCGTTTCACCCCATGGCAAAGCGTGTTGTTGCCCCATATCTCGGCGGCAGATGCTGTGCGCGTCACTGCTCGACTACAGGCGCTGGGCCTGCTCTGTGAGGCGGCCGATCCCTTGGCGCATCTGGTCGCGTGCACCGGCTCCAGCGCCTGCGCGAAAGGCCTGGCCGACACCAAACAGGATGCCCGCCAGTTGGCGGCGGGCTTGTCCCGCCCGCTGAATATTCACCTGACCGGCTGCCGGCGTTCCTGTGCGGCGGCCCACGAAGCGCCAGTCACGCTGCTGGCGGTGGCACCCGGTCATTACGACCTTTATTTACGCACCGCAGAACAGCCGGGTTTCGGCGTTCTGCGTGAGCGAAACCTTACTATTGAAGCGGCGAGCGCCTGGCTTGAGGCCCGCCAATGGAGCAACACTGATGATTGATTACATCCGCGATGGTCAAGAGATCTATCGCAACTCGTTCGCCATTATCCGTGAGGAAGCCAACCTCGATCGCATCCCGGCAGACCTGGAAAAACTCGCGGTACGAGTGATTCACGCCTGCGGCATGGTTGATGCTATTGACGACCTGCGCTTTTCGCCGGGCGCGGGCAAGGCCGGGCGTGATGCCCTGGCCGCCGGCGCGCCGATCCTGTGTGATGCGCGAATGGTCTCCGAGGGCGTTACCCGGGCCCGTCTGCCCGCCAATAATCAGGTGATCTGCACCCTGCGCGAAGCAGGCGTACCGGAGCTGGCTCTGGAACTGGGTAACACTCGCTCGGCAGTCGCGCTTGAGCTGTGGCGTCCGTACCTGGAAGGCAGTGTGGTGGTGATCGGCAATGCACCGACCGCCTTGTTCTACCTGCTGGAAATGATCGACGCCGGTGCCCCGAAGCCGGCACTGATTCTGGGCTTCCCGGTCGGGTTTGTCGGCGCAGCCGAATCCAAGGCGATGTTGGCGGCGGACAGCCGCGGAGTACCGTTTGTGATCATGCAGGGCCGTCGCGGCGGCAGCGCAATGGCCGCTGCAGCGGTTAACGCCTTGGCGACGGAGATCGAATGATGACGCAACCTGGACGTTTGATCGGTTTGGGCGTTGGCCCGGGTGATCCCGAGCTGATTACGGTAAAAGCCTTGCGCCTGCTGCGTGAGTCGCCGGTGGTGGCTTACTTCGTCGCCAAAGGCAAAAAGGGCAATGCATTCGGCATCATCGAAGCGCACCTGCAAGGCGCTCAAACCTTGATGCCGCTGGTGTACCCGGTGACCACGGAAGCCTTGCCGGCGCCGTTGTCGTATGAGCAGGTGATCAGCGACTTTTATGACGAGGCGGCTGAACACGTGGCCGTACATCTGGCGGCCGGCCGCGATGTGGCGGTGATCTGCGAAGGTGATCCGTTCTTCTACGGCTCTTACATGTACTTGCATGACCGTCTGGCGCAGCGTTTTGAAGCTCAAGTCGTCCCGGGTGTGTGCTCGATGCTGGGTGGCGCTTCGGTGCTTGGCGTGCCGCTGGTGTACCGCAACCAGAGCCTGTCGGTGCTGTCTGGCGTGTTGCCTCACGATGAACTCAAGCGCCGCCTGGCCGACGCCGATGCGGCGGTGATCATGAAGCTGGGGCGCAACTTTCACAAAGTGCGCGAAGTCCTGGGTGAGCTGGGGTTGGCCGAGCGTGCGCTGTACGTCGAGCGTGCGACCATGAACAACCAGAAAATCGTGCCGCTGAATGAAGTCGAGCCGATGTCTTCGCCTTACTTCTCGCTGATCATCGTGCCCGGTGAACGGTGGCAAGGGTGAATCGCGGCGCACCGGCCATTGTCATCCTGGGCAATGGCAGCCTGAACACGGCGCGGCGTATCCAGCAACGCTACCCGCAGGCTCGGATTCACGGTCTGGCGCAGCGGGTTGAAGGTGCTGACTGCACCTACAGTGATTTTGGCGCCACCTTGCGTCAGCTGTATCAGCAGGACACGCCGATCATCGCCTTGTGCGCCGCAGGTATTGTGATTCGTTCGCTGGCGCCGGTGCTGCTGGAGAAGGGCGCAGAGCCGCCCGTCCTGGCTGTGGCCGAAGACGCCAGTGCGGTCGTGCCGTTGTTGGGCGGGCTGGGTGGGGTGAACGATCTTGCGCGGGAAATCGCGGCACACCTGGCCGTGGCTCCCGCGATCACCACCAGCGGCGAATTGCGTTTTGGTACCTGTTTGCTGAACCCGCCGAGCGGCTATGCCCTTGGCGATCTGGAACTGGGCAAACGGTTTGTCTCTGACTTGCTGGCGGGTGAACCGGTGCGCATCGAAGGCGATGCGCCGTGGCTGGCAGGCGCGCAATTGTCCGAAAGTCAGCACGCTCGTTTGGCGATCCATGTGGGCAGCGCTGAGCGTGCGCCGACCGCCAATGAGCTGTTGATCTACCCGCGCAATGTGGTGGTGAGGGTCAGCACGCCGACCGCTGAACTGGCGCAAACCGTGCGTGACGCGTTGCACGCCGCCAGCCTCGCGTGGCAATCGCTGGCGTGTCTCATCGCAGAAGAAACCTTGATGGCGAACGTGCAGGTGCACGAGGCCGCAGCGGCGTTGGGCGTGCCGTTGCGTTTTGTCAGCACGGGCGAACAGACCCGGTCTGTCGCAGGCCAAACCCTGGCCTGGCATGAGGCGGACAACGCACTGGCGCTGGGCGTGGCTCCTGCGCCTCTGGATCCGCAACAGATCGGCCGCGCGCGCGGACGGCTGGCCGTCATCGGGCTTGGCCCGGGCGCTGCCGACTTGATGGTGCCGGCGGTCAAAGCCGAACTGGCCCGGGCCAACGATGTACTGGGCTATGAAACCTATGTACGCATGGCCGGACCGTTCCGCGACGATCAAGTGCTGCACTGCACCGATAACCGTGAGGAGATGCAGCGCGCACGGCATGCCTTCGAGCTGGCGGCTCAGGGTCGTTCAGTGGTGGTGGTGTCGTCGGGCGACCCTGGCGTGTTTGCTATGGCAGCGGCGGTCCTTGAAGCCTTGCACGCGTCCAGCGACCCGCAGTGGCACCGCGTTGAGCTGGAAATGTTGCCGGGAGTGTCGGCATCCCTGGCGACCGCGGCACAGGCCGGCGCACCGCTGGGCCATGATTTTTGTGTGATGTCACTCTCGGACAACCTCAAGCCGTGGAGCATCATCGAAAAGCGCCTCGACCTCGCCTGCGAGGCGGACCTGGCGCTGGCGTTCTACAACCCGATCTCCCGGTCACGCCCGTGGCAACTGGGGGTTGCACTGGAAATCGTCGCCCGCCACCGCACCGCGCAAACGCCGGTGGTATTGGGGCGGGATATCGGTCGACCCGGGCAGACGTTGCGGGTGACCACGCTCGGCGAACTGACCCCGGAGCAAGTCGACATGCGCACCATGGTGCTGATTGGCTCGTCCACCACCTGCACCTTCCCGCGTGCCGATGGTCGGGAGTGGGTATACACCCCGCGCTGGTATGGCGAAAAACCCTGATGGCCGATCTGGATCACGTTTAACAACAATGGCCCTTGATGGGCCATTTTTGTCAGGGCGTTATACCGGGCAGACGTGTGCAGCGCGTTATCGTGATTGAGTAGGTTTTTTCTGCTGTTTAATGAATATTTTGACAGTGGTAAGTGGGTTTGCTTACTTTGTTTTGTGGTTTATTTAGTTCTGTTTATTTAAGGCCTTTAATATTCAAGTTGATGCGGGATAGGCTCGTAAAGTTTGTAATATTTAGTATGGCGTTAAGGTTGGTGGTCAGAGTTTTTGCCGTCTAAGTTTTAACGTGTCGGGCAACTCATGGTTCGACACCTTTAAACTTTATGGGACTTCGAAGTATGTTGATCACTGAACAAGCACTGCCGACTGAACGTGAAAGCGAACAGTTTTTTAATCGCATGAAAATGCCGGCTCAGCCTCAGTTTGCAAGAATGAGTGCGTTGTCAGCACCCGGAAAAATGCAGGGTGCTTCGGACCTGCCGACTGGATCAGACGAAGCTGGCGCCGTAGTAGGCAAGAAGGCGCCGATCATCATTGCCTTTGCCGACGGCCTTGCGCCGGACAAACGCCATGCCGCAATGAACAGCACACAACTGTCAGAGCAATATGCCGACAGCAAGGCAGATCGCAAAACCCAGGCGCTACGCTGGCATGATGCCTATGTCGAAAGCATGCGCCATTGTGGCTGGATCTTTACCAGTTATGTGTTCTCCGACCACGACACTTCCAAAGCGAATGTCTCAATGGACAGTATCGTGATGGATATTGTCAGCATGGTCGCGGGGGCCAATACCCAAGTGGTTCTGGAACTGTTGGGACGGGTCTTTGACGCGATCAAACAGGACACGCCGACCATTAACCTGTTTGACAAGAACAGCAAGAAAGACTCGGTCGGTCATTGCCAGATCATGCCGTGCATGGAATCCCCCGGGGGCATCGGTGTGTCGGTATTTACCGGGCTGGAGTGTCACTTTTCGAGCCTTGAAGGCGGTGCCTGGTTCTGGAAGTGGAAAACTTCCAACTTGAAAATCAAAAAAGCGGCAACCATGGTCAATTTGAACTTTGCGCATTATCAGCGGCATGAACGCACGATTCTGTCGAAGCTCGATGGTGCCGCCGATGACTTCTTTGCCAACGTGCGCTTTTAATTTTTGAATCGTGACCACGAGATCGCTGTTGGGGCCTTGCCTGTGCTGCGGTATGGAGATTTTTCAACATGGACTATGACGTGAAAGTGGTGGCAGGGCAGTTGCTTCTGTTATCGAAGTCACTGGCGCCCGGGCACAAGGAGGATGTGGTGCAGTCGCTGCTATTTGCGCAGCTCTATGCCAACTCCAGGGCCGACAAGTTCTGCCAGGCGCTTGAATGGGACAAGTATCAGGTCAAGGCCCTGCAAGAGGCCCGGTGGATTACGACACTGGTTCAGACCCGAAGCAATCAGCCTTCGCCCCGACAGGTCATGAGTGTTTCCCGGTTGCTTACCCTGCAACTGGGCAGTGTGCTGGAGGAAGGGGCCAGCGTCCGGCTTGACGCCGTCAGCCGTGCACTGACGGCACTGGCGCGAACGCCGGTCGCCCGGCAGGTCTTTGACGAGGCTTGCCTGATGCGCACCGCGATGTGCGTTACAGAAGATTCGGCTCCTGCTTCACGGGTATCGCTGCAGGTGACGCTGGTAGAGCCCGGTGCGTTGGCAGTGTCCATCCAGATTGGCTTCACGACGCGGGTGGCCTTCGCTGACGATTTGCTGACACGGCGCTTTTCAGGTCTTGATGTGGACGGGGCGGTGGTGACGTCTGTCACGCGCACGGAGCTGGATATCCCTAATTACGCTCGCGTACGAAGCAAAATCCTCACGGCCCTCGGTACCCAGCAGGAGACGCTGGTGGTTGAGGTGGGAGTCCCGCTTGTATCGGCTGAGTGGGCAGGCAGGAGCGAGACATGAGTCAGCAGGCGGTGCTGGTGGCGGGAAACCTGATTTCTTTCGCTGAAGGCGTGACAGAGCAGGATCGTCAGGATGTCATGGACTTGATGCTGTATGCCGACCTGTCAGCCAGCAAAAAATATGATCAGACCACCTTGAGCATCAGTTGGCTAAATCATTACCAGCAACGGTTGATCAAGTTTGGCTGTGAACTGAAAGCGTTCATTGATCCTGAAACACTGTTCGCTTCGGATTTGCAGAGTTTCTATCAATTGACCTGCCAGGTGTATGGCAGTGTGGGGTCGCTCGCGCTGTCGCAGCAGCTGCGTGCTTCTTTCTCGGCGCTGGACCTGGATCAAACGGCCAAGGATTTGTTTCAGCGCTCCATGGGCAGCGCAAGGAGCGTGATCATCAAGGCCACGCCTTGCGAACTGACCGCCAGCAATGAACTGATGATTCTGTTTTGCGCCATCAAGCTGACGTCGACGGTAGACGTCGAGGGCTTTTTGTTCTGGAAAGAGACATTCCGCGATTTGAGCATTCGCCCCGACGGCGGTGTTTTCCTGTTTCGCCGGGAGATCTACGACCGCTATCGGGCGGGTATCCGAAGCAGGTTGGCGGGGCTTTCAGAGCAGTTCTTTCACCCGCTGAGGGCCCCGCAGCCCTGAAACCTTTCGTCCGGCTTGGGCGCGGCTCAGGGCACCATGTAGCCCCGGATGCCGGTAAAGATGATCTGTGCGGCAAGGGCGCAGACGAACAGTCCCATCAGGCGACTGACGATCTGCAGCCCTTGCTCCCCCAAAATGCGTTCAATCCGGCCGGACAGGTAAAGCACTACGCCAACGGTCAGGCTGGCCAGCGCAATACTCACAATGGCCATCAGCTTGTCGTCCCAGTGCGGCTGTCCGACCCCCATCACCAGCAATGCACCGATAGTGCCCGGCCCTACGGTCAGCGGGATGGTCAGCGGTACGATGGTGACGTCCTGGTTCACGTTGTCAGTCTGCACTGCTGACTTGCCCTGAGCCATGCCCAGGGCGGAGATGAACAGCACGCTACCGGCGCCGATGCGGAACGCATCCACGGTGATGCCAAAGACGTTGAAAATCACCCGGCCAAAGAGGTACAGCAATACGCTTGAGACCAGTGTCGCCAGTGCGACCTTCCAGGCCAGGTACCGGCGCTCTTTTTTAGAATAACCACGCGTCAGGCTGATAAAGCACGACAGCACGAAGAACGGGCTGTAGAGCACCAGCATCTTCAAGTAAACACTGAATAACACATGGAGCATGGTCGGAGCTCACATAGAAGGAGGGCGCCGAAAGTCTATCAGGCTGCCAACAATCTGTCGGCTTACGTCTGGTTCCACTGGGCATGAGGTTCACGCATCTCGCGTTGAGCGACCCAATACTCCACCAGTTCACGCAGTTGTGACAGTTCCACCGGCTTGGCCATGTGGCCGTCCATTCCTGCCTGTCGGGCGCGCTCTTTGTGTTCGCTCAGAATGTGCGCAGTCAATGCCACCACCGGCGTGCGAACGCGTTGGTGACTGACTTCCCAGGCCCGAAGTTGTTCGGTGGCCGAAAACCCGTCGAGCACCGGCATCTCACAGTCCATCAGCACCAGGTCATAGCGATGGGCTTTCATGGCGTGCAAGGCTTCTTCGCCATTACAGGCGTTATCGGGTTGCACGTTGAGTTTGCCCAGCATGCCGCGGATGACCTTGGTGGAGATGTTGTTGTCTTCGACCACCAGAATACGGAAGTCGCCGGGCACTGAGACGGGCGCCGCTGCCGGGCCATTGTGGGCGGTTTGTACGGCTGGTTGGCCCTTGCTGCGTTGGGTCAGCTCATCGGCCAGGGTGGTTTTCAGGGTGTAACCTGCCACGGGCTTGGCCAGGATGCGTTTGATTCCGCAGTTACGGGCGATGATCTTGCTGGGTGCGTTGCTGATCCCGGTGAGCATGATCAACAAAATGTCGTGATTCAGGCTCGGGTCTTCCTTGATCTTGGCAGCCAGTTGCATGCCGGTCATGCCGGGCATGTTCTGATCCAGCAAAACGATATCGAAGTAATCACGCAGGTGAGCTTTGGTGCGCAGCACGGCGAGGGCTTCTTTGCCCGAAGCCGCGGCACTGACATTCAAGCCCCAGGCCGAGCACTGCTGTACCAGCACTTTGCGGCAGGTGTCGTTGTCATCGACCACCAGCACTCGGGCGTCCTTGAGCGGGCTGTCCAGGTCGGATGTCGGGTGCTCGAGGTGCTGCGGGTCCAGTGGCAGGGTCAGCCAGAGATTGCTGCCCGTGGTCTGCCCGGTTTTTATCCCGAACTCGCCTCCCATCAGCATGATCAACTGGCGCGCAATCACCAGCCCCAAATGGCCACCCAGGCGGGTAGCGGCCAGGAAGTTCTTGCTGTGCAGCTCAGCGTGCAACAGCGCCTCGCGCTCCTGATCATCCATCGGCTGGCCGGAATCCTGAATGGCAATCCGTAGCCGTGGCGGGCCACTGCGCTCTTCCAGGGCCACGACGATGAGAATCTCGCCTTCGGTGGTTTTCTTCAGGGAGCTTTCCAGCAGGCTCAACAGGGTTTGGCGCAAGCGCGTAGGGTCGCCACCAATGACGCGTGGGACTTGCGGCTGAATGAAGCTGATGAGCTCGACATTCTGCTGTTCGGCCTTGGTACGGAAGATGTTCAGGCAGTCTTCAATCAGGGCATTGAGGTCGAACTGCACATCGTCCAGTTCGATTTGCCCCGATTCGAGTTTGGAAATATCGAGTATTTCGTTAATCAGCGTCAGCAGTTCATTACCGGCACTGTGGATGGTCTGTACATAGTCACGCTGCTTGACCGACAACGGTGTCCCCAGCAGCAGTTCGGTCATGCCCAGCACACCGTTCATGGGGGTGCGGATTTCATGGCTGATCTTGGACAGGAACTCGGTCTTGGCGTTGACCTCGGCGTTACTGGCGGCCAGGTCGCGGCTGATGCTGAACTGGCTTTCAGTGATGCTGCGATTACGCTCGCTCAAAGCGACACTCATCAGGCAGCCGCTGATGCAGATCACCAGCATCAACGCCAGGACCAGCTCTTGCGGGGCAATCAGGGTCAAGCTCAGGAGTGCAGGCAGAATCACCAGGCTACCGATGTTGAACACCACCATGGCCGCCACGAACAGGCGGGCAGGGCGGTAGCCCTTTTGCCAGTGGTAAGCGGCAACCAGCAGTATGCTCAGGCTGGCCAGTCCGACCAGGCCGTAGGTCATCAGGTTCAATGGCAGGGTGTCGATAAACAACAGCAGCAGGCTGGCGAGGGTGATGATCAGTATGTCGGCCAGCAGCAGTTTATTCAGCGGGTGCGGGCCGCGGGGCGAGAAGAAGCTGTAGGTAAACATCAGCCCGCAAGGCGCCGTGATCAGCAAGGCCAGGTAGGCGCCGGGGGTGTGGGCAACACGCCAGTCGGGGAGCCAGGGCCCCAGCAAGTTCAAGAACAGCACGGCACTGCTCAGGAGCAGGATTTCGCAGATGGCGAGCCACAGGCTGCTGATGGAGCGGGTGAAGGCAAATCGCAGGAGGTTATGCAGTACCAGCATGATCAGGCAGCCAAGCAGCAGGCCGTAGAGCAAGGGCATGCCTTGGTTTGCGGCAAGCATGACGGCGGTGTCCAGGGTTATGTGCGGGCGCATCTGGTGATTGGAGACCAGTCGCAGGTAAACATCGAGCTCATGAGGACTCTGGGGCAAGGGCAAAATATAGTCGCTGCTCGGCAGGGGTTTTTCCGCCGGGCTCAGGTCATTGCCCGTGGTGATTTCGTTGATCAGTTTTTGATCATCGAGGACGTACATGTCCAGCCGGGCCAGGTCGGGCGCAAACACCCGCACAACCTGTTCGTTTTTTTGGGGGGTTAGCCGTAAGCGTAGCCACAGAGCCTCGCCGGGTTTAGCGGCGGCCAGTTGATCGAGCTCGATGGGGCTGAATTGATGGGCCAGTCGTGCAGAGCGGACATCGCTCAGTTGCAGGTCACCCTGAGGGTCCGGCAGAGCTGACCAGGCATTGCCTGTAGCTGAATGTGCCGGCAGCGAGACGAGCAAGGCGGTCAGCAAACTGAACGTTACAGCTATGGCGATCCTGAGCCAGCGCAAGGCGAAATCCCTTCGTAAAGTGAAGCCAGAGGTGAACTATGCGCGGCGCTGGAACAGTTAGGCAAGGGCCGAGTGCCCCCGCCTATCTGTATGGGTTGCTTATTCCGGGACGTCGCCCCGTTCGCGTGCAATGGCTCGGTAGCCGATGTCGTTACGGTAGAAACAGCCGTCCCATTCGATGGCTTTGGCCAGTGCATACGCTTGCTGTTGAGCCGCTTCAACCGTGTCGCCCATGGCCGTTGCGCACAGTACGCGACCACCGGCAGTCACCACTTCACCCGCAGCGTTAAGTGCCGTGCCTGCGTGGAAAACCTTGCCTTCCAGTTGGGCTGCCGCATCCAGACCGTGGATCACGG
Organism: Pseudomonas sp. D1HM; assembly: GCF_019266105.1. Classification (NCBI taxonomy): domain Bacteria; kingdom Pseudomonadati; phylum Pseudomonadota; class Gammaproteobacteria; order Pseudomonadales; family Pseudomonadaceae; genus Pseudomonas; species Pseudomonas sp. D1HM. Next base: position 67,103 of record NZ_LRMN01000015.1, on the reverse strand, counting down.
CACCTTTAGCGTAGTCGCCAGGGTAGCCGCCGGCGGCCAGTACGATGCCGAGGCTCGGACGTGGGTCCCACTGAGCTTCTACCTTGTCCAGAGCCTGAGCCAGTGCGGCTTCGACCAGCAGGACCAGGCTCGACTGCAAGCGCAACATGACCGGTTGGGTTTCCGGGTCACCGAAGCGGCAGTTGAACTCGATGACTTTCGGGTTGCCCGCTTTGTCGATCATCAGGCCGGCATACAGGAAGCCGGTGTAGACGTTGCCTTCTTCGGCCATGCCGCGCACGGTCGGCCAGATCACCAGATCCATGACGCGCTTGTGGACGTCAGCCGTGACCACTGGAGCAGGGGAGTAAGCACCCATGCCGCCCGTATTAGGGCCGGTGTCGGCGTCGCCAACACGTTTGTGGTCCTGGCTGGTCGCCATTGGCAATACGTTTTTGCCATCGACCATGACGATGAAGCTGGCTTCTTCGCCGTCGAGGAACTCTTCGATCACGACGCGTGAGCCGGCTTCGCCAAACGCATTGCCCGCGAGCATGTCGCGCACGGCGTCTTCGGCTTCTGCCAGGGTCATGGCGACGATAACGCCTTTGCCCGCGGCCAGGCCATCAGCCTTGATCACGATCGGTGCACCGACCTTTTGCAGGTAAGCCAGCGCAGGCTCGATTTCAGTGAAGTTCTGGTAGTCGGCGGTCGGGATCTTGTGACGCGCCAGGAAGTCCTTGGTGAATGCCTTGGAGCCTTCCAGCTGGGCCGCGCCCGCGGTCGGGCCGAAGCAGTCGAGGCCACGGGAGCGGAACAGGTCCACGACACCGGCAACCAGTGGCACTTCCGGGCCAACGATGGTCAGAGAAACATTTTTCTCGGCAAAGTCAGCCAGTTGCTCAAGGGCCAGCACGTCGATCGCGACGTTTTCGCACTTGGCCTCAATGGCCGTACCGGCGTTGCCCGGGGCAACGAATACTTTGGCCACACGCGGGTCCTGAGCGACTTTCCAGGCCAGAGCGTGTTCGCGGCCACCGCTGCCAATGATCAAAACATTCATTTCAAAAACCTCGGATGACGCTGAATTCGGGAATTCTATGTTCTGTAGGAGCGAGCGTGCTCGCAATCGCATCACCACGGTCCAGATGGCTGGACCGTGTCGCCTGCATCGCGAGCAAGTTCGCGCCTACAGAGGCATGGGGAAGCAGTGTTTTAGTGACGGAAGTGACGCATGCCGGTGAACACCATGGCAATGCCGGCTTCATCGGCAGCAGCAATCACTTCGTTGTCGCGCATCGAGCCACCTGGCTGGATCACCGCAGTGATACCGGCCTTGGCCGCGTTGTCCAGGCCGTCACGGAACGGGAAGAATGCATCCGATGCCATGACCGAGCCTTGAACCTGCAAACCGGCATGTTCGGCCTTGATTGCAGCGATACGGGCCGAGTTTACGCGGCTCATCTGGCCCGCGCCGACACCGATGGTCTGACGGTTCTTGGCGTAGACGATGGCGTTGGATTTCACGTACTTGGCCACTTTCCAGGCGAAGATCAGGTCGTTGATCTCTTGCTCGGTCGGTGCGCGCTTGGTCACGACTTTCAGGTCTTCGCTGCCGATCATCTGGATGTCGCGGCTTTGTACCAGCAAACCGCCATTCACGCGTTTGAAGTCCCAGGCCGGAGTGCGCTCTGCGCTCCACTCGCCGCATGCCAGCAGGCGTACGTTGGCTTTGGCCGCCACGATAGCGCGGGCTTCTTCGCTGACCGAGGGGGCGATGATGACTTCGACGAACTGACGTTCAACGATGGCCTTGGCCGTTTCGGCGTCCAGCTCGCGGTTAAAGGCGATGATGCCGCCGAATGCCGATTCGGTATCCGTCGCGTAGGCCAGTTCGTAAGCCTGGCGGATGCCGCCTTCGGCGTCCGGGCTGACTGCCACGCCGCACGGGTTGGCGTGCTTGACGATAACGCAGGCAGGTTTGACGAAGCTTTTTACGCATTCCAGCGCGGCATCGGTGTCTGCCACGTTGTTGAAGGACAGTTCTTTGCCTTGCAACTGGGTTGCGGTGGAGATGCTGACTTCGGCAGGCTTGGCTTCAACATAGAACGCCGCGCTCTGGTGCGGGTTCTCGCCGTAGCGCATTTCCTGGGCCTTGATGAACTGGCTGTTGAAGGTGCGCGGGAACTGGCTGCGACCTTCGGTGCTGAGGGTTTCAGCGGCCTGGTTCACGGTGCCCAGGTAGTTGGCGATCATGCCGTCATAGGCTGCGGTGTGCTCGAACGCCTTGAGCATCAGGTCGAAGCGCTGGGCGTAGGTCAGGCCACCGGCCTTGAGGTTTTGCAGGACGTTGGCGTAATCGCTGGCATTCACCACGATGGCCACGTCTTTGTGGTTTTTGGCAGCCGAACGGACCATGGTCGGGCCGCCGATATCGATATTTTCGATCGCGGTCGGCAGGTCGCAGCCTGGTTTGGAGATGGTGGCTTCGAACGGGTAGAGGTTGACGGCTACCAGGTCGATCGGCTTGATGCCGTGCTCGTTCATGATGTCGTCGTCAATGCCGCGACGGCCGAGGATGCCGCCGTGGATTTTCGGGTGCAGGGTTTTCACCCGACCGTCCATCATTTCCGCGAAGCCGGTGTAGTCAGCAACTTCAACTGCAGCCACGCCGTTATCTTGCAGCAGCTTGAACGTGCCGCCGGTGGACAGGATCTCGACGCCGAGGGCTTCCAGTTCACGGGCGAAATCAAGGATTCCGGTTTTGTCGGAAACGCTGATTAGAGCGCGGCGGATCGGCAGGCGGGTAGTCTGATCGGTCATCTCGATTTCCATCAAAAGCAAAGGAGTCAGCAAAAAAGGCGGCCCGTTTTACCAGGACGCCTTTCAGGTTTGATTGAATGCTTACAGCAGATCGTACTGTTTGAGTTTTTTGCGCAAGGTGCCGCGGTTCAGTCCCAGTAACTCGGATGCTTTGGTCTGGTTGCCCTTGACGTAGTTCATGACGCACTCGAGCAAGGGGGCCTCGACTTCTGAAAGCACCAGGTTGTACACGTCCGTAACTTCAGCGCCCTCCAGATGGGCGAAATAATTGTGCAGCGCCTTTTCGACACTCCCGCGAAGGGTCTGACCTTCTTCGCTTGGTGTATTGAGGTGCTGTTTCAAGTTGACGTTGTCGCTCACGGGCGTTGTTCCACTCACTAATGTCTCGGTCATCATCGTCATGCGGCCACCCATCCTTCGTCCCCTGTCACCAGGCTCTTGTGTCGTTCGGCGAAAAACGCCTGAACGTTGGCGCATTGTGCTTCCGTATCTTCTAAACGATTGAAGTGGGCGCGAAACTCCTTGGCGCCCGGCAAGGTTGCGAGATACCAGCCGACATGCTTGCGGGCAATACGTACGCCCAGCACCTCCCCATAGAAGGCATGCAATGCGGCCAGATGCTCTAGCAGAATACGTTCCACTTCGCTCATCTGCGGTGCCGGCAAGAGTTGCCCGGTACGCAAAAAGTGATCAACTTCGCGGAAAATCCAGGGCCGCCCCTGGGCCGCCCTGCCAATCAAAAGTCCGTCGGCGCCGGTTGCTTGCAGCACATGCCGGGCCTTGTGGGGTGAATCGATGTCGCCATTGGCAAATACCGGGATCGACACGGCCTGCTTGATCGCGGCGATGGTGTCGTACTCGGCTTCGCCGGTGTAAAGGTCGGCCCGGGTTCGGCCATGCACTGCCAGTGCTTGAATCCCGGCCTGTTCGGCAATTTTTGCCACCGTAAGGCCGTTTTTGTTGTCCCGGTCCCAGCCGGTACGGATTTTCAGGGTGACCGGCACATCAACTGCGGCCACAACGGCCTGCAGGATCTCGTTCACCAATGCTTCATCTTTCAATAACGCGGAGCCGGCGGCCTTGTTGCAAACCTTCTTGGCCGGGCAACCCATGTTGATGTCAATAATTTGTGCGCCCAGTTCCACATTGGCTCTGGCGGCGTCTGCCAGCATTTGCGCGTCACCGCCGGCGATCTGTACCGAGCGGGGCTCGGGATCACCGTCGTGAATCATGCGCAGGCGCGATTTGCGACTGTTCCAGAGACTCATGTCGCTGGTGACCATTTCCGAAACAACCAGGCCTGCGCCCATCCGTCGACAAAGCTGACGAAAGGGCTGGTCTGTGACGCCCGCCATCGGGGCGAGAATCAAACCGTTATGTAATGTATATGGGCCGATGCGTACCGCCGACATAGGACTTCCCTGTTGTGGGGCCGGATCTTGGGAGTTCGAAAAAGGGTTGGCATGATACCCGCTCTCGATGACTGGATAAAGACTGAACTGGATAAAAATTGAACAACCCGTGGCAAGTTGCTTGCTTGAACCGTCAGCTCGCTGAGGTCAACTCATGGCCGCAAGCGTGCCGCTGGCCACTAAAAACGCGTGAGGTTCATTCCGGGGAGTGAAAGCTGAGGCTGTAGTTAACCGCCTTGGGGCCAGGATCAAGGATGTCCAGAGCAATATGGATAGGGGTTTGTGGTGGCATTTCGGCCTTGGCCAGGTCGCCGCTCAGGTACTCGCCGGGTTTGAAGCGGCGACTGGCTATCATTTTGCCATTGAGGTCGGCGAAGCGCATTTCCAGCAAGGGGAACGGCTGGGAGAACGGCGCGCGGTTATACAGGATGGCATCGACCACCAGTGCCCCGGCGAACTCAGGGTGGCTGCGCACCACCAGGTTGCTGCTTTTGATCCGGTCAATATCGACCTTTGAAGGGACGGTGCAGCCGATCAGTGGGCACACTTGCTGAAAGTAAGGGCGGTACAGGTCCTGTCGGGCCAGCTCCTCGAAGTGGTAGGCAATGTACTGGCCGGCCAGCGCGCCACCCGCCAACAGCACCAGCAAGCCCCAGAGCAGGCGCTTGCCCCAAGGGCTGCGGCGCTTTTTCCAGTCCAGGTGCAGTGGCGTGTCGACCAGATCCAGCAGCATGTCATCGCGGATGCCCGGTTCGTTGCGTCTGGATTTGTCTTTGCCGGCAGGGGGTGCCTCAACAATCTCGTCGTCTTCGTCATCGGTTGCTGACAGGCGTTCGCCGATCAGCGGCGGCTCGTGTACATCATCGTCCATCGACAATCTGAGTTGCGGGGTGTCGTCGAGATCGTCGATGTCGAGAGACAGGGACGGCTCAGTGCGTTCGGATGTGTTTGGCTCGACGGGCTTTGCTGCGGCCTGTGCCGCCAGCGCCGAGGTTTCGGCGCGCTCGGCGGCAGAGTCGCTGAACAGGCTGTCAGACCATTCGCTTTCCTCTGCGTCGCAGGTTTCGCGCCGCGCACTCAGCGAAGGGTCTTTGGGTTTGTGCGGTTGACCGAAACTTTTGCTGGGCTGGATTTCAAGCTCTTCTAGCCTGGCCAGTTCTTCGTCCAGATCCAGATGGTCGAGGTCGAGCTCGGTCGCCTGCCACGGTGTCGGTTCGGCGGCCTTGGGCGTGGCGGGCGGCGTGATGGCCGCGGGTGCCACAGCCGTGGGCACCGCGACCGGTGGCTGCTCTGTTTCAGTGCTTTTATTCAGCAGTTGCTGTGCGGCATTGAACACTTGCAGGCAGGCGCCACAGCGCACCACGCCGCGCGCCATGCTCAGTTGAGCATGGCTGACGCGGAAGCTGGTTTGGCAATGCGGGCACTGTGTAACGAAGCTATCGCTCATGCGGCCATCCGGATTAGTCAGGCGTGCATTCTAGCGCCGACGGCCACTGATGCGCACCCAGCCGTCGCGATTGGCGATAGGGTCAAGGTCGAAATCCTTGGCGTAGGCAGCCGCCACTTCTTCGCCCTGTTCGGCGAGGATGCCCGACAATGCCAGGCGGCCACCGGGTTTGACCAGGCTCGACAGTTGCGGTGCCAGTGCGACCAATGGCCCGGCGAGGATATTGGCGACCACGACATCGGCCTGAACCTGTGGCAGGTCTTCGGGCAGGTACAGCGGAAACAGGCCCGGCTCGATGTTGTTGCGTCCGGCGTTATCGCGCGAGGCTTCCAGCGCTTGCACATCGATATCGGTGCCGATGGCTTCCTTGGCGCCCAGCAGCAGGGCGGCGATGGCCAGAATCCCCGAGCCGCAGCCGAAGTCCAGCACGTTGCAGTCCTTGAGGTCCTGACCGTCGAGCCATTCCAGGCACAGCGCGGTGGTCGGGTGAGTGCCGGTGCCAAACGCCAGCCCCGGATCGAGCAACAGGTTCACGGCGCCCGGCTCGGGAGCTGCGTGCCAGCTGGGTACGATCCACAGGCGCTGGCCGAAGCGCATCGGGTGGAAGTTGTCCATCCAGCTGCGTTCCCAATCCTGGTCTTCGATGACTTCAGCGTGGTGCTCGGGCAAGGGCGAGCCGGTCAGCAGTTCCAGATGGGACAGAACGAGTTTGGCTTCGGTGCCGCCTTCGAACAGTGCCAGCAAGTGGGTGTGCGACCACAGTGGCGTGGTGTTGAGTTCAGGTTCAAAGATCGGTTGATCTTCGGCGTCCATGAACGTGACCGAAACAGCGCCGACTTCGAGGAAAGCGTCTTCGTAGGTTTCGGCTTGTTCCGGGCTGATGGCGAGGCGTACTTGCAGCCAAGGCATGGCGGGCACCTTTGAATTAAGAGGAGTGTGCAGCCTGTCGGGCCGCGAAAGCGCGCAAGTTTACGCGAGCAGGGGCGTGGCGGGTAATCAAAATGCGATGAAGCGCCTGGCGGGCGTCAGCAAAACCCGTAAACAACAAAGCCGCTCGAAAGCGGCTTTGTTGATCAGAAAACAAACTTACTGGTTAGCCAGTTTGTGTTCCAGGTAGTGAATGTTGACGCCGCCTTCGCAGAAGCCTTCGTCATTCACCAGATCACGGTGCAGCGGGATGTTGGTTTTGATCCCGTCGACCACGATCTCGTCCAGGGCATTGCGCATGCGCGCCATGGCTTCGTCACGGGTCGAGCCCCAGGTGATCAGCTTGCCGATCAGGGAGTCGTAGTTGGACGGAACCTTGTAGCCGCTATACAGGTGCGAATCGACGCGAACGCCGTTGCCGCCTGGAGCGTGGAAGTGCTTGACCATGCCCGGGCTCGGCATGAACGTCGCCGGGTCTTCAGCGTTGATCCGGCATTCCAGCGAGTGACCGTGGATTTTTACGTCGTCCTGGCTGAAGGTCAGCTTGTTGCCCGCGGCAATGCTCAACATCTCTTTGAGGATGTCGATGCCGGTGACCATTTCGGAAACCGGGTGCTCTACCTGCACACGAGTGTTCATCTCGATGAAGTAGAAGCGACCATTCTCGTACAGGAACTCGAACGTGCCTGCGCCGCGGTAGTTGATGTCGATACACGCCTGAACGCAGCGCGCCAGAACTTCTGCGCGTGCGGTCTCGTCAATGCCGGGTGCCGGTGCTTCTTCCAGAACCTTTTGGTGACGACGTTGCAGCGAGCAATCGCGGTCGCCCAGGTGGATCGCATTGCCCTGGCCGTCGGAAAGCACCTGAACTTCCACGTGACGTGGGTTGGTCAGGTATTTTTCGAGGTAGACCATCGGGTTGCTGAACCAGGCGCCCGCTTCTTCGCGGGTCTGCTTGGCGGCTTCGATCAGGTCTTCTTCGCGGTGCACAACGCGCATGCCGCGACCACCGCCGCCGCCAGCGGCCTTGATGATCACCGGGTAGCCGACTTCACGGCCAATGCGCAGTGCGGTTTCTTCGTCTTCCGGCAACGGGCCGTCAGAACCCGGAACCGTCGGAACGCCTGCCGCGATCATCGCGTGCTTGGCCGACACCTTGTCGCCCATCAGGCGGATGGTATCGGCTTTAGGACCGATGAAGGCAAAGCCGGATTTCTCGACTTGCTCGGCGAAGTCGGCGTTTTCAGCCAAAAAGCCGTAGCCCGGGTGAATCGCCGTGGCGCCGGTAACTTCAGCGGCCGCGATGATTGCCGGAATGTGCAGGTAAGACAGGTTGGCTGGTGCCGGACCGATGCAGACGGTTTCGTCCGCCAGGCCCAGGTGCATCAGTTCCTTGTCGGCAGTGGAGTACACCGCGACGGTCTTGATGCCCAGTTCCTTGCACGCCCGCAGGATACGCAAGGCGATTTCACCGCGGTTGGCGATAAGAACTTTTTCCAGCTTCTGAGGCTTCAACATCGTTGGCTCCCCGTGGTTCAAACGATGGTGAACAGCGGTTGGTCGAACTCAACCGGCTGACCGTTTTCTACCAGGATGGATTCGATAACACCGGCTTTTTCAGCCTGGATGTGGTTCATCATTTTCATCGCTTCAACGATGCAAATGGTGTCGCCGACCTTAACAGTCTGGCCCACTTCAACGAAGGCTGGCGAAGTTGGCGCCGGGGTGCGGTAGAACGTACCGACCATTGGCGACTTGACCACAAAACCGTTCAGTTTCGGGGCAGCCGGGGCTTCGGTGATGGTAGCAACCGGGGTTGCGGCAACCGGAGCGGCAGCGGCTGGCGCTTGCATTGGAGCCGGCGCGTAGAACTGCTGGGCTGGAGTCTTGCTGTGACGGCTGATGCGTACGGACTCTTCGCCTTCTTTGATTTCCAGCTCGTCGATACCGGACTCTTCCAGCAGCTCGATCAGTTTCTTAACTTTACGGATATCCATGAATCGTCAACTCCCAATGGGTCGGTCAGGGGCGTTTAGCTTGTAGTTCAAGCTGTTCCAGGGCGGCCTCCAAGGCCAGTCGATAACCGCTGGCGCCAAGGCCGCAGATCACACCTACCGCAACGTCGGAGAAGTAGGAGTGATGGCGGAAAGGTTCGCGTTTGTGCACGTTAGACAAATGCACTTCGATGAATGGGATGCTCACTGCCAGCAACGCGTCACGTAATGCCACGCTGGTGTGGGTAAAAGCAGCCGGGTTGATCAAAATAAAATCCACCCCTTCATCGCGGGCGGCATGAATCCGGTCGATCAATTCATACTCGGCATTGCTTTGCAGATAGAGCAAATGGTGACCGGCATTACGGGCCCGCTGCTCCAGATCCTGATTGATTTGCGCCAGGGTAGTCGCGCCGTAGACGCCCGGCTCGCGGGTGCCGAGCAGGTTCAGGTTGGGGCCGTGCAGCACCAGAAAGGTCGCCATCTGCTGTTCCTTGTTATGTGTGTGCAGTTGTCAGTGCCGGGCGACTATGCCGAAAAGCGGATTCGCTGTCCAGTTAACTGCAATAGCCAGCACGATGACCGATGTTCGCGAAAAGTTTGTGACCGGAGCTCTAGTTCTGGTCATTCGCGTTCGCGACACGTTCGGCGAAGTCCGCCGCATTGATCTCGCCGATGACCCGCTGGTCACTAATTTCGGCGCCATTTTTACCAAAGAACATCAGCGCCGGAGGACCGAACAAGCGGTAGTGATCAAGCAGGGCACGCTGCTCGGGATTGCTGGCCGTCATGTCGAAGCGAATCAGCCGGTAGCCCTTGAGCAAAGCGAGCACGCGCGGGTTGTCCAGCACTTCATGTTCAATCACCTTGCAACTGATGCACCAGTCGGCGTACCAGTCCAGCAACAACGGCTGGCCTGCTGCCGTGGCTTCGGCCAGCGCGTTATCCAGCTCGGCGGGCGTGCTGATGCTGAGCCATTGGCCCGCCGGTTGCGGGGCGGCGGGTGTGGCGTTGCTGATCGATTGCGAAGGGCCGAGCGGATTCAGCGGGTTGCCCTGGCCGCTAAGGGCGCCGTACCAGCAGGCCAGGCCATAGGTCAGCAACAGCAGGCCCAGTAGCTGTGCCAGGCGCTGGCGCGGGGTTTTACGGGTCAGCTCCAGGGTGCCCAGGAACACGCTCACGCCTACCGCCAGCAAACCGATCAGCAATAACGTGATCGTGCCGGGCAACACACGGCTGAGCAAACCAATGGCCAGACCTAGCAGCAGCGCGCCAATCGCGTTTTTAACGCTGACCAGCCACGGCCCGCTCTTGGGCAGCCATGCTGCACCGCCGGTGGCCACCAGCAGCAGCGGCGCGCCCATGCCCAGCCCCAGCGCGAACAATTTCAAGCCGCCGCCCAGGGCATCGCCGCTGGCGCTGATATAGAGCAAGGCACCGGCCAGTGGCGCTGACACACAGGGCGATACCAGCAAGCTGGAGACTACGCCCAGCACGGCAGCGCCCCACAGCGATCCGCCCTGGGTGCGATTGGCAACGCGATCCAGGCGGTTGCTGATGGCTTGCGGCAACTTCAGTTCGAATACGCCAAACATCGCCAGGGCAAAAATGGCGAAGAACAGGGCAAACGGCACCAGCACCCACACGGATTGAAGACGGGCTTGCAGGTTGAGTTGAGCGCCGAACATGCCCATCAGCGCACCCAGCAGTGCAAAGCACGCCGCCATAGGCAAGACGTAGGCCAGAGACAGGCTGAAACCGCGCAGGCCGCCCACCTGGCCGCGCAATACCACGCCCGACAGAATCGGCAGCATAGGCAACACGCAGGGGGTAAAGGTCAGCCCAAGGCCGGCGAGGAAAAACAGCGCCAGTTCGCGCCAGCTCCAGGACGTTGCCGGCACGCCAATGCTTTCATTGGCGGGTGCCGAAACGGTCGTGCCATCGATGCTCAGGCGTTCGGTTTCTGGCGGGTAGCACAACCCTTTGTCGGCGCAGCCCTGGTAGGTGACCAGCAGGGTGAAGGCACGTGAGTCGTTGGCCGGGCGGGGTACTTCAACATCGAGAATGCCGTGATACACCTCGACATCGCCAAAGTACTCGTCGTGCTTGGCTTCGCCGGGTGGCAATTGCGCAGTGCCCAGTGCGATGCCGGCGGGCTCGGTCTTGAAGCCGAACTTGTGCCGGTACAGGTAATAGCCTTCGGTGGGAACAAAGCGCAGCGTGATCGTTTCGGGAGTGCTGTCGATCAGGTTCAGCTTGAACGCTTCACGCACGGGTAAAAAGTCGCTGCTGTTATTGATCGCCCCCAAGGTGGCGCTGGGACGGTTATCCAGCAGTCCGGCGCCCAGGGCTGGTACGGCAAACAACACACACAGGATCAACATCAGGCGGCGCATGGCAATCTCGCAAATCAAACGTGCGGACATGATAACGGAGTGGGTCGATCGGCGCAGGTGCAGGTCAAAAACCGACCCTCAAGGCGCCGGTCTCGTTGGCGTTCCTGAATACCGGAGCGCCGCACGTGCATAGGCGTGGCTGCGAGCTTGTTCTATAGTGCCGTGCTGTAGCGCCCGCCCCGGTTTTTGCGTGATTAAAAAGCATGCATGCAAGGCACGATGGGGTAGGGTTGTGGTCGAACCGTTGAATCAAGTATTGAAAAGGACATAGCCATGCTGGACTGGAAGAAGCGTGAGGGCAGCACCCGCGAATCGGTCAAGGAGACATCTGCAAAGCCGCATGGCTATTTCAAAAGCATTTTGTTGAGTCGCTCCATTGCCGTGCTGGTAGGGATTTATGCCCTGGTGTGCCTGGGGCTCGGGTGGTACTGGAGCCAGGAGCCGGCGCTGTTCCCGGTCCAGCAAGTGGCCCAACAGGCTGCCGAGAAAGAGGGCAAGCAAATAGTCCCGGGTTTTACCACGGTTGAAACGCTCAAGGCCGTCGCCGGTACCTTGCTCACCAAGCCGGGTGGCTACCTGTCCAATGACCGTTTTCCGCCGGGCGTGCTGCTCGACAATATCCCGAGCTGGGAATATGGCGTGCTGGTGCAAGTTCGTGACCTGACCCGTGCCATGCGCAAAGACTTCGCCCGCTCGCAGTCGCAGTCGGCCGAAGATGCGGATCTGGCCAAGGCCGAGCCGCGGTTCAACTTCGATAACAAGAGCTGGATGCTGCCTTCCAGCGAGTCCGAGTTCCAGGAAGGGCTGAACTCCCTGAGCCGTTATCAGGCACGCCTGTCTGATCCGAATCAGAAAAACGCGTTGTTCTATGCCCGCGCCGATAACCTCAACAACTGGTTGGGCGATGTAGGGACCCGTCTGGGTTCGCTGTCGCAGCGTCTGTCGGCCAGCGTGGGTCGGGTCAAGCTCAACAGCACGCTGAAAACCGAAAGCCTGCAACCGGGCCAGGTGCCGGTGGTGGACGAGGAAATCGTCGAAACGCCGTGGATGCAGATCGACAACGTGTTCTATGAAGCGCGTGGTCAGGCGTGGGCCTTGTCCCACTTGCTGCGTGCCATTGAGGTCGACTTCGCCGATGTGCTGGCCAAAAAGAACGCGACGGTCAGTGTCCGTCAGATCATTCGTGAGCTGGAAGCCGCTCAGGAACCCGTCTGGAGCCCGATGATCCTCAACGGCAGCGGTTATGGCATGTTGGCCAACCACTCGCTGGTCATGGCCAACTATATTTCCCGGGCTAACGCAGCGGTCATGGATCTTCGTCAATTGCTCACGCAAGGATAAAACATGCCGATCTCAGCTTCGGAAGCCGCGCACCGCGCGGCCTCCGATGTCGAACAGGTGGTCTGGGTCGATCGTGATGACCGGGTCGTGGGTGCCTTGCCGCGCCATGAGCTGCGTGAGCGCAGTCTGATCGGCCGCGGCACGTTTATCCTGTTGTTCAACAGCGCCGGTGAGTTGTGCGTGCATCAGCGCACCCAGAGCAAGGCGTTGTATCCGGGGTATTGGGATGTGGCGGCGGGCGGCATGGTGGGGGTGGATGAAAGCTACGCCGAGTCGGCCTCCCGCGAGCTGGCAGAAGAGTTGGGGGTCAGCGGTGTGTCGCTGATCGCTCACGACCGGTTTTACTTCGAAGGCCCGGAAAACCACCTCTGGTGTGCCGTGTTTTCGGCCGTGTGGGACGGGCCGCTGCAGATCCAGCCCGAAGAAGTCCAGCGCGCTCATTTCCTGCCGGTGTCCGAAGCGTTGCGCTTGAGTGAACTGCAGCCCTATTGCCCGGACTCGCTGGATGCGCTGAAGCGTTACCTGATGCGCAAAGGCGAGTTGTAACCGCTGCACCCCGTCGCAGCCGTCGGCAGCGGCGATTGTAGCCGCGGACGAGTAGAGCGAGGCCGCGTCCGGCGGCGTAGCCGTCGTAAAGCCTGACACACCGAGAGACCTGGATTTACGACGGCTGCGCTGCCGGATGCAACCTCGCTGAGATCAGTAACTGCGACGGTCTGTCATCGCAGCCGAGGCGCGAAGACTGCGGTACTTGACTGGCAACAGAGTCTCTACAGGTTTTGCGTGAAATTTTGCGCCGATTGGCTCTTGGGCAGCGGGACATTTGTCGTTACACTGCGCGACCTTTTTCACGCTCAAGCCGTTTTTCGCTTGAGTTGCGCTGCCCCTGCCAGAGTGGGGCTTCGCGGTCGGTAGAGCGCGACGCATCAGCGTCATGCACCGGCCAATTTCTTGTCCTCCAAATGAGGATTGCCGGTGGCCAAAAAAGCCGCATCCTTCGCCGCCCTGGGTGGCCTGGTATTTTCCACCGACGCAGGTCGTCACTGTCCGGACTGTAGCCAGCCGGTGGCCGCCTGTACCTGCAAACAAACCCAAATCCCCGACGGTGATGGCATTGCTCGCGTACGTCGCGAAAGCAAAGGCCGTGGCGGCAAGACGGTTACGACGATAACCGGCGTGCCGCTGGCTGAAGACGCGCTCAAGGAATTGGCCACGGCGTTGAAAAAACGCTGCGGTACCGGCGGTGCGTTGAAAGACGGCATCATCGAAATTCAGGGCGATCACGTCGAACTGCTGCTGGGCGAGCTGGTCAAGCATGGGTTCAAGGCCAGGAAATCCGGCGGTTAGCAGCCTCTGTGAAGACCACCGCGCCACTGACCTGTCGCCCTCCGTGGGCTGACAGGGCATGTGCGCCATGGCTTTCACAGAGCCTGTTCTGACGGGTTTCTAAACTCCGTGCTGTTGTCAGGGTCTACCCTGCACAGACTCTAATCGTCACGTTCACTCTTTAGACTGCGCCAGCCTGCTCTCAGGCTGGGCTATTTGACTTATTTATAGGGGACTTCAATGTCCGTACGACGCACACGCAAAGACGATGGCAGCCAATGGACAGTTGCGGACAGCCGCAGTGTTTATGGGATTCGCCATTGGGGGGCCGGATATTTCGCGATCAATGAAGCCGGTCGCGTAGAAGTACGTCCGAACGGCCCGAACAGCTCGCCCATCGATCTGTACGAGCAAGTCGACGAACTGCGTAAAAGTGGCTTGTCTTTGCCATTGCTGGTGCGTTTTCCGGATATTTTGCAAGACCGTGTACGGCAGTTGACCGGCGCCTTCGATGCCAATATCGAGCGTCTGGAATACCAGAGCCAGTACACCGCGCTGTACCCGATCAAGGTTAACCAGCAAGAAGCCGTGATCGAGAACATCATCGCTACCCAGGATGTTTCGATTGGTCTGGAAGCCGGCTCCAAGCCCGAGCTGCTGGCTGTGCTGGCGTTGGCCCCCAAGGGCGGCACCATCGTCTGCAACGGTTACAAGGACCGTGAGTTCATCCGTCTGGCACTGATGGGCCAGAAGCTGGGCCACAACGTCTTTATCGTGATCGAGAAAGAGTCTGAAGTAGACCTCGTGATCGAAGAAGCCGCGTCGCTCAAGGTCAAGCCGCAGGTCGGCTTGCGCGTACGCCTGTCATCCCTTGCGTCGAGCAAGTGGGCCGACACCGGTGGCGAAAAATCCAAGTTCGGTTTGTCTGCCGCGCAATTGCTGTCGGTGGTTGAACGCTTCCGTGCCGCTGGCCTGGATCAGGGCATTCGCCTGCTGCACTTCCATATGGGTTCGCAGATCGCCAACCTGGCCGACTACCAGCATGGTTTCAAAGAAGCGATCCGTTACTACGGCGAACTGCGCAACCTTGGCCTGCCGGTCGATCACATCGACGTGGGCGGCGGTCTGGGCGTGGACTACGACGGTACGCACTCGCGCAACGCCAGTTCGATCAACTACGACATGGACGATTACGCCGGTGTCGTGGTGGGCATGCTCAAGGAGTTCTGCGACGCGCAAAGCCTGCCGCACCCGCATATCTTCTCTGAAAGCGGCCGTTCGCTGACCGCTCACCACGCCATGCTGGTGGTACAAGTCACCGACGTCGAGAAACACAACGACGACGTGCCGGTAATCGAGAACAAAGAAAGCCTGCCTGAAACCGTGCAGTGGCTGGTTGACCTGCTGGGTCCGACCGACATCGAGATGGTCACCGAGACCTACTGGCGCGCGACGCACTACATGAGCGACGTGGCGGCCCAGTACGCCGACGGCAAAATCACCCTGGCTGAAAAAGCCCTGGCCGAGCAGTGCTACTTTGCGGTCTGCCGTCGCCTGCATAACTCGTTGAAAGCGCGTCAGCGTTCCCACCGTCAGGTGCTCGATGAGCTCAACGACAAGCTGGCTGACAAGTACATCTGCAACTTCTCGGTATTCCAGAGCCTGCCGGACACTTGGGCGATTGGCCAGGTCTTGCCGATCCTGCCGCTGCACCGTCTCAACGAAGAGCCGCTGCGCCGTGCGGTACTGCAAGACTTGACCTGCGACTCCGACGGCAAGATCAAGCAATACGTCGACGAGCAGAGCATCGAAACCAGCTTGCCGGTTCACGGGCTGAACGAAGGCGAGGATTACTTGCTGGGTATCTTCCTGGTGGGCGCTTACCAGGAAATCCTGGGTGACATGCATAACCTGTTCGGTGACACCGACTCGGTGAACATCTACCAGAATCCGGATGGCAGTGTTTACCACGCCGGTATCGAGACCCACGACACCATCGAGGACATGCTGCGCTATGTGCACTTGTCGCCCGAAGAGTTGATGACTCATTACCGTGACAAGGTGGCCAGCGCCAGTATCAGCGCCAAAGAGCGCACTCAGTATCTGGATGCTTTGCGCCTGGGCCTGACCCGCTCGTCGTACCTGTCTTCGTAAGTTTCGCGAAGCCTTGAAAAACGCCGCCTCCTGAAGGGGAGCGGCGTTTTTTTATGCCTGTCGATCAAGGGTTGAACCATTGATCCTTGCGCTGCATGTTCCACGCATAGACACCCAGCGTCAGGCTGCGCAGCACCATGAACAGCAGGAAACTTATCCACAGGCCGTGGTTGCCAAAGCTGTGCAAGGCCCAGGCTACCGGGAGGGCGAGGAGCACGCTGATCACCATGGCATCGCGCATTTCCCGGGCGCGGGTGGCGCCGATAAACAGCCCGTCGAGCAGGTAGCTCCACACGGCAATCAGCGGTAATAGCGCCAGATAAGGGACGTACTGGAAGGCAGTTTCGCGCACGCTCGGGATGTCGGTCTGCAACTCGATGAATAAATGCCCGCCGAGCCAGAACAGCAGGGCAAAGCCCAGGCTCGCCAGCAAAGACCAGCCACAGGCCACCACCATCGAACGGCGTAATGCCTGGCGGTCCCGGGCGCCGATGGCGTGTCCGCATAACGCTTCTACGGCGTGAGCCAGGCCATCCAGGGCGTGGGCCGCCAGGAGCAGGCCATTGAGCAACAGCGCGTTGGCAGCCACCGTGGCATCACCCAGGCGTGCGCCTTGCAGGGTGATCAGGAAGAACACGGACTGCAGCATCAGGCTGCGGATAAAAATATCGCGGTTGACCCCCAGCAGCGGTTTCCAGTTGTGCCACTCCCGCAGCGCGGCCCACAGCAGGACGCCCGGATACTTGCGCAATGCACCGCGGGTCAGCCACAGGCCCAGCAGGGCGCCGCTCCATTCAGCGATCACCGAGGCCCGTGCCGAACCGACCACTCCCCAATCGAGCCCGAGGACAAACCACAGGTTCAGCGCAATGTTCACCAGGTTCGTGGTCAGCAGAATGGCCAGCGGTGCCCGGGCGTTTTGCGTGCCCAGGAACCAGCCGACCAGGGCATAGGTGGCCAGCGCCCCCGGCAGACCGAACAGGCGGGTGTGGAAGAAGTCCAGGGTCAGCCCATGCAACTCGGCCGACGGCTGCATGACGCTGAGCGCCACCCCGCTGAAGGGAATCGCAATCATCCCCAGCACCATCGACAGCAGCACACTGAGCAGCAGGCCTTGCAGCAGGATTTGCCGAAGCGCCGTGCCGTCTCCGCGTCCGGCGGCCTGAGCGGCAAACCCGGTGGTGCCCATGCGCAAGAAGCCCATGGCCCACGCCAGGAAAATGTACAGGCTCGCGCCCACCGCTACCGCACCCAATTGATGCGCGTGGGGCAGGTGACCGATGACGGTACTGTCGACCAGCGCCACCAGCGGAACAGAAATATTCGACAGAATCATCGGTGCTGCCAGCGCCCACACCCGGCGATGGGTCGGACGGTCGCGCCAGTCAGCTAGTAATGAAGAGGACATGCAGGCTCCTTTGGGGAGCGGCATTGTAGCGGGACGGCGCAGTTCTGTAGCCGCTGACGGGGCACGAAGGTTACACAGCAGCTGCAAAACCTGGCTGCTCGGTCCATCTGACACTCCAAGTTACGTAGTCAAATTGACCGGTAGAGATAGTCATCCACATGCTCCTTGGCCTGACATATAGCCAGGCAGTAACTCAGGATGAAAAAAGCCGATTCTGATGACCCTTTGTTTCGCAGGCCCATGGGAGGCTCACTTCCGAACGGCGGAGCCTCATGGGCTGCGTGGAACAAACCCTCTGTACCTGTGCCTATATACATTCCAAGAGATGAGTGGCCGTCCCCCGCGGAGCGTACAGACTTGGTCTTTGCCAAGTCCTGTGTGTCATCAAACTGGTGCCGTACAGATGCTGGTGCAGCCATAGAGCCTGCCTCGAATTTCGGCAATGTCATGGTGGCTACCTCCATGCTTTTACCTGACGCTTCGGCGGCTATAGCCTTAGCCCTTGGGGCCGATGTCGGCCTCGCTCGTGTGGCCGGTGGCGGCATTATGCAACAGCGGCTGACCTGGATGCTGCGCGGAGTTAGCGGCCCCGCCGGGGTTTTTATACTGGGTATGCTCCCTGCAAAAATGGCTGACGGTACGCTGCATACTGACGACCAGCTACGCACAATGAGCCGGGTCGCTACACGGGTGCGTTTTCAGTTTCGGCGTGATGCCGAAGGCGTTTTGCAGGTCTACGGCATTCACACTAGTGCGTTAGGGGACGACTCGGTTCGCACAATTCAGGTCAAGTGGAATGCGGCCAAAACCGCGATGGAAGCCGAACTGAGTGGGATTACCATTATTTGGACGCCTCAACGTGGGTCTTTAGGGCCCATTGCGCCGCTGATTTACCCCAACAATAGAGGAGCGCAACTGGGCACTATTTTTGTGCATCCGATCCCGGAGAATGCTGACAGCCAAGTCGAAGGCTTGCCCGGCGAGAACATTACAACTGACGATTGCATTCTGGTCTTTCCCGCAGAGACGGGTCTAAAGTCGCTGTATGTGGTGTTTGCTAAACCTATTGGCGGTGACCACAGTTATTACCCATCGCCAAAAGGACTGACAGCTTTTCCTGATGCGGTACGTGATCGTCCGAAATCAAGTGTCCAGGGTGGTGGTAAAAAGCGAAGTCGCTGGAAAGATAAAAAAGGAAGGATTTATGAGTGGGACAGCGAGAACGGAGCTGTTGAGATATACGACAAGCAGGGCAAGCACTTAGGTGAGTTCGATGCTGATACTGGAAAAATGAGAAAGCCTCCAAAAGCAGGCAGAACAACACCAAAATAAGGAGGCAAGCATGTTTTTGGAAATTACAGGGTTTTTAGCAGGCAACAGCGAAGACAGCTCAATCAAATTTGAGCTGAATGTTTCTCCTGAGTTGGAGCTGGCAGTAATGGAATTTCTTGGCTGGCAGAGTTTGGCTGCCGAATGTGATGGTGAGCGGTTATTAACCAATGACCAAGTCCGAGAAATTGCCTCATTAATCAATGAGCCGCTGCCAACTGAACTTGAAATGTACATAGGCGTACGAGCTTGATCCCTTCAATTGGGGAATAGGGAAGACATACAGCTCCTTAGGGAAGCTGATTTGTGGGGTTGCCCAAATCAGCTTCTGTCTTTAGTTCCTTCTCCCTCCGGGAAAGGGAGAGGGGCTTTAGAACTCGATGCCTGCGGTTCGTATATAGTCAATGCCTTCACTGCCAAGTAAACGAGTACACCATGCTTAACAAAGGATTGTTCCTGGCTTGCGCGCTGGCGCTGCTGAGCGCTTGTGATTCTTCAACCCCTGACCAGCCGGTGCCGCCATCAGCAGCGGTGACGCCGCCGATTCAGGACGTCAAGGTTCTGGCCGAGCGCTATGCGGGGCGGGCGTTAAGTGTGGTGGATGTGTCCGAGGTGCAACTGGACGGCGCCAGCGCCTTGTCCGTGAGTTTCTCGGTGCCGTTGGAGCCCGAACAGAACTTCGCGGACAAACTGCATGTGGTGGACGCCAAGAGCGGTAAGGTCGATGGCGCCTGGGAGCTCTCCGACAACCTGATGGAGCTGCGCCTGCGCCATCTGGAGCCGCAACGCAAGTTGATCCTCACCGTCGACCCCGGCCTGCGGGGGGGCAATGATGCCCAACTGGCCGGCGAGTACGTCAGTCGTCTTGAAACCCGCGACCTGCAGCCTACGGTCGGCTTTGCCAGCCGGGGTACTTTGCTGCCGACACGCCTGGCTGAAGGTTTGCCGCTGATTGCGTTGAACGTCGACAAGGTGGATGTCGAGTTCTTTCGGGTCAAACCCGAATCCCTGCCAGCGTTTCTCAGCCAATGGGGCCGCAACAGCAGCCTGCAAAGCTATGAAGCCCGCGACCTGTTGTCGATGGCCGAGCTGGTTTACGGTGGGCGCTTTGATCTGAACCCGGCGCGCAATACACGGGAAACCCTGATTCTGCCAACGGCGGGTATCAAGCCCTTGCAGCAGCCGGGTGTTTATCTGGCGGTGATGAAAGCGTCTGGCAGCTACAACTATTCACAGCCGGCCACCTTGTTCACCCTCAGTGACATTGGTCTTTCGGCGCACCGCTATCACAAACGCCTGGATGTCTTCACTCAGGCGCTGGAAGGCGGCAGTGCCTTGAGCGACGTCGAACTGGAATTGCTCGACGGCAAAGGCAAGATGCTGGCCCAGGGCAAAACCGACAATAAGGGGCATGCGGAACTGGCATTGCCTGCCAAGGCCGAGGTGCTGTTGGCCCGCCAAGGTGATCAAACCAGCTTGCTGCGGTTGAACACCGCCGCGCTGGACCTGGCCGAATTCGACATTGGCGGGCCGCAGGCGCACCCGTTGCAGTTTTTCGTGTTTGGCCCGCGAGACCTGTACCGCCCGGGCGAAACCGTACTGCTCAATGCCTTGCTCCGTGACCGTGACGGCCACCCGGTCAAGCCGCAGCCGGTCAGCGTTGAAGTGCGTCGCCCGGACGAGCAAGTGAGCCGCAAGTTTGTCTGGACACCGGACGCGTCCGGTTTCTATCAATACCCGTTGCAGTTGGCCAGCGAAGCCCCGACCGGGCGCTGGCAACTGGTGTTTGATCTGGGTGATGGCAAGCCGCAGCTTTATGAATTCCTGGTCGAAGACTTCCTGCCCGAGCGCCTGGCCTTGGAGCTCAAGGGCAGCGCCACGCCGTTGTCACCCGGGCAAACGGCGGATATCCAGGTCAATGGCCGTTACCTGTACGGCGCGCCGGCGGCGGGTAATCGTTTGAGCGGCCAGGTCTATGTGCGGCCGTTGCGCGAAGCGGTCAAGGCCTTGCCGGGTTATCAGTTTGGTTCGGTGACTGAAGAAGAGCTGAACCAGGATCTGGAGCTCGAAGAAAGTGTGCTCAATGCTGAGGGCGAATACACCATTAGCCTTGAAAGCCAGTGGAGCAACGCCAAGTCGCCGCTGCAATTGATCGTCCAGGCCAGCTTGCAGGAGTCCGGCGGGCGGCCGATCACCCGGCGACTGGTGCAACCGGTGTGGCCGGCGGATCGTCTGCCGGGTATACGCGGGCTGTTCGAGGGCACCGAAACCGATGGCGATGGCCCGGTGCAATTTGAGTTGCTGGTGGCCGACAACGAAGGCCACAAACTGGCGGCCGAGAACCTCAAGGTGCGGCTGGTTCGCGAACGCCGCGATTACTACTGGAACTACTCGGACAACGACGGCTGGAGCTATCACTACAACGAGAAGTTCCTCAACCTCAACGAAGAAACGGTCAACCTCAAGGCCGGCGAGACCGCCACCGTCAGCTTCCCGGTGGAGTGGGGCCCGTATCGGGTTGAAGTCGAAGACCCGAAGACCGGCCTGGTCAGCAGCCTGCGTTTCTGGGCCGGTTATCGTGCCCAGGACAACGCTGAAGGCGGAGCGGTGCGTCCCGATCAGGTCAAGCTGGCGCTGGACAAGGCTGCGTATGCCGAGGGTGATACTGCCCGGGTCACCGTGACGCCGCCAGCAGCGGGCAAGGGTTACTTGCTGGTCGAGGGCAGCGATGGCCCGTTGTGGTGGGAAGAAATCGAGGTGCCGGCTGAAGGCAAAACGTTCGAGGTCAAACTTGATTCCACTTGGGCGCGGCATGACCTGTATGTCAGTGCGCTGGTGATCCGGCCCGGCGAGCGCAAGGCCAATATCACCCCGAAACGCGCAGTGGGTGTGCTTCATCTTCCGCTGGATCGTACTGCACGCAAGTTGGCGGTGACCCTCGATGCCCCGGAAAAAATGCGCCCAAAACAAGCACTGACGGTGAAGGTGCAGGCCAAAAACGCCGATGGCAGCATTCCTGCGCAAGCCCATGTGCTGCTGTCCGCAGTGAATGTGGGGGTACTGAATATCACCGAATACCCAACCCCGGACCCTTACGCGAGTCTGTTTGGGCGCAAGGCCTATGGTGCGGACCAACTGGATATCTACGGGCAATTGATTGAGGCCGGGCAGGGCCGTCTGGCCAGTCTGGCGTTTGGCGGGGATGCGGCGCTGGCCAAAGGCGGCAAACGCCCGGCGACCAGCGTCAACATTGTCGCGCTGCAAAGTGCGCCGGTGACGCTGAACGCGCAGGGCGAAGGTGAAGTCAGCGTGCAAATCCCGGATTTCAACGGTGAGCTGCGAGTCATGGCGCAAGCCTGGACCGATGACCGTTACGGCATGGCCGAAGCCAAAACCGTGGTGGCTGCGCCGTTGGTGGCCGAACTGGCCGCTCCGCGTTTTATGGCCGGTGGCGATGAGACCCGCCTGGCCCTGGACCTGTCCAACCTCACTGACAAGCCGCAACAGCTACAAGTAAGCCTCAATACCCAAGGGCCGTTGAGTCTGCTGGGTGATGCGCGGCAGACGTTACAGCTCAGCCCCGGCCAGCGCAGCACCTTGCAGATCCCGATCAAGGCGCTGGGCGGTTTTGGCAGCGGTAAGGTCGGCGTAACGGTCGAGGGTCTCGACCTGCCGGGAGAAACCCTGGCGCCCTTTACTCGCGAATGGACCTTGGGTGTACGCCCGGCGTACCCGGCGTTGCTCAAGCATTACCGCACGGTGCTCAGCGACCAGCCGTGGAGTCTGCCCGATCACGCGTTGCAAGTCTTTGAACCGGCAGGCCGTGAAGCCTTGCTCAGCCTGTCGAGCCGGCCGCCGCTGAACCTGGGCGAGCAGATTCGCGCACTCAAGGCTTACCCGTACGGTTGCTCCGAGCAAACCACCAGCGGCCTGTATCCTGCGTTGTATGCCGATGCTGCGCTGCTCAAACGTCTGGGCCTTGAAGGCGAGCCGGACGCCGAGCGCAAACGCAAGATCGAACTGGGCATTGAGCGTTTGCTGGGCATGCAACGCTACAACGGCAGTTTTGGCTTGTGGGGCGCGGACGGCCAGGAAGAGTATTGGTTGACTGCTTATGTCACCGACTTCTTGCTGCGCGCCCGCGACCAGGGCTATGCCGTTCCGCCCGAGGCGCTGAAGAAGGCCAGCGAGCGTCTGATGCGTTACGTGCAGGAGCGTAACCTGATTGAAGCCGACTACAGCGACAACCTTGAGCACACCCGCTTTGCAGTGCAGGCCTACGCGGGGTTGGTGCTGGCCCGCAGCCAGCAGGCGCCTTTGGGGGCGCTGCGCAGTCTCTTTGAGCGCCGCAGTGATGCGCGCTCCGGTTTGCCGCTGGTGCAGTTGGCGATAGCGCTGCAGAAAATGGGCGATCAACCGCGGGCAGATCAAGCGCTGGTGGCCGGTTTGGCCGCGACTCGCAAAGCCAATGAATGGCTGGGTGATTACGGCAGCCCTCTGCGTGATCAGGCGCTGATCCTGGCGCTGCTGGAAGAGAACAATCTGATGAGCGGCCAGCGCGAGCAACGCTTGTTTGAGCTGTCAGACCAATTGGCAGCGAGCCAGTGGCTATCGACGCAGGAGCGTAATTCGCTGTTCCTCGCGGGCCGTGATCTGTTGAGCAAGCCTGAAGCCAGCTGGACGGCGCAACTGGGTAGCGCTGGAGAGACTCGCGAGCTGAGCAACAGTCAGCCGGCCCTCAAGCTGGAAGGGTCATTGCTGGCCACGCCGCTGACGGTGCGTAATCAGGGCAGCACGGCGATTTATCAGCAACTGACGATTTCAGGTTATCCACAGCAGGCACCCCAGGCGGGTGGAGAAAACTTGAGTATCCGTCGTGACTACCTGGGCATGGATGGCGAACCGCTCAACCTCGATACCTTGAAAAGTGGTGATCTGGTGCTGGTGCATTTGGCGGTGACGGCCAAGGAGCGGGTGCCGGATGCGCTGGTGGTGGATTTGCTGCCGGCGGGCCTGGAGCTGGAAAACCAGAACCTGGGCCAAAGTGCCGCCAGCCTTGAAAACGCCAGCAGTCAGGTCAAGCAATGGCGCGAATCAATGCAAAACGCCAGCATTCAGCATCAGGAGTACCGGGATGACCGCTATGTCGCGGCGCTGAACCTGGACGGTAACGGCACTTCACACCTGTTGTACCTGGCCCGTGCCGTGACGCCCGGCACTTACCGCGTGCCACCGCCACAGGTGGAGTCGATGTACCGTCCCGACTGGCAGGCCGTGGGCGAAACACCGGGGCCGATGGTGATCAAAGGCCGGTAGTCCTTCTTTTGTAGCCGCTGCTACGGGCCGCTGGCGCCCGTCGTAGCCTGCGGCAGCGGCTACAGAAGGTGGGGTGTTCTAGCTGATGATCCAGCTCAGCACCCATAACCCCAGCAACAACCAGATCACGCCGCCAACGATCGAGGCGCGCATGAAAGCCCGGACGGCGTTGTACAGAAGCAGCAGACCGATCACCAGAATGGCAATGCTGATGATCGACGTTTCCATGCCCAGGGTACGGCTCAGGCCGTCGATGAAATTCCCGCCGGCGTTGCTAAGGCCGCTGAAAATGCCACTCAACCCTTCAACGATAAAACGAATAATGGCCCCGAACATTTGTCCCAGGCTCTCGAAAAATCCTTCAACTTGCATGTGTGTGTCCCGATGAATGAGGCCGCTACTGTGCCAGAGATACGCCTTGGGCTGCTATGCCCTGCGCGTAGTTCCCTGCAAGGGCGTGAGGCCAGACGTTGAAGGTGAAGAAAACCCTGCGCTGGAGCGCTGCCAGCCTGTTGCTGGTTGTTGCCTCGCTGTGGCTGGCTGATCGTCTTTGGCCTCTGCCGCTGCCCAAGGATGACCTGGCCCGTGTGGTACTGGCCGAAGATGGCACCCCGCTGTGGCGCTTTGCCGATGCCAACGGTGTCTGGCGCTACCCGGTGCAGACCCACGAGGTATCACCGCTGTATCTGGATGCCCTGCTGACCTATGAAGACCGCTGGTTCTTCAGGCATCCCGGGGTTAATCCGCTGGCGCTGGGACGTGCCGCCTGGCAAAACCTGAGCGGTGGGCGGGTGCTGTCGGGAGGCAGCACCTTGTCGATGCAAGTTGCCCGATTGCTCGATCCCCATGAGCGCACGCTGTCCGGCAAGCTGCGTCAGCTATGGCGAACGGCGCAACTGGAATGGCACTTGTCCAAGGAACAGATCCTCAACCTGTACCTTAATCGCGCGCCGTTTGGCGGCACCTTGCAAGGTGTGGCGGCGGCCAGTTGGGCGTATCTGGGCAAATCGCCGCAACAGCTCACTCACTCCGAAGCGGCGCTCCTCGCGGTGCTGCCGCAAGCCCCGAGCCGGTTGCGTCCGGACCGTCACCCGGAGCGCGCCCAGGAGGCACGGGACAAAGTGCTGCGGCGATTGGCCGACTATGGCGTATGGACCACAACCGCGGTCAATGACGCCCTGGAAGAACCCCTGTTGCTGGCCCCGCGTCAGGAACCGAACCTCGCACCGTTGCTGGCCCGACGTCTTAACCGGCCACACAGCCCGCCACTGATTCGCACCACCCTCGACGCCAGCCTGCAGCGTCGGCTAGAAGACTTGTTATTGGGCTGGCGTGCCCGGTTGCCAGAGCACACGTCGGCCGCCATCGTGGTGGTTGAAACCGACACCATGGCGGTGCGGGCGTATCTGGGATCGGTGGACATCAACGACGCTCGTCGTTTCGGCCATGTCGACATGATCAGTGCCCTGCGCTCGCCGGGCTCCACGCTTAAACCGTTCTTGTACGGGATGGCGATGGATGCCGGGCTGATTCACTCCGAGTCGCTGCTGCAAGATGTGCCGCGTCGCTATGGTGATTATCGGCCGGGCAATTTTTCCATGGGCTTCAGCGGGCCAGTATCGGCCAGCGCGGCGCTGGCGATGTCGCTCAACTTGCCGGCGGTGCAGTTGCTTGAAGCCTACGGCCCGAAACGCTTTGCTGGCGATATGCGCAACGGCGGTGTGCCATTGAGTCTGCCGGCGTTGGCCGAGCCCAACCTGGCGCTGATCCTGGGCGGCGCCGGCAGCCGGCTGGAAGATCTGGTCAGTGGCTACAGCGCGCTGGCGCGGGAAGGGCGCAGCGCCAGTCTGCGTCTGCAGCCCAGCGACCCACTGCATGAGCGGCGCTTGTTATCGCCGGGTTCGGCGTGGATTATCCGGCGCATCCTCAGCGGTCAGGCGCGCCCGGATCGTGACCCGCGTGCCGAACTGGTGCAGCGCCCGCAACTGGCCTGGAAGACGGGCACCAGTTACGGTTTTCGTGATGCCCTGGCGATAGGTGTCGGGCCGCGCTACTTGATCGGAGTCTGGATCGGCCGGCCGGATGGCACGCCGGTACCAGGGCAATTCGGTCTGGCGTCGGCTGCGCCGCTGATGCTGCAAGTTCATGACGTGCTGAGTAATCGCGACAGCCAGCGTGGCATTGTGGCGCGGGTACCGGCAGTGCCCGGCAGCGTCGGGGTAGCCGCTATTTGTTGGCCGTTTGGGCAACCTTTGAACAAGCGGGATCCCAATTGCCGGCGTCAGCGTTTTGCCTGGACGCTGGATCACACCACGCCGCCCACCTTGCTGGCCACTGATCAACCCTTGGGCGTGGGGTTGCGGGAGCGTATCTGGGTCGATCCGCACGGCTTGCGTGTCGGCCCGCAATGCCCCGGGGCACAGGTGCGGGAAGTCGCGGTGTGGCCCGCTCCGCTGGAGCCCTGGCTGCCCCGGGCAGAGCGCCGAGAGTCACGTTTGCCGCCCGCTTCGATTACCTGTGCGCCCCCCGCCCTGAACACGGTCACGGCGCTGTCGATTGTTGGCGTGCGTGAGGGCGACCGCTTGCGACGCCCCGCTGCGAGCCAGACGCTGTTGACCCTCAAGTTGTCGGCGTTGGGCGGGGACGGCCAGCGCTGGTGGTTTCTCAACGGCGTACCGCTGGGTGACAGCGCGCGCCAGGAAACCCTCAACGCGACACTTGAGCAGGCAGGGCGGTATGAGTTGAGTGTGCTCGATGAAAGTGGGCAAACTGCGCGGGTAGAGTTCAGTGTCGTGGAGTGAAGTTTCAGGCGATTGTACGGGCGTGCGTCCACGGCAAAAACGACGTGTTAAGTTGTTTTAACGTTCAACTAAGAATCTTTCGGTGCGCCATTTTACAAGGCGGCACGGTGGGGGTAAAAACGCCACGGTGTTACGGTGTGCAATACCTCGTTTATGCGTAGTTGGCGGGGCACCCGTTTTGGCGGGCTGCCGACAAAACGATGAAGAATTAAAAAGGCCTAAGTTGTCATATGACAACTTAGGCCCTTGTCTTTTTGCAGTGCTTCCCACGTAGAAAAAAACACGTTATGTTTTTTCACGCTATCCAAAGCTGTCGGCGTGGTGAAGGGACGCGTTCTCTATTAAAGGGCGCCTTCAATTTGCGTGAACATTGCCGTCACAGCAGCTGAAATGGTCGGTACAAACGCCACCAGCGCCACCGCCACCATGCCCGCAATGAGTGCGTATTCAATACCCGATGCGCCTTCCGTGCGCTTTGCAAACAACATGGCCTGGTGTTTAAGGAATGCCTGGGCCGGCACATACACTTTCAGAACAGTATTCATAATCATCTGACAACTCCTTGATGCGTCGGGGTGAGCACTGCGGCACCGTGTGGGGTGCTAGAAGATGCTTGTAGGGTAATTCCCATTTGCCATTACAGCATTGGCAATAATTCATTAATGAGCAACTGTAATAACTAGCTAATTATAAAGTATTAATCCAAACGAGTTTTGGACGAGAAATGCGTTCTAAATCAAAGTATTTATAAATTCTTGGAGATTTTTAGACGAGCTAATGGCATTTTGGTTCGCCTGCGCTACTTTCACATAGCAAAATGATTGAGTCAGTGTGATCTGTTCATCGTTGCCTGATGGTGCGTGATTTATTGGATCTGCAGTACGCCGTGAGGAAAGGGAGTTTAACTATGAACAATCGACGCAGTTTGATATTGGCCGCGATTTTGTTTATCGGCGCTATTGTGGCAGGTTACTGGGGGTTGGTATTGACCCGGCAACAACCGATCGCGACAGCCCCGGTGGTTCAGACCGTTGAGCAGGGGGTGGCGACAGTTGAGGATCAGACCCGGCAGCCGGTCGTGGTGTTGGCCCGTGATGTTCCCCCGCATGTGGCCCTGACAGCCGCTGACCTGTCCCTGGAGAAATTGCGCACCGCGCCACCCGGCAGCCTGACATCGATCGATCAGGCTGTGGGGCGTACGCCATGGCGTGCACTCACCGCAGGGACCTGGCTGAGCGAGCAAAGCTTTGACGTTGGAGGGCCCTTGGCCCGCATGATCCGTCCGAACGAACGTGCCCTGGCGGTGGCCATCGACGAGGTTGCCAGTGCGGGCGGCCAGTTAATCCCCGGCGATTACGTCGACATCTTGTTGTTTCTGCGTCAGGACACCGATAACCCGCAGCAGTCGGCGCAGGTGGTGGTGCCTGCCGTGCGGGTGTTGAGTGTGGGCGAAGAGCTGGGCCTGACCAGTGACGGTCAATTGGCAGGCCGCCCCTTGACTGCCGAAGAGGCGCAGCAGCAAGCACTGCGCCGTGTCAGTGCCCGGACTGCGGTGCTGGCCGTTCCCGAACCCTTGCTCAATCAACTGATGCTCGCCACTCAGGCCGGCACCTTGCGGTTGGCCGTACGCAGTGCCCAGGAACAGCGCCTGAGCAAGTACTGGGCTGGCGAGCAAGACGCCCCCACCAACCTGGAGAACGCCAAGCGCAGCCTTTACCAGTTCAACCAATTGGCCCTGGCCGGCCCGGTGAAAGCCCCGGCTACGCGTTATTCGGGTCCTGCGCACGTGCGTGGCATTGAAATTATTCGGGGCAATCAAACCGCCCAACAGCCTGCTCAATAAAAAACCTGATTTGCAAGGGAAGCCCAGCATGAGTCGTCGTTGCGTTCCGCTGTACAAACGAGCTGCCTGGACTCTGATCTTAAGCAGCCTGCCATTTGAAATGGTGGTGGCCAATTGTTCGGCTCTCGAACCATTGCCTGCAGTCCTGGAAGTGGCCCAAGGGACACAGAAAGCGCTGGAGTCTGCGGTGAATATTTCTCGCATTGCAGTGGGCGATCCGACCATCGCCGATGTGCATGCCAATGGCAGCAATGCCTTTTTGCTGACGGGCATGGCCCCGGGCACGACCAGCCTGATGGTCTGGACAGCCTGTTCCAAACAGCCGCGCCAGAGCATGGTGTTCGTCAAGGGCAAGGCGACAGAGGGCTTCACCGGGGCATCGGTTGTGCCCTCTGAAGACCCGACACTTTCCAGTCAGGTACAAACTGAAATTCGGTTTGTTGAAGTCAATCGCACTAAATTGCAGGAAGCCAGCACTTCGATTTTCGGCGTGGGCACTAACTTCTTGCTCGCGTCACCGGGGTCATTTCTCAGCAATGCCGAAGGGCTTATCACTGGCGGCCCGGTCGCGAACGACAAGTACTTCAATATCGGTTTCGGCGGCGGTCGGGTCAAAGCCATGATCAACGCACTGGAAGGCAGCGGTTTTGCCTACACCCTGGCGCGTCCGACGCTGGTTGCGTTGAGCGGCCAGAGTGCGAGCTTTCTCGCGGGGGGTGAAGTACCGATCCCGATCCCCAGCAGCGGCAGCGATAACGTGTCGATCGAGTACAAGGAGTTCGGTATCCGCCTCACGCTGACCCCGACTGTCGTGGGGCGCGACCGCATCCTGCTCAAGGTGGCGCCAGAAGTCAGTGAGCTGGATTACACCAATGCCGTGAATATCGCCGGAACCCTGGTCCCGGGCCTGAATGTGCGCCGCACCGATACCAGCATCTCCCTGGCCGATGGCGAGAGCTTCGTGATCAGTGGCCTGATCAGTACGCGCAACACTTCACAGGTGAACAAATTCCCGGGCCTGGGCGACATACCGATTCTGGGCGCTTTTTTTCGCGACTCCAACATCAGCCGCGAAGAGCGTGAGCTGTTGATGATCGTGACGCCACGACTGGTTCAGCCGTTGGCGGCCAACGCACCGTTGCCTTCATTGCCGGGCGAAAAACTGCGCAATTACGACCCTAACTGGTATCGCCTGTACTTCCTTGAAAACGGTAATACCAATCGCCGTAGCGGGTTATCTCAATGAGCGAGAACTTGAGTCAGACGTTCCTCGCGCTGACGCGCAACAGCACTGATCTTGAATGGCTGCAAGGGGCTCTGGCACCGCTGGGTCAAGTGGTCGGTGCAGGTCCCGGCAGCAGCCTGGATGAGTTGTTGGCGCTGGTGGATGTCACGTTCGCCGGCTTGATCTTTGTCGGTCTGGACCGAGACAAGGTGGTGTCCCAATGCGCGCTGATTGAAGGTGCGCTGGAGGCCAAGCCGATGCTGGCGATTGTTGCCCTCGGCGATGGCATGGATAACCAGCTGGTACTCAATGCCATGCGCGCGGGTGCGCGGGATTTTGTCGCTTACGGTTCACGCTCCAGTGAAGTGGCCGGGCTGGTGCGTCGGCTGAGCAAGCGCTTGCCACCGGTCACTCCGAATGCCGAGCTGGGCGGGCTGAGCGTATTGTTCAGTGCACAATGCAACGCCGACGGTGCGTTGCTCGCCAGCCACTTGGGGTTGGTGGTGCAGAAACATGAAGACAAAACCCTGTTTCTCGACCTTGGGGTGCCCCGCGGGGATGGCCTGGCGTTGCTGGGCCTTGAGAGCTCGTTCTTTTTTGGTGATGCCTTGCGTCATTTGCGCCGCTTGGACAGCACCCTGATTGACAGCGCGTTTACCAAAGCCCCCGGTGGTTTGCGGATTCTGGCCCACAGCAACAACGATGAACCACTGGAGCACACCAGTGCGGCCGAGTTGTACATGTTGCTCAGTGCCCTGCGTCAGCACTTCCAGCACATCGTGGTCAACCTCACCGGCCAGCCGGACAGCGAGGCGTTGCGCACATTCGTCAGTCACTGCGACACGTTGCTCTGGTACACCGATCAAAATGTCCTCGATTGCCGCCGCAATCTTGACGTGCTCAGTGCATGGCGGGCCAAAGGCATGGGGCTCGACCATGCCACATTGCTGGTTGACCGTTATATACGCGGTGTTGCACCGGATGCCGATGCCCTGGTCAAGAGCTTTGGATTTGACCTGGCCAGCACCTTGCCGCTCAGCCCGGAGCTACGGCTCAGTGCCAAGAACCAGGCCATCACCTTATTTGACCTGGGGCCGCGCGAAGCCCTGAGCCAAGGCTTGAAGAAGCTTGGCGAGCGACTGGCGAAAGGCTCTAAAGGGGCGCCGCAAGGTGTCACCAAACCGGGTGCCTGGTTGAGTCGTCTGTGGGGGGCCAAATGAATAAAGAACTTCTGTTCGGCTCAAGCCTGAACAAGGACGGGCGTGCAGACCATGACGGTCTGAAACTGGTGCTGCATCGCTACATCATCGATGCCATTGAAGAGAACGGGAATAATCTGCTGGAAGGCTCGCGTGTTGCCCTGGCGCAGTTTGTAACCGAGCGGGTTGCCGAGTACGTCTCGCGCCTGCACCTGGCCATTTCACGTTACGAAATGGAGCGGCTCGCTGAAGAAATCGTCGACGAACTCACGGGCTTCGGGCCGCTTGAAGTCTTGCTGCGCGATCCGGCAGTCACTGAAATTCTGGTCAACGGCCCGCACCGGGTTTTTGTCGAGCGCGAAGGCATCCTGTTTCAAAGTGAGCTGCGGTTTATCGATGACCATCACGTAGAGCGTGTGATGCAGCGCATTCTGGCTCCGTTGGGGCGGCGTCTGGACGAGTCGTCGCCCATGGTCGATGCGCGCATGCCCGACGGCAGCCGGGTGAACGCGATCATCCCGCCGATTGCGCTCGATGGCCCGTGCCTGTCGATTCGCAAGTTTCGCAAGGACATGCTCAAAAGCAGCGACCTGGTTGCGATGCACACCATCGATCAGGCCATCCTCGAGTTCCTCCAGGAGGCCGTCAGCAAACGCTGCAATATCCTGATCAGCGGCGGTACCGGTACCGGTAAAACCACGCTGCTGAACATTCTCAGTCAGTTGATCGACCCTCATCAGCGGCTTGTGACCATTGAGGACGTGGCCGAATTACAGCTGGGGCATCCCCACGTTGTGCGCCTGGAGACACGTCCGCCGAATGCCGAAGGGCACGGTGAAGTCAAAGCCAGCGACCTGATTCGCAACGCTCTGCGGATGCGCCCGGATCGCATCATTCTGGGCGAGATCCGTGGTGTGGAAGTACTCGATGTCCTGACTGCGATGAACACCGGCCACGATGGTTCGATGAGCACCGTCCACGCCAACAACGCACAGGACGCCTTGCTGCGTCTGGAAACCCTGGTTGGCCTGACCGGGCGCACGGTGGCAGAAAAGACCTTGCGTCAGATGATCTGCGCCGCACTGGATGTGATTATTCAGCTGACCCGCATGCCCGACGGGCGTCGTTGCGTCAGCGAAGTGCTGGAAGTGGTCGGGGTACGTGACGATGTGTATGTCACCAATACCTTGTTCCGGCTCGATAAACGCACAGGCTATGGATTTGTGCGAGACGCCCTGAACCCGGCGGGTGACAAGTTGCGCCATGCGCCGATTCTGAATTCAAACGGCTGAGGGACTGCAAATGATCCCGGCCTTACTGCTATTCATGATCAGCCTGATGATGTTCGGATTGTCGCTGCGTCTGGTGTACACCGTCTTGCGTGACCCGGCGACCAACCGGGTACTGGAACGCCTGGGTGCGGC
This sequence comes from Pseudomonas sp. D1HM, assembly GCF_019266105.1. Classification (NCBI taxonomy): domain Bacteria; kingdom Pseudomonadati; phylum Pseudomonadota; class Gammaproteobacteria; order Pseudomonadales; family Pseudomonadaceae; genus Pseudomonas; species Pseudomonas sp. D1HM. The sequence goes on along the minus strand of NZ_LRMN01000015.1, from coordinate 34,759 downwards.
TCAGCCAGCGCTGGGGCAGAAGAGCATGAGCGTGGCATGGCTGGACAGGGCCTTTCTTCAGGCGGGTCTGGGGCGGCCTTCTGAGCGTATTGGGTTATGGCTGGCGATATGGGGCGGGGTGGCGCTGCTGGGCGGCTTGATCGGCGGCTGGGTGCTCCTGTTTGCGCTTCTGATATTGCCACCGTTGCTGCTCAAGCTGTTTGTCAGTTGGCGTTATCAGCGCCGGGTAAAGCGCATGGTCGAGCAGTTGCCACAGTTGCTCGATTCTTGCGTGCGCAGCCTCAAGTCGGGGCGGACCCTGGCCGATGCCGTGTTGCACGCGATCGAGTCATCCAGCGACCCGCTCAAGAGCAGCATCAGTCGGGTGTCGCGCAACGTGCAATTGGGGGTGAGTTTGCCCGAGGCGGTACAGGATTTCGCCGAGCTGTATGAGCGTGAGGAATTCCGCATGTTCGCCCTGGGATTGAAGGTCAATTATCGCTATGGCGGTAACGCCAGCGAACTGCTGGAAAACCTGATTGTGCTGATCCGCGAGCGTGACCAAGGGGCTCGCAGGCTCAGGGCCATGACCGGTGAAACACGCATTACGGCGCTGGTCCTGGCGGTATTGCCGTTGCTGGTGGGCGGTTATTTCATGCTCACCAATCCGAAGTATCTGCTCAACATGTGGCACGACCCGGCGGGCCAGTTCGCGTTGCTCACGGCCGTTATCATGCAGACGATAGGCTGCCTGGCATTGTGGCGTATGGTACGGAGCGTATGACATGGCTTTTGTGATATGTGCCGTTTTGCTGATGGGTGCTCTTGGGCTGCTGATCTATAACGTGGTCCAGAATCGGATGCGCCATCAGCGGGTGATACAGCGTCTGGAAGGTGACAAAACCGGGCCCGGCAAGTTCAGTGAGTGGATGCGGGCATTGGGCAGCAGCAAGTACGGGCAGCGATCGGTTTCGATGGATTCCGAAACCCAAACCTTGCTCAACCGTGTGGGGTGGCGAACGGCTAGCCAGCGCTCGCTGTTTGCCGCATTCCAGATCGGCATTCCGGTGGCGTTTACCGGGCTAGTGTTTTTGGGCTATGAACTGTTTTTTCCGCGCTCAGGCAATCTGCTGATCGTGCTGCTGTTCGCCCTGGCCTTGGGGTATCTGATCCCCAAGCGTTTGTTGGCTTATGCCGCGAAACAGCGCCAGCAGCAGGCAGCCATTGAGATTTCAACGTTTATACCGTTGCTGCGAATTCTGTTTGAGTCCGGGATGGCTGTCGAACAGGCGCTGCGGGTATTGAGTCAGGAGGCCCGGCAGCTATTGCCGGTACTCACCAGTGAGTTGCAGGTGGTGCTGGCCCGGGTGGACTCCGGGCTGGAGTTGAGCCGCGAGTTGAATAAAGCTGCCAGTCTGCTGGCCGTGGATGAGTTCGATGACACCTGCGTCATCCTTCAGCAATTGATTCAACAGGGCGGAGGGGCGATGAAGTCGCTGCAGTCGCTCAAAGAGTTACTCGATGACCGGCGCCTGACGCGCATGGAGGAGTACATCTCAAAAATGTCCGCCAAGATGTCAGTGGTGATGATGACGTTTCTGTTCCCGGCGCTCCTGATTGTATTGGGCGGGCCGAGTTTTCTTGCCATGGCACGAGCCTTTTCCTCTTGATCGGGAGTATGTACATGAGAGCTGTCATCGTCGCCTGTGGGCTGTTGCTGTTGGGCGGCTGTGCAACGGACGGGCAGAGTAATCCGCCGTGGGCAGGCCTGACTGGCAGCAGTTGCACCAAGTTGAGTGGCGATCAGGAGTTGTCGCTGAACCTGGCCGACGACATGGCCAGGGAAGGCAAGCTGCACGCCAGCCTGGCCAACCTGCAAAGCCTGCCGGAGCGCCAGGCCCAAGTGCAACTGCGCAAGGCGCGGATCTATCGCCAGCTGGGACGGGCTGAAGCCGAGCCGTTGTATCGCGGATTGCTGGGCACCTGCCTGGAGGCTGAGGGCGAGCATGGTCTTGGGCAATTGGCTGCGGGGCGCGGCAATTATCCATTGGCCACCTCTCACCTGGAGCGAGCAGCGAAGCTGGCGCCCACCGATGACAAAATTCGCAATGACCTGGGGGTGGTCTATCTCAATCAATTGCGCATCGATGATGCCCGCTTTGAGTTTTTGACCGCACTGGAGCTCAAGCAAGAGGACTCCCTGGCGGCGCTCAATCTGGTGACTTTGTTGCTCTTTCAGGACAACTGGAGCCAGGCCTCGGAGCTTGTGACCCGTGCCGGACTGACGCCTGAACAAGTGAGCGATGCACAGGCAAGGGCGATCGAGCTCAAAGCCCAGACCGTGAAAGTCATTAGCCCGGTGGCTGCAATCCATTAATGCGTTGGAGTTTTGCCATGATCTTTTCTATTCGTATGGGTGTGATGCTGGCCATGCTGCCTCTGGTTGCGATGGCCATTGAACCGGGGCCTGCGTCCAGTGCCCAGCAAGAAACCGAAAACTGGCTGCATCTGCAGAGCAGCGGCAAAGCCCGGTCGTCGATACAGCAAGTGGCAACTCCGGCGGAACGCGAGCGCAGTCTGCAACGCTGGCTTGACAGCTACACCCACCCGATTCCCGAATACTACGGGCAAAAAGAGGGCGGCTCTGCCAAGCCGGATTGAGTCGGGCGCCGTGACAGCACCCGGGATTAATGCGAGGTGTGCTGATGCGGTTTGGCGTAGGCACCCGGGGACAAGGCCAGCGCCAGTTGGGTTCGATTATTCATGTGGGTCAGGCGCAGCACTTGCGACACATAGAGTTTGACGGTGTTTTCAGTGATGCCCAGATCACAGGCGATCTGGTAATTGGTTTGGCCTTTGCCCACCAGTTTTGCCACATCCATCTGGCGCGGTGACAGCTGTTCGAAAATCGAAGGGATCTGGACTTCGCTCAAGACCCGCTCGGCAGGTGGTTCAGGGGCTCGATGCGGGGGGCGTAGCACGGACTCCATGTCGTGATAAAGATCATCGATGGACTCGGCTAAAAATTGCAGTTTCTGGTTCAGGTGGCCCAAGTGATCATTTCGTTGCCGATCAAGCAGTATCGTTTCCTGACGCTGAATGCCTTCGAGCAGTTCGTTGAGATCGATCGGTTTTTGATAGTAATCAGCGATGCCAATTCGCAAGGCCTTGATCACATCCTGTTTGTCCGCGCGGCCCGTGAGCAGAATGCTTTCGAAGGCCCGTTGCCTTCCGGCGATTTTTTGCAAGTGCTGTGTCAGCTCAATACCGTCCATGTCCGGCATGTGCAGGTCGCACAGCACCAGAGCGATTTTCGGATCGGCGACAAATGCAGCGATGGCTTCACGGCTGGATAGGCAGGGCACGCAGGTATAGCCGCTGCTTTCCAGGAATTCACACAGTTCTTCGACGATCATGGGCTGGTCGTCGACGACGAGTATTTTTATTAGGGGGGTGAGCTTGTTCACGCGTTACTCCATGCCTGGCAAGCCAATCTAAGGCGTCCTTTACCATTCATTGAATGGGGGTGTATAGAACATAGCCGTACTTTTACACACTGTACAACTATTAAATCCTACGTTTTGGCTAGGGTATGCACAAGACCGTGAGACTAAAACCGCATAGCAGAAACGGTGCAAATGGCAGTTTTTTTGACGGTTCACCCATGCGTTCGGGTGTAGGTGGAGTAACCCGTTGATTCAGCAACGAGCAGATTTTGGGGGAGAGCCACCACCACAGTCCTGCGCTGAGCCCGGCGCCGATAAATGTGCCCAGCAGCATCAGGCGATCGCTTGCCAATGCCAGGGCCATTAATAATTTCACATCACCGGCCCCCAGCTTGTTGAGGGCATAACCGGGGAGGGTCAGCGCCAATGCAATCAGCAATGCCCAGCCGCCCTCGGCAGCGCTGGCGCCCAGCCAGGTATGCCCGGTCCAGAGCAGGTAGAGCAATGCCAGCGCCGCGGCCCCGAAGGTCAGCCAGTTGGCAATGTGGCGTTGCAGCAGATCCTGGATAGCGCAGGCGCCGAACCACAGCAATACAACCCATAATTGGATCACGTAATTAACATCCCTTTTTACGAATGATTCTATGATGATATTACGTTAAGTCGGCAGGGTAGATGCAGTCATGAAAATGGGCCTTTCCCACAAGCAAAAAGGTGCTGCCGCGATAGAGTTCGCGCTGGTGTTCGTTATTTTCTTTTCCGTGTTGTACGGCGTGCTCAGCTACAGCTTGCCGTTGTTGCTCATACAGTCGTTCAACAATGCGACGGCCGAAGCCGCGCGGCGCAGCGTGGCGGTGGATCCTACTCTGGCTGCAGCGACCTACAAGCTAAAAGTTGAAGAGGTTGCCAAGGCTGTACTGGACAATAAGCTGACCTGGGTGCCATCTTCGATCAGCGGATCCCTCGTCAAGACAGCGGTCTACAACGCGGGTGAGTTGATCGTGACCGTCAGCCTGCCGGCCACTGCGTTAAGCAACATCATGCCGGTGATCACGTTGGGGACGATCACGGTGCCTAAACTGCCCACCGATTTGAGAGCTCAGTCGAGTCTCAAGTTTTGAGCCACGGTGAGCGCTTGTTCGCCCGGTTGTTAAAGCGCAACAGCGAGCCAGCCCCCGGGACGACGGGGTTACCGCCCGGCAGCGAGACGGGCCTGCAACTGTTGCTCGATCAGCGCGGGTACGTGATCGAGGCCCGCGGCGCGCAACGTTATGGTCTGGCTCAACTCAGCGAAGGTGCACCGCGTCTGTTGCGGGACTATCTGGTACCGGGCAGCACGCTGGCGCTCGAAGGTGTACCGGCAGACTGGACCGGGCACAGCCTTGATCTCGACTTCCAGGGCGCCGGACAACTCGTGGTTCACACCCGCGGCTGGCTACAGCCCCACGCCGACGGCTGGTTGTTGCAGTTGCTGGATATCACCGACTTGATGCTGGGTACGCAGCAGGCGCGCAGCCGTCAGTACTGCACGCAATTGAGCCTGAGCATGACCGAGCAACTGCGCCAGTGCAGCCTTGAGCGTTTGCCCGTGGTGATGCTCGAGTCGCTGCAGCGGCTCGCCCAGCATTGGCATGTGCCCTGTGTAGCGCTGGCCCTGCGCGATGATGCGCAGCCGGGTTGGCGTCTTTATAGCGCCTTTAACGCTTTTGACGCTCCGCAGCTCTGGTCCGCAGGGCAAATGATTGGCGCAGAACTCAACAGTTACAGTGGTGCTCAGCGTCTCGACCTGCAGCGTCAGGCAACAGAGGAACAGCTCCGGCTGGACAGCCTGTTCGGTCATGCCGAAGGCCTGCACGTGCCGTATCGTGATCATTGCGGGCTGTCAGCGTGGCTTCTGTGCGGGTTTTATCCGCGGTCGGCACATTCAACCCTGATGAGCGAGAGTGACTGGTCGCAAGTCTGCGCGGCGCTGGCCGGGCCACTGCTGGCGCGTTTACGCGAAAAACAGCAAGTCGAGCACCGCGACCGTATGGAGTCCCTGCAAGGGTTGCTGGGCACGGGCTGGTGGGAGTGGTCCCTCGGCGATCAACAACTGCAAGTTGCCCCGCAATTGGCCAACAGTTTGCTATTGGCGCCCGGTGCGTACTCGATGAGCCGTGAAGCGTGGCTGGCACTGTTCCACCCCGCAGACCGCGACGAGCTCAGTAGTCGGTTCAATGAGTTGCTGGAGCATGACAAAGGGATGTTGCTGAGTGTGCGCCTGCATCAGCCATCCAGCAGCGAACCGCCTCAGTGGTATCGAATCCAGGGCCAGGCACAGGGTGCTGGCAGTCAGCGCCGCATCGTGGGCTTCATGCTCGATGTCAGCCTGATTAAAAACCAGCAACTGCAGGCCGATGCGGCCCATGCTCGACTTGATAACCTGATCGCCAGTTCACCGGCGGTGATTTACGTCCAGCGCTATGAAGAGGGGGCGTTGCTGCCCGCTTTTTTCAGTGCCAGCCTGCAACCGCTCTTGGGCTGGTCTCTGGAAGACTGCACCAGCGCCGCGTTGATCGAATGGATTCACCCCGATGATCGCGAGCAGTATTTTGAGCGCAACCGGCAACTGCTGCGCGATGGCAGCGCCCGTGCCCGCTATCGCCTGCGTGATCAACGTGGCAATTATCACTGGTTGCTGGATGAGGCCAAATTATTGCGGGATGACCTCGGGCTTCCCGTGGAGGCCGTCGGGTTATGGCTGGATGTCACCGAGGCCACCGAGACGGCCGAGCGGGTCAAACGCAGCGAAGAACGCTACCGGGTGCTGGTCGAGGACTCGCCGGCAATGATTTGCCGCTACCTGCCTGACCTGACCCTGACCTTCGGCAACCAGCCGCTGGCGACGTATCTGGAATGCACCCCTGCACAATTACCGGGGATCGACCTGGGCAGCTGGCTCTCAGCGGAGCAGCGTGCAGCCTTTGTGCAGCGCATTGCCAGCCTGACGCCGCAAAACCCGGTGAGCCTGGCTGAAATCAGCCTGCAATTGCCGGGGCGTGAACATGCGTGGTGGGTATGGTCAGACCGGGGCGTGTTCGATGCCCAGGGCAACTTGCTGGAAATTCAGGCCGTCGGCCGGGATAACACGGAGTTGCGGCGATCCCAGCAGCAACTGACCCACAGCGCAAAAATGGCCACTTTGGGTGAAATGGCCACCGGCTTGGCCCACGAGATCAACCAGCCCTTGAACGTGATGCGCATGGCGGTCGTCAATGTCCTCAAGCGCCTGAGCAACGGTGATGTGCAGGTGGACTACCTGCAAGACAAACTCAGCCGCATCGACTCGCAAATCCAGCGCGCGGCGCGGGTGGTTGATCACATGCGGGTGTTTGGTCGTCGCTCTGAAATCGAGCAGCAAGTTTTCAATCCGCATCAGGCAATGGAAGGCACGCTGGCCTTGTTGGCGGAAGGGCTGCGCGGCAAAGGTGTAGAGCTGCGCAGCGAAGGCCTGGCGTGCAGCGTGCTCGTACGCGGTTATGTAGACCAACTGGAGCAAGTGCTGATCAACCTGGTGGTGAACGCCCGTGACGCCCTGATGAGCAAGCGCGAAACCGACCGCGACTTCCAGCCCTGGATCGCCCTCAGCGCCGAGGCCGTCGGCAATAACGTCTGCCTTTGGGTACAGGACAACGCCGGCGGCATCGACCCGCGTCTGCTGGAGCGGGTTTTCGAACCGTTCTTCACCACCAAGCCCATCGGCCTCGGCACCGGCCTGGGCCTGTCCGTCAGCTACGGCATCATCGACAACATGGGCGGCCGGCTCAGCGTCAGCAATACCGGGCCGGGCGCCCGGTTCTGTGTGGCGTTGCCGGTGGTGGAGGCCGGAGGCTTGCTAGAGCACTAGTTGAGGGTGTCCGCCCTGATTGCAGGAGAGGTTGGCGCCGATTTCAGCGTTGGCGAGGCCCACGCCAAGAGCGCTGAGTACGCTGTTCACAATAGGGTCGAGCAAGTTGGACAGCAGCTCTTTCAGGGCGGTGGACAGAATGGTGGTGATTTGGTTGACCAGCCCGGCCACTGCCGCCAGTGCATCATTGGTAATGTTGCCGGTCTGGGGGGTGTAAGTGACCAATAATTTGTTAGCCAGAGAGTCGCCCAGACTTTTAATGATGTTTGGATCACCGGGGAGTGTTTTCCAGGTGAGTGGCGTGTTGACGTTGGTTAGCGTGGGGGCAGAGAAAATAACCGGCGCGGTTTTGCCGGCAAGCTGAGTTTGAACCTTGAGCCCCAGTCCTCCACCCTTGCCCACCTGGAGAGGGCCACAGAGCAAAAGAACTGAGCACTTGGTGATATCAATACTGATGAGCTTCACCGGCTCCACCGCCAGAAAATTCTCTTTGTTGATTTCGATGGTTGAAGGAAATGCGCCGTTAGCGGGAGGTGTACCAATGCTCAGTTTGGCGGCCGCGCTCGAAGATTGAGCGGTCAAACTTTTGGTCGCTGGGCTTGAACAGTTATAGGCCGTGACATAGCTGTTGGCGCTGGCGGCTTCGAGGAAAATATCCAGGGATGAGGCAATACTCAGTGAGGATCGCTCGCAGGCCACGAGGCAACTCAAAACGCCGACCAGATCCAGATGTAAAAGGCTGTTGACCACACTGGTCAGCGGGGACAGGAGTTGAGTGAGCGCCGAGGTGATTTGCGAGACCAGCTTTAACACCACCAGATCAATATGGATGTGGGTTTGGACTTGCGCAGTTTTTACAAAAATTCGATTGGGGCCGTTCAAAGGGTCTTTAATGGCCAGCGCGGGATTACCCACCATTGATATCTGTGCGGGTTCAATGACTTTAAGTTTCAGCGTCACGTTGCCGACCAGTGGAATAGACGAGTTGATGTCGGCGGAAATGGCACTTTTTCCGTTTGACAGTTGAACGATCCCTTGAAGTAAGTCAAACACTCTCAGGTCTGTATTCAGGCCTGCGTTTGATGTGCCGTTTTGAATTTTAATCAAATCCCCCAGTTTTAATATCTGGGTATTACTGGCAATCAACTTAATGGCTTTAAGGGCGTTCAATGCGACCGATGCTGCCGGGCCTCCTTTCTCCAGGACATTCACCGCGGCGTTGATGAGTTGAGTCGCGCTGACCGTCGTATCCAGCAACTGGTTGTAATTGCCGGCCGTCAGGTTCAGGTCGATGGCGAGCTGATCCAGATAACTGAGCAGGTTGATGTTCGTGGTCGCCAACCCATTCCACGATACGAGTGTCAGGTCCAGCTTTCCGCCTAACAGGCCACCGAGGACACCGTTAAGAAGTGTTGATTTCGAGCTGTCTATCGTTCCGAGTGCGGTCCGAATACTCAGCATTGCAAGAGGCTGGCCTCCAATGGCCCCCACCGCACTTGCCGTCAGATTTTTATTGAGGTCAACCCCGGCCACTGAAAACAGGCGCCACAATCCCACGGCCACGCTGGTGGGGACGGCGGTGGTGGCGATCACGCGGATGGCATCTGACTTGCTGTTGTCGGCGACGAAGGTGCGCAGGCCGTCAATGGTATTCAGGGTTCCGCACGTAACGCTCACCGGTTGGGGGAAGCCATTGCGGCTGGCGCTTTCGTTGGCGAAGGTGGTGGCGGTACCGCTCGTGCAACTTCCTCCGCGGCCGACCGCTTCAAGCACTGCCAGGTCCGCTACCCGCTGCAACTGGCGTTGTTCCAGGTAAAGGCGCCCGCTGTCGACCACCAGCAGCATAAAGAGCAGTGCCATCCCCAGCACGATGGCAGCCATTAAACCGATTGCACCACGCTGTGGCTGCGGGCCCTTGAAACGGGCACCACGAAGATGGGGAGACATCGAGTACTCCTTATGCCGGAACAGAGGCCGACGCTAACTCTCCAAAGGTGCAGGGAGTGTAGCCAAGAAGCGATTGCAATGCTGGCAATTTGCCGGGTTTATATAAGTAATGTGAGCCATTGATCAGAACTTTTTGGCCCACGCTCGAAAACACGGTTTAAACACTAATGGACTCACGAAAGTATTAATACGTTATGAGTTACAGGCAGCCATAAGTGAGTGTGTGTTGCCCCGTGAGTGACCTTTACTTGGGGGGGTAGTTACTCAGAATTTTACTGGCCGCGTTATGAATCGCTGCATTACGTTCGGCGGGCGTCGGGCGCGGGTTGACGATTTGTTCAGCGCTGCCTCGCCACACCAGTTTGCCATCTCGGGCATCGAGCAAATCGATTTGCAGGGTGCCGACCTGATAGTCAACGCTGCGGGTTTCGTTATACATCGCAGGGCCCCAGTAGCCACCCCAAGGGCCGCCCCACGGCCCACCATACTGGGTACTGACTTGCTGCTGGCGATTGTCGACGATCAGGTAGGTCTGCACCTGCAGGTCGGCTTTGCTGCCGGCTGCAGCCTGACGCAACCCGCGTTGATCCAGTTGCTCGGCCACGGCCTGACGAATGCGTTGTTCGGTCAGGTCGCTTTTGATGCGCGGGTCGTTGGGGCGGTATTGCAGGCCGGGTTCTTTCCAGGACCAACTGCGGTAGCTGGCAAAGTCGCGGCTGGCATCAAAATCGTGATTCACCTGCGTGGTTTCGCAAGCGCTCAACAACAGGGCCATACCCAATAACAAGAGGCGACGTAACATGATGAATTCTCCGCTTCAACAGCGCTTTATTGGGGAGGATAAGCTTGCACAGCCTTGTTCAACGACTCGCGCAACGCATCACTGCGTTCGCTCAGGCTGCCCCGGCTGCTGGTTTCGGCGCTGGAGCTCCAGACGGGCTGCCCGGTTTTGCCGTCATACAGATTGAGCCGTACCACCATCACTTCAACTTCATAGGTGCGCACGACCGGAACGCGCTGATACATGCCGAACTGGTTGCCATAACGCCCATACGGGTCACCATACATCCCGCCGTATCCACCCCCATAACCATAGTCGTCCTGCACCTGGCGCAGACGTTTTTCGGTGTGCAAATCGGCGCGAACCCACAGATCTGCCGGCCGGCCGACTAGCGCCGGACGCAAGCCGCGCTGATCCAGGGCATTGCTCACGGCTTCAGCGATTTGCGCCGAATCGGCCCAGGCCGTGCCTACCGGCGGGCGACCATTGAGCCAGCCCCAGCTCTGGTAGCGCCCGTAATCTCTGGGCGGCGCGGGGTAGGCGCTCAAGTCCAGGGTGTGGGCGGCTTGAGCCGGGGCCGGCGGCATGGGCAGGGACGTGGCGGTGTAGGGGTTGGGGCTTTGACACGCTCCCAAACCTAAGCTTAAAACGAGTAAGGCAGCACGGCGATACATGATGTTTCCCCCTCGCCAAGTGATCAAACCGGGCGGCATACCCAATGCAGATAGCGACCCAGCCCGGCAAAAGCAGGATGACGGCGGTGGGCAAGTTCCATTTCTACCAGCGCCTGCAGCTCGGCGCGGGCCTGGAACTCCACGGGCATGTAATCGTGAAAAACCCGCACGCCACTCTGGCTTTCGACTTGCCACAGCCCCTCAAGTGCAGTGGCCAGCTCACGTGGATCGAGGGGCTGTTGCGGAGTCAGGCTCTGTTTTTCGCCGGCCATGTCGTTCTTGCGCATCTTGCGGAAGTGGCCTTTGAGCAGATTGCGGTAGATCAACGCGTCGCGGTTATAAAACGCCAGCGATAACCAGCCGTCTTTGGCGGTCAGTTGATGCAGCACCGGCAAGATCGCGTGGGGCTCGGCCAGCCACTCCAGGACCGCGTGACACAGCACCAGGTCGTAAGGTTCGGTGAGCTGGCCCAGCAACTCTTGCCAGGGCGCCTGAATAAACGTGCCGGTCTGGCCGGCTTCGGCAAACCGCTGACGCGCGCCTTCAAGCATGGGGGCGGCCGGTTCGGCCAGGGTCACATCGTGCCCTTGCTCGGCCAGCCACAACGACATATGCCCCAGCCCGGCACCGATATCCAGAACCCGCAATGGACGGGATGGCAGTTCCTCCTTGAGGTCGGCCTGAAGCACGGCCAGGCGAATGGCGCCCTTGGCGCCGCCGTAGATTTTCTCGGCGAAGCGGGTGGCCAATTGATCGAAGTGACGGTCACTCATTGATTGAAACGCCTTTCATTGTCGGCCAGTTTACTGCGCACCACTTCGTTCATGTCCAGCCCCAGCTCGCCGCACAGCAACACCAGGTAAAGCACGATATCGCCCACTTCCTGTCCGGCGTGAGCCAGTTTGTCAGCGGGCAATTGACGTGATTGGTCTTCGCTCAGCCACTGAAAGATCTCTACCAGCTCGGCCATTTCGACACTGGCGGCCATGGCCAGGTTTTTCGGGCTGTGGAATTGCTTCCAGTCATTGTTATCGCGGATGCGATGCATGCGTTGGGTCAGTTCGTCGAGGTTCATCGCGGGTGTGCTCTCCAGAAGACGCAAAGCTTGCGGCGGAACGCCAGCTGACGCAAGTGAAAGGCATTGGCTGCGGCCTGTAGCAGCGCTCGAGCAGAATGAAACGATGTGCGTTTTTTGCTCCCGAACACTGCGGTGCGCACATACCGGGCTCTGCGACTGCTGCGCAGCCGGACGCGCCTCGTTCTACTCGACCGCTGCTACGGATTGCCAGCAGTCGGGCTCTGTAGCCTTGATCACTTAGCCAAGCGGGCGCCACTGACCGGTCAGATGCACCAGATCACCCTGTCCGTTGAGCTGGAAGTCACCACGGGAGCCCGGGTCGCTGGCCAGTAGAATGACTTCGCTGGGCAAGCGCACCGGTTTTTTGAACGAGACACAAATGTCGAGATTGTCCGCCGGTAGATGTGAATCAAGGGCCGCCAGGGCTCGGGCTTTTATCCACAGGCCGTGGGCAATGGCACTGGGCAGGCCAAACAGCTTGGCACTGGCTGCGCTCAGGTGGATCGGGTTGTAATCGCCCGACACCTTGGCGTACTGGCGGCCAATGCCGGAGGGGACGTACCAGCGCGTCAGCTCTGTCAGCGCAAGCGTTGCGGCGGTCGGTTGCTCAAGCGTTTCTCCCGGTAACTCAACGCCTTTGCACAACAACGTACTTTCAGCCGCCCACAGCGGACCGATCCTGTCGCTGACTTCGGTCACCACCTCAAAGGTCGCGCCCTTGGGGTGTTTTTGCAGGTTGCGGGCATACACGCCGATATGCAGTTCGGTCACACCCCCCATTGGCCGTATGAGTTGAATCCGGTTGTTGAGATGAATCAAACCGAGCAGCGGGAAGGGGAAGTCCTTGGCAGTCAGCAATTGCATTTGCAGTCCGAACGCCAACAGGTGTGGGTAGGTGGGAGGCAACAGCGGACTGGGTGTTAAACCGCACAGCTTACGAAACGCCGCCAGGGGTTTGGGATCGACGGCCACCCAGCAGCGCACGCCTTGCTCAGGCAACGTGCTACCGGTGATTTTGCGTCGGGCCGCGGCGTGGGCATACAGCGCGGGCAAATGCGGCGGCGTGTCGAGATCAAGCCATCTTATGCTCATGCTCAGGCCCCCAGAATGCTTTGGCCACACACCCGCAGCGCTTGCCCGCTGATCGCGCCTGACCCCGGCTGGCCGAGCCAGGCCACGGCTTCCGCCACATCTTGCGGCAGGCCGCCCTGACCCAGAGAGCTCATCCGGCGTCCGGCTTCACGCAGGGCAAACGGAATGTGCGCGGTCATTTGGGTTTCGATAAACCCTGGCGCCACGGCATTGATACTGATACCGCGTTCGCCCAGCAAGGGTGCCCAGGCCTGAGCCAGGCCGATCAAACCGGCTTTGCTGGCGGCATAGTTGGTCTGACCACGGTTGCCGGCAATGCCACTGATAGAGGCCAGCAGGATGACCCGGGCATCATCGCGCAGGGTGCCGCTGTCGAGCAGGGCTTTGGTCAGGACCTGGGGGGCATTGAGGTTGACCGCCAGCACCGCATCCCAGAATTCGGGTGTCATGTTGGCCAGGGTTTTGTCACGGGTGATGCCGGCGTTGTGGACCAGAATGTCGAGACCGTCCGGCAATTGTTCGATCAACTGTGCCGGCGCGTTTTCAGCACAAATATCCAGCGTGATAAAACGCCCGTCCAGGCGTGCGGCGAGGGCTTCAAGATCATTCCTGGCCGCGGGCACATCCAGCAGGGTCACATGGGCACCATCGCGGACCAGCGTCTCGGCAATCGAGGCGCCGATTCCGCGGGCGGCACCGGTGACCAGTGCCTTGCGCCCGGCCAGCGGTCGGGACCAGTCCTGTACCTGCGAGGCGCAGGCATTGAGGCGCAGCACCTGGCCGCTGACGTAAGCACTTTTAGGCGAGAGGAAGAAGCGCAGCGCGCCTTCCAGCTGGTCTTCGGCGCCTTCGCCGACGTACAGCAGCTGCAAGGTGCTGCCGTTGCGCAGTTCCTTGGCCAGTGAACGGCTGAAACCTTCGAGGGCGCGTTGAGTACTGGCTGCGAAGGGATCACTCAAGGTTTCCGGGGGGCGGCCTAAAACTACCAGGTGCGCGTTCCGTTCAAGGCTGCGCAGCAGAGGCTGGAAAAACTCGCGCAACTGCTTGAGTTGATCGGTGTGTAACAGTGCACTGGCATCGAATACCACTGCTTTGAGTTTTGGTCCCTGGCCTGGAATCCAGGACGTCGCGTTGAAGGATCCAGGGCCGTAGCTGAACACCGCATCCGTGAGTTTGCTGGCAAAGCGATTGACCTGCCCGGCCAGTTCGCCTCCGCCAATCAGCAACGGGCCTTCGACCGGACGCAGACGTCCGGCTTGCCAGCGCTCCAGTCGTACCGGTGACGGCAGCCCCAACGCGCCGACCAGACGCTGGCCGATGGAGGAGTTGGCAAAGTCGATATAACGGTCTGACATGGAACACTCTCCGACAGATGGGGTTCAAAGGGTTGACCACAAACAAGTGATAGTCGTTCGTTTTCAGCGATAAGACCTACGCTTGTAACGATTAATGGCGGTAAGAGAATAGGGTGAATCGTATGAGTCTGCGCCGTGTGGCAATTATTGGCGGTAATCGAATTCCGTTTGCCCGCTCTAACGGGCGGTATGCGACTGCCAGTAATCAGGCAATGCTGACGGCCGCGCTGGAAGGTCTGATCGAGCGCTATAACCTGCATGGGTTACGCATGGGGGAGGTGGTGGCCGGGGCTGTGCTCAAGGATTCACGGGATTTCAGTCTGACCCGGGAATGCGTGCTGGGCTCGCGGCTGTCGCCGCAAACCCCGGCCTATGACGTGCAGCAAGCCTGTGGCACCGGACTTGAGGCCGCGTTGCTGGTGGCCAATAAAATCGCCTTGGGACAGATCGAATGCGGCATCGCGGGCGGGGTCGACACCACTTCCGATGCGCCCATTGGCCTGAATGACGGGTTGCGCAAATGGTTGTTGCAGTTCAATCGCACCAAGGCGCCCCTGGACAAACTGAAATCGCTGTTGCAGTTGCGCCCGCAGTTTCTGAAGCCCGAGTTTCCGCGTAATGGCGAGCCACGTACCGGGTTATCGATGGGCCAGCACTGCGAGTTGATGGCGCAAACCTGGAACATACCCCGCGACGAGCAGGATGCATTGGCCTTGCACAGTCATCAGGCGTTGACGGCGGCTTATCACGCGGGCTGGGAAGATGATTTGATCACGCCGTTCCTGGGCCTGAGCCGCGACAACAATCTGCGGGTCGACCTGACGCTGGAGAAACTGGCCGCCCTTAAGCCGGTATTTGAGCGCAGCGCCAAAGGCACACTGACAGCGGGCAACTCCACGCCGCTGACGGATGGCGCGTCCGTGGTGTTATTGGGCAGCGAGGCCTGGGCCAAAGAACGTGGGCTGCCTGTGTTGGCTTACCTGCGCGATGGCGAAACGGCTGCAGTGGATTTCGTACACGGTGCTGAAGGTTTGCTGATGGCCCCGGTATATGCGGTCCCGCGGCTTCTAGCGCGCAATGGCCTGACGTTGCAGGACTTTGACTACTACGAGATTCATGAAGCATTTGCGGCGCAGGTGCTCTGCACCCTCAAGGCATGGGAAGACGCGGATTACTGCAGAAGCAGGTTGGGCCTGGATGCGCCGCTGGGCGCGATTGACCGCAGCAAACTGAATGTCAAAGGCAGCTCGCTGGCCATCGGTCATCCCTTTGCTGCGACGGGGGGACGGATTCTGACCAATATGTCCAAGTTGCTCGCTACCGCCGGGCAGGGGCGAGGGTTGATCTCGATCTGCGCGGCGGGCGGGCAGGGCATTACGGTCATCGTTGAGCGTTAACAGGCAGCGCAGCAGTCGTAAATGTGAGGGGCCGGGTTTACGGCTGCTGCGCAGCCGGACGCGGCCTCGTTCTACTCGTCCGCGGCTACAGGATGGTGTGAGCCGAAGGTCGTCCCGGTTTGTGGTGGGCACGGCCACTGTAGAGCAGTCGTAGAAACGCTTTTGTAGCCGTTGACGAGCGCAGCGAGGCTACGTTCGGCTGCGCAGCAGTCGTAACGCAGCCGGACGCGGCCTCGTTCTACTCGTCCGCTGCTACAGGATGGTGTGAGCCGAAGGCCGTCACGGTTTGTGGTCAGCGAGTGGGCATGACCACTGTGCTTTGTGCCGCGACGTTCTGTCGATGACGGTTGGCATAGTTTTCTGCCATGACCGAGCACACGATCAGTTGCAGCGGGTGGTAGATCATGATCGGCAGCAGAATCAGCCCCAGGCCGGGGTGAGCACCAAAGATCAGTGCCGCCATCGGCGCGCCGGCGGCCAGCGATTTTTTGCTGGCGCAGAACACAGCGGCAATCTCGTCAGCCGTGCTGAACTTCAAGGCGCGGGCGGCCCGGGTGGTCATCCACAAAATGACTGCCAGCAATAATACGCTGCCTGCCAATGCGCTAAAAATCACCGAGGAACCTTGTTGCTGCCACATGCCCGAGAGCATCGAATTACAGAATGCGGCATACACCAGCAACAAAATCACCAACTTGTCGGCGATGCCGGTGTAGCGCTTGTGCCTGGCAAAGAAGCGTCCCAACAGCGGCCGTGCCAGTTGGCCAAGAACCAGTGGCAATAACAGCATGGCGCACAGGTCGAGCAGGGTTGAACCCAGGTCGATGCCACCGGTGCCGCTGCCGACGACGAAACTGACCAGCAACGGCGTCAGGAATATCCCCAGTACGCTGGACAAGCTGGCGTTAAGAATCGCAGCGGGCACGTTACCGCCTGCACTGCCGGTCAGTGCGACTGAAGACGAGATCGTTGAGGGCAGGGCACACAGGTAGAAGAATCCCAGCATCAGCAGTGGCGGCAGTTGAGCGCCGAGCAGTTTGTCAGCCATGACCCATATCAGCGGAAACACCACGAAGGTGAAGCCTTGCACCATGAGATGCAGACGGATGTTTTTCAAACCATGACTGATCTGCTCGCTGGACAGGTTCACCCCGTGCAGGAAAAACACCAGGAATACCCCGATATTGATCACCCACTCTGCGTGCATGGCGCCCCCTGTGCTACCGAATGTCGGGAACACATAGGCCAGAAATGTCGCCAGCAACATGCCACACAGGAACCAGTCGGTGAACAGTCGCTTGAGGTGTTTGAGTACAGGCATCACAGGCACCGGGATATTGTAAGAATTGGTGACTTAGCCTAACGTCAGCTTTTTGAGACGTCTTGCGACACAAGGCCAAGTAATGCCGCCAAACGGACAATATGGGCTGGAGCGGGCCATTCCGGTACTGAATGCCTTGCCTCGGCCGTTGTATGCACGGGCCGAGAGCCTGGGCGCGGGCTCGTGGACGCCACGGCATCAACATGATTGGGTGCAGTTTTCGTACGCGATCAGCGGTGTGTTGGGTGTGCACACCGACGAGGGCAGCTTCTTTGCGCCACCGCAGTGGGGGATCTGGATTCCCGCCGGCCTGGAGCATGAAGTCATCACCTCGATGCGGGCTGAAATGCGCAGTTTGTACGTGCGCCGGGAAGATTGCCCCTGGGCGCCGGGCCATTGCCGGGTGCTCGAAGTCACGCCGCTGGCCCGTGAATTGATCAAGCGCTTTTGTGCCTTGCCCGTGGAATATCCCGAAGGCGGCAGCCCGGAACAGCGACTGGTGCAGGTCTTGCTCGACCAGCTTGCCTGTCTGGATGAGGTCGGGTTCTCGCTGCCTTTGCCGCGTCATGCGCGATTATTGGCGTTGTGCAATGAGTTGATCGCCTGTCCGGATGCCGAGGTGACTCTGGGCTTGTGGGCCGGGCGCCTGGGCACATCGGAGAAAACCCTGATGCGACTCTTTACCCGTGAAACGGGCTTGAGCTTTCGCAGTTGGCGTCAGCGCATGCGGTTGCTGTCGTCGCTTCGGGTGCTGGAAGAGGGCGCCAGCGTGACCAGCGCTGCGTTGTCATGCGGTTATGATTCGACGTCGGCTTTTATTGCCGCCTTCAAAAAAATGTTCGGGTTTACGCCGGGGGAGTTGTTCTGTCAGGGTTAACCGCCGGGTTGATAAGTCGATGCTCTAACGGTGGGCCTCGTCTATCATTCAAACGGTTGGCGCAGGAGGCGGCTTTCCGGATTTATCGGCACAAGGAGTGCGTACAAGCGACTCTTAAAACGGTCGCCCTCTCCCCGTGGTGAGAGGATTGCCGTATAACGAGTGACATTCGCGTGTTTGGTAATAAAGGACCCACAATAAAAGCTGATGAAGACTCCAAAACGCTTAGAACCCCTGATCGAGGACGGTCTGATCGACGAGGTGCTGCGCCCACTCATGAGTGGTAAAGAAGCAGCTGTGTACGTAGTCCGCTGTGGCAATGAGCTGCGGTGTGCCAAGGTTTACAAGGAGGCTAACAAACGAAGTTTTCGCCAGGCCGCCGAGTATCAGGAAGGCCGCAAGGTACGCAACAGCCGTCAGGCCCGAGCGATGGCCAAGGGCTCGAAGTTCGGTCGTAAAGAAACCGAGGATGCCTGGCAGAACGCCGAAGTGGCTGCGCTGTTCCGTTTGGCGGGTGCCGGTGTCCGGGTTCCAAAACCGTTCGACTTCCTCGAAGGCGTGCTGTTGATGGAGCTGGTGGCGGACGAGTACGGCGATGCCGCTCCGCGTCTGAATGACGTGGTGCTGGAGTCGGATCAGGCCCGTGAGTACCACGCGTTTCTGATTCAGCAGATCGTATTGATGCTGTGTACCGGACTGGTTCATGGTGACTTGTCCGAGTTCAACGTGCTGCTGACGCCGACCGGTCCGGTGATTATCGACCTGCCACAAGCGGTTGATGCTGCAGGTAACAACCATGCGTTCAGCATGCTTGAGCGTGATGTGGGCAACATGGCGGCCTACTTCGGACGCTTTGCACCGGAGCTCAAGAGCACCCGCTATGCCAAGGAAATGTGGGCGCTTTACGAAGCGGCTACGTTGCACCCGGGTAGCGTGTTGACCGGCGAGTTTGACGAGCCGGACGAGTTGGCGGATGTCGGCGGTGTGATGCGCGAAATTGAAGCGGCGCGTCTGGACGAAGCCTTCCGTCAGGCGGTGCGGGCTGCCGATGATGCCCCTCCGAGCAAAACCGAAGAGCCGCCTCCACCGTGGATGCAGTGATTCGATGAATAAAAAATCCGGCCCAGGCCGGATTTTTTTATGGCTGTGATTCAAAGCCCTCACCCGCAGATCGAAGGGCTTTGTGCCTGGGGGGCAATCACTTGCAGCAGCTCCCCGATTCCAGGTCCTTGAGGATCGGGCAGTCAGGGCGGTGGTCGCCCTGGCAGCTTTCAACCAGTTCCTGGAGGGTGTCGCGCAGGCCGCTGAGTTCGCGGATTTTTTGATTCAACTGCTCGATATGCTGGCGAGCCAAGGCCTTTACATCGCCGCTGGCACGCTGGCGGTCTTGCCAGAGGGTCAGCAACTTGCCGACTTCTTCGAGTGAGAACCCCAAGTCCCGTGAGCGTTTGATAAACGCCAGCGTATGAAGGTCATCATCGCTGTAAAGGCGATAGCCGCTGTCGCTACGATTCGCCGCTTTCAGCAGGCCGATGGATTCGTAATAACGAATCATCTTGGCGCTCAGCCCACTGTGTCTGGCGGCTTGGCCGATGTTCATGGCAGGTGCTTCCTCACTCAAGGTCCTTGGGTTTCCACAGCTTCAGCAACAAAGCGTTGCTGACGACGCTGACGCTGGAAAAGGCCATGGCTGCACCCGCAAGCACCGGGTTCAAAAAGCCGAAGGCGGCCAGCGGGATGCCGATGACGTTATAGATAAAAGCCCAGAACAGGTTCTGACGGATTTTGGCATAGGTCTTACGGCTGATCTCCAGCGCGGCGGGTACCAGGCGTGGATCGCCACGCATCAGGGTGATTCCCGCGGCATGCATGGCAACGTCGGTGCCACCGCCCATGGCGATACCAATGTCTGCCGCTGCCAGAGCCGGGGCGTCGTTGATGCCGTCGCCGACCATGGCCACCACGCCGGTTTTTTTCAATTCGGCCACGGTCGCAGCCTTGTCGGCGGGCAATACCTCGGCGTGTACATCTTCAATCCCCAAGGCCTGGGCCACGACCCGGGCACTGCCCCGATTGTCGCCGGTCAGCAAGTGGCTGCTGATATGGCGTGCCGTGAGTTGCTGAATGGCAGACAACGCGCCGCTTTTAAGTGTGTCGCCAAAGGCAAACAGTCCCAGGACATGCGGCTGAGGGCCTTGCTCAATCAACCACGACAGCGTGCGGCCTTCCGCTTCCCAGGCGGCCGCAGACTCGGCAAGCGCTCCCGGGGTGAGGCCGGTTTCTTCCAGCAGGCGACGATTGCCCAGCGCCAGGCGACGACCTTGCAAGGTCCCGGCAATTCCGCGGCCGGTGAGCGATTGGCTGTCGGTGACATCCGGTACCTCCAGGCCGCGGGCGGCGCACGCATCCAGTACGGCTTTGGCGAGCGGGTGTTCACTGCCTCGTTGCAGTGCACCGGCGGCTTGCAACACGCGGGTTTCGTCACCTTCAAGTGCGCTGAAGTGGGCAATCTGCGGGGTGCCGGAGGTCAGGGTGCCAGTTTTATCAAACACCACGGCGCTGACTTCATGGGCGCGTTCGAGGGCTTCGGCATCTTTGATCAAAATGCCGTAGCGGGCCGCCACGCCGGTGCCGGCCATGATTGCGGTCGGTGTGGCCAACCCCAGTGCACAGGGACATGCGATGACCAGCACCGCCACGGCGTTAATCAGTGCGGTTTCGATGGGCGCGCCATAAAACCACCAGCCGAGCAAGGTCGCGAGGGCGATCAGCAGCACCACCGGGACAAAAACCTGGCTGACTTTATCCACCAGCTTCTGGATCGGGGCTTTAGCGGCCTGGGCGTCCTCGACCAGACGGATGATGCGTGCCAGTACGGTTTCGGTACCCAGCGCCAGCGTTTTGATCACCAGGCGACCTTCACCGTTGATCGCGCCCCCGGTGACTTTATCCCCAGGCTGTTTCGGCACGGGCAGGCTTTCGCCACTGATCAGCGCTTCGTCGGCATGGCTTTGGCCTTCGACCACCTCGCCATCCACCGGGAAGCGTTCACCGGGTTTGACCAGCACCAGGTCGTTGAGGCTCAGGTCGCTGATGGCGACATCTTGTTCCTGACCATCGACCACCCGCAGCGCACGTTCGGGGCGCAGTGCTTCAAGGGCTCGAATGGCACTGGCGGTCTGGCGTTTGGCGCGACTCTCGAGGTATTTGCCCAGCAGTACCAGCGCGATAACCACCGCCGAGGCTTCGAAATACAAGTGCGGAACACTCCCGGGGGCAGCGATGGCCCATTCGTACAGGCTCAAGCCATACCCGGCGCTGGTGCCGAGAGCCACCAGCAAGTCCATGTTGCCGGCGCCGGCTTTGACGGCTTTCCAGGCGGCGACGTAAAACCGTGCCCCCAAAATGAACTGTACAGGCGTGGCCAGCACAAACTGGGCCCATGGGGGCAGCATCCAGTGCAGGCCGAATGGTTCGAGCAGCATCGGCAGCACCAGCGGCAACGCCAGAACAATCGCCAGAACCAGTGCCCACCGTTCGCGGTGCAAGCGTTTTTGCTGATCGTCCTCGGCGGCTTTTGGGTTTTGCGGCAGGCTTGCCGCATATCCCGCCTGGCTGACCGCCTTTATCAGCACGCCCGGATCGAGCTGTCCGAGGTATTCAATGTGGGCGCGTTCGCTGGCAAGGTTGACGCTCACACGTTCAACTCCCGGCACCTTGCCCAGGGCCTTTTCCACCCGTCCCGCGCAAGACGCACAGGTCATCCCGCTGATAGCCAGCTCAAGGGTGTGACGGGGTACCTGGTAACCCGCATGTTCCACGGCCTCGATCAGCAAGGGCAGGCTATCGCCATTGGCTGCCACACGAGCGTGCTCAGTGGCCAGGTTAACGCTGACCGACGTAACGCCCGGCACTTTGGCCAAGGCTTTCTCCACACGTCCAGCGCAGCTGGCACATGTCATGCCCGAAATGGGCAAATCGAATGGGGTGGACACAAGCAGACCTCCTCAAGAAGTTATCTATCCATAGAATCGACCTTGACCCTATGGCAAGGTCAAGGCTTCTTGCTGCCCGCTACGTTAGCTCCCCGGATTCAGTAGCCCAGCGCGGCCGGTTTGAGGTACATGCCGCTTTTGCCAAGGGCGATACGGTACTTGCGCACATCACCGGCTTTTAAAGTGAACTGCTGCGCGGGCGGCACCAGCATGCCGGGCTGGCATCCAGCCGCTTGTCCGGGCAATAGCTTGAGACGAATGTCGACGCTGGCGGCGGGTAAATTAAAAGACAGGGCTTGTTCTTGAAACAAACGCCCGGCCAGCAGGTCATCTATGTACACGCCAATTTCACAGTGTGTGGGCACTTCAAGGCGCTCGCGGGAGATGATCAGAACGCCGTAATCCTGTTCGGCATGTGCCCACAGCGGCAAACTGGCAAGACCCAAAAGGCTGATCAGGCTCAAGGCGGTCCAGCGCATGGGACCCTCTCCTGTGTTTCGATAGTTGGCCTTGCAGCTTGGCCGAGCGGTGGATGGATTGCCAGTGCACTGTCGTAACAACGGGCTTGACCTTGCCACGATGGCAAGGTGAAAGCTGACCGCATCTCAAACCAAGGAGGCATGACCATGCAAGTATTCACAGTTGAAGGTATGACCTGCGGCGGCTGCGCCGGATCAGTCACCCGTGCCGTGCAGCAAGCGGATAAAAACGCCCGGGTTGAAGTGGACCTGGCGACCAAAACAGTCAAGGTGGAAAGCACGTTGCCGTCGTTGCAAATCATCGATGCAATCACCAATGCCGGGTTTGATGCGCGGACTGCGCACTGAGTGACGGGCGTAAATCGGGGTGTGTGGCGAGCCGGGAGCATTTATTAGCTAGCTCGCTATCTTAATGTTCAAGGTGCTTATCCACAGCTAGACTATCGGGCTGCATTGAACGCAGCTCGATTTGGATAACTGATGAACTTTAGAGCAATTCTGATTCTTGGCGCCTTGAGTGCTTTCGGCCCCTTGGCCATCGATTTCTATTTGCCGGGCTTTCCGGCAATGGCGACGGCCTTTGCGACTGACGAAACCCATATCCAGCTGACCCTGGCCGTGTATTTTCTGGGGCTGTCCATTGGTCAACTGATCTACGGCCCGATTGCCGACAGGTTTGGTCGACGCGTGCCACTGCTGGTGGGTGTCAGCCTGTTCACCGTGGCGTCTTTGGCGTGTGCTTTTGCCCCGAGCCTGGAATGGCTGATCGGTGCACGCTTTGTGCAAGCGTTGGGCGGTTGCGCGGGAATGGTAATTTCACGGGCGATTGTCAGCGACAAGTGCGATGCCGTTGGCTCGGCCAAAGTTTTTTCGCAGTTGATGCTGGTGATGGGGCTGGCCCCGATTTTGGCGCCAATGCTCGGCGGCTTGTTGGTCAACCTGTATGGCTGGCAGGCGATTTTCATCGTGCTGACGGCGTTTAGCGCAATGGCAGCATTGGCTGTGGCGCTTGGGTTGCCCGAAAGCCTGCCGGCCAATGTACCGCGCCAGCCGCTGTCGGGTGCCTTGCGTCAGTACGGTCGACTGCTTAAAGACGGTGAGTTCCTGGGACATGCCATGACCGGCGGAATCGCTATGGCCGGTATGTTTGCCTACATTGCCGGTTCGCCTTTCGTCTTTATCAAACTCTATGGTGTCCCGGCCGAGCACTACGGCTGGCTGTTCGGTACTAACGCCGCCGGGTTTATCCTGGTGGCCCAGGTCAACGCCCGATTGCTGGCCAAGCGCGGGCCGGCCTTTTTACTGTCGCGCATGATCTGGGTCTATCTGGCGGCGGGGCTGACGTTGCTGGGGGTGAGCTCGTTGCACACCGAGCAGTTATGGCCGCTGCTGATTCCACTGTTTATCTGTATTGCCAGCCTGGGTTGCATCATCCCCAACGCATCGGCCTGTGCCATGAGCGGCCAGGGCGCACGGGCGGGCAGTGCATCGGCGATGCTTGGCTGTTTGCAGTTCAGCGCGGCGGCGACAGCCGCGTGGATGGTGGGGGTCTTGCATGACGGCAGTGCGATGCCGGTAGGGATGGTCATCACCTTGTGCGGGATACTTGCAGTGGGTGCAGCGATGGCGACCCGTCGGCTCTATGCAGCACGGATCGCCACTCAAACATCGGTCTGATCAGACTGCCAGCTGCTCGGGAAGGCGGTGCGGGGCTTGTATCCGCGCTTGCAATTTGTCCACAAAGGCACGGGCTTCGGACTCGTTGCGAAAGTTGACCGCTTGCCGGTCGATTTGAACCTGCCATTGGCAGTCACGGGATCTTGCTAACGCTTTAATCAGGATTTTCATAACGGGCCTCCTCAGGTTGGCGAAGGAGGCCAGTGTATGCCTGAACATGCTGCCGTCGCCCGCACTGGCGGATGACGGACAGCAAGTCTCTGACTGACGGTTATCCCGAGGCCTTTACAGCGCCTGTGCGGGTTCGCTCAGAAGCCTTCCAGCACAATCTTGCCCTTGGATTTGCCGCTTTCCAGCAGCGCATGGGCGCGGCGCAGGTTGCTTGCGTTGATGGTGCCGAAGTGTTCGCCCAGCGTGGTGCGCAAAGTCCCAGCGTCAACCAGCTCCGCAACACGATTGAGTAGATGATGTTGCTCGATCATGTCCGCAGTTTCGAACAACGAGCGGGTGTACATGAACTCCCAATGCAGCGACAGGCTCTTGCGCTTGAGTTTGGTAATGTCGAGCGCCTTCGGGTCGTCGATCAGCGCGAGCTTGCCTTGCGGGGCGAGGGCGTCAACCAGCTGATCCAGATGCTGGTCGGTTTGGGTCAGGCTGGCGACATGAGTCACAGCGTCGATGCCCAGGCTTTTGAGGGCTTCACTCAAGGGTTGGCTGTGATCGACAACCACGTCGGCACCCAGCTCGCGCACCCAGGCCTGGGTTTCAGGGCGGGATGCGCTGCCAATCACCTTGAGTGCCGTCAGTTGACTGGCCAGTTGGGTCAGGATCGAACCGACGCCGCCTGCCGCGCCGACGATTAACAGGCTCTGTTGCTCGTCAGTATCACCCTGCTTGATCCCGAGACGCTCGAACAGCAGTTCCCAGGCGGTGATTGCCGTGAGTGGCAATGCCGCGGCGTGTGCGAAATCGAGGCTTTTTGGCATGTGCCCGACGATGCGCTCATCAACCACGTGGCGTTCACTGTTGGCCCCGGCGCGAGCGATTGAGCCGGCGTAAAACACCTTGTCGCCAACCTTGAACAGGCTGACCTCACTGCCTACGGCCTTGACCACACCGGCGACATCCCAGCCCAGTACTTTGGCTGTGCCAGCATCCGGCTGTACGTTCTGTCGGACTTTGGTGTCCACCGGGTTGACGGAAATGGCCTTGACGTCCACCAGCAAGTCCCGTGGTCCGGCAACCGGCTCGGGCAATTCGATGTCTTGCAGTGCCTGCGGATCTTGAATCGGCAAAGAATGGAAGTATGCGACAGCTTTCATGGGAAGGACGTCCTGCGAAGGGGGAGACAGTTGGGCGATGATTCGCTATTTCACAGAATGATAAAACCCGCTAATACTGCAGTCTCTTTCAATATTATTTTGATAATGCCCGGGTAAATTCCCCATGTTGCGCTTTGATGATCTGCAATTGTTTGTTCGCGCCGCTGACTTGGGCAGCCTGTCGGCTGCGGCACGGGTGATGGACATGTCCCCGGCCGTGGCAAGCGCGGCCCTCAAGCGAATTGAAGCGCAACTGGGCGCACGGTTGCTGGCGCGCTCAACTCGCAGCTTGCGCCTTACAGCTGAAGGCGAAGGATTTCTTGAGTACGCGCGGACGGCATTGAGCAGCCTTGATGAAGGGCGGCGCTTGCTGGCCCGTGGGCAAGATCAGGTCAGTGGTGTGTTACAGCTTTCGGCGCCCTCGGACTTCGGCCGCAATTTGCTGTTGCCGTGGCTGGATCAGTTTCAGCGTGAGCATCCGCAACTCACCGTACGGTTGTTGTTGGGCGACCGCATAGCCGATCTCTTTCGTCAGCCAGTAGATATCGCCTTGCGCTATGGCGAGCCGGAAGACTCCAGCCTGGTGGCACTGCCAGTAGCCCCTGACAACCGTCGGGTGCTCTGTGCGTCACCTGCGTATCTGGCGCACAAGGGTGAGCCGCAGCAGCTTGAACAACTGCTGCAACATAATTGCTTGCTGTACATGTTGGGTACGCGGGTACACGACTATTGGCAGTTCCATGACGGCAAGCGTGAGCTCGGGCTGACAGTGAGCGGCGATCGCTTCAGTGATGATGCCGATGTGGTGCGTTTGTGGGCAGTGGCTGGCGCGGGGATCGCTTATAAATCCTGGCTGGATGTTGCGGGGGATGTACAGGCCGGAAGGCTCAAGGTCTTGCTGCCCGAGCTGACGTGTGAACGGGCGCCGTTGAACATGCTCTGTGGCCATCGAGCACAATTGAGTAAACCGGTGAGGTTATTGCGGGACATGCTCAGTGAGCAGTGCGGGATTTTAAGCCGTTCCCGCAATCCGTAGCCGCAGGAACGTCGTAAAACCCGCGGCAGGAGCGGGGCTTGCCTCGTGATTCAGGCAACGCGGTCCGGGATGCCAACCGCGTGGGTGCCTTCGCGAGACAGGCCCGTCCTGCCGGCGGACGTGTTACGGCTTGACCAGGCGTGCGTCCAGGCTGTTTTGCGCCAGGCGTTTGGCCTGGTCCTGGGTCATGCCCAGATCGGTGTACAGCGCGTGGAAGTTCTCGGTCATGTAGCCACCGAAATAGGCCGGGTCATCCGAGTTCACGGTGACTTTTACGCCGCGTTCCAGCATGTCGAGAATATTGTGTTGTGACATGTGATCAAACACACACAGCTTGGTGTTGGAGAGCGGGCATACGGTCAACGGGATTTGCTCGTCGATGATGCGTTGCATCAAGCGCTCGTCTTCAATCGCCCGCACACCATGGTCGATGCGCTGGATTTTCAACAAGTCGATGGCTTCCCAGATGTATTCCGGTGGACCTTCTTCGCCGGCATGGGCGACGGTCAGAAAGCCTTCATGGCGCGCACGGTCGAACACCCGTTGGAACTTGCTCGGCGGGTGGCCCATTTCTGAACTGTCCAGCCCGACGGCGACAAAAGCTTCGCGAAACGGCAGTGCCTGATCGAGGGTTTTTTCGGCTTCTTCTTCGCTCAAATGGCGCAGGAAGCTGAGGATCAGACCGCTGGTGATACCCAATTGCTGTTCACCGTCCTTGAGTGCGCTGGCGATGCCATTGAGCACGACTTCAAACGGAACTCCACGGTCAGTGTGGGTTTGCGGGTCGAAGAAGGGTTCGGTGTGAATAACGTTCTGTTCTTTGCAGCGCAGCAGATACGCCCACGTCAGGTCGTAGAAATCCTGAGAGGTGCGCAGTACGTCTGCGCCCTTGTAGTAGAGGTCGAGGAACTCTTGCAGGTTGTTGAAGGCATACGCCTTGCGCAAGGCTTCAACGTCGTTCCAGGGCAATGCGATTTTGTTGCGCTCAGCCAGCGCGAACAGCAGCTCGGGTTCCAGAGAACCTTCAAGGTGCATGTGCAGTTCAGCTTTTGGCAGGGCGTTCAGCCAGTCATACATAACGTTTTTTCTCATCAAAGCAGGTACAGATGACGACATTCTACAGGCGCGAAGCACTACAGCTTGTAAAAATGCCCCTGCCATTTGTCGCAGCCCAGGCTGTACTTGCCAGTCAAGTGATGATCAAAACGCTGATAGCTGAACTAAGGTGTAACGAAACGTTAGCGGGTTGCAGGTGTCTGTAGCCGGCGACGTAAATGGCTACTCCGACAAAAGGCTCTCAATGCTGACTTTAATCAAAGACGAAAAACTCCTGCTGCTGGCGATTGTCATGGCCTGCCTGGCATTCCCGCTGGAGCACTGGTTGCTGCATAGCGGTCAGGTCACGGCGTTGGTGGCAGGCTTTGTGCTGATTGCCGCGATTGTTTGTGCCTCGATGCGCGTGGCGCATCATGCGGAGCTGCTGGCAGAAAGATTCGGTGATCCATACGGGACGATGATCCTTACGCTTTCAGCGGTATTGGTCGAAGTCGTGATCCTGGCGATCATGATGAATAACGAAGCCTCTCCCACGCTGGTGCGTGACACCATCTATTCGGCGGTGATGCTCGATATCAACGGCATCCTTGGCTTGGCGGCCCTGATGGGAGGCATCAAGCACGGCGAGCAGTCTTACAACGACGATTCGGCCCGTACCTACAGCGTGATGATTCTGACCGCGATGGCTGTCTCGATGGTGGTGCCTGAATTTATCCCCAAGGCTGACTGGAAAATCTATTCAGCCTTCACCATTGGCGCAATGGTGGTGCTCTATACCTTGTTCTTGCGCATGCAGGTGGGGCCGCACAGCTACTTCTTCAGTTACAGCTACCCTGAGAAAAAAGCCCACAAGCGCACGGCAGAAGAGCCACAGGGCAATCTGCAGTTTTCAATCGGTATGTTGGTGCTTGGGGTCATTGTGATCGGTGCGCTGGCGGAGGTGATGTCCAAGACTCTGGATCTTGGCCTGGAAGGCACGGGGGCACCCCCGGTCATCACCGCTATCGTGGTGGCGACCATTTCGGCGGCGCCGGAAATCCTGACGGCCTTGCGTGCGGCGCTGGCCAATCGCATGCAATCGGTGGTTAACGTTGCCCTGGGTGCCTCATTGTCGACGGTGATTCTGACCGTGCCGGCCATGGAGGCGATGGCCCTGTATACCGGCCAACCGTTCCAGATGGCCATGACGCCGGTACAAACGGTGATGGTCCTGATCACCCTGGTGGTGAGCGCAATCAACCTGAACGATGGTCAAACCAATGCGATTGAAGGCATGACCCATTTTGTATTGTTTGCGACGTTCATCATGTTGTCGTTTCTGGGGTTGTAAGACGTAGGGACCTTGTATCGCGACTGCCAGGGGATCGCCCGGGTGTTGTAGTCCCCTCGACCATCCCGGCGAAGCAAGGTCTCAAGATGTAGTCATTTGATGATATTCAAGTAGGGCTTGTTTTTGAGTGTCGTCAGAAATGGATGGTATACGGGCAAATCGGTTAAAAAACATACAAAAATAAGCGGGCGTTATAGGGATTGGATCCGGGAGGAGTTTGCACGGGTTATCCACAGGTTGTTCCACAGTTACTGTGCGCAACTTGAATGCACGGCTATAAGTACTTGGCTACTGTGTTCTAACCGCGATAACAGATTCTAACCGCCTGTTTTTATTATAAAAATTTTCAAATTGCTGAAAGTTGGTTGAAAAACGTACAAATCCCCGAAATGCCCGTGCAATAAGGGCTGCAGCCGGGTGTGCTCAGGTTATCCACAGCCGGGTGCACAGTGACTGTGGGCAATTGTACTGCAGCGATATAGCCGTTTTACTCAGGGGGATCCACGGGGGATCTGTGCAGCAGAATTCTGCCGCGACTGAGACCTGACAGTTGCTGTTGCAGAGGCGCTATGTGCTCTTCGGCCAGAGCCAGCTGCAGTTCAACCCCGTTTGCCGTGAACGTCTCGTCGATCAGTATTCCGTTCAGTTCGGCCAACCGCAGTTTTACCAGGGCCAGCTCGTTGAAGTCGCAGGCGCAACTCAGTTCCACACGTCTGAACAGCGGCAGCTTCTCGGCGTTTTGCAGGCACTTGTTGGCTCCGCCGCCATAAGCGCGTGCCAGTCCGCCCGTCCCCAGTTGAATACCGCCATACCAGCGGATGACCAGCACGACCACCTGATCACAGTCTTGCGCTTCAATGGCTGAGAGTATCGGGCGCCCGGCGGTGCCCCCCGGTTCTCCGTCATCACTGCTGCGATATTGATCCCCGAGCTTCCAGGCCCAGCAGTTGTGTGAGGCGTTATGGTCGCTGTGTTGTTCTATGAACTCCTGGGCTTGCCGGGCGTTGCTGATCGGCGCCGCGAGGGTGATAAAGCGGCTTTTGCGGATTTCTTCGCGGTATTCGCAAAGACCCGTGAGGGTAGAAGGCATATCAGTTCCGCTTAGACAGGAGGCGTCAGGCCGCAGCCTTTGAGGATGATGCGAATCAGGTTGTCGCTGGCAACGTGCATGTCTTGCTTGGTCAAGCGTGAGCGCCCGGTTACGCGGCAGATCTGTGTCGCAAAGTCGGCGTAATGCTGGGTACTGCCCCACAAGAGGAAGATCAGATGCACCGGATCGACCGGGTCCATCTTGCCGGCATCGATCCAGGCCTGAAACACTGCTGCGCGACTTTGGAACCAGGCGCGGTAGTCTTGAGTGAAGTACTCGGTCAGACATACACCGCCACTGATGATTTCCATCGCAAATACACGCGATGCCTCGGGGTGCTGGCGTGAGAACTCCATCTTGGCCCGGATGTAGCTGCTCAAGGCCCGGGCCGGATCGTCTTCGGCGCGCAGTGTATTGAAGGTGCTGTCCCACAACTCGAGAATGTTGCTCAACACCGCAATATAAAGCCCCAACTTGTTGGAGAAGTAGTAATGCAGGTTGGCTTTGGGCAGGCCGGCCTTGAGGGCGATGGCGTTCATGCTGGTGCCTTTGAAACCATGACGGGCAAACTCATCCTCGGCGGCCTTGAGAATGGCCTCTTCGTTTTTTTGACGAATACGTCCGGCAGGTTTGCCGTCGTGGGCGGGGACTTCAAAGGTCATAGGTCTTCCAGAGCATGCTGTGTGGGAGTAATCGGTGCGACGACACGAATTTTCACGTTAACGTGTCGCTTCCAGGCTCTCAAGGAAACTTTCCAGCACCAGATGTGGGCGGCGGCCCTTTCGCGTGACTGAAGCCAGGCTCAAATCATAGAAACGTGTGGTGGCTTTGAGAGCCCGAAGGCGGCCTTGCTGCACCCAAAAGCTTGCGTAGTGATCGGGAAGATAGCCGATATAGCGTCCGGTCAGAATCAGAAACGCCATACCTTCGCGGTCCGAGGCGCTGGCGGTGCAATTGAGTGCCTGATAATGCGCTTGAATCTCGGCGGGCAGGCGAAAGGTCGGTGCAATGGCATCCTGTTCATTGAGGCGCTGATCTTCGAGTTGCCGGTCATCGACATAAAACAACGGATGACCCACGGCGCAATAAAGCTGCGAACGCTCGCTGTACAACGGTTGATACTCCAGCCCTGACAGTGCAGTGGCTTGCGGCACGACACCGACATGCAGGCGCCCATCGAGCACGCCTTGCTCGACTTCGCTGGGCGGGATCATTCGAATGTGGATGCGTACGTCTGGCCCGCGTTCTTTGAGTTGTGCCAGTGCATGGGTGATTCGCATGTGGGGTAGGGTGACGAGGTTATCGGTCAGGCCGATGGTCAGCTCGCCACGCAAATGTTGGTGCAGACCGTTTACTTCAGTACGAAAACTCTCCAGCGCGCCAAGTAATTGCAGAGATGATTGATACACCTCGCGACCTTCCTCTGTCAGAGAAAACCCCGCTCTGCCGCGTTGACACAGGCGTAACCCCAAACGCTGTTCAAGATCGCTCATTTGCTGGCTGATTGCCGAGCGTCCAATCCCCAGCACGGTCTCTGCCGCAGAAAAACCGCCGCACTCCACCACGCTGCGAAAAATACGCAGCAACCGGATATCAAAGTCGCTGACCTGGGCCAGTGCATCGGGACGACGGCTGCTCATAGTTTAGTAGGTGCCCAACTAAAGGTTAGAAGAGTTGTGTTTCATCGACTTTATAGCCGTGGCAATTTAGGTGCAAGAACGCTTTCAATCCCGTGCCGCTTTCTGCTTTGCGAGGTTTTGCTGATGAACATGCCCGAGAACGCCGAAGTTACCGTGACCAGCCAGCTCAAACTGGATGCTCACTGGATGCCTTACACCGCCAACCGTAACTTCCATCGTGACCCGCGTTTTATCGTGGGTGCCAAGGGTAGTTATCTGACGGACGATAAGGGTCGGCAGATTTACGACTCGCTCTCAGGTCTGTGGACCTGTGGTGCAGGGCATACTCGCAAGGAAATTCAGGAAGCCGTTGCCAAGCAATTGGGCACACTCGATTACTCGCCGGCGTTCCAGTACGGACATCCGCTGTCATTCCAGTTGGCAGAGAAAATTACTGCACTGACACCGGGCAATCTCAATCACGTGTTCTTTACTGACTCGGGTTCGGAATGTGCTGACACCGCAGTGAAGATGGTGCGTGCTTATTGGCGGTTGAAAGGTCAATCGAGCAAAACCAAGATGATTGGTCGTGCCCGCGGTTATCACGGTGTGAACATTGCGGGTACCAGCCTGGGCGGTGTGAACGGTAACCGTAAGATGTTTGGCCAGGCGATGATGGATGTGGATCATTTGCCGCATACGCTGCTGGCGAGCAACGCGTTCTCACGCGGTATGCCGGAGCAGGGCGGAATTGCCTTGGCCGATGAGCTGCTCAAACTGATCGAACTGCACGATGCGTCGAATATCGCGGCGGTTTTTGTGGAACCCATGGCCGGCTCGGCAGGGGTACTGGTCCCCCCTCAGGGTTATCTGAAACGACTGCGCGAAATATGTGACCAGCACAATATCCTGCTGGTATTCGATGAAGTGATCACCGGGTTTGGCCGTACGGGTGCAATGTTTGGTGCTGACAGTTTTGGCGTGACACCTGACTTGATGTGTATTGCCAAGCAAGTCACTAACGGTGCCATTCCAATGGGCGCTGTCATTGCAACCAGCGAAATCTATCAGACGTTCATGAATCAGCCGACGCCTGAGTACGCGGTTGAATTCCCGCATGGCTACACCTATTCGGCGCATCCGGTGGCGTGTGCTGCAGGTCTAGCCGCGCTTGATCTGCTGCAAAAAGAAAACCTGGTTCAGAGCGTGGCTGAAGTTGCACCGCATTTTGAGAATGCGCTGCACGGTCTGAAGGGTGTGAAAAACATCATCGATATCCGTAACTATGGGCTGGCCGGCGCGATTCAGATCGCACCGCGGGACGGCGATGCAATTGTGCGTCCGTTCGATGCTGCGATGAAGCTCTGGAAGGCTGGCTTCTACGTACGCTTTGGCGGAGACACCCTGCAGTTTGGGCCAACCTTCAACAGCAAGCCGCAAGATCTGGATCGTTTGTTCGATGCTGTCGGCGAAGCGCTTAATCAGATCGACTGATCCTTCTATATAGAAGAGACATTTTTGAATTTTGACAGGCGTGACAGTTTCGCGCCTGTGTATAACTTTTTGGAGTCCCAATGAGCACGATTCAACATTTGATCAACGGCGAAATGCTGAGCGATTCTGTCCGTACCGCTGATGTGTATAACCCTTCGACCGGTAAAGTGATTCATCAGGTTCCGTTGGCCAGTCGCGAGACGATTCAAAAAGCTATTGATGCAGCCAAGGCGGCTTTTCCTGCCTGGCGCAACACACCTGCGGCCAAACGTGCCCAGGTGATGTTCCGTTTCAAGCAATTGCTGGAGCAGAACGAGGCACGGATTGCGCAGTTAATCAGTGAAGAGCATGGCAAGACACTTGAAGACGCTGCAGGTGAATTGAAGCGCGGGATTGAGAACGTCGAGTACGCTTGCTCCGCTCCTGAAATCCTGAAGGGTGAATACAGTCGCAACGTAGGCCCGAATATTGACGCATGGTCAGACTTTCAGCCATTGGGTGTGGTCGCGGGTATTACGCCTTTCAACTTCCCGGCAATGGTTCCGCTGTGGATGTACCCGCTGGCCATTGTTTGCGGCAACTGTTTCATCCTTAAACCATCGGAACGTGATCCGAGCTCGACCCTGCTGATCGCTCAGCTGTTGCAGGAAGCCGGTTTGCCCAAAGGTGTGATGAACGTGGTGCACGGTGACAAGTCTGCCGTGGATGCGTTGATCGAAGCGCCAGAAGTAAAAGCACTGAGCTTTGTCGGGTCCACGCCTATTGCCGAGTACATCTACGCCGAAGGCACCAAGCGCGGAAAACGCGTTCAGGCACTGGGCGGAGCGAAAAACCATGCGGTACTGATGCCGGATGCTGATCTTGATAATGCAGTCAGTGCATTGATGGGAGCGGCTTACGGTTCATGCGGCGAGCGTTGCATGGCGATTTCGGTGGCCGTTTGCGTCGGCGACCAGGTGGCAGATGCGCTGGTGGCCAAGCTGGTCCCGCAAATCAAGGCACTGAAAATTGGCGCAGGCACGACTTGCGGGCTGGACATGGGCCCTTTGGTTACCGGACAGGCACGTGACAAGGTTAGCGGCTATGTCGAAGACGGCGTGGCAGCGGGTGCCGAACTGGTGGTTGACGGTCGTGGCCTGAGTATCAAGGATCATGAAGAGGGCTTCTTCCTGGGGGGGTGCCTGTTCGACCGCGTGACACCTGAGATGCGCATCTATAAAGAAGAGATCTTTGGTCCGGTGTTGTGCATTGTCCGGGTGAATAGCCTGGAAGCGGCGATGCAGCTGATCAACGATCATGAATACGGCAACGGTACTTGTATCTTTACCCGTGATGGCGAAGCGGCACGTCTGTTCTGCGATGAGATTGAAGTGGGGATGGTCGGGGTTAACGTTCCGTTGCCAGTTCCTGTGGCTTATCACAGCTTTGGCGGGTGGAAGCGCTCGTTGTTTGGTGATCTGCATGCCTATGGGCCGGATGGTGTGCGCTTTTACACGCGCCGCAAGGCGATTACCCAGCGCTGGCCGCAGCGCGCAAGCCATGAAGCTTCGCAGTTTGCCTTCCCGAGCCTGTAATCGCAGTACTGCTATATAGAAGAAGAGAGGCCAGCCGCCAGGCTGGCCTCTGCTTTTGGGGGCTTTTAAGGCGATATGACAGAAATATGAAATGAGTGCTTGACCTGAAAATCCAGCGGCCTATAATTCGCCCCACTTCCGGCGCAGTCGAAACGGAAAACTCCTTGAGTTTCAATGAGTTGGATTGGTTTTCGGCAGTGTCAGCTTCAAGTCATCGAAGCAGGAAATGAGGTGTTGACAGCAGCGTGTAACGC
>NZ_LRMN01000014.1:0-307952 GCF_019266105.1 Pseudomonas sp. D1HM | reverse complement strand
GGTAAAGGCAAAGGGCGTGCCGATGGCTTCATCGCCGGTAAACCCCAGTACCTGAAACTCGGATTCGGCAGCGTTGATACTCAGGCTAAAGCGCTTATGACGGTCATAAGTGGTCATCCGTGATTCTTCCCTTAAAGAAAGGGCTGAACGCTAACGGATAGGCCGGAATCGTGGATGTAGGAGACTTCTGAAAGGATTTAGCGAAGTGTTTCTTTATCGTTCTTGCACCTGCCCTCGATGCATGAGGACGCAACCAGAACGGGCTAACCGCCGATGATTTTCATCACGGTAGCACCACCCGAGAAGGCGACTTCCTGTTTGTCGCCCAAGGCTTTCAGCAGCAGCCCTTGCAGCGCCGGGAGGGCCTCATGCCGCGGCTTGTTCAGCAGATCGCCCACATAATGCCTGTTGCTCGACGACAGGCATCCATGCAGCCATCCCGTGGACGACAACCGCAGGCGCGAGCAGGTTCGGCAAAACGGCACGCTCTCATTGGCAATCACCCCGAAATAACCGAGGCCCGGTATCTGATAGCGCACCGCGGTGGCATCGACCGGCGCATCGGCCTGCAGGTACGCATAGCGCTCGCCGATCAATGACAACAGTTGTTGCAGGCTGACGAACTGTTGCAGGAACGCATTTCCATCGCTGGCCAAATGCCCCATGCGCATCAACTCAATGAAACGCAGTTCGTAGCCCCGCTCCAGGCAGAACGCCAGCAGCGGCATGACCTGATCCAGGTTCTGCCCGCGCAGCGGCACCATGTTGACCTTGATCTTGATCCCGGCGTCATGAGCCTGCTGCAGGCCGTCAAGAACGGTAGGCAAATCGCCGCCACGGGCAATCGAGCGGAAGGCATCCGGATCAAGGGTGTCGAGGGAAACGTTGAGGCGGCGAATGCCAGCCTCCAGCAGTAATGGCAACTTGCGTGCGAGCAACTGGCCGTTCGTGGTGAGGCTGATATCACTCAACCCCAACTGGCCGACGTCGCGCATAAAGGTTTCGAGCTTGGGGCTGACCAGCGGCTCGCCCCCGGTAATCCGTAATCGCTCGATGCCGGCGGCTTCAATCAGGTAAGCCACGCCGCGCACCATGGCTTCGGCCGACAGTTCATCCTGCGCCGCGACCAACCGCTTGCCATTGGGCACACAGTAAGTGCAGGCATAGTTACAAGCAGACGTCAGACTGATACGCAAGTTGCGAAAACGTCTGCCTTGGCGATCAACGATCATGGATGACTCCGGCGGAGGGAAGGCAGCGTGCCAAAACCCGGTTCAAGCATCAAGCTCCCCCAGAGGGGTGACCGTCATGACACGGCCACAGGCTCTGACGCAGTCTGAGTATAGGCTTCAGGCTGCGAGCCGTGCATGTAACTTACTCGACTGCCGGGGTGTCGGTGTCACGCTTGCGTTTGTTGCCCATACGCACACCGATGTCCATCAAGAACTGAAAGAAACCTTCCTGATCTTCCAGCACATTACTCCAGAACGGCGAGTGATACAGCGCAACGGCGCCGTGCACCAAGGCCCAGGCGGCGCAGTAATGGAAGTAAGGCGGTACATCTTCGAGTTTGCCTTCGCTGATACGGCCTTTGATCAGCAGGGTCAGATGCTCAAAGTTGGACGCGCGAATCTTATGCAGTTCTTCAACCAGTTCGGGGACCTGATTGCCCTTGACGACCTTTTCTTCCAGGCGGTCAAACAACCGGTAGCGCTGCGGATCGCGCATGCGAAACTCAAAGTAGGCGCGCGACAGCGCTTCTTTGTCTTTGTCCACGTCAGCAGAAAGCAGCAGCTCGTTCAAATCGCGCTCATAGTCGAGCATCAGGCGCAGGTAGATTTCGGCCTTGGACTTGAAATGCTTGTAGATCGTGCCTTTGCCGATACCTACGGCATCAGCGATCATCTCGACGGTGACGCTGTCTTCACCTTGTTCGAGGAACAGCTTGAGCGCGGTATCGAGAATTTCTTGCTCGCGGCGACGAAACTCACGGACCTTACGGGGTTCTTTGTGCATAAGAGAAGGTCTGTAGGGGTCAAAATCGAAGCCAAGCATTATGCCTAAGTCACGCTAAATTGCACGGATCATCCTGCATATCGATATTTTCACCTCCGCTCGCCCTGCCACGATGCGCACTCAAACGAATGACGCGTATTCCAAATCTGTTTAAAAAACGAACAATATCGACTGGAAGTCCGGCAAAGCTGACCAATACTTAAGTAGGTCGGCGTAGCACCTCCCCCAAGTGATTCGCCGATAAAAGGCAGCAACGGAATGTCGGCCTTTGTTTTACTCCTAATGGTCTTAACCCGGATTCCCCAGAGCCCGGGTTTTTTTTAACTTCCATTCAGACACTGCCGAGCCCCGCCATGGTGCTTCGTCAGCGGCTACAGAGATGATGTAGCAGCGGACGAGTAGAACGAGGCCGCGTCCTGCGCCGCGGCCATAAACCTGACACGCCGAGAGGCCTGAACTCAAGACGGCTACGGTGCTCGACTGGCAGCAGAGCCTCTACAACCGGGCCTGCGGGAACAGACGCTTGAAGTTCTCGGTGGTCTGCTCGGCAAAGCGTTCGTAGGACTCCCCCCGCAACATGGCCAAGAACTCGGCCACTTCGCGCACGTATTGCGGCAGGTTCGGCTTGCCGCGATAGGGAATCGGAGCCAGGTAAGGCGAGTCGGTCTCTACCAGCAAACGGTCGGCCGGCACCTGACGGGCGACATCACGTAATGCTTCAGCATTCTTGAAGGTCACGATACCCGACAAGGAGATGTAAAAACCCAGGTCCAGTGCAGCCTTGGCCATGTCCCAGTCTTCGGTAAAACAGTGCAGCACGCCGGCCTGGGGCAAGGCCGCCTCACGCAGCAACGCCAGAGTATCGGCCCGGGCGCCACGGGTATGTACCACCACTGGCTTGCCGGTCTGTTGCGCCGCTTGCAAATGCACCCGGAACGACAGCTGCTGCAACTCGGCCGCCTCGGGTTCGTAGTGATAATCCAGGCCGGTTTCACCAATTGCCACCACCCGCGGGTGATTCAACTCACCCAGCAGCCAGTCCAGTGCCGGTGCCGCGCCGGGCTGAACATCCAGCGGATGAACCCCCACCGAGCAATCGACATCGGCATAGCGATCGGTCAGGGCTTTGACATCGGCCGCGTTATCGGCACTCACGCCAATGCACAGAAAGTGCCCGACACCCCGCTGGCGCGCAGCCTCAAGGGCGGCATCCAGCGAGCCGTCATGGGCACTCAGATCAAGGCGATCGAGATGGCAATGGGAGTCAACCAGCATACAAATTTTTCCTGCCTGTCAATTTCAGTCTCAAATCAGCGCTGGCCGGGCAGATTTGCCCACTGCACCAGTAACGCCTCCAGCAACAGATCACGATTAAGATTGGCCTTGCCCAGCACCTTTTGACGCTGTGCAAGAATCCAGTCCTGAATGCTCAGAACTTTTTCCTGCGCGGCTTTCTGCGCCAGGTACTGCAACACTTTACGCATATCCGCCAACCCAAGCCCTTCTTCGTCTTGAGTCAGTTGATAACGCAAAATCAGGCTGGCCCAATCGCAAAACCAGTCAAACAGCAGCAATAGCGGAATGGCCTTCCAACTCTCAACCAATTGACTGGCCGACAGTTCGCGCTTGAGCAGCTTCTTGACGCCCTCCACCACCGCCGCACGCTGTTCGCGTACACCCTGCGCCTGCAACTTGACGGCGACCAAGGGGGAACCGGCCGCCAATGTCAGCAACTCGATACGCTCTTCAGGGCTGGAATCGGGCAAGGCTTTAACGAGCCATTCAAGGCTCAGGGCTTCGCTCGGCAATGGGCACGCTTGCTGCACACAGCGGCTGCGAATGGTCGGCAACAGGCGACTCGACTGATGGCTGACCAGCAGCAACACCGTATTGCCTGACGGTTCTTCAAGGCTTTTGAGCAGCGCGTTGGCGGCGTTGATGTTCATCGACTCGACAGGCTCGACCAGCACGACCTTGCGCCCGCCCAACTGAGCGGTCTGCACAACAAAACTGACCAGATCGCGCACCTGGTCGACCTTGATCACCTTGTCGGCTTCTTCAGGCTCAAGAATGTAATTATCGGGGTGGCTCCCGGCTGCCAGCAATGCGCATGACTTGCAGGTACCGCAAGCCTCGAGCCCTACCGGCGTCTTGCACAGCAAGCTGGCCATGAGTCGCTCCGCCAGGGCGCGCTTACCAATCCCGGCCGGCCCGTGCAGCAAATAGGCATGCGCATGCTGCGCGCGCCCCGCCATCTGCTGCCAGAGGCTGTCTTGCCATGGATAAGCCTCAGCCACGGTGCAACTCCAGCAATTGCGGGAGCAAGCCATCCAGCTGATCCTGAACGTTTTCCAGTGATTGAGCCGCATCGACCAGGCGGTAACGTGCCGGGTCGGCCTCGGCACGCTTGAGGTAGGTGCTGCGCACGGCATCAAAGAACATACGGCCTTCTTGCTCGAAGCGATCCAGTCGGCCCCGGGCACTGGCCCGCGCCATGCCGACTTCGATCGGCAAATCAAATACCAGTGTCAGGTCTGGACGCAGCGAGCCTTGTACAAAGCTCTCGAGCACGGCGATGCGCGCGTGCGACAAACCTCGACCGCCGCCCTGATAGGCATAGGTTGCATCGGTAAAACGATCACACAGCACGACGGCTCCACGGGCCAGTGCAGGCCGAATCACTTCGGCCAAATGCTGGGCGCGGGCAGCGAACACCAGCAACAGTTCAGTGTCGGCGCACATGGCCTCGTCACTTGGCGCCAACAGCAGTTCCCGGATCCGCTCGGCCAAGGGTGTGCCACCTGGCTCACGGGTCAGCACCACATCGATACCGGCGGCGCGCAAACGCTCGGCCAGGTATTCGCGGTTAGTGCTTTTACCCGCACCTTCGGGGCCTTCCAGGGTAATAAACAAGCCAGTCACAGGCAGCAGTCCTTAATCAGTGTCATTGCGCGCCTTGCGGCTCGGCCTCGACAGGCGCCGGCTCGGCAGCAGGGGCTGGCGCAGGGCTCGAACGGTAATCGGCGCGACGTTTGAGCTGGAACTCTCGCACAGCCGTGTTGTGCGCATCCAGATCATTGGAAAATATGTGGCTGCCATCACCCTTGGCTACAAAATACAGGCTACTGCCACTGACCGGGTGCAAGGCGGCATTGATGGCTTCACGCCCGACCATCGCAATCGGTGTCGGCGGCATGCCGGGAATGGTGTAGGTGTTGTACGGCGTTGGCTCGCGCAAATGCGCACGGGTTAGCTTGCCGTTATACCGCTCGCCCAATCCGTAGATCACTGTAGGATCCGTTTGCAGTGGCATGCCGATTTTTATGCGGCGCACGAAAACCCCGGCAATCTGCCCGCGCTCGTGCGGCACTCCGGTTTCCTTTTCGACCAGAGAGGCCATGATCAAGGCTTGATAAGGGTCGCTATACGGCAGGTCAGGAGCGCGCTGCTCCCATTCCTCGGCCAGGACTTTCTCCAGACGATCATAGGCTTTACCGAGCAGCTCGGCATCGGTCATGCCCCGCACAAAGCGATACGTATCCGGGAAGAATCGCCCTTCGGGAAACTCGCCCGGATGGCCGAGCTTTTCCATGACCTCGCTGTCGCTCAGGCCATCGAGGGTTTGCTCAATTTTTTCATGACGGGCCAATGCACTGCGCACCTGACGAAAAGTCCAGCCTTCGACCAGCGTCAGGCTGTACTGCACCACTTCGCCACGCTGCCACAGGCCAATCAGTTCCTGGGCGGTCATGCCGGGCATCATGCGGTACTCGCCGCTGTGCAACGGCTGACCTTCCAGATTGAAGCGCCAGTACAGACGCAACCAGAGTGCATCCCGAAGTGTGCCGCTGGCTTCAAGACGATTAAAGGTCCCGGTCGGGGTTGCGCCTGCCGGTACATCCAGCAGTTGTTCTTGAGTCAGATTGAGCGGTTGTTCCAGCGCAGAATTGAGCTTCCAGGCACTGGCGCCCAACAACAGGCCGGCCAGCACCAGAGCTGTTTGTAGCAGCACCAAGCATTTACGTTTCACGAATCAAACATCCAATAGGGTGCGAGCAATACTTTGCAGTTTACGGGTGAGCGGCCCCACCGGCCAGCTCAGGTCGGCAAATGCACGTACGGGCCAAACGCCATACACGCTGTTGCAGACGAAGAGTTCATCAGCCTGTTGCAACTGCTCCAGGCTGATGTCTGTGACATGTAAAGGGATCGCCAGGCGTTCAGCCTCGGCCAGCAGTGCAGCCCGCATGACACCGGCCACGCCGCAGCGCTGCAGGTCAGCCGTGACCAGCACGCCCTCGCGCACCAGGAACAGGTTGCTGAACACACCCTCAATGATCCGGCCCGAGGTGTCACGCATCAGACCTTCGGCATAGGCCGGGTCTTGCCATTCGGCGCGGGCAATCACCTGTTCCAGGCGGTTGAGGTGTTTGAGCCCCGCCAGCAGCGGCTGCTCGGCCAGACGAGTGGCGCAGTCAAACAGCTCGATACCTTGCAGCGCGTTGGCCTCAGGGTAAGCGGCGGCAGGACCGGCTTGAAGAATTCTTCGGGGTTGGGCCCCCGGGGATACGCCATAACCGCGCAGGCTGTCGCCTCGGGTCAGGATGAGCTTAAGCACGCCTTCGCCCATCGCTTGGGCATAAGCCAGCAATTCGCAGCGGATCAATGACTGATCCGCCGCGATCGCCAGCCGGCTGCATCCGTTCGCCAGACGCTGCAAATGCAGGTCCAGCAACAATGGCTGGCCGGCCTTGACTGCAATAGTCTCGAACAGACCATCGCCGTAGGCCAGCCCACGGTCTTTGAGCGACGCCAAGGCGTGCGCGGGGTGACCGTCGACCCAGCTTTGCATCACTCGGCGTACCGGCGGAAAACCAGCGAACCGTTGGTACCGCCAAAGCCGAACGAGTTGCTCAGCACCACGTCGATCGGCATTTCGCGCGCAGTATGCGGCACGAAGTCGAGATCACAGCCTTCATCAGGCTCGTCGAGGTTGATCGTCGGCGGCGCGACCTGGCTATTGATCGCCAGCACGCTGAAGATCGCCTCGACTGCACCGGCCGCACCCAGCAAGTGACCGGTCATGGACTTGGTCGAACTCACGGCCAGGTTATAGGCGTGATCACCAAACACCGACTTGATCGCCGAGACTTCTGCCAGGTCACCGGCAGGTGTCGAAGTGCCGTGGGCGTTGATGTACTGCACTTGCTCGACGTTCACCTTGGCATCACGCAGGGCATTGGTGATGCAGCGTGCGGCACCGGCACCGTCAGCGGGAGGCGAAGTCATGTGATAAGCATCGCCGCTCATCCCGAACCCGATCAGCTCGGCATAGATGGTCGCACCGCGAGCCTTGGCATGCTCCAGCTCTTCAAGTACCAGCGCACCAGCACCATCGGACAGGACAAAACCGTCACGGCCTTTGTCCCAGGGACGGCTGGCACGGGTCGGGTCGTCGTTGCGGGTCGACAGTGCACGGGAAGCACCGAAGCCGCCCATGCCCAGTCCGCAAGCGGCCATTTCAGCACCGCCGGCAATCATTACATCGGCTTCGCCGTAAGCAATGTTGCGCGCCGCCATGCCGATGCAGTGCGTACCCGTGGTACACGCCGTGGCGATGGCGTAGTTAGGCCCCTGTGTACCCAGATGGATAGACAGGAAACCGGAAATCATGTTGATGATCGAGCCTGGCACGAAGAATGGAGAAATCCGTCGCGGGCCTTGATCATGCAAGGTACGGCTGGTTTCTTCGATATTGGTCAAACCACCAATACCCGACCCCATCGCCACACCGATGCGCTCACGATTGGCGTCGGTAACTTCAAGACCGGCATTACGCACAGCCTGAAATCCGGCTGCCAAACCGTATTGAATAAACAGGTCAAGTTTTCGGGCTTCCTTGACGGAGAGGTAATCCTCAACGTTAAAGCCCTGAACCGAGCCGCCAAAACGGGTGGTATAGGCAGAAAGATCCGTGTGTTCGATCAGACCAATGCCACTTCGGCCTGCCAGAATGCCTTGCCAGGTGCTTGGTACATCAGCACCCAGTGGCGACAACATCCCCATACCG
The DNA here is from genome assembly GCF_019266105.1 of Pseudomonas sp. D1HM. Taxonomy (NCBI): domain Bacteria; kingdom Pseudomonadati; phylum Pseudomonadota; class Gammaproteobacteria; order Pseudomonadales; family Pseudomonadaceae; genus Pseudomonas; species Pseudomonas sp. D1HM. The sequence continues at coordinate 299,866 of NZ_LRMN01000014.1, read as the reverse complement.
GTGACTACGACGCGTCTACGCGACACAGCACTCTCCTTTATTCTATTGACGACACTTTGCATCACGCCTAAAGAAAAAACCGCACGCCATAGCGGCAGTGCGGTTTTTCCATGACAGCGAGCAACGATTACAAACTATTAAGCCTGGTGGCTAGTAACGTAATCGATAGCGGCTTGTACAGTAGTGATCTTTTCAGCTTCTTCGTCAGGAATTTCAGTCTCGAATTCCTCTTCCAGAGCCATCACAAGCTCAACGGTGTCAAGGGAGTCGGCACCCAGGTCTTCTACGAAGGAAGCAGTGTTAACGACTTCTTCTTCTTTCACGCCCAGTTGCTCGGCAACGATTTTCTTGACGCGTTCTTCGATGGTGCTCATACCTTGTTTTCACTCCTAATGGACAAATTCAGGCAGCTGGCCAGTGGGCAAGTGTATCGAAAGGCTTTTCAGTTTTTCAACTGAAAGCTTTGCACTCGTCCCGCAATAACCCGCTGCCTATAAATAGATTGCAGCTTTATAACGGATTTTAGACAGCTCGTATGACATTTTTTTAAAACAATCCGTCACATTTAACTCATGTACATCCCACCGTTGACCGGGATTGTAGCCCCGGTCACGTAGGCTGCACCGTCCGAAGCCAGGAAAGCGACCACGCTAGCGATCTCTTGAGCCTGACCCAAACGGCCCAGCGGAATCTGCGCCTGCAAGGCTTCACGCTGTGCTTCTGGCAACTCCCGGGTCATATCGGTATCGATAAACCCTGGAGCCACCGAGTTGACCGTAATCGAACGCGAGCCAACTTCACGTGCCAATGCACGACTGAAACCTTCAAGGCCAGCCTTGGCTGCGGCATAGTTTACTTGGCCTGCGTTGCCCATGGCACCCACAACAGAGCCAATACTGATAATTCGTCCCCAACGCGCCTTGGTCATGCCGCGCAAAACGCCCTTGGACAGGCGGAACAGACTGTTCAAATTGGTGTCGACAACGTCATGCCATTCGTCATCTTTCATGCGCATCATCAGGTTATCGCGTGTGATACCGGCATTATTGACCAGGATTGCCGGCGCACCGAACTGTTCCTGAATGCTGGCCAGCACCGCAGCAACTGATTCGTCGCTGGTGACATTGAGTTCCATGCCAGCGCCCTGAATACCATTTTCCTTCAGGGTGGCAGTAATACGTTCGGCACCGGTGGCAGACGTCGCAGTACCAATGACAACGGCACCCATACGACCCAACTCCAACGCGATAGCCTGGCCAATGCCACGGCTCGCGCCCGTTACCAGTGCAACTTTACCTTGCAAGCTCATGAAGGCTTCTCCTAATTCAGGCCAGTGCCGCACGAGCGGCAGCGAAGGCATCCGGGGTGTTCAAGTTGTGAGTCGTTACGCCTTCAGCGCAACGCTTGCTGATGCCGACCAGGACTTTGCCCGGCCCGCACTCAACCAATTCAACCGGGCCTTTGGCGGCCAGATATTGAACCGACTCAACCCAACGTACAGGCTTGTACAGCTGCTCGAGCAGATCACGCTTGAGGGTTTGCAAATCAGTCGCAACCGAAGCACTGACATTCTGCACCAGCGCGATGGTCGGCATTTTCCAGTCAATGGCTTCGATGGACTCGGCAAACCGTTCAGCCGCCGGACGCATCAGCTCGCAATGCGAAGGTACGCTGACCGGCAGCGGCAGCGCACGCTTGGCGCCACGCGCCTTGCAGCCTTCCATAGCGCGCTCGACAGCAGCCTTGGCACCTGCAATCACGACCTGGCCAGGAGAATTGAAATTCACGGCACTGACCACTTCGCCTTGCGAGGCTTCAGCGCATGCTGCCAGCACGTCTGCATCTTCCAGACCCAGGATCGCCGCCATGGCGCCCTGACCGGCCGGAACAGCCTCCTGCATCAAACGACCACGACGCTCGACCAGCTTGACGGCTTCAGCCAGTGTCAGGCATTCAGCTGCAACCAGGGCGCTGTACTCGCCCAGGCTGTGCCCGGCGACAAACGCAGGACGTGCGCCACCCTCAGCCAGCCACAGGCGCCACAAGGCAACTGAAGCGGTCAGGATGGCAGGCTGGGTAATATCAGTCTGGTTCAGCTGCTCCGCGGGACCCTCTTGGGTCAGTGCCCACAGGTCGTAACCCAGAGCATCGGAAGCTTCCTTGAATGTTTCCAGGACCAGCGGATGCTCCGCGCCCAGCTCGGCCAACATGCCGAGGGACTGCGAACCCTGCCCTGGAAAGACGAATGCGAGGGATGTAGACATGTAACAAGCCCCTAATAATCTTGTCGTCGGAGAATTGACGTCCTGCCGTGGCGGACGCAAGAAACTGACAGTTGGATGGCTGATTAGACCGAGCGGTCACATTAAAGCATCCGGCCGGTAAAACGCCTACGGCAACATCCCGTCAAGGCGCCCATACAAACGCTTTGGCAGGTCTTCATGGATTTCAATCAGTGCGCGCTCTATCGCACTCTGAAAGCCCTGAGCACCTGCCGAACCGTGACTCTTGATCACAATCCCCTGCAGCCCGAGAAAACTCGCACCGTTGTGCCGGGCAGGCGCAAGGTCTGCCCGCAAACGCCGCATCAGCGGCAACGCGAGAACACCCACGAACCGGCTGAACAGCGTACGCCTGAATACCGCCTCGAGCCTGTCCGAGATCATCGTCGCGAGACCTTCACTGGATTTGAGCAAGATATTGCCGACAAACCCATCACACACCACCACATCGGCCTCGCCACGGTACACACCATCACCTTCGACAAAGCCGATGTAATGCAAACCTGGCGCAGCCTGCAACAAGGCTGCCGCCTCTTTGACCTGCTGGTTACCCTTGACGTCTTCGGTGCCGATATTGAGCAAGGCAACCCGGGGACGAGGAACACCCAGCGCCTGCGCCGCCACAGACCCCATTACCGCAAACTGGAACAACTGTCCGGCCGTGCAGTCGACATTCGCCCCCAAGTCGAGCAACTGACAGTAGCCGGACTGGGTCGGGACTGCCGCGACCATCGCCGGGCGGTCAATCCCCGGCAAGGTCTTGAGCACATGCCTGGACAACGCCATCAGCGCTCCGGTATTCCCGGAACTCACGCACGCCTGAACCTTGCCGTCGCGAAGCAGCTCCAGCGCCACACGCATGGACGAGTCCGGCTTGCCGCGCAATGCATGCGAAGGCCGTTCGCTCATGGCGATAACATCTGAAGCATGGGTAATCGTAAGGCGCGAGCGATCCACAGCCGAATGGCCGGAAATCAGTTCTTCAAGCAAGGAGGATTGACCGACGAGGGTCAGGTGTAACGAGGGAGTAGCAGACAGGCAGGCAATGCACGCCTGAACAATGCTGCGGGGACCGAAGTCCCCGCCCATTGCGTCGATCGCGATGACCTGAACGGACAAGTGATTACTCGTCAGCGCCCTTGTCGATCACTTTACGACCACGGTATACGCCTTCTGGCGATACGTGGTGACGCAGGTGAATTTCACCGGTGGTTTTTTCTACAGACAGAGTGCTAGCCGAAAGAGCATCGTGCGAACGACGCATGTCACGGGCAGAGCGGGATTTTTTGTTCTGCTGAACAGCCATAATTGATTAACTCCTAAACGTTTGGGTCACGCTTTAACTGCGCCAATACACTGAACGGGTTGGACCGCGTTACCACGTCCTCGCACGGTTCGGGCTCATCGAGACCCGCCGGCTGCTGGCATTCTTCCGGATGATGAGCAGGCACAATGGGCAAGGCAAGCAAAAGCTCCTCCTCGATCAGTGACTGCAGATCCAAAGGATCTTCGCCCAGTTCCAGCACGTCATAACCTTTCGGTAACGACTGGGTATTCGCACCCTCTTTCACCACAGCATAACTGCATTCGCTGTGGATCGGCAGGGTGACCAGCTCAAGACAACGCTGGCAAACCATTTTGACCTCAACGTCGATGGAGCTGTGTATTACCACAGATCTTCGCTCGTCGCGCTCAAAAACAAATTTAGCCTGGACCTTACCGACAGTGTCGGAAAGCGGGTCGCAGAGTCTCTCCAAATCAGCCAGCAGCACTTCACCTTGAAGGGTAGTGCCACGATCAGCTAATTTGCGCGGGTCAACGTGAGGTGGAATCGGGTCATTCAACATAGGCGCAGCATTCTAGGGACGACCCCCTCACCTGTCAAAGGAAATTGTGCCTGTGCGACAACCGATACTCTCGCTAAAATTCCCGGCTACCCACAGGAGACGTGAATGCTGCCTTTATTACTCGCTTCAAGCTCGATTTATCGCCGCGACTTATTGGCTCGCCTGCGTCTGCCTTTCAACTGCAGTTCACCCGATATCGACGAAAGCCACCGCCCGGGCGAGTCCGCACGCGAACTGGTCGAGCGCCTGTCCCTGGAGAAGGCCCGCGCACTTGCCAACAGTCATCCCGGACACCTGATCATCGGCTCCGACCAGGTGGCAGTACTCAACGGCCACATCATCGGCAAGCCCCACACCTTCGACAAGGCTCGCCAGCAGCTAATGGACGCCAGCGGAGCCAGCGTGACGTTCCTCACCGGCCTGACCCTGCTCAACGCCCGGACAGGCGACCACCAGACAGACTGCATCCCCTTCACCGTCCACATGCGCACACTCGGCACTGAACAGATTGAGCGCTACCTGCTTGCCGAGACACCCTACGACTGCGCTGGCAGCTTCAAGGCCGAGGGCCTGGGAGTCAGCCTGTTCCAACGCACCGAAGGTGACGACGCTACCAGCCTGGTGGGCCTGCCACTGATACGGCTGATCGACATGCTGCTTGTCGAGGGCGTTACCATCCCCTGAACTGCAAGGACTTGCCTGCCCCTCGCAAAGGAGCAAGCCAGCCCGCCGGTCAGATGCCTGTCCAGCGCCCACAAAAAAGCCGGCCTTCTCAGGCCGGCTTTTTTTGATGCCTGGCGATCAACGCAAGGTCGGCCCCTGAAACCCCATCCACAGGGCCAGTTGCTCCGCCACACTCGCACCCAGCTTTTTCGAGAAGCGGTCGAAAGGCGACTCTTGCACCGTGAAGTCAACCAGTTCCTTTTCACCGATCACGTCACGCGCCACAGAACTGGCATTACCCAATCCATCGATCAAACCCAAAGGCAGCGCCTGCTGACCGGTCCAGACCAACCCCGAAAACAGCTCAGGATGCTCCTTATCCTTCAAACGGTCGCCACGCCCCTGCTTGACGCTGGCAATGAACTGCTCATGGGTCACATTCAGCACACCTTGCCAGAACTTGGTCTCGCCCGGCTTCTCAGGCTCAAACGGATCCAGGAACGCCTTGTGCTCACCCGACGTGTAGGCCCGACGCTGAATGCCCAGCTTTTCCATGGCACCGACAAAACCGAAGCCTGCCGCCGTCACACCAATGGAACCCACCAGACTGGCCTTGTCGGCATAGATCTGGTCGGCAGCACTGGCTATGTAATACGCACCGGAAGCGCCCAGATCCGAAATCACCGCATAGACCTTGGTCCCGGGATGCAAACCCCGCAAACGACGGATTTCATCGTAGACATAACCCGACTGCACCGGACTGCCGCCCGGGCTATTGATCCGCAGGACCACACCCTTGACCTTTGGATCATCAAACGCAGCCTGCAGACTGGTGACCAGGTTATCCGCACTCGCAGGCTCTTTATCGGCAATCACACCGCGCACATCGATCAGTGCGGTATAGCCCTGACCACTCATTGCACCACGCTCCATCTCCATCAGCGGCGTTAGCGACAACAACGCAACCAGCAATAGGCAGAACGTAAGCAATTTGAAGAAAATGCCCCAGCGCCGGGCTCGGCGCTGCTCCTGGATCCCCGCCAGCAGGGTTTTTTCCAGCAACTTCCAGCTTTTCTCATCACCCGCGACCGGCTCAGACTCAGGCGCCTTCCATTGATCAACCATGCTTTACTCCCAGTCTGATTCTTTAATTGGCCTGCCGACCCAGCCAGGCGTGCAACTGCGAAAAGGTGTCAATCGCCAGCCGGGGCTCGAACGCCAGCAAGCGCTCCATTGACTGAGCACCATAGCCTACCGCCACAGAGTCAATGCCCGCATTGCGCGCCATCTGCAAATCGAAGGTCGCATCACCCACCATCAAGGCGTGCTCCGGCCGCACATCGCAATGGGCCAGAATCTGGTTCAGCATCAATGGATCAGGCTTGCTTGCCGTCTCATCGGCCGCACGGGTGACATCGAAGAAGTCCTCCCAGCCATGCGCCTTGAGTACACGATCAAGCCCGCGGCGCGCCTTGCCCGTGGCAACCGCCAGCCGATAGCCCTCGGCACGAAACGCCTCAAGCGACTCCAGGACACCGTCAAAGAGCGGCGAAGGCTCGGTATCCATGGCGATATAGACATCCGCATAGTGCTGGCGAAAATCAACCACCTGCGCATCCGTCATCTCGGGATAGAGCGTAAGAATGGCCTCGGGCAAACCCAGACCAATAATGCCCTTGACCGAATCTTCGTCACGCTCCGGATGACCCGAACGCTGCGCTGCGACCTGCATCGCGGTCACGATACGACCAATGGAGTCTGCCAGCGTGCCATCCCAGTCAAAAATCAGCAGCTTGTACTCAGTCGGCACTCAGTCGCTCCACGGTTTTGGCCCACATTTCATCGACCGGCGCCTGCAACTTCAACTCGCCGCCATCCGGCAGCGGCACCGTGAGCATGTAGGCATGCAGGAACAAGCGCTTGCCGCCCAAGTCACGAATCTCTTTAGAGAACCCCTCGTCGCCATACTTGGTATCACCTGCGATGCAGTGCCCCGCGTGCAGCGTGTGCACACGAATCTGGTGCGTACGCCCGGTGATGGGCCTGGCCTCGATCATGGTGGCGAAATCACCGAAGCGGCGCAGTACCTTGAACACCGTGACGGATTCCTTGCCTTCTTCATTGACCTCAACCATGCGCTCGCCGGAGCGCAAATTGCTCTTCATCAGCGGCGCACGCACTTGCTTGATCGAAGTCGCCCAGTTGCCACGCACCAGCGCCATGTAGCGCTTGTCGACACCGTCGCCACGCAATGCTTCGTGCAGGTGGCGCAACATGCTGCGCTTTTTGGCAATCATCAGCAGGCCGGAGGTGTCACGATCCAGACGGTGCACCAGTTCCAGTTCCTTGGCATCCGGACGCATCTGGCGAAAGGCTTCAATCACGCCGAAAGTCAGGCCGCTACCGCCATGCACGGCGATGCCGGCCGGCTTGTTCAGCACAATCAGCGCTTTGTCTTCATAAACAATCGCCGCTTCGAGCCGTTGCAGCAAGCCCTGCGCCACAGGCACAGGCTCGTCACGCTCAGGCACGCGAACCGGCGGCACGCGCACAATGTCGCCCGCCTGCAATTTGTACTCGGGTTTGATCCGGCCCTTGTTCACACGCACTTCGCCTTTGCGCAAAATGCGGTAAATCAAGGTCTTGGGCACACCCTTGAGTCGGGCTAGCAGGAAGTTGTCGATGCGTTGGCCGGCATATTCCGGCAAGACCTCAAGCAGCTGAACGCTGGGGGTCGGGGGGGTCGTGGTCGTCATGCGGCGGATGATAACAATTTTTATGGAATTGAAGCACTTAATCATTGCTGCTATAGTCGCGAACGCCGCCAAAAGCGGCCTGGACAGCGGATTAACGGTGTATCACCGGCCCTGACCAACGCTCTTCACGAGGACGCGAGGCCGTCCTACGGGGCTTTTGCTGCATACGAAATACTTGGAGTTGTAACAAGCGCAGGTGACATGAGGCCTGAAGCGAGCCTGGAAAGCAGAGTGAAAACTCGCCTTTTATGCCGATATTCACGGCCAGTTCACAAAGTGCAGTCAGCTTCGGGAATTTCGAGCGAATGTTTCGGAAACATCGCCTTTATTAGCCATGATGCGTGAACTCCCCTTTTGGAGAACACGGTAAATGCCAACCCGCTGCGGATTCTGCGCGCGGCAGCACCCGAATTATCAGGGATACGTGTAGGGTGGAGATGCACAACCGTTGGACTGTGTAGCAATAGGCTTTATCAAGACGCTTCATCTCGTCCACAGCCACCGGTTGATTCCTCCTCCTGACTGAGTGCTTAAGTCACCACAGCAAGCAGGAAGCGTAAGTCGCGACTTCGCCCCCTTTGGTCGAACTCGCTGGACACTGGAGTGGCCAACTGCTCCTGACGCACCTGACACCGACCGTGAGAAGTCGTGTGTGCCGAACGCCGTTTCCGGTAGCCCGGAAACCGACGGTACAACATGAAAAGAATGCTGATTAACGCAACTCAACCTGAAGAGTTGCGTGTTGCACTGGTAGATGGCCAACGCCTCTACGACCTGGACATCGAGTCGGGTGCGCGCGAGCAGAAGAAAGCCAACATTTATAAAGGCCGTATTACTCGCATCGAACCAAGCCTTGAGGCTGCCTTTGTCGATTTCGGCTCTGAGCGCCACGGCTTCCTGCCCCTGAAGGAAATCTCCCGCGAGTACTTCAAGAAAGCACCTGAAGGTCGCGTAAACATCAAGGACGTCCTGACCGAAGGCCAGGAAGTCATCGTGCAGGTTGAAAAGGAAGAACGTGGCAACAAGGGCGCAGCCCTGACCACCTTCATCAGCCTCGCCGGCCGCTACCTGGTGCTGATGCCCAACAACCCGCGTGCCGGCGGCATCTCCCGCCGTATCGAAGGCGAAGAGCGCAACGAGCTGCGTGAAGCCCTGAACGGCCTGATCGCTCCTGCCGACATGGGCCTGATCGTTCGTACTGCCGGCCTTGGCCGCAGCAGCGAAGAAATGCAGTGGGACCTCGATTACCTGCTGCAGCTGTGGACCGCCATTAAAGAAGCCTCGCTGGATCGCGCCGCGCCATTCCTGATCTATCAGGAAAGCAACGTGATCATTCGCGCCATCCGTGATTACCTGCGCCAGGACATCGGCGAAGTACTGATCGACAGCGTTGAAGCCCAGGACGAAGCCCTGACCTTCATTCGCCAGGTGATGCCGCAGTACGCCAGCAAAATCAAACTGTACGAAGACAGCGTTCCGCTGTTCAATCGTTTCCAGATCGAAAGCCAGATCGAGACCGCCTTCCAGCGCGTCGTTGAACTGCCTTCCGGCGGCTCCATCGTTATCGACCCGACCGAAGCCCTGGTGTCCATCGACATCAACTCGGCCCGCGCCACCAAAGGCAGCGATATCGAAGAAACCGCACTGCAAACCAACCTTGAAGCGGCTGAAGAAATCGCCCGTCAGTTGCGCTTGCGCGACATCGGCGGCCTGATCGTCATCGACTTCATCGACATGACCCCAGCCAAAAACCAGCGCGCCGTGGAAGAGAAAGTCCGCGAATGCCTGGAAGCAGACCGCGCCCGCGTTCAAGTCGGCCGTATCTCGCGCTTCGGCCTGCTGGAAATGTCCCGTCAACGCCTGCGTCCTTCCCTGGGCGAGAGCAGCGGCATCGTGTGCCCGCGCTGCAACGGCACCGGCATCATCCGTGACGTCGAGTCGCTGTCCCTGGCCATTCTGCGCCTGATCGAAGAAGAAGCCCTGAAAGACCGTACTGCCGAAGTACGCGCCCAGGTGCCAATCCCGGTTGCCGCTTTCCTGCTGAACGAAAAACGCAACTCGATCACCAAGATCGAACTGCGCACCCGTGCCCGCATCGTCATTCTGCCGAACGACCATCTCGAAACGCCGCACTTCGAAGTTCAGCGTCTGCGTGATGACAGCCCGGAAGCCCACACCAACCAGTCCAGCTATGAAATTGCTGCGGCTGCCGCTGAAGTGGAAGAAGTGCAACCTGCTGCCGCGACCCGCACCCTGGTTCGTCAGGAAGCTGCAGTCAAGACTGCCCCGGCACGCACCTCGGCACCGGTTCCGACCGAAGCCGCCGCGCCAGCACCTGCAGCAGCGCCAGCACCGACCGTCTCCGAGCCAAGCCTGTTCAAAGGTCTGGTCAAGTCGCTGGTCAGCCTGTTCGCCTCCAAGGAAGAACAGCCGGCAGCCCCTGCCGTGGCCGAGAAGCCAGCTGCCACCCCGGAGCGTCCGGCCCGCAACGAAGAACGTCGCAATGGTCGCCAGCAGAGCCGCAACCGTAATGGTCGCCGCGACGAAGAGCGCAAGCCGCGTGAAGAACGTGCACCTCGCGAAGAGCGCGCCCCGCGCGAACCCCGTGAAGTACGCGAGCCTCGCGAAGAAACGCCAGCCGTTGCCGTGACGCGCGAAGAGCGGGCTCCACGTCCGCCACGCGAAGAACGTGCTCCTCGCGCGCCTCGTGAAGACCGCAAGCCACGTGGTGAAGGCCGTGAAGAACGCGTACGCGAATTGCGCGAACCTCTGGATGCCGCACCTGCCGTCGCTGCCGCTGCCGCTGCCACGACTGCCACAGACGAACGCCCTGCTCGTGCACCACTCGAAGAACGCCAACCGCGCGCTCCACGTGAAGAACGCGCTCCGCGCGAAGAGCAAGTGATCGCGGCAGTTGAAGACGAAGAAGCCGTTTCGACTGCTGAGCAAGCCCAGGACGAGTCGCAGGAGAACGCCGAAGGCGATCGTCCTCGCCGCCGCTCCCGTGGTCAGCGTCGTCGCAGCAACCGTCGTGAACGTCAACGCGATGCCAACGGCAATGTGATTGAAGGCTCGGAAGAGAACAGCGAAGAAGCCAACGCTGAAAACGCGCCAGTAACCACTTCCGAACTGGCCGCCGGCCTTGCTGTTACTGAAGCTGTTGCCAGCTCGGTCATCAGCGCACCGGCTGAAGCCGAGGCCCATCAACAAGCCGAACGTGCCACACAAGCCACCCGGGAAGCTGCACCCGCCGAGGCCGAAGTTGCTGTCCAGGCTCCGAGCGAAGTCACTGCCGTTGAAACTCCGGCAGTCGAAACTGCTCCGGTTGTTGAAACCCCGGCGGTAGAAGCTCCAGTGGTTGAAGCACCTGCCGCTGAAGTGACCAGGACTCCGGATGTTGAAGTTGCACCGGCACCCCAGGCTCAACCTGAAGCCCAGGTCGTGATCGAACCTGCCCCTGCAATCGAAACGCCAGTGGTCGCTGCCCCGGAGCCTGTGATCGAAGTCGCAACTTCAGCGGTTGAAACCCCACGCGTAGAAACGCCGGTTACCGAGGCGCCAGTCATCGAAAACGCCCCTGAACCCGCCAAGGAAGTTCGCGTAGTCCGCGAGCCAATTGCCGAGCCAGCCATCGTTGAGGCCGCACCTGCTCCAGTAGCAGAACCGGTTGTCGCTGAAGTCGCCGCACCTGAAGCCATAGTAGAGACGGTTGTTACCGAACAGCCTGTCCCCACTGAAGTCGTGGCTTCGGAACTGGTAGACGTGGTTGCTCCAGCAGCCGCTCCGGCTGCAAGCACTCTGCCAAGCAACGGTCGTGCACCAAACGACCCGCGCGAAGTACGTCGTCGCAAGCGTGAGGCGGCTGCAGCTGCTGCCGCTCAGGCATCTGCGAACGAAACCGTAGCCCACGATAAAGAGCCCGAGTCTAAACCCCTCGCCTAAATCCAAAGGCCACTAAAAAGCCCCGCCAGTGTTGAACTGGCGGGGCTTTTTTTATGTCGCTTCCAACACTGTAAAACGTCAGTAGACGTTGGGTTCCATCTCCAGCTGCACGCCAAAGCGCTGCTCGATATCAATCTGGATTCGGTGCGCCAACGCCAACAGCTGTTCGCCGGTAGCCGAACCGTAGTTGACCAGCACCAGCGACTGCAAGCGATGCACGCCCGCATCCGCCTCGCGGAAGCCTTTCCAGCCAGCAGTTTCAATCAACCAGCCCGCCGCCAGCTTCACTTGCCCGTCAGGTTGCGGGTAACCGACCAGACCGGGGTACGCCAGCTTCAATTCAGCTGCGAGTAACGCCGGCACCACAGGATTCTTGAAGAAGCTGCCCGCGTTGCCCAGCACAGCCGGATCCGGCAGTTTTTCGCTGCGAATACTGCTGATTGCCCGGCTGACATCACTGGCAGTGGGGTGCTCGACGCCCTGCTCACTCAAGCGCTGTCGCACAGGGCCATATTCCAGGTGCAAGTGCGCGGCACGACTCAAGGCAAACCTCACCCGCAAAATCAACCAGCGCCCGGGATGCTGCTTGAACACGCTGTCGCGATAGCCGAAATTGCACTCGGCCAGCTCGAACTCCCGCAACTCGCCGGTTTGCCGATCAAGCGCTGTCAGCCCGGCAAATACATCTTTGATCTCAACCCCGTAAGCCCCGATATTTTGCATCGGCGCAGCCCCTACCGTACCGGGGATCAGACTGAGGTTCTCAAGGCCGGACAGCCCTTGCTCCAACGTCCACAGCACAAAGGCGTGCCACACTTCACCCGCTTCGGCCTCAACCACCACCCGTTCGCCGTCATCCTCCAGCAAGCGAATGCCGCGACTGGCCATCTGTAAAACCAGTGCCTGGACATCACCGGTCAGCAGCAAGTTACTGCCGCCGCCAATGACCAGCAAAGGCAGTTTTTGCTCAGCCGCACACAACAGCGCCTCATGCACATCGGCATCGCTGCGGGCTTGCGCAAACAGGCTTGCCCGGACATCAACGCCAAAGCTGTTGAAGGGCTTGAGCGAGGCATTGATCTGCAACTGCAAACTCATAAGTGTCCCTTCAGTTCAATCATCAGCGCGTCGTATGCCGGTTTCAGGGTATGCCCCATCACCCCTCCAACAAACGCCGAACGCGCTCAAGGTCTTCGAGCGTATCAACGCCCGCAGGCGGTGCTTCGAGCACGTCTGCCACGTGTATCCGCACCCCATGCCACAACGCCCGTAATTGTTCGAGACGCTCGGTATTCTCCAGCCAGCAAGGGCCCCAGCCCACAAAATCGTGCAGGAAACCTGCCCGATATGCATAGATGCCGATATGGCGACGGTATGGCACGCCCGCCGGCAACGCGCCAGGCTGCCGGGCGAAGTCATCACGGGCCCACGGCAACGTGGCCCGGCTGAATGTCAGGGCCAGCCCATTGATGTCGCTGACTACCTTGACCACATTCGGGTTGAACAGCGTTTCAACGTCTTCGATCGGCTCTGCCAGGGTCGCCATGCTCGCCTCGCTGTGAGCGGCCAGATTAACCGCTACCTGATCGATCACCTGCGGCGGAATCAGCGGCTCGTCACCCTGGACATTGACCACGATGGCATCGCTGGCCAGGCCCAATTGCGTCACCACTTCGGCCAAGCGGTCGGTGCCCGACTCGTGATCGGTACGGGTCATCAACACTTCAGCGCCAAACGCCTTGCAGGCTTCGACAATACGCGCATCATCCGTGGCAACCACAACCCGTTGCGCGCTGCTTTTACAGGCCTGTTCCCAGACATGCTGAACCATCGGCTTGCCGGCAATCATTAGCAGCGGTTTGCCAGGCAACCGGGTCGAGCCGAAGCGCGACGGAATAACGACTGTAAAAACCGGGATCATTTATCCAGACGCTCGTCAGGGCTGAGGGTACGGGCTTCGGTTTCGAGCATGACGGGAATACCGTCACGGATCGGATAGGCCAGACCGGCGCCCTTGCTGATCAGTTCGGTCTTGTCGGCACTGAGCTTGAGCGGGCCTTTGCAAACAGGGCAAGCAAGGATATCGAGCAGTTTGGTGTCCATGAGTGTTCCCCAGGATAAAGATGAGTTAGGGCAAAAGACGATCAGGTAAAAGACGCGCGAGCTGTTGGTCAAACCAGAGGACAAAAGCCTCGGACGGCACCGCATCTACCGCCAGGTACCACCAGTCCGACAACGCGAAGTCACGGCACTTCACCGCATCCTTCTCGGTCATGACCAGGGGTAATGGCGGGGTAAAACTCAAGACCTCGGCGCTATAGGCCGCGTGATCTGCAAAAGCATGGGCAACAGGCCGCCAGTGTAGCGTTTCAAGGGTATTGAAGAAACGCTGCGGATTACCGATGCCGGCCACCGCGTGCAGCGCTTGTTGCGCCGGGAAGAAGTCCAGCGGCTGGCGTTCACCACTGCGTAGATTGATCAGCGCCGTCGGCTGCAATTGAAAGGCAAAACCTCCTTGCGGGTCGCAGGCGGCACCGTTGTAAAGCACGGCATCAACACTCTGCAGACGCTCGACTGGCTCACGCAGCGGCCCGGCAGGCAGGCAGCGGCCGTTACCCAGGCCTCTGGCGTTGTCGATCAGCACCAGCTCCAGATCGCGAGCCAAACGGTAGTGCTGCAAGCCGTCGTCGGACAGGATCAGGTCCAGCGGTTCGCTGTCCAGCAGGGCCTTGACCGCCCGGCTGCGATCCGGGTCGATCATCAGGGGCACACCGCTGCGCTGCACAATCAGCAATGGCTCATCACCCGCTTGCGCGGCACTTTGCCCGGCACTCACCCGCCACGGCAATTGCGGGGGGCTGGCGCCATAGCCCCGACTCACCACACCGACCTTCAGGCCCTTACGCTGGCAATGGTCGATCAGCCACAGGATCAGAGGTGTCTTGCCGGTGCCCCCGACCGTGATGTTGCCGACGACGACCAATGGCACCGGTGCCCGATAGATATCCCCCTCGCCTGCCACAAAGCGCGCACGCTTGCGTTCGACAACACGGCGATAAAGCGACTCCAGAGGTCGTAACAACGTGAGCAACGGATGCCCGGCGTACCAGGCGCGCAACAAGCGATCGGACATGGCCATCAGGGGGTCGTCTGCGCCTCGACGGTAGTCATGCGCAAGTGGCTGAAGCCGAGTTTGCCGGCTGCATCCATTGCCGTGATGACCGCCTGGTGTGGGGTCTTGCCATCAGCCGAGATCGACAGCGCAAGCGTCGTATCGCCGCCGGACTCTTTTTGCAGCGCCTCGATCAGGCTCGCCAGATCGTTCTTCGGCAAGACCTGGTTGTTTACCGAAAACACGCCATCTGCACTGATGGCGATATCGACTTGCCTGGCATTTTGATCCTCGCTGGGAGAACCGCTGACAGCTTCAGGCAAATCGACCTGCAACTGGGTTTCACGGGTGAAGGTAGTGGTCACGACAAAAAACAGCAGCAGAATGAACACCACATCGATCAACGACGCGAGGTTGATATCGACCGTTTCCCGGGGCTTGCGGCGAAACTTCACGCTTTGCTCCCGACCATGTCGACTTCACGGTCGCCCTGCACCACTTCGACCAGCTTGATCGCTTCCTGCTCCATGCCGACTACCAGCTCATCGACACGACGTTGCAGGAAACGATGGAAAAACACCGCCGGAATACCGACCATCAGACCGGCAGCAGTCGTAATCAGCGCCTTGGAGATCCCGCCCGCGAGGACCGCTGCGTTGCTGGTCATGCCCGCGCCCATGAACGAGCTAAAGATATCGATCATGCCCAGCACCGTACCGAGCAGGCCCAGCAATGGCGCCATCGCGGCAATCGTACCCAGTGCATTGAGGTAGCGCTCCAGCTCGTGAATCACACGTGCGGCGGCTTCTTCGATGCACTCTTTCATGATCTCGCGGCCATGCCGGGAATTGGCCAGGCCGGCGGCCAGGATTTCCCCCAGCGGAGAGTCGGCGCGCAACTGCTGGAGCTTGTCCTTGTCCAGTTGTTTGTCCTTTATCCAGACCCAAACCTGACCGAGCAGGTGCGCCGGCGTCACGCGACTGGCACGCAGGGTCCACAAACGCTCGACAATAATGCCCAGCGCGGCAACAGAGCTCAGAATGATCGGCAGCATCATCCAGCCGCCGGATTTGACCAGTTCCCACACAGTGACAGTCCCCTCGAAAAAGTGCGCCACTCTACCACAGGATTGACCCTGCCCCAGAAAGCCAGTGCCTTCAGCTCCGCCAGAAACGACGCTGCTCACGCAACCCGCGGGCACCGCCGAAGGCTCCCAGACGAAACCACACCGCGCCCTGCTCGGCACTGTCCAGAACCTGCATGCCCAACGCCCGATAGCGCGCCATCACTTGTGGATGCGGGTGTCCAAAGGTATTCCCGTGACCGCGGGAGATCAACACGGTATCGGCAGACAGCGCCTTGAGAAACACCATGGACGAAGATGTACGACTGCCGTGATGCGGTGCCTGCAGCCACTGAGTGGGAACACTTAAAGGACTTTGCAGCAAGGCCCGCTCGGCCTGCACGTCGATGTCACCGGTCAACAATAACCGCTCGTCATTGGCTTCAACCTGCAGCACACACGATTTTTGATTGCTGTCCCGGGCCCCGTCCCATTGCCAGAGTGAAAACTTCACACCTTCCCACTCCCAACTTTCGCCGCTGATGCATGGATGTGCCTGCAGGGCGGCAGGCAAGCCAGCGGCGTCACCACTGAGCACTCGCGCCACGCTGAACGCTCGCTGCACGGCCAATGCCCCCCCCGCATGATCCGCGTCAGCATGGCTCAGCAGCATCAGATCCAGATCTTGAACGCCCAGGGAGCGCAGCACCGGCACCACGACCCGCTCGCCCTGATCAAGGTTTCTGACCTTGGGACCGGCGTCATACAGCAACGTGTGGTGCCGGGTGCGCAATACAAACGCCAGGCCCTGCCCGACATCCAGCTGCATCACTTCGACCTGCCCCAGGGGAACGGACTCACGAGGCATGAACACCGCCAGCAGCACCAGCGGCCAGCCCAAGGGCCGGAGCACAACACCGGCAGGCAACAACACTATAAGGGCGCCCACCGCACTCAGCGCCCAGACACTGATGGGGACCGAGCCCGGCAACCAGGGCGAAAAATACCCGGCCAATGCCGTGAGGCCGAGTATCAGCCAGTCAAGCAAGCCACCGGATACCCACAACAGGCCATCGCCCAGCCAGGGGACCGGCAGCAACGCAGCGCCCAGCAGCGCTGCAGGCAATACCAGCAGGCTGATCCAGGGTACGGCGACCAGGTTCGCCAGCGGCCCGCTCAGGCTGATGGGCAACGCGAGTATCCACAGAACGGGGAATAACCCTACGGCAATCAGGACTTGAGGACGTACCCACGCAGCTTGCCAGCTCCAGGGCCCCAAACGTGCGCCAAAGGTGAAGATCAATACCGCCACGGCAGCAAACGATAACCAGAACCCCGGCCTCAAACTCGCCAGCGGCTCAATGATCAAGACTGCGTTCAGCGCCAGCAGAAACGGCAACCACAGGCCCAAATGACGAAACCGCAGGCGCCATATCATCACCAGCCCAAGCATGACGCACGCCCGCTGAACCGGCACCTCGAACCCTGCAAGCACCCCATAGCCCAAGGCCCCCGCAAACGCCAGGCCACATGCCCACGGCAGCCAGGGCAATGCACGCGGCCATGCGCCGTACCGCGCCAGCAAGGCGATCAGCCCGTAGATCAACCCGGCAAACAACCCGATGTGCTGCCCCGAAATCACCAGCAAATGCACGGTCCCGGTCGCTTGCAGGACTTTCCAGTCCTCAGGGCTCAGACCTGAACCATCCCCCATGACCAAGGCCGCCAACCAGGGCGCCCTGCCATTGGCGTCGCTGCGTAACAGACGCTGGCGCAAACGATCACGCCAGGCATGACTCGCCGGAGTCAGTAACTGGCCATCCTTAACGGTTCCGGTAGCACCGATGCGCTGTGCCAACAACCAGGCTTCGTAATCGAAACCCTGCGGATTGAGCAACCCTCTGGGCCGCTTGAACGTGACTGCCAGCCGCCAGTGCTCGCCAGTGTTGACCCGCGGCCCGCCGTACCAGCTCAGTCGAAGGGTTTTAGGCAATGTTGCGTGGCGCGATCTGGCGCCCTGCAATTCAAAACGCACAACAGCATCAGCGTGCTGTGCCAGCCCGACCACGCGCCCTTCCACCCACAGCGTTCGACCATCCAGCGCCGCGGGCAAGCGGTCATCAAGTGCTCGCTGCCCCTGAAAACAGGCCCATGCCAACCCCAGCAGAAAAAATCCGAAGGCAAACCTGCGCCAGAACAACAGCAATAACCCCGCGCACAGCATTGGCAGTAACCAACCGACCGGTGGCAATACCGGTAAATAACGCAAGGCAATCATGCCAGACGCCAGCGCCAACATCCCTGTATGCATGCACAGCCCCAAAAAATCCTTTACCTTCGGATTAGTCGGGATCTTTTGCGTGCGCTTAAATAATTGTCACAAAGTCTGAATAGGCAATTGGCCGATTTTGGGCATACTCCGCTCTTGATTCCAGGGAGAGGCCTATGCCACGGCGTTTGTTCAGACGTTACATGCCAGACCCGGCCAGTATCAGGGAACATAAGTCCTTACGATTTCTCGGCACCCTGCTGCATGATCCCAATCTCTGGCATTTGAATCGCCACTCGGTCGCCCGCGCGATGGCGGTGGGCATCTTTGCGGCGTTTATCCCCATGCCGTTCCAGATGCTGTTGGCCGCATTCCTGGCCATTACCGTGCGCAGCAACATGCCCATCTCGGTCAGCCTGGTGTGGTTGACCAATCCGTTCACCATGCCACCGGTTTTCTACTGCACCTACCAGATGGGCGCGTGGTTGATGAATGTCCCTCCCAGGCATCTGCCCGACGAACTGACCTGGGAATGGATCAGCAGCCAGCTCTCAACCCTGTGGCAGCCTTTCTTGCTGGGTTCAGTCGTGTGCGGCGTGGTCCTGAGTGCGCTGGCGTACTGCCTGACCATGCTTTACTGGCGCTGGTGGGTCAGCCGCCAATGGAAGCGCCGACAAAAAAGACGTCCATAAAAAAACGGCCCCAATAGGGCCGTTTTTTATCACCGAGAGTCGGCTACTGGCGCATGCCTCGCCCGCTGACCAGCAAGCGTGCGCAGGCGAAATACAGCACCAGGGTCGCGACCACCATAAAGGTCAGCGCCACACTGATCTTGATGTCCGAGACACCCAGAATCCCGTAGCGGAAAGCGTTAACCATGTGCAACACCGGGTTGGCCAGCGACACGCTCTGCCAAAAAGGCGGCAACAGGGTAATGGAATAGAACACCCCGCCCAGGTAAGTCAGCGGCGTCAGGACGAATGTCGGAATAATCGAAATGTCGTCGAAGTTGCGCGCAAAAACAGCATTGATGAAACCGAGCAGCGAGAAAATCGTCGCGGTCAGAACCACCACCACGATGGTCAAGCCCAGGTGATGCACCTGCAAATGGGTAAAGAACAGTGACAACAGGGTCACGATTGCACCCACCATCAGGCCGCGCAAAATACCGCCCACAGTGAAACCGATCAGGATCGTGTGGGGCGAAACCGGCGAAACCATCAGCTCTTCAATCGAGCGCTGGAATTTGCTGCCGAAGAAACTCGACACCACGTTGCCGTAGGAGTTGGTGATCACCGACATCATGATCAGGCCCGGCACGATGTACTCCATATAGGTGAAACCACCCATATCACCGATTTGCCGACCGATCAGGTTCCCGAAGATGACGAAGTACAACACCATGGTGATCGCGGGCGGCAGCAGGGTTTGTGGCCAGATGCGCATGAAGCGGCGGAATTCGCGATAGACAATGGTGTTCAGGGCAACCAGGTTGGGGCGTAGCTCCGAGCTCATACCGCCACCTTTGCCAGATTTTTTTCGACCAGCGACACGAACAACTCCTCAAGACGATTGGTTTTGTTACGCAGGCTCACCACTTCAATGTTTTGCGTGGCCAGTTGAGTGAACAGCCCGGTAATACCCACGGCCTTGTCCACTTGTACTTCCAGGGTGTGATTGTCGAGCAACTGACTCGGGTAGCCCACCAGCTGTACCGGGGCGCTCCGGGTGTTTTTCAGATCGAGCAAGAACGTCTCGACGTGCAGTTGGCCAAGCAGTTGACGCATGCTGGTGTTTTCAACAATGGTGCCGTGATCGATGATCCCGATATTGCGGCACAGCTGCTCGGCCTCTTCCAGGTAATGCGTCGTGAGGATGATGGTCGTGCCTTGCTCATTAAGCTCGGTGAGAAACGTCCACATCGAGCGACGCAATTCAATGTCCACGCCGGCAGTCGGCTCATCGAGAATCAGCAGACGCGGCTCGTGTACAAGCGCACGGGCAATCATCAACCGGCGCTTCATGCCCCCGGACAGTGAGCGCGATGGCGTATCGCGCTTGTCCCAAAGCCCCAACTGAGTCAGGTATTTTTCAGCGCGTTCCTTGGCGATTTTCGCCGGAATGCCGTAATAACCCGCCTGGGTCACAACAATATCGAAGGTCTTTTCAAACTGGTTGAAGTTGAACTCCTGCGGCACGACGCCAATGCAGCGCTTCAGTGCAGCGGGTTCACGATCCAGGTCATGGCCAAAGACATTCACTGTGCCGCCGGTTTTATTGACCAGGGTCGAGAGAATGCCGATGGTGGTGGATTTACCGGCACCGTTGGGGCCAAGCAGGGCGAAAAAGTCACCTTCAGCAACATCCAGATCGATACCACTCAGGGCCTGGAAACCGTTGCCGTAGGTTTTGGTTAGCTGCCGTATGGACAGAGCGGAACTCATATCTGATTACGCACCAAGATGGAGGAATGGGAGATGTAGATGTGGGCAAGCCGTCCGTCATACAAGTCCAACGTGGCCTTTTCACACACAGCATGGTGCTTGGCCGCGCCGGACAAGTACAGTCGCCCGTATTAATAGTAGGTATTAAGTCAACGCGGTCATAACGCCTTTACGGTAGGCCGGACGCAGTTTCAGTCGCTCATACCAGGCACTGAGATGGGGTGCGGGCGGGCGTTCGATGGGCATTTCAAACCAGGCATACATGAACGATCCAAGCGGGATGTCGCCCATGCCGATTTCATCACCTGACAGATAAGGCTTTTCAGACAAGGCCTGATCCACGAGGACGAGCAACTCGGCACACGCTTTGATGCCGGCATTGATCTTGCCCCAGTCCTGCTCCACTACAGGCGTGCGCAAAACACCCCAGAACACATCCCTAAAGGGACCTGCGAAAGAAGCCGTGGTCCAGTCCATCCACTTGTCCGCCTGGGCGCGCACCTTGGCATCGGCTGAATACATAGAGGTATCTGAGCCGTATTGAGCCGCGAGATAACGCACGATGGCATTCGACTCCCAGAGCACGAAGCCATCATCTTCGATCATCGGCACCCGGCCATTGGGGTTCAACGCCCGGTATTCAGGGCTATCGACCACACCAAAAGCGCCGCCGGCTTCGATGCGGCTGTACGGCACTGCCAGTTCTTCGACACACCACAAGACCTTTCTTACATTCGACGAATTATTGCGACCCCACACTTTCAGCATGATCTGGCTCCTGATTGATAGACGCCGATGCAGTCTACGCCGTGAATCCGAACTCCGCCTCCGACGCGGGGTCACTATCCTTACCCCTTGATCGATAGTTGCGACTAAGCTCACACGGGGCCTGCCCTTGGGTTCATGGAGGATTGAATATGCTGTTGTTGTGGATACTGGTTCTGATTATTGGCATCGCCTGGATGGCCCATCGGCGCGTCGCGCCCCTGCCGGCCATTGCAGGAGTAGCCGTTTACCTGCTGGCCATGGGGTTGTTCAGTCATGCGTCTGGCTGGTTACTGGCCATTTTCTGGATAATGCTGGCTGCCCCGGCCGCCCTGCTGCTGTTGCCTGACCTGCGGCGCAAAATCTTTACCACTCCGCTCTTCAGCTGGTTTCAAAAAACCCTGCCTCCCATGTCGCAAACCGAACGCGATGCCATCGATGCCGGAACCGTATGGTGGGACGGCGAGCTGTTCAGCGGCCGCCCCGACTGGAACCAGCTTCTGGCCTACCCCAAGGCACAGTTGACGGAAGAGGAGCAGGCGTTCCTCGATGGACCTGCCGAAGAATTGTGCGCGATGGTCAGCGACTGGGAAATCGGCCAGGCGATGGATTTGCCGCCGCAGGCCTGGGCGCACATCAAGGAGCATGGTTTCTTCGCTCTGATCATTCCCAAGGAGTTCGGCGGCAAAGGATTCTCGGCCTATGCCCATTCGCAGGTGGCAATGAAGCTGGCGACCCGCAGTGGCGACCTGGCATCCACGGTGATGGTGCCCAACTCCCTGGGCCCGGCAGAATTGCTGCTGCATTACGGCACAGAAGCCCAACGCAACCATTACCTGCCACGCCTGGCCAGGGGTGATGACATTCCCTGCTTCGCCCTGACCGGCCCGCTGGCAGGTTCCGATGCCGGCGCCATGCCCGACACCGGAATCATCTGCAAAGGCCAATGGCAAGGCGAAGAAGTACTGGGCCTGCGACTGAACTGGGAAAAACGCTATATCACGCTCGGCCCGGTAGCGACCCTCCTTGGTTTGGCGTTCAAGGCACACGACCCCGACCACTTGCTGGGCGATAAAGAAGACCTGGGCATCAGCCTCGCCCTGATCCCCACAGAAACACCCGGCGTTGAAATCGGCCGTCGCCATCTGCCTCTGGGGGCGGCGTTCATGAATGGCCCGAACTCGGGTAAAGACGTATTCATCCCGCTGGATTACCTGATCGGCGGCCAGGAGATGCTGGGCAAGGGCTGGATGATGCTGATGAATTGCCTGTCTGTAGGGCGCTCAATTTCCCTTCCAGCTGTAGGCACCGGCGCCGCCAAGTTCACCAGCCTGGTGACCGGGCAGTACGCACAGGTGCGCGAGCAGTTCAATGTGCCACTGGCCGCCTTCGAGGGCATTCAGGAAGCCCTGGCGCGAATTGGCGGTAACGCCTGGCTGATGGACAGCGCACGCATCCTGACCGCCAACGCGGTGGATCTGGGAGAAAAACCTTCGGTGCTGTCGGCGATTCTCAAGTACCACCTCACCGAACGGGGGCGCGAGTGCATCAGTCACGCCATGGACGTCCACGGCGGCAAGGGCATCATCATGGGGCCCAATAACTACCTGGGTCGCAATTGGCAAGGTGCACCGATCTTCATCACCGTGGAAGGCGCAAATATTCTCTCGCGCAATCTGATGATCTTTGGCCAGGGCGCCATACGCTGCCACCCCTTTGTACTCAAGGAAATGGCCCTGGCTGGACGCGAAGACCGCGATCAGGCCCTGCTGGAGTTTGACGACCTGCTGCTCAGGCATATCGGGTTCGCCGTCAGCAATGCTGCCAGCACACTGGTATTGAACCTGGGCTTTGGCCGTCTTGAGAAATCCCCCGGCAATACCTTGAGCCAAGGCTATTTCCGCGCGCTGAACCGCCAGGCCGCAGCCTTTGCGATGCTGGCAGACCTGAGCATGATGCTTCTGGGGGGCACCCTTAAACGCCGCGAACGCTTGTCCGCCCGCCTGGGAGATGTACTGAGTCACATGTACCTGGCCTCGGCAGCGCTTAAGCGCTATCACGACCTCGACTCCCCCGAGCACCTCAACCCGTTGTTCAAATGGGCGATGGAAGAAAGCCTCGGTCATGCCGAGCGTGCGCTGGACGAGCTGCTGAAGAACTTCCCGAACCGTCTGCTGGGCATTTTGTTGCGGGGCGTGGTGTTTCCGTTTGGCCGTCGCCACACCGGCCCATCGGACGCACTGGATGCTGAAGTAGCAGCGGTATTGGGCCGCGCCAAGGGGGATCCAGCCCTGGAGGCCATCCTTGCCGGTTGCTACCGCCCGCAATCAGCGGAAGATGCCGTGGGAGCCCTGCAACATGCCTGCGACCTGCTGGATGCGGCGCAACCCGCCTACAAAAAACTCCATGAAGCCCTGAAAAGCGGTCAGGTAAAACCGGCTGCAGGCGAGCCGTCCATCGATTCAGCCCTGCAAGCAGGCGTGCTGCAACCTGCCGAGGCCGAGACATTACGAACCGCCGAAGCCGCGCGGCGCAAGGTGATCGACGTGGACGATTTCTCCAAGGAGGAACTCAGCCATAGCGAAGGCAAGATTCGCTAGCAGGACAGCGGGCGCTGAGAGCTTTATACTCTCGCGCCCGTTTTGCTCTAGAGGACACCCCGATGGCCACCAATGATCTCAACCATAATCTCGCCCTGCTCGATCTGCTGCGCAGCATCCTGGTTGCTGTCGGTGACGCCGAACAGATCCCCGAGGAAAGCCACGCCCTGTTTATTGAGCGCTTCGATGAAATGAAGAGCGCCCTGCCTGTCGACCCAATTGATAGTCAGTACCTGGGGCAGGACATCATGTGCCAGGTCATCGAACGCTACCCACAAATTGCCCATCTGGTCCCTCGCGACCTGCTGTGGTTCTTCGGCGGTGCGTGCTTCAACTTCCTGTCCGATGAAGAACTGGACATGTATGAGGCGCTGGAAGAGCGTCGCTACGAAGCTGAACAAAACGACGAACCGTTCGACTGGAACCAGGAAAAACAGCTGATCGCGCTGCCGACCACCCAGGACAGCACCCAGCACTGATTGCTCGCTGATTCTCAAGGCCCGCCCGGTTGAGCCCGGCGGGCCTTTTTTGTTTTGAACACCGACTGTTTTAAAGCCGTTAGGCCATGCGCACCAATAGCAACATGAGCCTCAATCCTGCGCCGACTCAATCAACTGGCGTACGGCGGCGCTGCACAAAACGGTCGACATACTCATCGGCCGGCGCCAGCAAAATTTCCTGGGGTGTACCCACCTGAATCAGTTGTCCGTCCTTGAGGATGGCAATCCGGTTGCCAATGCGCAGGGCTTCGTCCAGGTCATGGGTAATAAAGACGATGGTTTTTTTCAGCGTACGCTGCAGCTCCAGCAACTGGTCCTGCATTTCAGCCCGGATCAAGGGATCAAGCGCGCTGAAGGCTTCATCCATCAGGATGATATCGGTGTCGGTTGCCAAGGCCCGCGCCAGGCCGACACGCTGGCGCATGCCGCCGGACAGTTGATGAACGAACGCCTGTTCATAGCCCTGCAGCCCCACAACTGAAATCCAGTGCCGGGCGCGCTCATCACACTGCGACTTGCTCTCGCCACGGACTTTAAGACCGTAAGCCACGTTTTCCAGCACGTTCCGATGCGGCAGCAGACCAAAATTCTGGAACACCATACTGATTTTATGCCGGCGAAACTGGCGCAGAGCGCGCATGTCATAGCCAAGAATGTCCTCGCCATCCACCAGAATCTGGCCGCTGGTAGGATCGATCAGACGATTGAGATGGCGTACCAGCGTGGATTTTCCAGAGCCGGAAAGGCCCATGATTACAAAGACCTCACCCGGCTTGATTGTCAGGGAAAGGTCGTTGATCCCCACGACGCAGCCGGTTTCAGCCAGCACTTGCTCCTTGCTTTTACCCGCCCGGATCAACGCCAACACGTGTTTTTCATGACGGCCGAACACTTTGAATACGTGACGGACCTCAATCTTGCAGGCTGCCGCGTCACTCATGGGACTTCCTTATGCCGGGGCCGACCATACGCTTGAGTAATACGGTCGATGACGACTGCCAGGATCACGATGGCCAGTCCTGCTTCCAGCCCTTTGCCGACGTTAAGGGTCTGGATGCCCACCAGCACATCCTCGCCCAAGCCCCTGGCGCCGATCATTGAAGCTATGACCACCATCGACAACGCCATCATCGTGGTCTGATTGACTCCCGCCATGATGCTTGGCATCGCCAGCGGCAGTTGCACACCAAACAACTGCTGCCAAGGGTTGGCACCAAACGCATTGATGGCCTCCATCACTTCACGATCGACCTGACGCAGACCCAGATCGGTCAGACGGATCAACGGTGGCACGGCATAGATCACCGTGGCAAAAATCGCGGGCACTTTGCCCAGGCCGAACAGCATCAAGACCGGAATCAGATACACAAAGCTGGGCAGGGTTTGCATGATATCCAGCAAGGGCATCAACACCGTACGCAGGCGATTGCTGCGGGCCGCGAGAATCCCCAGCGGAATCCCCAGCAGGACTGAAATCACCGTCGCCACCATCATCAGCGCGAGGGTTTGCATCAGTTTGTCCCACAAGCCGACGGCACCCACTAAAAACAACAAACCCACTATCAACAGCGCGCTGAAGATCCTGCGAGTGGCATGCCAGGCAATCGCCCCCACAATCGCCAGCATTAACCACCATGGCGTCATGCGCAGCAGGCCTTCGAGGTGGATGATCACCCATAGCAGCGTGTCGGAAATGTGCCGGAACACATCCCCATAGTTGCTCACCAGCGCATCAACCCCGTCATTGACCCACGCTGCAATTGAAAATGTCAGGTTCTCAGGAAACATACCGCGCTCTTGTTCAGTGAGTCGGACGCCTTAAAGCGCCGCCTTGATCTTTTCCGCCGCTTGGGGGGTGACCCAGGCCTGCCAGACCTGCGGTTGCTCCCGCAAAAAGGCTTCTGCCGCCTTATCGGGTTCGGTGCGTTTTTCACTCATCTGAGCCAGGGCCCGGTTCAACAAATCGATAGGGAAATCGACCTTTTCAAAGAACTCAACCAACTGAGGGTGCTGCACCTTGAAAGGTGCCGAAACGCCAATTGCCAGTTTTGCCGGCAGCGATCGGGTGCCTTTTGGGTTTGGGTTCCCGGCGTCAGTCAGGGTTTTCCAGGCTTCAGCATCAAAGGGCGGCTCATCCAGCTTGATCAGTTTGTAACGACCAATCAGCGGGGTCGGCGACCAGTAGTAGAACAACACCGGTTTGCCGCGCTTGATCGAAGAACTGATTTCAGCATCCAGCGCGGCCCCGGAACCTGTGCGGAAGTTTACAAAATCGCTGTCCAGGCCATAGGCCTTGAGCTTTTGGCTATTTACGGTTTCGGATGTCCAGCCGGACGGGCTGTTCAAAAAACGCCCGCGTGTCGGGTCTTCCTGATCGCGGAACACCTCTTTGTAACGCGACAGATCCGTCACTGACTTCAAGTCCGGCGCCATCGCCTTGATCCCTTTGTCCGGATCCCCCTTGACCACATATTCAGGCACCCACCAGCCCTCACTGGCATTTTTGACAATATCGCCCAGACCAAACACCTTGCCCTCGGCCTCGGCCTGGTTCCAGACCGGGCTACGCCCTGCCCACTCCTCTGCAATCACCTGGATATCGTTTTTAGCCAGGGCGGCTTCCAGGCTGACGGTACTGCCGGGCAAAGTATCCGTTGCCACGCCATAACCCTTTTCGGTAATAAAACGCAGCACTTCGGTAATCAGACTGCCGCTTTCCCAGGTCAGGTTGCCGAAATACACCGGGGCCGGTGAGTCGTCCGCCCAAGCGGGATGGGACAAAAGTCCGAGTGTCAGCAGCAAGCTGCCGAGCCATTTTTTTAGATGTGTCATGCGGCTCTCGTGTCTAGAAGGAGATAGTCGATGCACCCATATTCCGGGCATGTCAGCAAATGTCACCTGCTAACCAGCCTAGCGCAGACTTGAGGCAACCGCAGAAACGAAAGATTCAACCCTGTTGATACGCGGCACGAACGCCATGGGCTGCAGACTATGTGTACTTCTGGAAGGGACGAAGACGCAGAAACGCAAAAAGCAGCCCTAAGGCTGCTTTTTGTGTGTTTTTTGAACGGTGCGTAGCTCCAAAAAACAAAATTTGGAGCGGGAAACGAGACTCGAACTCGCGACCCCGACCTTGGCAAGGTCGTGCTCTACCAACTGAGCTATTCCCGCAATAATGGCGTCCCCTAGGGGACTCGAACCCCTGTTACCGCCGTGAAAGGGCGGTGTCCTAGGCCACTAGACGAAGGGGACGTTGCCCGAAACATACACTGCATGTTTCAGTGCCAGCTGCATTAACCGAGGTTATCACGCTGGCTTTCACCCAACCCTGCCCTGAAGCAAAGTTGCTTGTGACACAAAAAAAATCAGCCATCGGCTGATCTTTTTCTGCTTTCTGGACTGTGCGTAGCTCCAAAAAACAAAATTTGGAGCGGGAAACGAGACTCGAACTCGCGACCCCGACCTTGGCAAGGTCGTGCTCTACCAACTGAGCTATTCCCGCAATAATGGCGTCCCCTAGGGGACTCGAACCCCTGTTACCGCCGTGAAAGGGCGGTGTCCTAGGCCACTAGACGAAGGGGACGTTGCCCGAAACATACGCTGTATGTTCCAGTGCCAACCGCATTGACCGAAGTCAGTGCCCTGGCTTTCACTCAGCCACGCCCGAAAGCGAAGCTGCTTAAAAATGGAGCGGGAAACGAGACTCGAACTCGCGACCCCGACCTTGGCAAGGTCGTGCTCTACCAACTGAGCTATTCCCGCAATGGCGTCCCCTAGGGGACTCGAACCCCTGTTACCGCCGTGAAAGGGCGGTGTCCTAGGCCACTAGACGAAGGGGACACGCTACAACTTCACTGGTTACTGCGTTTCGCTGTGTGCTTTACGCTGCAATTGGCGCGCATTCTAGGGATGGATTGGGAAGTCGTCAACCCCAATATGAAAATATATTGAAATCAATGACTTCCCTCCTCTTACAGCACTTTCATACACGGTATGAAGTCTAAACCGCTGCTTATGTATTCCAGCATCCTACAAGACGTTATGATTGACGCGCTTCAGTGATGGCAGTTTGCACCCCACTGTATTCCAGTCTCTTTTATAGAGCATGGCGCATCGACCATTCGAGGCAACCGACTCACGCCAGAGCAAGCCCTATTGGCAATCCTGCGCGCCACCGCAGGCAGACCACCCTGAAGAGGTTTTAACGTTGACTCCCTCCATGATCGCCCTGCTTGTCGTCGCCGGGATTGCACTGCTGATAGCCATCGGTTACCTGAACCATGTGGTGGAACGAAACAAACTGGAGAAATCGCGCCTCAAGGTCGAACTCAATGACCGTATACGTCGCTGCGGCGTAGTCAACGAGACCTTTCCGGGTCAGTTGATGTCATCCGCACTCAAACTTCTGCTGACCCGTCTTGAGCTCAACGCCACACAGCGCCTGTTGCTGGTGCAGAAAAACGACGCCTCGCTGAAGACACAGATAGCCGAACTAAGCGCGTTGATTGCCAAAGGAGAGTCGATCCCGGTCAACAACCCGCCGCGGCCGGTACTGACTGAAGCCATCGCTAAAGACGTGCGCTTCCAGCTCGAAACACTGCATGGGCAAATCACCCGGGCAACCAAAGATGGCTTCTTGCCAGGCAACGAAGCCAAGCAATGGCTCAAGGAAGTTCGCCACTTGCTGGTAGTGCTGCATATCGAATTTTTTAACCACCTGGGCAAAATTGCCTTGCAGCAGAACCAGCCCGGACAAGCGCGCCTGGCCTATGAAAGAGGTGTTCAATACTTGCGCTCACAACCCGTGCCAGCCATGTATGGAGCACAGTTGAAAGAGTTCGACGCCCAGCTGGCACGCGTCAACGCCCAAGTATTGGACGACCAGCAGCCCGCAACAGATGAAGTCAATGAATTGACAGAGGGCCTGAAAAGCGACGACAGCGATACCGACTGGAAGAAAAAGTCCATTTACGACTGAGCCCGGACAGGCACAGCGATTGCAGGCTTGTGCAGGCTTCGGCGCTTATCGCGGCCGATGCCCACAACCACAAACGAAACGGTTGCGAAACGCCCACGCAGTTTCATACCAGGCACCGGGTGCACAGTATTCAACTATTTAAAGGCTGTTAAGTACCCGGAACGGGTCAGAAGGGAAATACGCAAAACACATAAAGGCAGCCACACGGGCTGCCTTTATGTTTGACATCAGGCAACCGGATTGATTGGCTTTTCCGGGTACCATACGTCCATCAGCGGGCTAGCTTCAACGCTGGTCAGCTCTGGACGAGC
Source organism: Pseudomonas sp. D1HM (assembly GCF_019266105.1). Lineage (NCBI taxonomy): Bacteria > Pseudomonadati > Pseudomonadota > Gammaproteobacteria > Pseudomonadales > Pseudomonadaceae > Pseudomonas > Pseudomonas sp. D1HM. The sequence continues at coordinate 270,334 of NZ_LRMN01000014.1, read as the reverse complement.
CTTCAACCAGGCTTCAACAGCGGCACGCTGCTCTTCGCTGACCGAACCGCGCTTCTGCAGGCAAACCAGACCGTAGTCGTCGCCGCCAACATAGCCCAGACCGTTAGCTTCCATGGCTTCTTTCAAGAACGCTTCGAGGAAAGCGTCGATAGCCTCTTCCGACAGGTCTTCTTTGAAATCCAGGTTCAGCTCAAAACCCAGCTCCTGAAATTCATCAACGCACAGTTTTTTGCGCAGACGCTGGGAACGATTAGTAGCCATTGAACAATCCTCTTAAGTAATAACGGCGGCACTTTACCAGCTTCAGGCCTCGACTGCCCGGTTCCGTGTGAGCGGCTCATCGTTTTCTACGCTTAAATAAGTCATAACCGACGCCAGACCGATGCGCAACAGCAATGGCGTTGGGGCATAATGCCAACACTTTTATGACCATGAAGGCACTTTTCACCATGCCTTCTTATTTTTCCCCTCGCCTGCAGGGTTTTACTTCATATGATCAAATCTTTACGACCATTGCTCCTCGCCGGCTTTTTCCTGCCGCTCGCCTTCGGGGCCAACGCAGCCCCCATCAACACCACTCTTTCACCCAAGGTCCAGCAAGCCCTCAAGACCAATAAACTGCAGAACGAGGCGCTATCGCTGGTAATGCTGCCGCTCAACGGCCCTGGCATACCCACCGTATTCAATGCTGACGTCTCGGTGAATCCGGCATCTACCATGAAACTGGTGACCACCTTCGCGGCCCTGGAAATGCTCGGCCCTACCCACCAGTGGAAAACCGAGTTCTACACCGATGGCACCCTGAGCAATGGCATCCTGCAAGGCAACCTGTACCTCAAGGGCGGCGGCGACCCCAAGCTGAACATGGAAAAACTCTGGCTCTTGATGCGCGACCTGCGCGCCAATGGCGTACAGCAAGTCACGGGGGATCTGATCCTTGATCGCGGCTTCTTCGTACAACCGCAACTACCGACGTTTGATGACGACGGCAACGACAAAAACAAACCGTTCCTGGTCAAGCCCGACTCGCTGCTGGTCAACCTCAAAGCCCTACGCTTCATCGCACGCAATGATTCCGGCAAGGTGCTGATTTCGGTCGAACCACCGATTGCGAGCATTCGTATCGACAACCAGGTCAAGGCGGTCAACAGCAAGCAGTGCAACGGGAACGTTCGTTATAACCCGGTACCGCAGGCTGACGGCTCGGTACTGGTCACTGTAAACGGTCAATTGGGCGATGGCTGCAACTCGCAGACTTACCTGTCATTACTTGATCATGCGACCTACACCGCAGGTGCCGTGCGCGCCATCTGGAAAGAACTGGGCGGCAGCATTCAGGGCCGGGACCGCCTGGGCAGCGTGCCAAAAAGCGCCACGGTCCTGGCACGAGCCTTCTCGCCAGATCTGGCCGAAATCATTCGCGACATCAACAAATACAGCAACAACACCATGGCCCAGCAGCTGTTCCTGAGCCTCGGCGCGCAGTTCCGCAATAATGCCGATGGCGACGACGCCAAAGCCGCACAACGTGTCGTACGTCAGTGGCTGGCCAAAAAAGGCATCACAGCCCCGCACCTGGTCATGGAAAACGGCTCAGGCCTCTCACGTGCCGAACGCGTCAGTGCCCGGGAAATGGCGCAGATGCTGCAAGCTGCCTGGAAGAGCCCTTACGCCGCCGAGTTCATCAGCTCCATGCCGATTGCAGGCAAGGACGGCACCATGCGCAAACGCCTGAAGACTACTGCCATGAACGGTCAGGCACACATCAAGACAGGCACCCTGAACACCGTGCGCGCCATTGCCGGCTTTAGCCGCGACAGCAATGGCAACACATGGGCCGTGGTCGCCATTCTCAACGACCCACGTCCTTGGGGCGCCTCGGCAGTGCTCGATCAGGTTCTGCTGGACCTGTATCGCCAACCTCAATTGCCCAACAGCGCGGTGTCCATCGCACAGTAAGGGTTCTGGAACACAATAAAAAACGCCCCCGACCATAAGGCCGGGGGCGTTTTTTTATTGCCTGTCGTACATCGCGTTGATGGCGGCAGACAATTTACCGGGCGGTGATCTTCCAGGCACGGTGGATTTTGCCATTACGGGCAAAGTCCGGATCGATGGTGCTGGCAGTAATTTCCTCGACCGCATAACGGGCTTCCAGATGCTCATCGAGGATGAACTTGCGGAAGTTATTCGAGAAATACAGCACTCCGCCCGGCGCCAGACGCGCCATGGCCAAGTCCAGCAACTGCACGTGATCGCGCTGGACATCGAAAATGCCTTCCATGCGCTTGGAGTTGGAGAAAGTCGGCGGATCAATGAAGATCAGGTCGTACTCTTCTCGGCAGGCATCCAGCCACACCATCACATCGCCCTGCTCCAGACGGTTCTTGTCCGAGAAGCCGTTCAGGGACAGGTTGCGACGCGCCCAGTCCAGATACGTCTTGGACAAATCAACACTGGTAGTGCTGCGCGCGCCCCCTTTGGCAGCATGCACACTGGCGGTTGCGGTGTAGCAATACAGGTTGAGGAAGCGCTTGCCCGCGGCCTCTTTCTGGATACGCATGCGCATCGGCCGATGATCCAGGAACAGCCCGGTGTCCAGGTAGTCCGTGAGGTTGACCAGCAGCTTCACACCGCCTTCATTGACCTCAGTGAACTTGCCCTGTGCGCTCTGACGCTCGTACTGCTTGGTGCCGCTCTGGCGCTCACGACGCTTGACGATCACACGGCTCTTGTCGATGTTCAAGGCTTGGGGGATAGCCGCCAGCGCATCGAACATACGGGCCGAAGCCTTTTCTGGATCGATGGATTTTGGCGCAGCGTATTCCTGGACATGAACCCAATCGTGATACAGATCGATGGCCATGGAGTACTCAGGCATGTCCGCATCGTACACACGGTAGCAATCGATGCCTTCACGCTTGACCCACTTGCCCAGCGCCTTGAGATTCTTCTGCAGGCGGTTGGCAAACATCTGCCCGCCTTCGCTCAAGCGCGGCTGCTCGATCACTACCGGTGCCGGCTTGATCGGGTTACCGTTCTTGTTGAACTTCTCGTATTTGCCCGGAGCCTCAAGATTGGACGGCAGATCAGACTCAGCCTGTTCCCGCTCGATCTGACGCTGCTCAGGGGTGCGACGCTCGCCCGTCACGAACTGATCCGGCACAACCTTGATCAACAGCAGCTTGCACGGCAAGGCGCCGTTCCAGAACGAATACTGCTTGTGGCTGCGAATGCCCATGCGCTTGCCCAGATCCGGAGCCCCGGTAAATACCGCAGCCTCCCAATTCAAGCACGCCTGACGCAGACGCTCGCCAAGGTTCTGGTAGAGGTAGAGCAAGCTCGCCTCATCGCCCAGACGCTCACCGTACGGAGGGTTGCAGATCACCAGACCTTTCTGGTTCTGGTCTGGACGAGGCTCGAACGTCGCGACTTCACCCTGGTAAATCTTGATCCAGTGACTCAAGCCTGCCCGCTCAATGTTGTTACGCGCGGGCTGGATCAGGCGCGGGTCAGCTTCATAGCCACGAATCCACAACGGCGGCTTGGCCATGCCGACCTCTGCCCGTTCGGTTGCTTCTTCGTGAAGTTTCTTCCAGATGGCAGGCACGTGACCGAGCCAGGCATCGAAGCCCCAGTGGATACGATTCAGGTTGGGCGCCATGTCGGCAGCGATCATTGCGCCCTCGACCAGGAACGTGCCCACACCACACATCGGGTCAGCCAGGGCAGCGCCTTCAGCGGCCAGACGCGGCCAGCCGGCACGAATCAGGATCGCGGCGGCAAGGTTTTCTTTCAGCGGAGCCGCGCCTTGCTGCAGGCGATAGCCACGCTGGTGCAAGCTGCTGCCCGACAGATCGAGGGACAAAATGGCTTCGCCACGGTCCAGGCGCAAATGGATGCGCATGTCCGGGCTGATCTTGTCGATGGAAGGACGCTCGCCAGAGGGCGTGCGCAGCTTGTCGACAATGGCGTCCTTGACCTTCAAGGCACCAAAGTGAGTGTTATCGATGCCCGAGCCATGGCCGCTGAATTCAACAGCCAGCGTGCCGTCCGGGACCATATGATCCTGCCAGTCCACATCCAGAACGCCGTGGTACAGGTCTTCCGCATCTTTCATCGGGAAGCGCTTGAGTACCAGTAATACGCGGTTGGCAAGACGCGACCACAAGCACAAACGGTAGGCCGTTTCCATGCTCGCCATGCCACGGATGGCCGAAGTGTGCTCGCGGGCTTCCTCTAGACCAAGGCCGGTAGCCTCCTCAAGGAGCAGGCCTTCAAGGCCTTTGGGACAGGTAAGGAAGAGTTCGTAACGATCCGACATGGGATTCCTGAGCTTTTAGCTATCAGTGAGGAGGCAACGCATTGCCTGCTCCGTTTTCAATCAAGCGCTTTTCTTGAAGAGCGCTCGTGTGGCACGAAACTGTGCCGTTCCACCCCGACGATCATTCATGCCCGCAGGCACGAAGAGTTTAGACGCAGGGGCAGGTCATTCATCGAGAAATAAGATGTCACTCTCAGACCCTTCGTCGAATAGTCCCCGGACAAAACAGAGGGTATTCGCAGCGGAGAATGAAACGCATCAACGTTGCAAACTCTCACCCCATCAGGCTTTGGTCGAATCCGACCTTGAAGTGAGAGCCTTTCTTATGGCCTTAACACCAATATCGTTACGTCCTTATGACAAAACGATCATTCACACGCCATGACGCATTGGTTAGAACTGGACGCATGTTGTCGCCGCACAGGCGGCAACGAAAATGCTCGCCACGCCGGCAGCGAGCACCAACGGCAGAAGCATTCTGCCCCGACCTTTTTCAGGTCGACGCGATATACACAGTCAACAAGTGAGGGCAACACCCTATGAGAAGACTTAAGCGTGATCCGTTGGAAAGAGCTTTTTTACGCGGATACCAATATGGCGTTCATGGAAAATCCCGTGAGCTTTGCCCTTTTACTCTACCGTCGGTACGCCAAGCCTGGATTAACGGCTGGCGCGAAGGACGCGGCGACAACTGGGACGGTATGACAGGCACTGCGGGCATCCACAGACTCAACGAACTACGCGCCGTCGGCTAGGGCAACTCTGGGTAAACTCCGACATCATCTTGAATACGCAACGACTTAACCATGCTCGTCCCATCCGGACGGCGGGCTTCGGCCCAGGGGCTCCTTTAAGGAGCCCTTTTTTGTGCGCCGTTATCCGCGCGGTAATGCTGAAATGGCGTCAACCGACTCACGAATCAATGCCGGCCCTTTGTAGATGAAGCCTGAATAGAGCTGCACCAGACTGGCACCTGCAGTGATCTTCTCTGCCGCGTACTTGCCTTCAGTGATCCCGCCCGCTGCGATAATTGGCATGCGCCCGGCCAGTTCGGCTGCCAGCACTTTGACTGTATGGGTGCTTTTATCGCGTACCGGAGCACCGGACAGACCACCGGCCTCGTCACCATGCTCCATTCCCTCAACGCCCACACGACTTAACGTGGTGTTGGTCGCAATCACCGCATCCATACCGGTCTCAAGCAGCGCCTGAGCCACGAGAACGGTTTCCTCGTCGGTCATGTCGGGGGCAATCTTGATCGCCAGCGGTACGCGCTTACCGTGGCGCTGTGTCAGCTCGTTCTGACGCAACTGCAAGGCTTCGAGCAACTGCTTGAGCGAATCGCCGAACTGAAGAGTGCGAAGTCCGGGAGTATTCGGCGAGCTGACGTTCACGGTCACATAGCTGGCGTGGGTGTACACCTTGTCCAGGCAGATCAGGTAGTCATCCACCGCTCGCTCGACCGGGGTGTCGAAGTTCTTGCCGATATTGATTCCCAGGATGCCGCTATAGCTGGCTGCCTGAACCCGCGTCAGCAAATGATCAACGCCCAGGTTGTTAAATCCCATGCGATTGATGATGGCCTGCGCTTCTGGCAGTCGAAAAATACGTGGCTTTGGATTGCCTGGCTGAGGGCGCGGGGTCACCGTACCGATCTCAACAAAGCCGAAGCCCAACTGTGCAAAACCATCAATGGCTGCACCGTTCTTGTCCAGACCTGCGGCCAGCCCGACCGGGTTTGGAAAGTCGAGCCCCATTACCGTCACTGGCAGTTTTGCCGGTGTCTTGCACAACAAACCATTGAGCCCCAGACGGCCGCCCGCACCGATCAGGTCCAGGGACAGATCATGGGAGGTTTCAGGGGAGAGCTTGAAGAGCAACTGGCGGGCCAGGTTATACATGGGCTGAATGGACTCAAAGGGTTACTTGAAGAGGACGCGATTATAGCCGGCCATCCCCCGTGCAAGCGAGGGGCACCAGGCCAAATCGCAGACAAAGAAAAACCCGACCGAGGTCGGGTTTTTCTGAACAGCCTAGCTAAATATTACTTAGCTTCTGCTTGAACGGTCGCTTCTACACGACGGTTCAGTGCACGGCCATCAGCAGTTGCGTTGCTTGCAACTGGGTTAGCTTCGCCGTGACCGACTGCGTCTACACGGTTAGCTTCAACACCTTGGTTAACCAGGGCTGCACGAACAGCGTCAGCACGACGCTGCGACAGCTTTTGGTTGTAGGCGTCTGGACCTACGCTGTCAGTGTAACCAGCAACAGTAGTGTTGGTCGCAGGGTACTGCTTCATGAAATCAGCAACGTTGTTGATGTCAGGCATGTACTGCGATTTAACAACCGACTTGTCGAAGTCGAATTTCACGTCAAGTTCAACGCGAACTACTTCAGCGATCGGAGCTTCTGGCTCTGGCTCAGCAATCGGTGCTGGAGCAACTGGAGCAGGAGCTACTTGGCCGCCGTTGCCGCCGAAGTTCACACCCAGACCAACGGTAGGAGCGTAGTCCCACTTGCCGTTGTCCAGTTTGTAGTCAGCTTCAACGCCTGCACGAGCGAACAGGTTGTTAGTGATGTACCACTTAACACCAGCGCCTGCAGTCAGGAAAGTCGACTGATCGCGACCGTTGTGACCATTGGCCTCAACGCCGGTCATGCTCTTGTGAGCAACACCGCCGGAAACGTATGGACGCAGAGCGTCACCAACGGTGCCGAAGTGGTACTGAGCATTCAGACCAAAGTTGTCGCCTTTGATTTTCTGGTGGTCACCCTTGGAGGAACGGGTGTGGTGAGTTGCGTCGTAGGTCAGGTTCAACGAAACGTCGTCGGTCAGGAAGTAACCGATCGATGCGCCTGGGTTGTAACCGTCTTCTACGGACTTGACGCTGTCGTTGTACTGTTTTTTGTAGAACAGTTCACCCTCGACCGCGCCTTGGCCTTGTGCCAGGGCACCGAACGAAGTTGCGGCTACAAAGGAACCAATGGCAATGCCCAAGGTGTTTTTCAGTTTCATCCGTTAAATCCCCATCTGGTGATTGTAAAGCAGTCCCACATACCGGGGGACAACTCGGCGGCAAGTCTATCAGACCTTGCCTACACGTAGAGCGATTTGCGCTGAACTAAGTTTCAGCAATACCCGCAAATTTCTCACGCAATTTGTCAAGTGCACGCTTGTATCTCATTTTTGTTGCACTCAAACCCATATGCATTATGTCTGCGATTTCCTGAAATTCCAGTTCTGCGACAAAACGCAGCACTAAAATTTCCCGATCAATCGGATTCACATGCACCAGCCAGCGATCAAGTCCGCCCTTTTCCTCAGGTTTCGGCGCCTTTTCCTCAGACGCTTCCTCAAGGGGGTCAATACTCAATGCGTCCATCAAGCGACGCTTTCGCCGTTCCTTTCGATACTGTGTAATGCATTCGTTATAGGTGATGCTATATAGCCATGTCTTGAATTTCGATTTGCCCTCGAAATTTTTCAGACCGTACAAAACTTTGAGCATCACCTCCTGACAGACATCATCAGCATCACGATCGTTCCCTAAATACCTTGAACAAACGCTGAACAAAGTTCGTTGATAACGCCGCATCAACTCTTCATAAGCACGTGTGACGTGAAACAACTCATCATGCGCGCGCGCCACTAACTCCTCATCAGAGAGCTCGCGGGGGTCGTAGCGCATGGATAGCGGTTGGGCTTTATTCAAAACGAGTCGTGCCGACAGTCAGGTCAATATCCGCCACAGCCCAGGGAACAGACTTTTTTGCGGCGGCATACATTAGCAGGGTTTGCCGCATCAGCGGCTGGTCACGTGCTGCTCCAGCAAGATCCGATTTGAGATGGAGACTAGCTCACCCTCATCGGTCAGCAACGTCGTTTTAACCGTACCAATTTCTTCGATCTGCCCTTCGACCTCGCCCACACGCACTTCTTGCCCAACTTGATATAGCTCACGCACATAGATCCCGGCAAGGATCTGACCCGCAATTTCCCGACTTCCTAGCCCCATTGCCAAGGCAACGGCCAGACCAACGGTTATCAAAACAATCACGATCACATGGTTCAGCAGGTCGGTTTTGACCTCCAGCTGGCTGATCGCCACTGAAATACTGATGATGATTACCAGGCCCTGAGCGACACGTCCCAGGCCACTTGCGTAATCAAACCCGACACTCTCGCAGGCCCCACGAACCAGGCCATTCAGCAATTGTGCAACCAGCACACCCGCCAACAGCACCAGAATCGCGCCAAAGACCTTTGGCAAGTAAAGGGTGAAAATATCCAGAGTAGCCGAAACACGTTCCAGGCCAAGCGACTGAGCCGCCGAGACCAGGAAAATCAGGAGGATGAACCAATAGACAATTTTACCGATCAGGGTAGAGATCGGTACCTGGATCCCTGCGCGCCCCAGAATCTTGGTGAGGCCAGTGCCGGCCATCAGGCGATCAAGGCCCAGCTTGGCAAGCAACTTGGACAGCAGGGTATCAAGCAGTTTTGCAACCACGAAACCCAGCAGGACCACCACCAACGCACCGAAGAGGTTGGGGATGAAGTTGGCAATTTTAGTCCACAAGGCAGTCATTGCCGTGACCAGGCTCTGGGTCCAGAGATCAAGTTCCATGTTCAATCAGCCTTATCAGCAGGGCGAGCAACAGGTTTGCGTCGCGAAACGGGCGCAATATGAGCTGAACCGCTGTTCAAAGCAATCATCAGTGCTTGCATCCAGCGCCCCAGAAGACTGAAAAGATCACCCGCGCCGACCTGACGGTTCGCGGTTTTCAGTACTCTGCCCAGGCAGGCGTCGTCGTCACGATTGGACGGCGGCGCCTTGAGCATTTCACGTAACGACTGTTCAAACGGATCGTGCATAAGCACCTCTCGGTATGTCTGTTAAAGACGCGAACATCACTAGCCGGGTCACATTTCCCCAATTCAAAGCCACTGAAGCCTACGATAAAACCACCACTGCCCTACACCGATGACCAACATCAAACCGCAGGTCACCGCAAAGCCGTACGAATCATCGGCGAATGGCACGCCACCCACATTGATACCCAGCAAACCGGTAATAAACGTGATGGGCAGGAAGATTCCGGTGAGTACCCCGAAGCGATACATGATGCGGCTCATGCGTACGTTCAGGCGCCTGTCTTCAGCCTCAAGGACAAGCCCCACGCGCTCGCGGGTCAACTCAAGTTCTTCCAGGTAGCGGGTCAGGCTGTTGTTCAGCTCGTTCCAGTAATCGGCATCGTCTGTGCTGAACCAGGGTAATCGGATGCGCGTCAGTTGCCCGAAAATATCACGCTGAGGGGCCAGAAAACGACGCAGGGCAGCTGCTCGACGACGGATCTGCAGGATGGAGCCGTGCTCAGGAGTGTACCGTTCGTCGGCATCTATTTTATCTTCTTCGTTATCGACAATTTCTGACAGCTCGCCGATCAAATCCTGAACCTTTAGCGTCAGGTGCTGGGCCAGGTAGAGGATAAGTTCTGCCGGATTTTTAGGGCCTTCGCCCAGATCAAACTCGCCCAGCAGTTCATCGGTGGCGCGTAGCGGGCGCAGGCGCAAAGAAATAATGCGTTGCGCACTGCCGAATATACGCAGTGAGACCATGTCCTCAGGCTCTGCGCCGGGATTGAGATTGACCCCGCGCAAAAACAGCAGCAATTCATTGTTGGGCAAAGGCAACAAACGTGGGCGGGTATTTTCTTCAAGCAGCAAATCACAGCTGAAATCGCTCAAACCACTCGAGTGACGTAACCAGCCCTGGGTTTGCGGGTGGCTTCGATCCAGATGCATCCAGAGGCTTTCGTGGGGCTGCAGGTGCAGATCGTCCAGTTCGGCACGCGCGATTGACCGCGCACCGCCCTCACCGTCCAGCACCAATGCGTGTACCAGCCCCCACTGAGCGTTTTCTTCCTCGTACATCCGTGTTCCTTAGCGTTTAGGCGGTTATTGCGGCGGATTCAACGCAGATGGCGAAATAATCACGCCATTATTGTCGGCATAGATAAATTCGCCAGGACGGAAAGTGACACCCGCAAAAGTAACCGCCACGTTCAGCTCACCCACACCTCGTCGTGTGCTTTTCATTGGGTGGCTGGCCAGGGCCTGCACACCGAGATCGATTTGTGCAATGACATCCACATCGCGGATACAGCCGTAAACCACCAGGCCTTCCCAGCCATTTTTTGCCGCTTTCTCGGCCAGCATGTCACCCAGCAACGCACAGCGCAGGGACCCCCCGCCATCAACCACCAATACCTTGCCGTCACCTTTGAGCTCAACCTGCTGCTTGACCCACGAGTTGTCTTCAAAACACTTGATGGTCACGATCTCGCCACCAAAGGAATCGCGCCCGCCAAAATTGCTGAACATGGGCTCAACAACTTGCACCCGCTCAGGATAGGCATCGCACAGATCGGGAGTGATGTAGTGTTTCATGAATAACTCCAGTAATAGGTGGCAACTGCAGGAATGAAAGGCTCAACACTATGTTATAGACGCTCTGGCCGGGGCAGGTTTTAAACTTGCCGCGTCCATCGTGACAGGACTCACAAAAAGTGACCGCAACAGACAGAATCGTCACATAGTAGCCGTTGCCCCAGTGGCCCGATACCCCGTCTCCACATCCGTAATACTTCCCGCCTGCATGTTCGGCTAGCGGTGATCAACCAGCCACGCACAGACCTTTGGCCATACTTCCTGCTGAGCTGCCTGGCTGACGAGCATTTGCACATGGTCAAAATCAACGCTAAAGCCATGCTCGCGCCCTAAGCTCATAAAAGTGCGTTGCTGCGAACCCATCTGGTCATAAAGCTTGCGGCACGCCCACTCCGGTGTCACCCGATCACCTGCCGCAGCGACAGCCAAGAGAGGAACCTGTACCTCAGCGAGCCCGGCCCACCAATCGCGTTCGGTATCTTTGAAGCGCCCCATGAAGCCATTCCAGCGCAAGGCTTCGAGGGCAATACCGACGGGTTCGTCTTCCGGACCGCGCTTGAGCCGAGAACCTGACAGCCGAGGAAAGCGCTTCAATAACAGATAAGCCGCCCACTGTATGGGCGGAATCTTAAGTGGCCAGTAACGACGACCGACCTGACATCCAAAAAATGCCACCGACGCTACATCCCCTGCCCCCAGATACTGCCCGCCCAGCGCCGCCGCCAGGCTGATACCGCCTTGGGAGTGCCCCATCCAGTGCGGGACCTGCCCGCTCTGCTCCCGCACAAACGCAGCGATAGCCGGCAAATCATAACGGGCATAGTCCGCCACACAGTTGCTGGTCCAGCGCTGGTTACGCGAGGAAAGACCATGCCCGCGCATCTCGGGCAACCAGACATCAAAACCGGCGCGGGCCAAAAAGGCACCCAGCCCGACACCTTTGGGTGAATACCAGAAGCGTCGATTAGAAAAACTGCCATGCAATAAAATCACAGGCACACCCCTGACCTGGCTGGCACTTGCCATGCCCAGCCGGGTCACCACCAATTCCACGGAAATGTCCGGGCTATTGGCGGGTTTCAAGCGATAAACGTCTTCGCTCAGATCACCCCGACGCTCAGCGCTGATCAGGGCAACGGGAAAAAGCTGACTGCTGCTTTGCATAATGCTCTTGCACAAAAAAGGGCGAACCCTTGACGGAACTCGCCCTACCACTGCGTATAAAGAGAAGAGCCGCCGCCTGGCAGCTCCCCTCTTCTCTCAACGACTCAAGCCTGAGCTTGACCTTCAGCCAGGAAGAACCAGGTTTCCAGCACGGAGTCCGGGTTCAAGGACACACTTTCAATGCCCTGCTCCATCAGCCACAGCGCCAGGTCAGGGTGATCGGACGGGCCCTGACCACAAATACCGATGTATTTACCGGCCTTGTTGCACGCCTGAATGGCGTTGGACAGCAGCTTCTTGACCGCCGGGTTACGCTCGTCAAACAGGTGCGCGATCACACCGGAGTCACGGTCCAGGCCCAACGTCAGTTGAGTCAGGTCGTTGGAACCGATGGAGAAGCCGTCGAAGTACTCAAGGAACTCTTCCGCCAGAATCGCGTTGGACGGCAATTCGCACATCATGATGATGCGCAGGCCGTTTTCGCCACGCTTGAGGCCATTTTCAGCCAGCAGGTCAATCACCTGGCTCGCTTCGCCCAAGGTACGTACGAACGGCACCATGATCTCTACGTTGGTGAACCCCATGTCGTTGCGCACACGCTTGAGTGCACGGCATTCGAGTTCGAAGCAATCGCGGAAGTTTTCGCTGATGTAACGCGAAGCTCCACGGAAGCCCAGCATCGGGTTTTCCTCTTCAGGCTCGTAGAGCTTGCCGCCGATCAGGTTCGCGTATTCGTTGGACTTGAAGTCCGACAGGCGCACGATCACTTTCTTCGGCGTAAACGCGCCAGCCAGGGTGCTGATGCCCTCAACCAGTTTTTCAACATAGAAGCCTACTGGATCGTCATAGCCAGCGATGCGCTTGTCGACGCTGTCCTTGATTTCCTGTGGCAGGCCGTCGTAGTTCAACAGGGCCTTGGGGTGCACACCGATCATACGGTTGATGATGAACTCCAGGCGGGCGAGGCCCACGCCAGCGTTCGGCAATTGCGCAAAGTCAAAAGCGCGGTCGGGGTTGCCGACGTTCATCATGATCTTGAACGGCAGTTCCGGCATCGCATCTACCGAGTTCTTCTTGATGTCGAAGCCCAGTTCGCCTTCGAAGATAAAGCCGGTATCGCCTTCAGCACAGGAAACCGTCACGCCCTGGCCGTCTTTCAGCAGCTGGGTGGCATTGCCACAACCAACGACCGCCGGGATCCCGAGCTCACGAGCGATGATCGCCGCGTGACAGGTACGCCCGCCGCGGTTGGTCACGATGGCGCTTGCGCGCTTCATTACCGGCTCCCAGTCGGGGTCGGTCATGTCCGACACCAGCACGTCGCCCGGCTGGACCTTGTCCATCTCGGACACGTCCTTGATGATGCGAACCTTGCCTGCGCCGATGCGCTGACCAATGGCGCGACCTTCTACCAGCACGGTGCCGGTTTCTTTCAGCAGGTAGCGCTCCATGACATTGCCCGCCGAGCGGCTTTTCACGGTTTCAGGACGGGCCTGAACGATGTACAGCTTGCCGTCATCACCGTCTTTGGCCCACTCAATGTCCATCGGGCACTTGTAGTGCTTCTCGATGATCATTGCCTGTTTGGCCAGCTCGCTGACCTCGGCGTCGGTCAGGCAGAAACGGGCACGATCCGCTTGATCAACGTCGATCACCTTGACCGATTTACCGGCCTTGGCTTCGTCGCCGTAGATCATCTTGATTGCCTTGCTGCCCAGGTTGCGGCGCAGGATGGCAGGACGACCGGCTGCCAGGGTTTGTTTGTGAACGTAGAACTCGTCCGGGTTGACCGCGCCTTGTACGACGGTTTCGCCCAGGCCGTAGGCGCCGGTGATAAACACCACGTCACGGAAGCCGGATTCAGTGTCCAGGGTGAACATCACACCTGCGGTGCCGGTTTCGGAGCGCACCATGCGCTGCACGCCAGCAGACAGGGCGACCAGCTTGTGGTCGAAGCCCTGGTGCACACGGTAGGAAATCGCACGATCGTTGAACAGGGAGGCAAAAACCTCCTTGGCCGCACGAATGACGTTTTCTACACCACGGATGTTCAGGAAGGTTTCTTGCTGGCCGGCAAAAGAGGCGTCCGGCAAGTCTTCAGCGGTGGCCGAAGAGCGCACGGCCACGGCCATTTCCGGGTTGCCCTCGGACAATGTGGCGAATGCGGTGCGAATTTCAGCATTGAGCTTTTCCGGAAACTCGGCTTCCATGATCCATTGGCGGATCTGGGCACCGGTCTTGGCCAGCGCATTCACATCATCGACGTCCAGCGCATCGAGCGCCGCGTGAATCTGATCGTTCAGCCCGCTGAGTTCAAGAAAATCGCGGTAAGCCTGAGACGTCGTGGCAAAGCCACCGGGAACCGAAACACCAGCGCCTGCAAGATTACTGATCATCTCGCCGAGGGATGCGTTCTTGCCCCCCACATGCTCTACATCATGGACGCCGAGCTTATCGAGGGAAACTACGTACTCTACCAAGGTGATCTCTCCACTAACTGTGTTGGAAAAGCTCAGGGCACTGGACGCTCATCAGGTGGGCATCGCAGCGATTGTGGCCTGGACCTGGAAAATAAGTGACACTGCCTGCCATTCAGGGCGACAAAATCGCGCCTATCATATCCAAGATTTGTCACCAGCTTAAGGCCCAAGGCGCAAATGAAACGATCTGCTTTCTTTATCTCCGATGGCACCGGCATCACCGCCGAAACCCTTGGCCAAAGTCTGTTGGCACAATTCGAAAATGTGTCCTTCAGCAAATTCACACGCCCTTATATAGACAGCGCTGAAAAAGCCCGGGCAATGGTACAACAAATCAATAACGCCGCCGATAAAGACGGTTTCCGGCCAATTATCTTCGACACCATCGTCAATCAGGACATCCGCGAGATCCTCGCAACGTCCAATGGTTTCATGATTGACATCTTCTCAAGCTTCCTCGCACCGCTGGAGCAGGAGATAGGCGAACACTCTTCGTACTCGGTCGGCAAATCCCATTCGATCGGCCATAACTCCAACTATATGGAGCGTATCGAAGCCGTGAACTTCGCCCTCGACAACGACGATGGCGCCCGCACCCACAAATACGACAAGGCAGACCTGATTCTGGTCGGTGTATCGCGCTGTGGCAAAACCCCGACCTGCCTTTATATGGCCATGCAATTCGGTATCCGCGCAGCCAACTACCCGCTGACCGATGACGACATGGAAAGCCTCAAGTTGCCTGCAGCATTGCGCGAACACCGGCACAAGCTGTTCGGCCTGACGATCGACCCGGATCGCCTGACCGCCATTCGCAATGAGCGAAAACCCAACAGCCGCTACTCCAGTTATGCCCAGTGCGAGTTCGAAGTGCGTGAGGTCGAGCACCTGTTCCAGCGCGAAAACATCCCGAACATCAACTCTACGCATTTTTCGGTAGAGGAAATATCGGCCAAGATCCTGGTCGAAAAAGGCGTAGAGCGGCGATTCAAATAACCCTCACGTAACCAGGCCGTAGCCGCTGGCTACGGCTCAATCACGAACAAATCCACAAACCGGTTAACCGGTGTCGCTTCCAGTTTTGCCTGATCCTGATACAGCTCAAAAATTTCGCTGCAGCGCCGCGCCTCAAAGCGCGTTGCCAGGTTGGCCTTGAACTTCTCACCCAGCAACGGGATTCCCTCTGCACGGCGCCGACGATGGCCAATCGGGTACTCCACCTCGACTTTCCCGGTGCTCGAACCATCCTTGAAAAACACCTGAATCGCATTGGCGATCGAGCGTTTGTCGGCCTCCAGATATTCGCGGGTGTAACGCGGATCTTCAACGATCAGCATTTTTTCCCGCAGTTCATCAATGATCGGATGTTGCTCATGGAAGTCGTCTTCGTACTGCTCAGCGACCAGATTGCCAAAAGCCAGCGGTACGGCGGTCATGTATTGAATGCAGTGATCGCGATCCGCCGCATTGGCCAATTTGCCCTGTTTGGAAATGATCCGAATCGCCGATTCGTGGGTTGTTATCACGATTTTCTCAACGTCGTGCAATCGATCCTTGACCTGGGGGTGCAGGGTCACTGCGGCTTCACACGCGGTTTGGGCATGGAACTCGGCCGGAAAGCTGATTTTGAACAGCACGTTTTCCATAACGTAAGTGCCATAGGGCTGTGACAGCTTGAACTGACGCTGGTCCGCGGGCTTGAGCGCAAGGTCCTTGCTCGTGTGGCTGAACGAAACATCGTAGAACCCCCATTGCGGCGCGGTCAGCACGCCCGGGATACCCATTTCGCCCCGCAGTGCGATATCCGCCAGGCGTACACCGCGACTCGATGCATCGCCAGCCGCCCAAGATTTGCGTGACCCCGCGTTCGGCGCATGGCGATAGGTGCGCAGCGCCTGCCCATCGACAAAGGCATGGGACAACGCGGACAGTAGCTGCTCACGACTGGCCCCCATCAGCTTGGCGCAAACCGCCGTCGACGCGACTTTGACCAGCAACACATGATCAAGCCCGACGCGATTGAACGCGTTTTGCAGCGCAATCACGCCCTGAATCTCATGCGCCATGATCATGGCATCCAGCACGGTACGCACTGTCAATGGTGCTTCACCCTTGGCCACCCGTTTTTGTGACAGATGATCGGCTACCGCCAGAATCCCCCCCAGATTGTCCGAAGGATGCCCCCATTCGGCTGCCAGCCAGGTGTCGTTGTAATCCAGCCAGCGCACAATGCAGCCGATGTCCCACGCAGCCTTTACCGGATCGAGCCTGAAACCTGTGCCCGGCACCCGCGCACCAAAGGGCACCTCTGTGCCCTCGACTATCGGCCCCAGATGCTTGGCGCACTCTGCAAAGCCCAGCGCCAGCAGGCCGCAGCCCAGTGTATCGGCCAGGCAATGACGTGCAGTATTCAGGGCTTCGGGCGAGGTGATGGTGTAGGTCAGGACATAGTCGGCAATGTCCTGCAAAACCTGGTCGTAATCGGGACGGTTGTTGAGATCAACGTTGGCGCTCATGGGGCAGTCTCCAGCAGGAATTATTGAGAGTGGTCGTTCATCCTCAGGCTTATCGTTTTAATGCAGGTCTGGTGTGCCTGCTTGATGGAACCGAATCAACATTAACTGCCCTCACCCGGCCCCTTCCCGCAAGGAAGAGGACTGGAGTGAGGGCAAAGGGTTCAGGCAATCAGAAGCAATCCCCCGGCACACGCACCCAGCCTTCCATCAGCACGCGCGCACTGCGGCTCATGATGGCCTTGGTGACGGTCCACTCACCCTCGACCTGCCGCGCTTCGGCGCCCACGCGCAAAGTGCCCGATGGATGACCGAAGCGTACGGCACTGCGTTGCTCTCCGCCGGCAGCCAGGTTTACCAATGTGCCCGGGATCGCCGCCGCCGTACCGATGGCCACAGCCGCAGTGCCCATCATTGCATGGTGCAACTTACCCATCGACAATGCGCGCACCAGCAGGTCCACACCTTGCGCACTGACCGGCTTGCCGCTGGACGACAGGTAATCCGCCGGGCCGGCGACGAATGCCACTTTAGGGGTGTGCTGACGCTTGGCGGCGTCTTCGAGTTTTTCGATCAGCCCCATGCGCTGCGCGCCGTGGGCACGGATGGTTTCGAACATCGCCAGCGCTTTAGGGTCACTGTTGATGTCGTTCTGCAACTCTGTACCGGTGTAACCGATATCCCGCGCGTTAACAAAAATCGTCGGAATCCCGGCATTGATCATGGTCACCTTGAGCGTGCCGACACCCGGCACATCGAGGTCATCCACCAGGTTGCCCGTCGGAAACATCGACCCGCCAGCGCCCTCTTCGTCCGCTGCCGGGCTGAGGAACTCCAGCTGCACTTCGGCTGCCGGAAAGGTCACGCCATCCAGTTCAAAGTCACCGGTTTCCTGTACTGAACCCTCGGTAATCGGCACGTGGGCAATGATCGTCTTGCCAATATTGGCTTGCCAGATCCGCACGGTGGCGATGCCGTTGTGCGGAATACGCGCAGCATCCACCAGGCCGCTGCTGAGGGCGAACGACCCCACCGCTGCCGACAGGTTGCCGCAGTTACCGCTCCAGTCCACGAATGGCTTGTCGATGGCGACTTGACCGAACAGGTAGTCCACATCATGCCCGGCACGCTCGCTCTTGCTCACGATCACCGTCTTGCTGGTGCTGGACGTCGCCGCACCCATGCCGTCGATTTGTTTCTCGTAGGGATCCGGGCTGCCGATGACCCGCAACAACAAGGCATCGCGGGCTGCACCCGGCACCTGTGCGACCGCCGGCAGGTCGAGCAGGCTGAAAAAAACACCTTTACTGGTGCCGCCCCGCATATACGTGGCAGGGATTTTTATTTGAGCTGCATAGGCCATAAAACACAGTCCTGTTGTGGCCGGGGCACCAGGCCCCGGCGCTGTGATCAAGCGGTAGCCGATTCCAGGAAGTCCTGGGCAAAGCGCTGCAACACGCCACCCGCTTCGTAGATCGAGACTTCTTCAGCGGTGTCCAGACGGCAGGTGACCGGCACCTCAAGGCGCTCCCCGTTTTTGCGGGTAATCACCAGCGTCAGCGTGGCACGCGGTGTGCGCTCACCGATCACGTCGTAGGTTTCGCTACCATCGATCTGCAAAGTTTTACGGTCAGTACCCGGCATGAACTCCAATGGCAGTACACCCATGCCCACCAGGTTGGTGCGGTGGATCCGCTCAAAGCCTTCGGCGGCGATAGCCTCGACCCCGGCCAGACGCACGCCCTTGGCGGCCCAGTCACGAGACGAGCCCTGACCGTAGTCGGCACCGGCAATGATGATCAGCGGCTGCTTGCGATCCATGTAGGTTTCAATGGCTTCCCACATGCGCATCACTTGACCTTCAGGCTCCAGGCGGGTCAACGAACCCTGCTTGACCTTGCCATCCTCGATCACCATCTCGTTGAACAGCTTGGGGTTGGCGAACGTGGCGCGCTGAGCAGTCAAATGGTCGCCACGGTGAGTGGCGTAGGAGTTGAAATCGACTTCCGGCAGGCCCATTTTCGCCAGGTATTCACCGGCAGCGCTGTCGAGCATGATCGCGTTGGATGGCGACAGGTGATCGGTGGTGATGTTGTCCGGCAGTACCGCCAGCGGGCGCATGCCCTTGAGCGGACGAGCCCCCGCCAACGCACCTTCCCAATACGGCGGACGGCGGATGTACGTGCTCTGCGGGCGCCAGTCGTACAGCGGCTCGACTTTCGGGCCGGTGTCTTCGTGAATGGCGAACATGGGAATGTAAACCTGGCGGAACTGCTCCGGCTTGACCGAGGCTTTGACCACCGCGTCAATTTCTTCGTCGCTCGGCCAGATATCTTTCAGGCGGATTTCCTTGCCTTGGGCATCCAGGCCCAGCACGTCCTTTTCGATATCGAAACGGATGGTCCCGGCAATGGCGTAGGCGACCACCAGCGGCGGGGACGCCAGGAAGGCCTGTTTGGCGTAAGGGTGAATTCGCCCGTCAAAGTTGCGGTTGCCCGACAATACGGCGGTGGCGTAGAGGTCGCGGTCGATGATTTCCTGCTGAATGACCGGATCCAGTGCGCCCGACATGCCGTTGCAGGTGGTGCAGGCAAACGCCACTACGCCAAAACCCAACTGCTCAAGTTCATCGGTCAGTCCGGCTTCATCGAGGTACAGGGCCACGGTTTTCGAACCTGGCGCCAAGGACGACTTGACCCACGGTTTACGGCTAAGCCCCAGCTTGTTGGCATTGCGCGCCAGCAGGCCTGCGGCAATCACGTTGCGCGGGTTGCTGGTGTTGGTGCAACTGGTGATGGCGGCAATGATCACCGCCCCATCGGGCATCTGCCCCGGGACATCGTCCCATTGACCGGCAATACCTTTGCTCGCCAGATCGCTGGTGGCAACCCGGGCGTGCGGGTTACTCGGGCCCGCCATGTTGCGCACGACGGATGACAGGTCAAAGCTCAGGCTGCGCTCGTATTGCGCGCCTTTGAGGCTATCACCCCACAACCCCGTGACCTTGGCGTAGTTTTCCACCAGCTGTACTTGCTGGTCTTCACGGCCGGTCAATTTGAGGTAGTCGATGGTTTGCTGGTCGATGTAGAACATTGCCGCGGTGGCGCCGTATTCCGGGGCCATGTTGGAGATGGTGGCACGGTCGCCCAGGGTCAGCGCACCAGCGCCTTCACCGAAGAATTCGAGCCAGGCACCCACGACCTTTTGCTTGCGCAGGAATTCGGTCAACGCCAGCACCATGTCGGTGGCGGTGATGCCCGGCTGCAACTTGCCGGTCAGCTCGACGCCAACGATTTCCGGCAGGCGCATCCAGGAGGCCCGGCCGAGCATGACGCTTTCCGCTTCGAGGCCGCCAACACCAATGGCGATCACTCCCAGCGAATCGACGTGCGGGGTATGGCTGTCTGTACCGACGCAGGTGTCAGGGAAGGCAACACCGTCACGCACCTGGATCACCGGAGACATTTTCTCCAGGTTGATCTGGTGCATGATGCCGTTGCCCGGCGGGATCACATCGACGTTCTTGAAGGCCTTTTTGGTCCACTCAATAAAGTGAAAACGGTCTTCGTTGCGTCGGTCTTCGATGGCGCGGTTCTTTTCAAACGCCTCGGGGTCATTACCGCCACATTCCACGGCCAGCGAGTGGTCAACGATCAATTGGGTCGGCACCACCGGGTTCACCTGAGCCGGATCACCGCCTTGCAGGGCAATGGCATCACGCAGACCGGCGAGGTCGACCAGCGCGGTCTGACCCAGAATGTCGTGGCACACCACACGCGCCGGGAACCATGGGAAGTCCAGGTCACGCTTGCGTTCAATCAGTTGGCTCAGCGAAGCATTCAGGGTCGCCGGATCGCAACGACGCACCAGGTTCTCGGCCAGCACACGAGAGGTATACGGCAGCGTGTCGTAAGCACCGGGCTTGATCGCATCGACAGCCGCACGGGTGTCGAAATAATCCAGCCGGGTGCCCGGTAGGGTTTTACGAAATTCAGTATTCATGGCGTGGGACTCGATCACGGGATGTTCAGGGGGACAACGGCAGCCCGGACACGGGCCGCCGAGCCCCTGCTTGTCAGCGACGTTCGATTGGCACGAACTTGCGCTGTTCGACGCCGATGTACTCGGCACTTGGGCGGATGATGCGGTTATTGGCCCGCTGCTCGTAGACATGCGCGGCCCAGCCGGTCAGGCGCGAGCAGACAAAGATCGGCGTGAACAGCTTGGTCGGGATACCCATGAAGTGGTACGCCGAGGCATGGTAGAAGTCGGCATTGGGGAACAGCTTCTTTTGCTCCCACATGGTTTTGTCGATGGCTTCGGACACCGGGAACAGCACCGTGTCGCCCACTTCATCCGCCAGTTTTTTCGACCAGCCCTTGATCACCTCGTTGCGCGGATCGCTGTCTTTATAGATCGCGTGGCCAAAGCCCATGATCTTGTCTTTGCGCGCCAGCATCCCGAGGGTGCCTTCGACCGCTTCCTGTGCAGAGCCGAAACGTTCGATCATTTCCATCGCCGCTTCGTTGGCACCGCCATGCAGCGGGCCGCGCAGCGAACCAATGGCCGCGGTAATGCATGAATACAGGTCGGACAATGTCGATGCGCAGACCCGCGCTGTGAATGTCGAAGCGTTGAATTCGTGCTCGGCATACAGGATCAGCGACACGTTCATCACTTTGACGTGCAGCTCGCTCGGGGTCTTGTCATGCAGCAAGTGCAGGAAGTGACCACCAATTGACTCTTCATCGGTCACGCAGTCAATGCGCTTGCCATCGTGGCTGAAGCGATACCAGTAGCACATGATCGCCGGGAAGGCAGCCAGCAAACGGTCTGTGACATCGCGTTGACGGTCGAAGTCGAGCTCCGGTTCCAGATTACCCAGGAACGAGCATCCGGTACGCATCACGTCCATCGGGTGGGCGTCGGCCGGAATGCGCTCCAGCACCTCTTTCAATGCTTGCGGCAGGTCCCGCAGCTTTTGCAGCTTGCCCATATAGGCAGCCAGCTCGGTTTTGGTCGGCAGTTCGCCGTAAAGCAACAGATACGCCACTTCTTCAAAACGGGCTTCGGCAGCCAGCTCACGGACGTCATAACCACGATAAGTCAGACCGGCACCTTCCATGCCGACGGTCGATAGAGCCGTTTGACCGGCCACCTGGCCACGTAATCCGGCACCACTCAATACTTTTGCTTCGGCCATGGTTCTTCTCCAATTTTTGTATTTATGACTGTAAGAGCCAGCTTGCTCGTGAAGTACGCAAAGTCACCGCGTGTATCCAGGACTCCCGCGTTATCGTTGACGATTTTCGCGAGCAGGCTCGCTCCGGCAATTGAATGGATAGGGTTTATTTCTTGGCAGCAAACAATGCATCCAGCTTCTGTTCAAAGTCGTGATAGTTGATGGCGTCATACAGCTCCATACGGGTTTGCATGGTGTCGATCACGTTTTGCTGGGTGCCGTCACGACGAATGGCGGTGTAGACGTTTTCTGCCGCCTTGTTCATCGCACGGAATGCCGACAGCGGGTAGAGCACCAGCGACACGTCAGCACCGGCCAGTTGCTCGGTGGTGTACAGCGGCGTCGCGCCGAACTCGGTGATATTGGCCAGAATCGGCGCTTTCACCCGATTGGCGAACAGCTTGTACATGTCCAGCTCGGTGATGGCTTCAGGGAACACCATGTCGGCGCCCGCCTCGACACACGCCGCGGCACGTTCAAGGGCAGACTCAAGGCCTTCTACCGCCAGTGCATCGGTACGCGCCATGATCACAAAGCTGTCATCGGTACGGGCATCGACTGCCGCCTTGATGCGGTCAACCATCTCCTGCAGCGAAACGATTTCCTTGTTCGGGCGATGACCACAGCGCTTGGCTCCAACCTGGTCTTCGATGTGAATCGCCGCAGCGCCGAACTTGATCATCGATTTCACAGTGCGGGCTACGTTAAACGCCGACGAACCAAAACCGGTGTCCACGTCCACCAACAGCGGCAGATCGCACACGTCAGTGATGCGGCGCACGTCAGTCAGTACGTCGTCCAGGCCGGTAATACCCAGATCAGGAACGCCCAGGGAGCCCGCAGCGACACCTCCGCCCGACAGATAGATCGCCTTGAAGCCGGCACGCTTGGCCAGCAATGCGTGGTTGGCGTTGATCGCCCCCACGACTTGCAAAGGGTGCTCACTGGCGACTGCATCACGGAAACGCTGGCCTGGACTGTTTTTATTGCTCATGACTCACCTCGTGGAGTGGCTGTCTGCTGGGCGCTGTCTTGGTAGTGACGCGCAATATTGCGTTTCGACGCACCGATATGTCGGCGCATCAACAACTCGGCCAATTCGCCGTCGCGATCGGCAATGGCATCGAGAATCCGGTGGTGCTCGGCGAACGCCTGATGCGGGCGGTTGGGGGTCGCGGAAAACTGGATGCGGTACATGCGCACCAGTTGGTACAGCTCCCCGCAAAGCATCTGGGTCAGCGTGCGGTTGCCGCTGCCTTGAATGATTTTGTAATGAAAATCAAAGTCACCCTCTTGCTGGTAGTACCCGACACCCGCCTGAAACGCCTCATCACGCTCATGGGTTTCCAGTACGCGGCGCAGCTCGGCGATGTCTTCATCGCTCATGCGCTCGGCAGCCAACCGACAGGCCATGCCTTCGAGGGATTCGCGGATTTCATACAGCTCGATCAGTTCGGCATGACTCAACGAGACCACGCGCGCCCCCACATGGGGCACACGTACCAGCAGGCGCTGGCCTTCAAGACGGTGAATCGCTTCGCGCAAGGGGCCACGGCTGATGCCGTAAGTACGTGCCAGCTCAGGCTCGGAAATCTTGCTGCCCGGGGCAATATCGCCTTTGACAATAGCGGCCTGAATACGCCGGAAGACGTTCTCGGACAAGGTTTCCGAATCGTCCTGGGGGATCACGGCAGCTTCGAGTGCTTGCAGCATATTGTCGACACCTTGAAAATCAATAGCGCCAAAACTAGCCATTTAAGCGCTAACGGTCAAAGGATATTTAAACATTGTCGACAATCGTCTAATGAGGGCCCTTTTTAATTGATCTTTTCATATAGGCCACCGCAAACAGGTCTCAACGCTGGCGCCATAAAACCATCATGTTAGAATGCCGCCGCATCGCCCTGCCCCCTTTGTGGGCAGCCGCACGAGGAACTTGCGCTGTACTGCCAGTCGCCTTGAACTGAAGATTGCAAGAGACCGCGCTCTGATTTATGAAATTCATCCCCCTCTCTACCCTTCTTTGCCTGCTGACTTTGCCGGGCCTGAGCCATGGCAGTGAAAAAACCGTGTATGGCCTGAATGAGTACGCCGAACTGGCGGGCATTGACCTGCAAGTCGCTGCCAAACTCGACACCGGGGCCAAGACCGCCTCCCTCAGCGCGCGCGATATCAAGCGCTTCAAGCGCGATGGCGAGAGCTGGGTGCGCTTTTACCTGGCCATTGATGATGCTCACTCGCACCCTATCGAGCGCCCTCTGGCCCGTGTCAGCAAGATCAAACGCCGCTCGGGGGATTACAATCCCGAATCAGACAAGAATTACACTTCTCGCCCAGTGATTTCGCTCGAAATCTGTATGGGCAAAGCTTTACGCACAATAGAAGTGAACTTGACTGACCGAAGCGCGTTCCAATACCCGCTATTGATTGGCTCCGAAGCACTAAAACGCTTTGATGCGCTGGTCGACCCCAGTCTTAAATACGCTGCTGGCAAACCTGCCTGCGCCGCCAACGCTCAAACCGCAGAGTAATTGAAATGCGCGCTCTTACCCTTCACTTGAAAATATTGATCACCATCCTTGTGGTGCTGGGCATTTCGATCACGGCCTATCAGATTTTCGCCCTCGGCATCCCGGTGACCGAAGACGCTACCGACGATTTGTGGAACATCGACGCCAAGGTCGAATTCGTCGCCAGCTCGAAAGATCCGGTCAAGGTCCAGATGTTCGTACCCCCGCTCAACCGCGACTACGTCAGCCTGAACGAAAGCTTTATCTCCAATAACTATGGGGTGAGCGTTAACCGGGTTGACGGTAACCGCAAGGTCACGTGGTCGGCACGCCGGGTCAGCGGCAAACAAACCCTCTACTACCGCCTGGTATTGACCAAGCGTTACTCGGGCGACAAAACCAAGGTCAAAGGACCGGTATTCCGCGACAGCATCGCCGTCGAAGGCCCGGAAAAAATCGCTGCCGAAGCACTTCTGGCCCCCATTCGCCAGCACTCGGCTGACGTCGAAACCTTTATCAGCGAGACCATCAAGCGCGTCAGCAACCCGAACGATGACAACGTGAAACTGCTGCTGGCAGGCGACCCTTCGACGCCGCACAAAGCTCAGATCATCGAACTGCTGCTGTCGATTGCTCACGTACCGCTGGAAAAAGTCCACACCATCCGCCTGGTCGCCGATCAGCCGCAAAGCCCCGAACTGTGGTTGCGCAGCTTCAATGGTAATGACTGGCTGTACTTCAACCCGGAAACCGGCGAACAAGGCCTGCCTTCTGATCGCCTGCTGTGGTGGGTCGGTGATGAACCTATGGTCACCGTTGATGGCGGCAAAAAACCCGCGGTCACCTTCAGCCTGAACAACAGCGAAATGAACGCCATTCGCCTGGCCAAGCTGACGGATGAAAACACCGACGCCAGCTTCCTCGAATACTCGCTGTACGGCTTGCCACTGCAGACACAGCAAACCTTCATGATCATGGTCGTGATCCCGATTGGCGTACTGGTCATTCTGGTACTGCGCAACCTGATCGGGCTGCAGACCCTGGGGACGTTTACGCCGGTGCTGATCGCCCTGGCGTTCCGCGAAACCCAGCTGGGCTTCGGCATCATTCTGTTTACGGTGATTACCGCCCTCGGATTGACGTTACGCTCCTACCTTGAACACTTGAAACTGCAGATGCTGCCAAGGCTATCGGTCGTGCTGACATTCGTGGTGATGCTGATCGCAGCCATCAGCCTGTTCAGTCACAAGCTCGGCCTGGATCGCGGCCTGTCGGTAGCGCTGTTCCCGATGGTGATTCTGACCATGACCATCGAACGTCTGTCGATCACCTGGGAAGAACGCGGAGGTGGCCACGCGATGAAAGTCGCAGCCGGCACCCTGTTCGCCGCCTCCCTGGCGCACCTGATCATGAGCATCCCGGAACTGACCTACTTCGTGTTCACCTTCCCGGCGATTCTGCTGATCCTGGTAGGTTTCATGCTGGCCATGGGTCGCTACCGCGGCTACCGCCTGACCGAACTGGTGCGCTTCAAGGCTTTCGTGAAGGCTGATTCCTGATGTTTGGCCTGTGGAAGACCTGGAAAGCCCTGGAAGCCAGGGGCATCATGGGCATCAATCGGCGCAACGCGGATTACGTACTCAAGTACAACAAGCGCAGCTTGTACCCGATTGTGGATGACAAGATCATCACCAAGGAACGCGCCATCCAGGCCGGCATCCACGTGCCGGAAATGTATGGCGTGATTTCCACCGAGAAGGAAATCGACAAGCTCGACGAAATCATCGGTGGTCGCAGCGATTTCGTGATCAAGCCTGCGCAAGGCGCGGGCGGCGATGGCATTCTGGTGATCGCCGACCGTTTCGAAGACCGGTTCCGTACCGTCTCGGGCAAGATCATCAGCCATGAAGAAATCGAACATCAGATTTCGAGCATCCTGACCGGTCTGTACTCCCTGGGCGGTCACCGTGACCGGGCGCTGATCGAATACCGGGTAACCCCCGACCAGATCTTCAAAAGCATCAGCTACGAGGGCGTCCCGGACATCCGCATCATCGTCCTGATGGGTTACCCGGTGATGGCCATGCTGCGTCTGCCAACCCGCCAATCGGGCGGCAAGGCCAACCTGCACCAGGGCGCAATCGGTGTGGGCGTGGACCTGGCCACCGGCCTGACGCTGCGCGGCACCTGGCTGAACAACATCATCAGCAAGCACCCGGACACCACCAACGCGGTGGACGGCGTGCAACTGCCCAACTGGGACGGCTTCATGAAGCTGGCCGCCGGGTGCTATGAGCTGTGCGGCCTGGGCTATATCGGCGTAGACATGGTGCTCGACCAGGACAAGGGCCCCCTGATCCTGGAGCTGAACGCGCGTCCCGGCCTGAACATCCAGATTGCCAACGACTGCGGCCTCACACTGCGCACCCACGCCGTCGAAGCCCACATTGAAAAGCTGGCAGCCCAAGGCATCAAGGAAACAGCCGAAGAGCGCGTACGCTTTGCCCAGGAACTGTTTGGGCACATTCACACCAACGATTGACCTGTAGCCGCTGCCGCAGGCTGCGTCCGCACACGAAGCGGGCGCAGCCCCTGAGTACCGGGTTTAACCGGTACACCACAGAATCAGGCTTTACGACGACTTCGGCGCTGGATGTAGCCTGCGGCAACTGCGACGGGGACGCGATTGGCTTTGCCGCCCCCCACAAGACTACAATCAGCACCCCGCTCCCTTGGCTGATTTGCTTCGCATGTTGACCTGCACCGTTCACCCTCTGCCTTACCTACCCGATCCTGCCGGCTATTTTGCGGCGATTCGTCATGCTCCGGGCGCCGTGCTGCTGGACAGCGGCCGCCCCCGGGCAGAGCGTGGTCGTTATGACCTGATGAGCGCCTGGCCGCACACAGCGTTAAGCGTGCAACCCAACGAATCAGGGCGCGATTTCCTGCAGCGCCTGCGCGACAACCTCGATCAACTCGGTAACGCGCAATTACCCGCGCCCTACGAACTGCCATTTGCCGGCGGCCTGATCGGCTACCTGAGTTATGACTTCGGACGCCTGCTTGAGCAGCTTCCGGCTCAGTCACGGGATGATCTGCAACTGCCGGATGCGCAACTGGGTCTGTATGCCTGGGCATTGATCAGTGATCACCAGGCGGCCACTAGCCAGCTGGTATTTCACCCGAGCCTGGAAGCTGACGAACGCGAGCGCCTGATTGCGCTATTCAGCCAGCCGGCTCACTCACCCGTTGGCCGCTTCAGCCTCAAACAGCCGATGCAGCCCGACATCAGCGCCGGGCAATATCAGCAGGCACTCGAACAAATCCAGCGCTACATCCAGTCCGGCGACTGCTATCAAGTCAATTACACCCAGCGCTTCAGCGCCCGGTGCCAGGGCGATGCCTGGGCCGCCTACTGTGCATTGCGCCTGGCTTGCCCTACCCCGTTCTCGGGTTTTATGAGCCTCGCAACCGATAGCGCCATCTTGAGCCTGTCGCCTGAGCGCTTCGTGCGCGTCAGCCAGAACCAGGTCGAAACACGCCCAATCAAAGGCACCCGACCCCGAGGCAAAACTCCCGCCGAAGACGCCGCAAACGCGGCCGAGCTACTGGCCAGCCCCAAAGATCGGGCCGAAAACCTGATGATTGTCGACTTGCTGCGCAACGACCTCGGTCGCACTTGCCGCATCGGTTCCGTCACCGTCCCGCAGCTGTTCACTCTGGAAAGCTACCCCAACGTTCACCACTTGGTAAGCAGCGTGGTTGGTGAACTGGCTGCGGGTAAAGACGCGCTGGACCTGATTGGCGATAGCTTCCCCGGGGGCTCGATCACTGGAGCGCCCAAGATCCGCGCCATGCAAATCATCGATGAGCTGGAGCCTGCCCGACGCAGCATTTATTGCGGTTCGCTGCTGTATCTCGATGTACGCGGCGAAATGGACAGCTCAATCGCGATTCGCAGCCTGTTGATCAAAGATGGCGGTATCAGTTGTTGGGGCGGTGGCGGGATTGTGGCCGACTCGGACTGGCAGGCCGAATACGAAGAATCCATCACCAAAGTGAAGATTCTGCTCGATACGCTACAAACCCTGTAGCCCACGGTTTTTGCTAACATCGCGACACTAGAGAGCGCCCAGCGCCATTCACAGTAGGAAGCCGCCTGATGAGCCACCCGTTCAACGTCGCTGAACTCGCCGCGACATACGCCAGCAAATCCCCGCAAGACATCCTCAAACTCGCCTTTGAACACTTTGGCGATGAGCTATGGATCTCGTTCAGCGGCGCCGAAGACGTGGTGCTGGTGGACATGGCCTGGAAACTCAACAAAAACGTCAAAGTGTTCAGCCTCGATACCGGTCGCCTGCACCCTGAGACGTATCGTTTCATTGAGCAAGTGCGTGAGCATTACAAGATTCAGATCGAAGTGATATCGCCCGACCAGACTCGCCTTGAGCCTTTTGTTAAAGAAAAAGGCCTGTTCAGCTTTTACAAGGATGGTCACGGCGAGTGCTGCGGCATACGCAAGATCGAACCGCTGCGCCGCAAACTATCGACCGTAAAAGCCTGGGCCACTGGCCAGCGCCGCGATCAGAGCCCCGGCACCCGCAGCCAGGTCGCCGCCCTGGAAATCGACGGCGCCTTCTCCACCCCGGAACGCCCCCTGTACAAGTTCAACCCGCTGGCGCAAATGACCAGCGAAGAAGTCTGGGGCTACATCCGCATGCTCGAACTGCCTTACAACAGCCTGCATGAGCGTGGGTTTATCAGCATCGGCTGCGAGCCTTGCACCCGTCCGGTACTGCCTAACCAGCACGAGCGTGAAGGTCGCTGGTGGTGGGAAGAAGCCACACAAAAAGAATGCGGGCTACACGCCGGCAATCTGATCGCCAAAAACTGATCCCGAATCACCCTGTAGCCGCTGCCGCTGACTGCGACAGCGGCTACTCGTGCTTTAAAAAACACACGCGCACAAAAAAACCTGCACAAGGCAGGCTTTTTTGTTGATCACAAGCGTTCAAGGGGCTTGTGATCTGAATATGGCGCAGCGGACGGGACTCGAACCCGCGACCCCCGGCGTGACAGGCCGGTATTCTAACCGACTGAACTACCGCTGCGCGTAACACTGAAAGCGAATGGTGGGTGATGACGGGATCGAACCGCCGACCCTCTGCTTGTAAGGCAGATGCTCTCCCAGCTGAGCTAATCACCCTTTCACTTCACTCTCGTTGCGGGGCGCATTCTCTCACACTTTTCGTGTAAGTGGTTGTTTTTATTCAATTTTTTTCAAAATTTCTTAAAAACATCCGTTTCCGGCGCCCTGCTCTTTGATCTACCAGAAAACTGCTAGACCGAAGACAGGCAAGAAAAACCCCGCATTCTGCGGGGCTTCCCCGAACCACAAGCGTTCAAGGGGCTTGTGGTAAAAATATGGCGCAGCGGACGGGACTCGAACCCGCGACCCCCGGCGTGACAGGCCGGTATTCTAACCGACTGAACTACCGCTGCGCGTAACACTGTGAGCGAATGGTGGGTGATGACGGGATCGAACCGCCGACCCTCTGCTTGTAAGGCAGATGCTCTCCCAGCTGAGCTAATCACCCTTTCACTCTCGGTGTGGCGCGCATTCTACGGAGCGACCTGTGGTCTGGCAAGCACTTTTTAAAATAATTTTTCTAAGCCTGCCAAAGGCTTAGCGCAGGGTTGGCCTATGGCTTCATGAAGCGAATAATGCCGTCTTTGTATAAAGGAGTGATTCACCCCATGTGGTTCAAAAACCTGCTTATCTATCGCCTGACCCAAGATCTGCCTTTTGATGCGCAGGTGCTGGAAACTGCACTGGCCACCAAACCGGCCCGCTCGTGTTCAAGTCAGGAATTAGCCACCTACGGTTTCGTTGCCCCTTTCGGTAAAGGCGAAGACGCTCCTCTGGTTCACGCCAGCCAGGACTTCCTGTTGATCGCAGCCCGAAAAGAAGAACGCATCCTGCCTGGCAGCGTTGTACGCGATGCCTTGAAGGATAAAGTTGAAGAGATCGAAGCCGAGCAAATGCGCAAGGTCTACAAGAAGGAGCGTGATCAGCTCAAGGATGAAATCATCCAGACCTTCTTGCCTCGCGCCTTTATTCGTCGCTCGGCGACCTTTGCCGCCATCGCACCCAAGCAAGGCCTGATCCTGGTCAACGCTTCCAGCCCGAAGCGTGCCGAAGACTTGCTGTCTACCTTGCGAGAAGTGATCGGCTCACTGCCGGTTCGTCCGTTGGCAGTCAAGGTTGCCCCAAGCGCCACCATGACTGAATGGGTCAAGACCCAAAAAGCTGCTGACAACTTCTTCGTTCTCGACGAATGCGAGCTGCGTGATACCCATGAAGACGGCGGCATCATCCGTTGCAAACGTCAGGACCTGACCAGCGACGAAATCCAGCTGCATCTGAGCACCGGTAAAATCGTGACTCAGCTGTCGCTGGCCTGGCAAGACAAGCTGTCGTTCGTACTGGACGACAAACTGGTGGTCAAGCGCCTGAAGTTTGAGGACCTGCTGCAGGATCAGGCCGAACAGGACGGCGGTGATGATGACCTGGGCCAACAGGACGCCAGCTTCACCCTGATGATGCTGACCTTCGGCGAGTTCCTGCCTCAGTTGTTTGAAGCGTTGGGCGGTGAAGAGATTCCTCAGGGGATCTAAAGGTGCAGTATTTGTAGCCGCTGCAGCAGGCAGCGACCGGGCCGCAGGACCTTCGTCTCACAGCCGGGTCGCTGCGCCCACCCCCATCACAGCCTGCGGCAGCGGCGACAGTGTTTTGCCCGATACTCTAGATACTCTAATTACAATAAAGGACCGCCATGCGCGCACTCGCTGCTTTAAGCCGCTTCGTCGGCAACACCTTTGCTTACTGGGTACTGATTTTCGCCGTATTGGCGTTTTTCGAGCCTGGCTGGTTTGTCGGCCTTAAAGGCGCCATTGTGCCGCTTCTGGGCGTGGTGATGTTCGGCATGGGCCTGACCCTCAAGCTTGAAGACTTCGCCGAAGTCGCTCGCCACCCCTGGCGCGTGGCCTTGGGCGTAATTGCTCATTTCGTGATCATGCCCGGCGTGGCGTGGTTGCTGTGCCAAGTGTTTCACCTGCCGCCTGAAATCGCCGTTGGCGTGATTCTCGTCGGTTGCTGCCCTAGCGGCACATCATCCAATGTCATGACCTGGCTGGCACGAGGCGATCTGGCCCTGTCCGTAGCCATTGCCGCTGTCACCACCCTGCTCGCTCCGTTATTGACTCCCGCGCTTATCTGGCTGCTGGCCTCGGCCTGGCTTCCGGTATCGTTCATGGAGTTGTTCTGGTCGATTCTGCAAGTTGTGTTGCTGCCCATCGTGCTCGGCGTTCTGGCCCAGCGCCTGCTGGGCGCGCGGGTTCGCTTTGCGGTCGATGTCCTGCCGCTGGTCTCGGTGATCAGCATCGTGATCATCGTCGCTGCCGTAGTGGCTGCCAGCCAGGCACAGATTGCCGAGTCAGGCCTGCTGATCATGGCGGTGGTCATGCTGCATAACAGCTTCGGTTACTTGCTGGGCTACTTTACCGGCCGTCTGTTCAAGCTGCCGCTGGCTCAACGCAAATCCCTCGCGCTGGAGGTCGGCATGCAGAACTCCGGGCTGGGGGCCGCATTGGCCAGTGCCCACTTTTCACCGCTGGCCGCCGTACCCAGTGCGCTGTTTAGCGTGTGGCACAACATCTCGGGAGCACTGCTGTCGACGTATTTCCGCAGAATGAGCGAGAGAGAAGACCGCTTGAGCGCCACCAAACCCGCGACTGACTGAATTTTCAGGGGTTGCCTGTCAGATTAATCGTGGGCAATATACTGCGCACAGCGAGGACGACCTCGCGACTCATCGAGTGATTATTCTGGGGACGACCCCATCAATTGATGGAGGCAACCATGTCCTGGATTATTTTGTTTTTCGCTGGCCTGTTTGAAGTTGGCTGGGCCGTCGGCCTGAAATACACAGACGGCTTCACCCGCCCCCTGCCCACAGCCCTGACCATCGGCGCCATGGTGGTGAGCCTTGGCTTGCTGGGCCTGGCCATGAAAGAGCTGCCATTGGGCACGGCCTACGCGATCTGGACCGGCGTTGGCGCAGTGGGTACGGTTATCGCCGGGATCATTCTGTTTGGTGAATCCATGGCGCTGTTCCGTCTGGCCAGCGTTGCACTGATCATTGCCGGCCTGGTCGGGCTGAAGATGAGCACTTAAGCCACACGCTTGCACCCGCTGCCGCAGCCCTGAACCTAAAGGTCCTTCGGACCTTTTTGCAGCCTGCGGCAGCGGCTATTCAAAGCCCCCCTTACAGCACATCCCCTCTTAATTCCGTCACCCGCTCCCGCAATTTCTTTTGCGTAGCCTCATTGGCCGCCATTGCAGTGCCCGCTATCAATGTCACTCGCGACCATAACCGGCGAAAGACCCCCTTGTCCGGATCACGACTAAAGAAGCTTCCCCACAAACCTTGCAGCGCCATGGGAATCACCGGCACCGGCGTACACTCCAGAATCCGCGTCACCCCTGCCTTGAACTCGTTGATCTGTCCGTCGGTGGTGAGCTTGCCTTCAGGGAAGATGCACACCAATTCACCGTCATTCAGGTATTCGGCAATCCGCTTGAAAGCCTGCTCGTAAATCGCCTCATCTTCAGCGCGCCCGGCGATGGGAATCGTGCCCGCTGTGCGGAAGATAAAATTGAGCACCGGCAGGTTGTAGATTTTGTAATACATCACGAAGCGAATCGGACGACGCACTGCCCCGCCAATCAACAGCGCATCCACAAACGACACGTGATTGCACACCAGCAAGGCGGCACCCTCCTCGGGAATGGCCTCCAGCCCCTTGTGCTCAACCCGGTACATGGAATGGCCAAGCAGCCAGATCATGAAGCGCATGCTGAATTCAGGGACAATTTTGAAGATGTAAGCATTGACGGCAACGTTCATCAGCGACACCACAAGAAACAACTCGGGAATCGTCAGCTTGGCCACGCCCAGCAACACAATGGTGACGATGGCTGACACCACCATGAACAGAGCATTGAGGATGTTGTTGGCCGCAATCACCCGGGCCCGCTCGTGCTCGGCCGTACGCGACTGAATCAATGCGTACAGCGGCACAATATAAAAACCACCGAAGATGCCCAGCCCCAGAATATCCAGCAGCACCCACCATGCCTGACTGAACCCCAGCACCCCCAACCAGTCGTTGGCCTGGATGTTCTGCGGCATTTGTCCTGAATGCCACCACAGCAGCAGACCAAACAGCGTGAGTCCAAATGACCCGAACGGCACCAGGCCGATTTCGACCTTACGCCCGGACAGCTTTTCGCAAAGCATTGAGCCCAAGGCAATGCCAACCGAGAACACCGTGAGAATCAACGTGACGACCGTCTCATCGCCATAAAGCCAGTCTTTGGCGTAGGCCGGAATCTGTGTCAGGTAGATCGCGCCGACAAACCAGAACCACGAGTTACCCACGACAGAACGTGACACTGCAGGCGTCTGATTCAACCCCATGCGCAAGGTAGCCCATGATTCGCTGAAAATATTCCAGTTAAGCCGCAAGTCGGGTGTATCGGCGGGCGCCCGGGGAATTGCTCGACTGGTCAGATAACCAAGTACCGCTACTGAAACAATCACCACCGACACGACCGTCGTGTAATGACTGGTCGACAGCATGACGCCGGCGCCAATGGTGCCTGCCAGAATCGATAAAAAGGTGCCCATCTCGACCAGGCCGTTACCTCCAACCAGTTCATCCTCATGCAGGGTCTGCGGCAGGATTGAATACTTGACCGGACCAAACAGCGCCGAGTGTGTGCCCATCGCAAAGAGCGCCACCAGCATCAATGCCAGATGATCGAAGGCAAAACCCATAGCGCCCACCAGCATGATCGCGATTTCGCCCAGTTTGATCAGGCGGATCAAACGGTCCTTGGCGTACTTTTCACCGAACTGACCCGCCAGTGCCGAGAACAAAAAGAAAGGCAGGATAAAGAGCAATGCGCAGAGATTGACCCAGATCCCCCTGTCACCGTCGATGTTCAACTTATAAAGAATGGCGAGAATCAGCGACTGCTTGAACAGGTTGTCATTGAGCGCCCCCAAGGACTGGGTCACGAAAAACGGCAGGAAGCGGCGCTTCCTCAACAAACTGAACTGTGAAGGGTGGCTCATCTTCCATGTACTCACGTTGCGCCGAAGGGCTTTCTCATTGGAGTGCCGTTGTAACACTCGGGACACAACCTTACTCGGGTTCTGCACTCATTCGCGTTATGTTCAGCGATTTCATACAGAACCCAAGTACATCTCTTACCTCTTCAACCCGACGATGCAGGGTGAAACAAACAATTCGCCACGGTAGGCACCTTGCAGGGTCCGCTTGCCCACAATCAGCCACATCAGCGCGAGCCCGGCAACCAGTACGCACCCGAACACATCAAAGAATGTCAGGTTGAGAATATTCCCCAGGCGTAGCGTGGCCAGGGAATACACGCCGAGCGGAAAGGTAAAGCCCCACCAGCCCAGATTGAACGGAATGCCGGCACGCATGTAGCGAACAGTGATCAGTACCGCCATCAGCATCCACCACAAGCCAAAGCCCCACAGTGCGATCCCGCAGATCAGCCCCAACCCTTCAGCAACCTCGCCGATCCGGACAAAACCATTGGCAGCGAAGATAGCCGGCGAATCAGCCCCCAACAGTAATAACCCCAGGGCACCGGTACCAATCGGTCCCAGCGCCAGCCAGCTCGAGGCGGCCATGCTCTCGTGGGGCAATTTATGCAGCGCCATGCGCAGCATGAGAATGGTCAGGATGCTGAACGCCACCGGCACCGAGAACGCCCACAGCACATAACTGGTGATCAGTACGTGGAACTGCGCCACCGGATCAATGAGATGCGGCGCTAACAGCCCGCCACTGGCCGCAGCGACCTCTGCCGCCACCACCGGCAACAGCCAGACCGCGGTCATTTGGTCAATGCTGTGCTCCTGACGGGTAAACATCATGTAGGGAATCATCACCCCGAAGGTTAGAGACATCACCACATCCACCCACCACAACACATGTGCAACCTGCACCATATCGCTGCCCCAACGGGCGACACCGAATAGCAGAAAACCGTTGATGATGGTTGCCAGGCCCATGGGAATGGTGCCAAAGAACATCGACACGGTTGAATGCCCGAAAATACGCCGTGCCTCGTCGTAAAACATGACCCAACGTGCGCCATACAGCACGCTGAACAGGATGAACAACGCGATATTGAACAACCACAAACCTTCGGCAAAGGCATACAGGCCAGGAATCTTGACGGGCAACTGAGCCAGCGCCAGCGCCAGAACCCCCGTGCCCATGGTCGCGGCAAACCAGTTCGGGGTGAACTGGCGGATCACTTCTCGCGGATGCTGTAACTGGCTAAATGGCCGAAAACCGGCTTGAGCCTTATTTGAACAATTCATGGGTTCCTCCTGCTCCTCATATGAGGTCATATCAAGAATAGAACCAAATCGAATATCCATATAACGGGTATTTTCTCTAACTGTTATCGATTTTCTAGATAATCAACTGAATGGATGGAAGGTCAAGACCTGATCGACAAAGCCGGCAACCCCCCAAACCTGCGACACCAGGCCGCGCTCCGACCATGGTCGACACTGACGCCGCCCAAACATCGTGCGAGACTTACCCGCTGGCGCTGGATTGCTGCCGGTTAAAACACACTCAGGAGCCATCATGTCGCTGTCCAGCGGGCTTATCGCCGCCGTCGCCCTGGCCTATATGGCCATCATGTTCGCGATTGCCTTTTATGGTGATCGGCGCAGCACACCGCTGCCACCACGGGTGCGTGCATGGGTATATAGCTTGTCGCTGGCGGTGTACTGCACCAGCTGGACCTTCTTTGGCGCTGTGGGCCAGGCCGCAGAACAGCTCTGGGCGTTCTTGCCGATTTACCTGGGACCGGTCCTGCTGCTGGTGTGCGCGCCCTGGGTGCTGCAAAAAATGGTGATGATCAGCAAACAGGAAAACATCACCTCAATTGCCGACTTCATCGCGGCCCGTTATGGCAAATCCCAATCATTGGCCATTGTGGTGGCGCTGATCTGCCTGGTCGGCGTCTTGCCCTACATCGCCCTGCAACTCAAAGGCATTGTGCTCGGAGTCAATCTGCTGATCGGCGCCGGAGCAGATGCCACGGGCTCTCGGGTCCAGGACACTGCTCTGATTGTGACGTTGATTCTGGCGCTGTTTACCATTGTGTTCGGTACGCGCAACCTCGATGCCACCGAACACCACCGGGGCATGGTGCTGGCGATTGCCTTTGAATCCCTGGTCAAGCTGTTCGCCTTCCTCGCCGTCGGCGCCTTCGTCACGTATGGCCTGTATGACGGCTTCGAAGACCTGTTCAGCCAGGCAATGCTGGCCCCGCGACTTGAGGAATACTGGAAAGAAACCGTTAACTGGCCATCGATGATCGTTCAGACCGGCGTCGCGATGATGGCGATCATCTGCCTGCCCCGCCAGTTCCACGTAACGGTGGTGGAGAACATCGAGCCGCAAGACCTGCAACTGGCCAAATGGGTGTTTCCGGCCTATCTGATTCTGGCAGGCCTGTTTGTCGTGCCGATTGCACTGGCGGGGCAAATGTTGCTACCCAGTTCAGTATTGCCCGACTCGTTCGTCATCAGTTTGCCACTGGCCCAGGCGCACCCTGCCCTGGCGATGCTCGCCTTCATTGGCGGAGCCTCGGCCGCCACCGGGATGGTGATCGTCGCCAGTGTCGCGTTGTCGACCATGGTGTCCAACGACATGCTGCTGCCCTGGCTGCTGCGGCGTAAAAACGCCGAACGCCCGTTCGAGGTATTCCGCTACTGGATGCTTTCGGTGCGCCGCGTATCCATCGTGGTCATTTTGCTGCTGGCCTATGTCAGCTACCGCCTGCTGGGTTCGACCGCCAGTCTCGCCACTATTGGCCAGATTGCGTTCGCCGCCGTCACGCAACTGGCCCCGGCCATGCTGGGTGCGCTGTACTGGAAACAGGCCAACCGCCGCGGAGTATTCGCCGGCCTGGCTGCAGGTACCTTTATCTGGTTCTACACCCTGGTGCTGCCACTGATTGCCCACAGCCTGGGCTGGCACCTGAGCCACTTCCCCGGACTGGCCTGGCTGCACAGCAACCCGCTGGGGCTACCGATCACACCTCTGACCCAAGGCGTGGTGCTGTCGCTGGCAGGTAACTTCACACTGTTTGCCTGGGTCTCGGTACTGTCGCGCACCCGGGTGTCAGAGCACTGGCAAGCCGGACGCTTTATCGGCCAGGAACTCAGCAATCACCCCAGCGGGCGCTCAATGCTCGCGGTACAAATCAATGATTTGTTGACCCTCGCCGCGCGATTCGTCGGTGAAGAACGGGCCCACCAGAGCTTTATTCGCTTCGCTTACCGCCAGGGCAAGGGTTTCAACCCCAGTCAAAATGCCAATGGCGAGTGGATTGCCCATACCGAACGCCTGCTGGCAGGGGTACTGGGCGCCTCCTCGACTCGAGCGGTGGTCAAAGCCGCCATCGAAGGCCGGGAAATGCAACTTGAAGACGTCGTGCGCATTGCCGACGAAGCATCCGAGGTGCTGCAATTCAACCGTGCCCTGCTTCAAGGGGCGATTGAAAACATCACTCAAGGCATCAGCGTCGTCGACCAGTCGCTCAAACTGGTCGCCTGGAACCGACGTTATCTGGAGCTGTTCAACTACCCGGACGGGCTGATCAGTGTAGGACGTCCGATTGCCGACATCATTCGGCACAATGCAGAACGCGGCCTCTGCGGCCCCGGCGAAGCAGAAGTGCATGTCGCCCGTCGACTGCACTGGATGCGTCAAGGACGGGCTCATACCTCCGAACGCCTGTTCCCCAATGGCCGGGTGATTGAACTGATCGGCAACCCCATGCCAGGCGGCGGCTTTGTCATGAGTTTCACCGACATCACGGCATTCCGTGAAGCCGAGCAAGCACTGACCGAAGCCAATGAAGGGCTGGAGCAACGCGTAGCCGAGCGCACCTTTGAATTGTCACAGCTGAATCAGGCCCTGACCGAGGCCAAAGGTGTGGCCGAGACAGCCAACCAATCCAAAACCCGCTTTCTGGCGGCCGTCAGCCATGACCTGATGCAACCGATGAATGCCGCCCGACTGTTCTCGGCAGCCCTCTCCCATCAAGAGGACGGCCTGAGCCCTGAGGCACAAAAACTGGTGCAGCATTTAGACAGTTCCCTGCGCTCCGCTGAAGACTTGATCAGTGATCTGCTGGATATTTCCCGCCTGGAAAACGGAAAATTCACCCCTGATATCAAGCCGTTCGCAATTAGCGAGCTGTTCGACACTTTGGGCAATGAGTTCACCGCTCAGGCTCAGGAACAGGGATTAAGTTTCAGAGTGCGCGGCAGCCGCCTGCGAGTCAGCAGCGACATCAAACTGCTACGCCGGATTTTACAAAACTTCCTGACCAATGCCTTCCGCTACGCCAAGGGCCCCGTGCTACTGGGTGTACGCCGACGAGGGAGCGAGTTGTGCCTGGAGGTCTGGGATCGAGGCCCCGGCATTCCAGAAAATAAACTGCAGGTCATTTTTGAAGAGTTCAAGCGTCTGGACAGCCATCAGACCCGTGCAGAAAAAGGCCTTGGCCTTGGCCTGGCGATTGCCGATGGACTGTGTCGCGTACTAGGGCACACCTTGCAAGTCCGTTCATGGCCCGGCAAAGGCAGTGTGTTCAGCGTCAGCGTGCCACTGGCTCAAAGCCAGTCCGCGCCACGTCCCGTGGTGTCGGAACAGAACGGCCAGCCTGTCATAGGTGCTCAGGTGCTGTGCGTCGATAACGAAGACAGCATTCTGATCGGCATGCAGAGCTTGCTGACACGCTGGGGCTGCCGTGTCTGGACGGCCCGCAACCGCGAGGAATGCGCGGCCTTGCTGAATGAAGGCGTTCGTCCGCAACTGGTGCTGGTGGATTACCACCTGGATGATGGCGAGGTCGGGACAGAATTGATGGGCTGGCTGCGGGCGCAACTGGGCGAGCCCGTACCGGGCGTGGTCATCAGCGCCGATGGCCGCCCTGAAATGATCGCTGAAGTTCACGCGGCAGGCCTGGAGTACCTGCCAAAACCCGTCAAGCCGGCAGTGCTGAGAGCGCTGCTGAGCCGGCACGTGCCACTTTGATACCTCTGTAGCCGCTGCCGCTGGCTGCGATAAAAGCCAATACGCAGCCTGCGGCAGCGGCTATAAACAGCGCTCTTTTATTCCGCCGGATGCGCCACGCCATCGACGTCGGTCATGGCCCGCTCCAGCAGGTCGGGCGGCAGGCTTTTGCTGGCCCGCGCGCCCAGTAGCTTGAGTTGCTCGCTGCGACTGACCAGGTTACCGCGGCCATCGGTCAGCTTATTACGCGCCGCACTGTAAGCCTTGTCCAATTGCTGAAGGCGACTGCCCACCTCATCCAGATCCTGGATAAACAATACGAATTTGTCATACAGCCAGCCCGCCCGCTCTGCAATTTCCCGGGCATTCTGGCTCTGGCGCTCCTGCTTCCACAAGCTGTCGATCACCCGTAAGGTGGCGAGCAACGTGGTCGGGCTGACAATCACGATATTGCGATCAAACGCTTCCTGAAACAGATTGGGTTCCGCTTGCAGTGCTGCGGAAAACGCCGCCTCGATCGGGACAAACAGCAGCACAAAGTCCAGGCTGTGTAACCCTTCAAGACGCTTGTAGTCTTTGCCGGCAAGGCCCTTCACGTGGTTGCGCAACGACAGAACGTGCTGCTTCAAGGCGACTTGCCCGATGACATCGTCATCCGCTGCCACGTACTGCTGATACGCTGTCAGGCTGACCTTTGAGTCGACCACGACCTGCTTGTCTCCCGGCAACAGGATCAACACATCGGGCTGGAAGCGCTCACCGTCGGGGCCCTTGAGGCTGACCTGGGTCTGATATTCACGGCCTTTTTCAAGCCCGGCGTGCTCCAGAACCCGCTCAAGAATCAATTCCCCCCAGTTACCCTGGGTCTTCTGCCCTTTCAGGGCGCGAGTCAGATTGGTCGCCTCGTCACTCAAACGAAGGTTCAACTGCTGCAACCGCTCCAGCTCCTTGCCAAGAGAAAAGCGCTCACGGGCTTCTTGCTGATAGCTTTCTTCAACTCGCTTTTCGAAAGACTGGATGCGCTCTTTGAGGGGATCGAGCAATTGCCCGAGACGCTCATTACTGGTTTCAGCAAAACGCTGTTCACGCTCATCAAAAATCTTGCCTGCCAGCTCGGCGAACTGCGCACGCAGTTCATCACGCGAACCTTGCAAGTCGCTGAGTCGTTGCTGATGGCTATCTTGCTGCTCACGCAACTCTGCAGCCAGTGCGGCCGCATGAGCGTCCAGGCGCCGTAGCTCGGTTTCTTTCTGGCCGCGCTCAAGGCTCCAGGCGTGGGCAGCATCACGTGCGTTATCGCGCTCCACCTGCAACAGCTCGACCTCGCGGCGCAGAGCTGCAAGTTCGGCCTGTTTCGCCGCATTGGCCTGCCCAAGATCGCTGACTTCATCACGACAGGCATCAAGTTGAGCACTGAGCCCTTCCTGGGCCAACTGAGCCATATTCAGGCGCTCTTCGAGCAATGCCAAATCAGCCGGGTAAGCACTGGCGCGCCGCTGCAAATGCCATATAAATGCCAGCAACGGTACGCCGGCTAGCGCCAGGCCCAGCAAAATGCTGTTCAAGTCCAGGGCCATAGCCCCTCCGCACGAGGTAAAGGAGCAAGGTTAACCAAGCTATCCGTGTGAAGACAGCTCAGTCTTCGATCTTGCTCAGTTCTTG
Source organism: Pseudomonas sp. D1HM (assembly GCF_019266105.1). Classification (NCBI taxonomy): domain Bacteria; kingdom Pseudomonadati; phylum Pseudomonadota; class Gammaproteobacteria; order Pseudomonadales; family Pseudomonadaceae; genus Pseudomonas; species Pseudomonas sp. D1HM. The sequence goes on along the minus strand of NZ_LRMN01000014.1, from coordinate 228,772 downwards.
CTGGGCCAGACGGTCGCCCGCACGGGCAGCCTGGCGCAGGAGTTCATGACCGATTCGCTGGTCGCGGGCGCTGCCGCAGTCACGGCACATCAATTGACCCAAACGGCTTTGGGCCAGCACCACGCCTTGACGGGCAGGCTGTTTCAGCAAATGGCCGGCCACATGCTTGACGCTAGGCTTGGTGCTCAATCGAGGGTTGTCCAGCAGCCAGATCGCAACCCGCAAAGAAAAGCGCTTGGGGGCTTGAGGAGGCGTATCGGGACGAGCAACAGAGGAAGTAGGTGTGCGGAACTTCATACGACACTGTAGGGCAGAACGGAAGGCGCGCCACTCTACTCCTTTTTTCGCTCGGGTAAAGTCGAAAAAGGTCTACAAGCGCGTTCTAGAGCAAGTGCGCGGGACAATCCACAGATCCTGTGGATAACTCAGTGGACAACCCAAATTTAACCGTCGCAAACGCCCACCCTACGGGGCCTAAGGTCAAACTGACGATTTTTTCACCAATTAAAAAAAACGATGTTTTTCATTGACTTAAATTTGCCTAACAGGCTAGGAAGCGTTGTCACCTGTGCAGTTGCACTGCTTATACCGGCAATGCGCCCAGTGTGCACAAGCCCGCATTCAGTTCAAGGGGAAGAGCCAAAAAAAGAGCAAAATATGTAGGCAAGTCCCGCTGCACAACCTGCCTTTCCCGGTGATCTCCAGCGACATGCCTTGCGCCCTGCTCACTGGACTAAACGTCAGAATCGACTAGTACCAATCTTCGCGGCACGCACAGCAGAGCACCTTTACCCGCTTGCCACGGGCGAGGCACAGCCTCTTTTTTAGCTAGCATACTTGCGTTTAAATTTTCAACCGGTTAGTATCCGCAGCGTTAGTACCAAGCTGAAAGTCAATTCGGGCCGAACAAATCCCCCACAGCCAACTTCCCTTGATGAGAAGTCGCACTGAAAAACGGGATCGACCCCCTCGATGGTTTCCAGGTAAATCTTGTGTCGATACAGCCTTTGAACAAACACAAAGGGTATCGCGAAGCTCTTCTACTCTGACCGAACCAACCTGCAAATTGATCAGGATCTTCACCCGGAGCACGGAACCTTAGCTCTTGTTGTGATTGCCTGCCCTCCTAAGTACCTACCTGCCAGCCCAAGCGCTACCAATTTAATGCGCTCCAACTGGCGGCTTTGTTCCAGTCAGGTTCTTCGTCCAGCCAAAGATGGCTCGACGTCACTGGAACGTTTTAACGTTGCACGGATCAGAACCGTGTCATTTGTAGGAACACCTAATAACTATGTCTACTCAAATCCATACTCAGGATGCCATTCGCACCCTAACCAATGCCTTCGCCCCCATGAACTGCCTGATTATGGCCGCTCGCAAAGGCTGCTTTAGCTTTACCCTGGTCAACGAACATGGCATCGCACGTCACAGCGAGCGTCTGTACCCCGATCAATATTCCAGCGCAGAACCCCTGCAGGCTGTGATCGAGCGTACTCGTCAGGCACTTATTGCCTGATACTCGGTAAGCGTCCACACAAAAAGCCCTGCCTGATTAGCAGGGCTTTTTGTTGCCTGTTATTTGAGAAATATCTGGCATCGCTTAAGTACTTGCGGATATATCGCGAACAGCTCGAAGCTGTAAATGATTTAAAAACAGAACTTTACAGCAGAGATATGACACTACACTTCAACTCAAGCGGCCAAACCCGCTTCCGGCGAGCCCTCCCGACTCATTGCTGCCAAGCCCTTGGGTGTCGCCGGCCATTTTCAGGCTTCGAGGACTATATGGGTATCGCTGCCAGAGAGTTGAACCTTTATGTGATTCGCCCCACGCTTCTTTATCTGGGTCAGAACAACCCGAATGCAGAAGCATTGTTACTGGGCATTGCAGCCAGCCAGTCCAATCTGGGCTCGGCACTGCATGATCGACGCGGTCACGGTCTCTACTGCATTCGCGAACCTCGTCACGCAGCCTTGTGGGATGAATACCTTGCCCACGACCCCGATCTGGCGAGCCTGGTTCGCGGGCTGGCCAGTCAACATGCTTTTTTGTGCAGCCCGCATCTCGAACTCACCGTTAATTTGCGCTATGCCACCGCCATCGCCTGGCTGTTGATTGAAGAACAACACCTTGTCATTCCACCCGCCGACGATCTGCTGGGCATGGCCAGGATCTGGCGCCAAGCCTTTGAGCCACAAGGACGTTTGCGCGATTTCACCCACGCATGGCACACATGTGTCTCACCTCTCAACCAGGTTGCCTGAAATTCAATTGTCGGCAACACCCTGTAAAAGATCTAAAACCGGTCGGATTGTCCTACAAAACAACACTATCTTCTGCGATTTAGCCTATAGCGCTTACACAAAAATGTTGGTAGTTTTCGTCCGGTGATCAAAAGGAGTTCTAATAATGAAAAAAGTAATGCTCAAGACCACACTTAGCCTCGCCGTCACTTTGGCTTCCAGCCAGATTTTCGCAAGCGGCTTCGCCCTCAACGAACAAAGCGTAAGCGGTATGGGGACCGGTTTCGCAGGTCGTTCATCTTCTGCCGATGATGCAAGCACCGTTTTCGGTAACCCTGCCGGCATGGCCCGCCTGAAAGGCCAGCAAGTCACTGGCGGCGTCGCTGTCATCGATGCGTCCACCGACATCAAGGACGGCCAGGGCAAATACCCAGGATCCAACAAGGGTGACATGGTGCCGTTCACCGGCGTCCCGATGGGCTTCTACACCAACCAGCTAAACGACCAATGGTCTGTGGGCTTTGGTGTTTACGCGCCTTTCGGTCTGGTCACCGACTATGAAAGCGGCTTCCAGGGCCGTGCGTTTGGCAGCAAAAGCGAAGTCAAGGTTGTCACGCTGCAACCGACCGTCAGCTATGCATTCAACGATCGTGTTTCGATTGGTTTCGGTCCGACCATCAACCGTATTGCAGGTACCCTGGAATCTGACATCACGTTCAACCCGGCTTTGGGTGACAACAACGTGAAGATCGAGGGCGACGATACCGCACTGGGCTTCAACGCCGGCGTGCTGGTCCAGGCCACCGATACCACCCGTATCGGCCTGACTTACCACTCCAAGGTCAAATACAAGCTCAAAGGCCACACCGAAATCTCTGCCAGCGCCGGTTCCAGTGCTATGGGCCTGCTGAAAAACGGCCGCTATGACGCTTCGCTGAAAATCGAAACCCCAGAATCCTGGGACCTGTCGGTTACTCAGGACCTGAGTGATGCCTGGAAGCTCTACGCAGGGACTACCTGGACCCGCTGGAGCCGCCTGAAAGACATCACCGTCGAGAACGAAGGCGTTACTGGTGCCGGTGGTGCTTACGCGCCTGGCCTGTTCAGCACCATCAAGGAAGACCAGAACTGGCACGATACCTGGGCTTACGCCATCGGTACGTCGTATCAGGTGAACAAGCAGTGGGTACTGCGTACGGGCCTGACATTCGACCAGTCACCTACCAACAACGAAAATCGTTCGCCACGCATTCCTACCGGTGACCGTACGATCTTCAGCCTGGGTGCTGGCTATAACGTGACCGACGACCTGACTATCGACATGGCTTACTCCTACCTCAAGGAAGAAGCAGTCAAGGTTCACGACTCGAATGCACTTAACAACTACAGCGCCAAATACGAAAACAGTGCCAATGGTTACGCCTTGGGTGTGACATACCGCTTCTGATTCACTGCGAGGCCAACCCCCTCGCCTGCTGAATCAAAAAAGCCCCGCTCTCTTCACCGAGGCGGGGCTTTTCAATGAGTGCGATTCAAGGCCTGGAAGCAATCGCGGCCTCAATGGCTTCAATCAACTCAGGACTGTCCGGTTTGGTGAGGCTGGAGAAGCTGGCAACTACATTGCCCTTACGATCAACCACATATTTGTAGAAGTTCCACTTCGGCGCGCTGCTTTGCTGTGCCAGGACTTTAAACAAATTCGCCGCATCGGCGCCGCGAACCTTTTGCGGATCGATCATGGTGAAGGTCACGCCATAATTGACGTAACAGACTTTGGCTGTTTCCTCGCCATCCTTGGACTCTTGCTTGAAGTCATCCGACGGTACGCCAATCAGCTCCAGCCCTTGCCCCTTGTAGCGCTGATACAGCGCTTCAAGCCCCTTGAACTGTGGAGCAAAGCCGCAAAAACTGGCGGTATTGACGATTACCAGCGGCTTGCCGGCAAAGCGCTGGCACAAGTCGATCGACTCCTTGGCCCGCAACTTGGGCAGAGAGCCCTCCAGCAGCGGCGGGCAATCTGCCGCCCAGACAGAACCCGCTCCCGCGAGCAACAGTACAGGTATCGCAATCCAGCGCTTGAGCATCAGCCGTGTCCTGAGGTGATGAGAGGAATATACCGAACTTACTCGTCACAGTGCCGTGCTAGCAAGTCCCCATACCTAACTGCATCAGCGCCAGACCACCCTGATGCCAGCCCCACCAGGCCAGCGCCAGCAACAATAAACCACCGCTGGCGGCTCCCAGCCATGCCCAGGTTGTATTCATGCCATTCCCTCCTGCATCTGCAGTCGAGCGACCGGACGCTCACGTACCGGCCAGTTCAAGGCTGCCGCCAGCACACTCAATAGAATCGAAACCTGCCAGATCAGATCATAGTTGCCGGTTTGATCGTAGACCACGCCGCCAAGCCATCCGCCCAGGAATGCACCCAATTGATGGAACAGGAATACGATCCCGCCCAGCATCGACAGATTGCGAACACCAAACATTGTCGCAACCGTGCCATTAGTCAGCGGCACCGTCGACAGCCATAGAAAACCCATGGCCATGCCAAACAGGTAGGCACTGAATTGTGTCACCGGCGCCCACAGGAACAACACGATCACCACCGCACGCGCCAGGTACAAGCCCGTCAACAAACGGGGCTTGGACATGCGGCCGCCGAGCCATCCAGCAGTGTAAGTGCCAAAGATATTAAACAGGCCAATCAGCGCCAGCACCGTCGTGCCCACTGTTGCAGGCAAGTGCTGGTCCACCAGATAAGCCGGCAGATGGATGCCGATAAACACCACCTGAAACCCGCAGACAAAAAAGCCGAAGGCCAATAGCCAGAAACCGGAGTGCGTACAGGCTTCCCGTAGCGCTTCCTTGAGGCTTTGTTCGCCCCCCAGCTTGGGCAACGGGCGATCCTTGAGCATGCTCACCAGCGGTACGATCAGCGCCACCAGCAAGCCCAGCACCAACAGCGCTGCAGACCAGCCCAGCCAGCCGATCAGGCCAAGCGTGCCGGGCAGCATTGCGAATTGCCCAAAAGAGCCTGCCGCGCTGGCAATCCCCATCCCCATACTGCGCTGCTCAGGAGGCAAGGCGCGGCCCACCACGCCGAGAATGACGGAAAACGATGTACCGGACAGGCCGATGCCGATCAGCAGGCCGGCGCTGAGCGACAGTGACAACGGCGAGTCCGACAGCCCCATCAACAGCAAGCCCACGGCATAGAGCACGCCGCCGACGATCACCACTTTGGCTGCGCCGAAACGGTCGGCCAAAGCGCCGGTAAAGGGTTGAGCCAAGCCCCAGATCAGGTTCTGCAAAGCGATGGCGAAGGCAAACACTTCACGGCCCCAGCCAAACTGAGCGCTCATGGGCGGCAGAAACAGCCCGAATCCATGCCTCACCCCTAAAGACAGCGCCAAAATAAGCGCACTGCCAAGCAAGACCCAACCACTGTTTCGCCACACCGCTGTCATTGTTATTCTCCGGGAGCGGGTATATACCCATTTATAATCGAGCGACTGGCCTTCAGTCCGAACCCGCCAACTCATCCAATAATTGCAAAAGCTGCGTACGTTTCTCTTCACCCAAGCGATCCATCAAACGCTGCTGTGCAGCCTCCCAAGCGGGCAAGGCAGCCTTCAGACGCTCCACGCCCGCCGGGGTCAGGCACACCACACGATTGCGCTGATCCTCGCCTTCGGTCATTTTCACCAGACCCGCGCCCTCCAGCACCCGCAAATTGCGGCCTAACGTGCTGCGATCCAGCCCCATAGCCTCAGCCAGACTTGAAATGCTCGGCTGATCCATACGCTTGAGGTTACTGAGCAAAGAATACTGGGCAACGTTGATCCCGAAGCCATCAAGGGCGCCGTCGTAATGCCTGCTTACGCCACGTGCCGCGCGTCGCAGATTGGTGCATAAACACTGAGTCGGTAACATTTTGTATGTATATACCCGCAATAAAACACAATCAAGCATTAACTCGCTACTACGAGACACGTAACCGCTGGTCAGATAAGCGCCAGCCCTACCAGCATCCCGACTTCGAGTAATTCGAGCAACGCGCCGGCGGTGTCACCGGTAGTTCCGCCCAAGCGGCGCATCATTAACTGCCGCAGCCAGACAAACCCTGCTGCCGCCAGCCCCAGCGCCCACAACCCGGCCACACCCGCCAGCAGCACACACGCCACGGCACTGAGCCCCAACACCCACCACCCGGCCTTGCGCGGCAGGTGATCGGCCAATGCCTGGCCGAGCCCTCCGGCCCGCACGTAGGGCGTTGTCAGGAACACGCCCAGCAAGGCGCTGCGCCCTATCAGCGGTACGATCAGCAATGCCACGCTGTGCTGCTGCTCGATCAGCGCCAACAGCGCGCAAAACTTGAGGAGCAACACCAGCACCAGCGCGACCACCGCAATCGGCCCGCTGCGCGGGTCTTTCATGATGGTCAGGGTCCGTTCGCGATCACCAAAGCCGCCTAGCCAGGCGTCTGCGCTGTCGGCCAGACCATCGAGGTGCAGGCCACCACTGAGCAGCACCCAGGCGGTCAGCAACAACGCGGCATGCAACAGTGACGGCGTACCTGCCAGCAGCGCATTCAGCCCCCATAGCAGCACGCCAAACAGCAGGCCCACCAACGGGTAATACAACAGTGAGCGCCCCAGCGCCCGGGGTTGCGGCATGCCGGGCAGACTAATCGGCAAACTGCTCAAAAACTGCAGGGCGATCCAGAACGGCGATCTCACAACTCAGCCTCTTCGAGACGGCCATCCTCTGCCACCTGCAAGCCGAACAGCGCACCGTGTGCCACTGCGACCTGCAACAAGTGCTCACGGGGCAAGCCCCTGGCCTGTGCCAGCAACAGCTTGATGACCCCGCCATGACAGACCAGCAATACCCGTTCTCCCTCAAAGCGTTGCTGCAGCCGATTAACGGCCGAGAGCACGCGTGCCGAAAATGCATGCACCGGCTCACCGTCTGGCGGCGTGAACGCGTAGGGATCGTTCCAGAACAAGCCCAGTGCTTCGGCATCGGTCTCCATCAACGCCGCCGCGCTCTGCCCCTCCCATGCACCAAAGTGCAGTTCTTGCAGGTCTTTTTCGAACGACACCGGCAAATTGAGCTGCTCGCTCAGTTCGCGGGCAAACAAAGCGCAACGTTGCAGCGGCGAACTGACAATGCGGTCCCAGGGCCCTCGCCCTTGGACCGCCTCGCGCATCTGCTCCCAACCCAATGCCGTCAACGCATCATCCAGGCTACCGCGCAGGCCGCCGCCCAGTTCAGTTTCACCGTGACGCAGCAGCTCCAGATACACCGTCATACCGGACGATCTGCCACGGCGGCTTCGGCAAATGTCGCCATCTGACCATGGAGGTCGCATGCCAGACGCACCAGCGGCACTGCCAGCGCCGCGCCACTGCCTTCCCCCAGGCGCAAACCGAGGTCAAGCAACGGTTCAGCCTGCAAACTTTCCAGTACATGTTGATGGCCAAGCTCGGCACCGCGATGACTGTAGATCAGCCACTCGCTGCACGCCGGACTCAAGCGAACGGCGACCATGGCCGCGACGGTGCAGATAAACCCGTCGACCAGCGCTACGATGCCTTCCTGGGCACAGGCTACGTAAGCCCCGACCAAGGCAGCGACTTCAAAGCCACCCAAGCGAAACAGCGCCTGTAACGGGTCATCGAGATGCCCGGCATGCAACGCCAGGGCCCGCTCTATCACCCGGGCCTTGTGACTGACCTCGGTGGCGTTCAGCCCGGTGCCGGGGCCGGTCAGGCGGGATGCCGGGCAATTCAGCAACGCGCTGGCCACGGCACTGGCAGAGGCGGTGTTGCCAATGCCCATTTCGCCACCAAGAAACACTTCGCTGCCCTGCGCCTTCGCCCGCAGCACGCTGTCGCGCCCGGCCTGCAACGCTTGCAGGCCCTGCACATCAGTCATTGCCGGTCCCGTGGCAAAGTTCGCCGTGCCCGCGCCAAGCTGCAAATGGCGCACCCCTGCCAGGTTGAGCATGGGCGTGACCGTTCCAAGATCCACCACATCCAGTTGCGCGCCCAGTTGACGGGCCAAGACACTGATGGCCGCTCCGCCGCTGACAAAGTTGTGCAGCATTTGTCCAGTGACGGCTTGCGGATAGGCCGAAACCCCTTCCGCGACAATCCCGTGATCACCGGCAAAAATCGCAATCCACACGTGATCGGCCCGCGGTTTTAGCCGCCCCTGCAAGCCGGCCATCCGCACCGCAAGTCCTTCAAGCTGGCCCAGTGAGCCCGCAGGCTTGGTCAGTTGCTGCTGATGCCCGGCTGCCGCCGCCTGCATATCACGGTCCACCGGCTTGCACGGAGTCAGCCACCAAGGGGTTTTCATAGAGCAGGTCCTTTCAACGTCAGGGGCAGGCCCGCCACAGTCAACACTACCCGCTGACAGTGCGCGGCCAAGGCTTGATGCAACCAACCGGCTTCATCGACATAGCGGCGAGTCAATTCGCCCAGCGGCACGACACCCATTCCGGTTTCGTTGCTGACAAACACAATTTCACCCGGCAGTTCAGCCAGACATTCCAGCAGCGCATCGCGCTCGGCACCGAGCCGCTGGGGATCGTCCAACATCAGCAGATTGGTCATCCACAGCGTCAGGCAATCCACCAGCAGGCAGCTATCGGCACTCGCGTTGTCACGCAGCACCCGGGCCAGTTCGACCGGTTCTTCAATCAATCCCCAGTGCGCCGGACGACGTTCGCGATGATGACGCACGCGCTCGTTCATCTCGCCATCCAGCGGCTGGCTGGTCGCAATGTAGGTCACTGCGAGCCCGGATTCGCTCGCCAGTTTCTCGGCCAAGCGGCTTTTGCCAGAACGGGCACCGCCCAAAATCAGCTGCAACATGTCAGGGGTGCTCCCGGCTCAGACCACAAAGTGCTCGTAAATAAGCAGTGTCCAGGTGGTTTTCCACCAGATCGGCCAGACGCTCGATATCCCGCTCCCGCAGTGCGTGGTAATCCACCGCCTGCACGTCCTCCAGCCCGGCCCAGCGCAGCAGCGCGCTGCAAGCAGCAGGCGACTCGAACAAACCATGCAGATAGGTGCCCAGAACTTGTCCGTCCGCACTTTGCGCGCCGTCGCAACGACCGTCATCGAGGTGCACCATCGGCTGTTCAAGAGCAACGCCGGTGGTGACGCCCGCGTGAATTTCGTAACCGCTGACTTCAGCGTTTTCCAGCTGCAAATGCCCGCGCACGTTACGCAGCTGTTTTTCGGCCTCCAGCTCGGTACTGAATGCCAGCAAGCCCAGGCCGCTGCTTGAGCCCGGCGTACCTTCTAGCCCCAGCGGGTCATGGACCTGCTCGCCGAGCATCTGCAGGCCGCCGCAAATCCCCAGCACTTTTCCGCCATAGCGCAGGTGACGGTTGATTGCTGTGTCCCAGCCATTGGCCCGCAGATAGGCCAGATCGCTGCGCACGCTTTTGGAGCCCGGGAGAATGATCAGGTCGGCCGACGGAATCGCCTGCCCGGGGCCCACAAACTGCAAATCCACCTGCGGATGCAAACGTAATGGGTCGAAGTCAGTGTGATTGCTGATCCGCGGCAATACCGGCACCACGACCTTGAGCACGCGCTCGACCTTATCGGTCTGACGCTGATCGATGCCGTCTTCAGCCTCAAGGTGCAAGTCCATCACATAGGGCAGCACCCCGATCACGGGCTTGCCGGTCCTCTGTTCCAGCCAGTCAAGACCGGGCTGCAGCAACGCGATGTCACCGCGAAAACGGTTGATGATGAAACCCTTGACCCGTGCCTGTTCGGTGTCGGACAGCAGCTCGAGAGTGCCGACCAAATGAGCGAACACTCCGCCGCGATTGATATCGGCGATCAACACCACCGGGCAATCCACCGCCTCGGCAAAGCCCATATTGGCGATGTCTCCCGCCCGCAAATTGATTTCGGCCGGAGAACCCGCGCCTTCCACCATGACCACCGGATACCTGGCACTCAAACGTTGATGCGAGGCCAATACCGCCTGCATGGCGATGGCCTTGTAGTCGTGATAGGCGACAGCGTTCATGCTGGTGACGGCGCGCCCATGGATAATCACCTGGGCGCCGGTGTCGCTATTGGGCTTGAGCAGCACCGGATTCATATCGGTGTGCGGCGCCAGCCCCGCGGCTTGCGCCTGCACGGCCTGAGCCCGGCCAATCTCACCGCCCTCGGCGGTCACGGCACTGTTGAGCGCCATGTTCTGCGGTTTGAAAGGCACCACGGCCACGCCCTGGCGAGTCAACCAGCGGCACAGGGCCGTGACCAGCGTGCTTTTACCGGCATCGGACGTGGTGCCTTGCACCATTAACGTGCTCATGGGTTTTCCTTGGTACAGGCCTCGGTGTACGCGGACAAGGCCTGCTCCAGCCGCAACCAGTCAGCGTCGTCGGCAGGCAGGCCAAAACGCACGCTGCTGTTGTGGGCAAACAGGCGCAGCAGAATGCCGCGCTGCGCCATAAAGTCGTAAAGACGCTCGGCGTGGGGCGTGGCCAGCCACTGAAACAACGCGCAGCCTCCCTGGGGCGACAAGCCGTGCAGCGTCAACAGCGCCGCCAACCGTTCGCTGGCCAACTCGCTGCGTTCACGCTGGCGAGCATGGGCTTCAGTGTCGACCAGACACGCTTGGCCGACAATCCGCGTCGGCCCGCTCACTGCCCAGGGACCGACTTGCTCGGCCAACAATTTGAGCAGTTTGAGTTCAGCCAGCACAAAGCCCAATCGAACCCCCGCCAAACCAAAGAACTTGCCAAACGAACGCAACACGATCAGTCCGGCGCGGTGACTTTGCGCGGCCAGGCTCAACGCAGGTGTGTTGTCCATGAACGCTTCATCCACCACCAGCCAGCCACCCCGTTGTGCCAGCCGTGCATGCCAGGTCAGCAACTGCTCAGGCGTCAGACTCAGCCCTGTCGGGTTATTGGGATTGACGACCACCAGCACATCCAGGCTGTCGAGGTAGAAATCGACCTCTTGCTCCACCACCTCCCGCACGATGTGCCCGTTGCGACGCCAGGCTTCGGCATGCTCGGCATAACATGGCGACAACACGCCGACCTTACCGCCACGACGTAAACGGGGCAGCAACTGGATCGCGCACTGGGAGCCCGGCACCGGCAACACATTGGCGGCGCCGTAGTAGGTACAGGCCGCTTGTTCTAGCCCGTCATCGGTTTCCGGCAACCGCGCCCAGGCACGCTCGGGGATCACGGGAATCGCAAAAGGCCAAGGCGCCAGGCCGCTGGACAAGTCCAGCCATTGCGCCTCGGCGATGCCGTAGTGCAAGGACGCCTGGCGTAAACGTCCACCATGCTCAAGCATAGAATTCACTCCACATGCACAGGATCAAGAGCCACAGCCATACACCCCGCTGCACCAGTTGCCAGCCACGGCCAATCGAGTCGGCATCGGCGGGCACGCCTTCACCCAGTTGCGCACGCTCATGCAGTTCACCGTGATAAATCGCCGAACCGCCCAATTCGACGCCCAAGGCACCGGCACCGGCCGCCATGACCGGCCCCGCATTGGGGCTGTCCCACTGCGGGGCCTGTTTGCGCCAGCACTTCAAGGCCAGGCGGGTTTTACCCAGTACGGCATAAGTCAGCGCCACCAACCGTGCAGGAATGTAGTTGAGCACATCGTCGATCCGGGCGGCGGCCCAGCCAAACCGCTCAAAGCGCTCATTGCGGTACCCCCACATGGCGTCCAGCGTATTGCTCAGGCGATAGAGCACCACGCCCGGAGCACCGGCGACGACAAACCAGAAAATCGCGGCAAAGACCGCATCGCTGCCGTTTTCCAGTACGGACTCGGTCGCCGCGCGGGCGACTTCGGTGGAATCAAGCTCGCTGGTCTGACGGCTGACCAGATAACCGACCCGTGTACGTGCCTCCTCGAGATCATTGCTGCGCAAGGCTTCAGCCACGGGCTGCACATGTTCGCCCAGGCTGCGCATGCCGAGCGCGCAGTACAACGCCAGGATATCTACCAGCCAACCGATATAAGGCAGCCAGGACAGCGCGGTCGCCAAAATCGTCAGCGGAATGACCGTCAGCACCCAGGCGGTAACGCCATGACTGCGCCAGCCACGGCCACCGGAATTGAAACGCTGCTCAACGCGACTGGCCATGCGGCCGAACGCGACCAGCGGATGCCAGCGCTTGGGCTCACCGAACAGCGCATCCAGCGCCACCCCCGCCACGCACAGCAACGCCACACTCATGGACTCACTCCCCAATAATTCTCATACACCAGTTCACTTAGCGGACGCGCACGCGCCCACCCTTCCAGCACCAGCATCGGCGCCGGATAAAAGGCCTCGACCGGCCCCAGACACAATACCGCCAAGGGCTTGGCACCCGCAGGCAACCCCAGTAAATCAGCCAGCGCCCGCGGCTCGAACAATGACACCCAGCCCATGCCCAGCCCTTCGACGCGAGCGGCCAGCCACAGGTTCTGGATCGCGCAGGACAACGAGGCCATGTCCATTTCGGGCAGGGTACGGCGACCGAATATGTGTTTTTCCCGGTCATCCATCAACGCGGCCACCAAAACCTCGGCACAGTCGTTGATCCCTTCAACCTTCAGGGTCATGAACTCATCGGAACGCTCGCCCAGCGCTTCAGCAGTACGCACCCGCTCCTCCTCCACCAGGGCCTGGACCTTGTTGCGCAACTCACGGTCGGTGATGCGGATAAAGCGCCACGGCTGCATCAGCCCCACACTCGGGGCCTGATGCGCCGCCTCCAGCAGGCGCGCCAACAACTCAGGCGCTACCGTGCCACCGCTGAAGTGACGCATGTCACGCCGCTCGGCGATGGCCCGGTAAACCGCTGCACGCTCTTGGGGACTAAACGCGTTGTCGCTCATGGCACCTTCACGGCGCAGGGTGCGAACAGCGCAGCAATGGCCTGGGGGTTGGACGGAAAGTAAAAGTGCACGTAAGAAGCCGTCATCCGACCTTCGCGATAGACCGCTTCGGCCCCGCGCCCACCGTTGGGACTAAGCCCGCGGGCAATGGGTTGCAGCTGCGTCTCGGTCAGCGAGTGATGATAGGTATGACCGCGCAACAGCCCTTCGGGCATTTCCACGGCCTGCAAGGCCAACGCTGCCAGACGCTTTTGCATCGTTGCTTCGCCCGCCAGCAGCCCGACCAGCTCGGCACGCTGACCGTCGACATCGGTCAGGGCATCCAGCAGATACAGCATGCCACCGCACTCGGCCAGCAAGGGCTTGCCGGCGTCATGGTGTGCACGAATCGCGGCCAGCATCGAGCGGTTGCGTGACAGCTCAACGTGGTGCAGCTCGGGATAACCACCGGGCAAATACAGGCTGTCAGCTTCTGGCAACTGCGCGTCACGGATCGGTGAGAAAAATACCAGCTCAGCGCCCATATCCCGCAACAACGCCAGACTCGCACCGTAGGTGAAGGCAAAGGCTTCATCACGAGCCACGGCAATGCGCACGCCGGCCAGCAATGGCTCGACCACCACCGGCTCGGGGGCTGCAAACTCGACCGCAGGCGGCAGCGCTACCTCGCAGGTGCTGGCCAATGCATTGGCTGCCGCGTCGAGACGGGCATCCAGGTCATTCAACTCACTGGCCTGGACCAGCCCCAGATGCCGGCTCGGCAGCTCAATCCCGGTTTCGCGGGACAGCGCGCCGTACCAGCGCAAGCCTTCAGTCAGGCTGCCTTCCAGCAACTGCGCATGGCGCACGGTTCCCACCCGATTGGCCAGTACTCCGGCAAACGGCAGGTCCGGCTGATAACGCGCCAGGCCCAATGCCAGCGCGCCGAACGTCTGGGCCATAGCGGTGCCATCAATGACGCCCAGTACCGGAACCCCGAAATGCCGCGCCAGGTCGGCGCTGGAGGGCGTGCCATCAAACAAGCCCATCACACCTTCAATCAGAATCAGATCCGCCTCTGCGGCAGCTTCCCACAGCAAGCGACGACTTTCATCGGCACCCACCATCCACAAATCCACCTGATACACCGGGGCACCACTGGCGCGCTCCAGGATCATGGGGTCGAGAAAATCCGGGCCACATTTAAACACCCGCACCTTGCGCCCCTGATTGCGGTGCAATCGGGCCAAGGCGGCTGTAACGGTGGTCTTGCCCTGACCGGAAGCCGGCGCGGCGATCAATACCGCCGGGCAATGACGCGACTCTCTCATGCTGAAACACTCACAGTTCGATGCCTTTCTGAGCTTTGATGCCGGCCTGGAAGGCATGCTTGATCACACCCATTTCAGTCACGGTATCGGCCAGGTCAATCAATTCGGGTTTGGCGCCGCGCCCGGTGACCAGCACATGCTGCATCGGCGGACGGGCCTGCAGGTCAGCCAGCACCTGCTCAAGGTCGAGATAGCCATGCTTGAGGGCGATGTTCAGCTCATCCAGTACCACCAGGCCGATGGCGGGGTCTTGCAGCATCTCGCGGGACACTTCCCAGGCCGCTTCGGCAGCCGCGATGTCACGCTGGCGGTCCTGGGTTTCCCAGGTAAAACCTTCGCCCATCACGTGATAGCGCACCTGCTCCGGGAAACGGCGAAAGAACAGCTCTTCACCGGTGCTGTTGCGCCCCTTGATGAACTGCACCACACCACACTGCATGCCGTGGCCCATGGCCCGGGCCAACATGCCAAATGCGGAGCTGCTTTTGCCTTTGCCATTGCCGGTCAACACCAGCAGCAGCCCGCACTCGTTCGGCGAGCTGGCAATGCGCTCATCCATGACGGCTTTTTTGCGCAGCATGCGCGCCTGGTGACGTTCGTCGCGTTCGGGGGATTCGTTCATGGCAGCTCTCCGTTGGGGCTGAATTAAGCAAACGGGAGGCGGGGGGAATTCAACAACGACACACCATCGCCCGCCGCGAGTGTGCTGGATGGATCAGGCCGGTCTCCGGGCTCATAAGCGGACCATCCCCAGGGACAGCACCTGACCACGCGCCTTCCCATGTACAAGACACAGTGGCGTCCGGGGCTGGCCAGCCCATTGCGACGCGTAATGCGTGTCAATGAAATAGCGGCAGACCCTGGCGTGGCATTGACTCATTTACCGTTGCGGGGGCAGCGCCGGGATCGTGACGTTTGAACCGCTCAAACACGTCCTCACCGGCTTCCCTGTTTCACTCTGTCGACCGCTTGCCACAGAGCACCTGAAACAAGCGGCAAAGGTTAGAGGGTTGGGGGTGGAGCGTCAATTAAAGGTGCGCGGCAATACGCCTGAACACGCCCACAAACCTGAACCTTTGAGCCGCTATGCTTCTCTATAGATTTACCCCGCCCGAACCTTATGGAGATTCACATGTTCAAGTGCCAGCACGCTGTTGTCATCGCACTTGCGGCAGGATTGGCCGCCTGCGGTGAAACCTCGACCTTGCAAGTGAGCGATGGCACCGGACCTTCGCCGAAACTGCCCGAACCCAACAAGACCCTGATTCCCACCGTCAATATCGCGCCTGCGGTTGGCTGGGCGCCCGGAGCCACACCCACGGCCGCTCCCGGGACTAAAGTGGCAGCATTCGCCGAAGACCTTGACCATCCCCGCTGGCTCTATGTACTGCCCAATGGTGATGTACTGGTCGCCGAAACCAATGCCCCGCCCAAGCCGGACGACAGCAAGGGCGTTCGTGGCTGGGTCATGGAAAAGGTCATGGGCCGGGCCGGGGCTGGCGTACCCAGCGCGAATCGCATCACGCTGTTGCGAGATGCTGACCACGATGGCGTTGCGGAAACCCGCAGCGTGTTTATCCAGAATCTGCACTCCCCCTTCGGCATGACCCTGGTCGGCAATGACCTGTACGTGGCGGATGCCGACAAGTTGCTGCGTTTTCAATACCAGGCTGGCGATAACATCCTCAACACCCAACCCACCAAAGTGGTGGATTTACCGGGCGGCCCGCTTAACCACCACTGGACCAAAAACGTCATTGCCAGCCCGGATGGCAAAAAGCTGTATGTAACCGTCGGCTCGAACAGCAACGTGGGCGAAAACGGCATGGATCAAGAAGAGGGCCGTGCCGCCATCTGGGAAGTTGACCCGGCCACCGGTAGCCACCGCATTTTCGCCTCCGGCTTGCGCAATCCTAACGGCATGGCTTGGGAGCCAACGTCCGGCAAGCTCTGGACCGCTGTCAACGAACGCGACGAAATCGGCAGTGACCTGGTTCCCGACTACATCACCTCAGTGCAAGACGGTGGCTTCTATGGCTGGCCGTACAGCTATTACGGGCAGCACGTCGACGCTCGGGTCGAGCCGCAAAATCCGGCACTGGTGGCTAAAGCCATAGCGCCAGATTACGCCCTGGGCCCGCACACGGCTTCTTTGGGGTTGAGCTTCGCGCAAGGCAGCACATTGCCCAACCTTACCGAAGGCGCATTTGTGGGCCAGCACGGTTCCTGGAACCGCAAGCCGCACAGTGGCTACAAAGTGATTTTCGTGCCTTTTGCCGACGGCAAACCCACAGGCATGCCGGTTGACGTGCTGACCGGCTTTCTCAATGCCGATGAAAAAGCCATGGGCCGCCCGGTTGGCGTAGTGATCGATAAACAGGGGGACTTGCTGGTAGCCGACGATGTGGGCAACAAGATTTGGCGGGTGTCTGCACAATAAAACTGTAACCCTGTAGCCGCTGCCGCAGGCTGCGACATCGATCGCAGCTTCAGCGGCTACAGAGGTTCAGCGTTACGGCAAACGTGCCAGATGCTGCTCGTTCGGCAGTACGCGCTTGGCGTTGAGATAGGCTTTTTGCCAGTAGGCTTTGGACAGGCTGTCCAGTTTGACCGTGCCGCCCGTAGCGGGTGCATGCACGAAACGGCCTTCACCGACATAGATACCGGCATGGCTGACCTGCGACCCGCCGCTGGTGGCGAAGAACAACAGATCGCCGGTTTGCAGCTTGTCTTTGCCGACATTCGGCGCACTCATCACGATCATTTCACGTGTCGAGCGCGGCAACGAAATACCCGCCGCGTCGTTGTAGACGTACTTGATCAAACCGCTGCAGTCGAAACCCGAATCCGGTGTATTGCCGCCCCAACGATAAGGTGTACCGACCAGACCCAAGGCACGAAACAATACGTCGGCGGCAACGGGCGAGAACTGTTCTGAGGGCGGCGAATACACCCGGGGCTTTTGGGCCACTGGCGTCGGAGGGGTATGGCTTGCGCAAGCACTGAGCAGTGCTGCTAAGGTAAGAAGTGCGACTCGGGCCATGGTCGACATAAACAGAATGTTCCTGATTCTGGATACGGCAACATGGGCCGCGAACCCTGAAACCGCGCAGAGGGGATCTGCGCGGTTTCAAGAATTTAAGAATGCGACTGAATTCTAGCCCTTAGAGAGCAAACTTCAAGTAAGACTTTAACTTTACTTGCGGGTAACTACGTTTGTAGGTGCCATCGCCAAGGCCCGTTTGGCCTCCATAAAGGTCTTGCTCCAGTAGCTGTCACCCAACTTGTCAATTCGTACACCCCCGCTGCGACGGCTGCTGGAGTGAATGAACTGGTCATCGCCCAGGTAAATCCCGGCATGACTGACACGACCACGACCGTTGGTGCTGAAGAACAGCAAATCACCCGGTTTGAGGTTATTTCGTGCGACGAGCGGTGCATCAACGTTGATCATTTCCCGAGTGGATCGCGGCAATTTCATGCCGGCTTCCTCGCGGAACAGATAACCGATAAACCCGCTGCAATCGAAACCTGACTCGGAGGTGCCGCCATAACGGTAACGGGTACCGATCAAGGACATTCCGCGCTCAAGAATACTGTCAGCCAAGGCCGGCAGCGCGTAAGGCTTGCTGTTTTCGGAGAATTGAGCCAACTCTTTTTCAGTCGCCAGTTCTTCCTGATAAAGATCGGAAGCTTGGGATGGAGTCGACTTTTGCACCTGAGATTCGGTGACGTGCTGGGACACTGGAGTGTGTGCAGCGCAGCCAAACAACAGGGTAACGAGTGCGAGAGGCACGAGGGGTGCGAAGCGATTTAGCATGGGCACGACCGTGGCTTGTAGGAATAATTGCCGCGACTATGCCTTTTATGATCCTCATTTGCAAATTCAATCGATCTAAATGTGACTTGGCGGTTTCGCCGCGACATCTAAGGGCCTACACCCCTGACAATGGATTCTGCGCGCACAGCCCTCTGAGCGCGGGCTTTCTGGCGCCGAAAAATGGCCGAAACAGGTGAAAAGTCGCGCGATTTACCAGCCGAGGGTTTCTTTCAGGAAGGGGATGGTCAGCTTGCGCTGTGCCTGCAAAGACGCCTGATCGAGACGTTCAAGCAACTCGAACAACGCGCTCATGCTGCGGGTTCCGCGCGTAAGTATGAAATGCCCGACCTCGTCGGTCAGGTGCAGACCGCGACGGGATGCGCGCAACTGCAAAGCCCGCAGTTTGTCTTCGTCTGACAAGGGCCGCATCTGGAAAATCAGCGCCAGGGTCAGGCGGGACTTGAGGTCGGCCAACTTGATCGGCAACTCACGGGGCGAAGCCGAAGCGGCGATCAACAGTCGACGACCGCTGTCACGCAGGCGATTGAACAAATGGAACAGCGCCTCTTCCCAATCCGCACGCCCTGCCACCGCCTGAAGATCATCCAGGCAGACCAGTTCGTACTGCTCAAGGTTGTCGAGAATTTCGATGCCGCGATCCAGTAGCTCTGCCAGCGGCAAATAAACAGCAGGCTCGCCCATCTGTTCAAAACGCAGGCACGCCGCCTGTAGCAAGTGCGTGCGCCCGACCCCCTGTTTGCCCCAGAGGTAGATCAGGCTTTCTGTCCAGCCGGCATCGGCTTCGCACAGACGCTCGACGTAGCCGAGTGCAGCGGCATTGGCGCCTGGATAGTAATTTATGAAGGTAGCGTCATCACGCAGACGCACACCTAGGGGCAGCTGAATCGGTTTCATGCTGACTGAACAGTTCAAATGAACTGTTAGTGGCCTCTATGTGAAGTTTTAAAAGTTTATACCCGTGTAGCTGGGCGCACAATGTAACAGACCACGAGCAAAATCAAAGGTTTGCATTAATTGACCGCCTTATTTGGCGCGCGTACCGGATTCATTCTCTTGAAGCGGGCCGGGCAAGACGAAGATCCTGACCCGGCAGCCGCTCACATTCGAACCGGGGTCATCCTTACAATTCGGGCTCTTCACCTTTGTAGGCTTGTGAGTCCTTGTACAAATCATGAACGTGGCGCACCAGCACCATGATCACCGCCGCTACCGGCAACGCCAGCAATACACCGGTGAACCCGAACAGTTCGCCACCTGCCAGAATCGCAAAAATTACCGCCACCGGGTGCAGCCCGATGCGATCGCCCACCAGCAGCGGCGTCAGCACCATGCCTTCCAGCGCCTGCCCGACCATAAACACCGCCACAATGCCAATCATCGGATACAGATCACCGCCGAACTGGAACAGCCCGGCAATCAAGGCGGCGCCAATCCCGATGATGAACCCCATGTACGGCACGATGGCCGCGAGCCCGGCCATTAATCCAATCAACAACCCCAGCTCAAGCCCCAGCAACATCAGGCCAGCCGAATAGATCACCCCCAACGCCAGCATCACCAGCAGTTGCCCGCGAACGAAAGCGCCCAGCACGTCATGGCATTCTTTTGCCAGTGACACGACCTGCTCTTCATGCTCCCGCGGTAACAGGCTGCGAATCTTGGCCATCATGATGTCCCAGTCACGCAACAGGTAGAACGCCACAACCGGAATCAGTACCAGGTTGGCCAAAAAGCCGATCAGCGCCAGGCTTGAGGCCGTCGCCTGCGACAACACCACCCCGACGATGTCAGTGGTTTGCCCCATGTGCTCGGTAATGGCGGCCTTTATCTTGTCGAACTTCCAGAAACCATCGCTCAGTCCCAATTTGGCCTGAACCCATGGCATCGCCGTATGTTGCAACCAGTCCAGTATTTGCGGTGCCAACTCATAAAGCTTCAGCAACTGCTTGGCCAGCATCGGTACCAGTACCAGCAGTAACGTCATCAGGATGACGATGAACAGCGCAAATACCGTGATGACCCCCCAGGTCCTTGAGAAGCCAAACCTTTCCAGGCGGTCAACCACCGGGTCGAACATATAGGCCAGAACGATTGCGATCAGGAAAGGCGTGAGAATCGGATGCAAAAAATACACAAACAGGCATGCACCCAACGCCACGCCCCACCAAACCCATCGTCGCGAATCTGCCATGAACCATCCCATCCTTTATATAGAAAAGAAAAACCTACCAGCGAAACCGCAATTGCGGGGCCGGTGCTGCAACAACGCCAGGCGCTTGACCCACCACGGCCCCGGAAGGCGCCTCACCTGCCGGCACCTCTTGCAAGTGAGCCAGGCCCAACTGCGAACGCAACTGTTCGCTGCTACCGTTCACCTGATACACGATGCGATCACCGTCGACACGCTTGAGCTGGCCGCCAAATGGCTCCAGCAAGCGCCCCAACTGGGCATAACGCTCCAGCGTCATGCCCTGAACTTCAAGTAACTGTTCGGTTGAAACCCCGGGTTTGACCGCATAACGCGGCGCCAGTCGCTCGCTCACGGCCAGCATCACAGCATCAGCCAGCGCGGCCTGATCCGGCGCCTGAGCGCTGCCTTGCTCTTGCTGACTGTCTACCCACAAGCGCCACTGGGCACTCCACTGCCCCTCTTCTTCACGGGCATGCACCGCCAACAGGACATCCGCACCATAACGTTCGGAGGCCTCTTTCAACGGCGCGGGGTCACTGCCCTCAAGGTTCTCGGCCGTGCCGACCAGTTGTTCGCTCAAGTCTGCCAATGGCAAGCGTAGCGGCAACCCGCGATGTTGCGCCGCACGCCGCAAAGGCTCCGCAGCGGATTGGCCATCGCCTACCAGGCTCGACCCTTCTACAGAATCGCTCAACCACCAGCCCAGCAGCGCTGGCCGGTTGCTGCCCCACAGCGACAGACCGGCCTGAGACAAGGCCCGGTCAGTGCTTACCGGGTCAAAGTCCACGCGCAAGCTTTGCGGTGGACCGGCGTCATAACCGTATTGGCTGATGATTTGCTGTGGATCCTTGCGAATCGCCTCGAGCGCGGGACGCTGAATGGCCTTGGTATCGCCGGTGAGACGCAGCACCAGGGTTTCCAACGCCTTTTGCGTGGCCTGGGCGCGCTCCTCAGGCGCTTGACCGGTGACCGGTTCGTTAACCTGATACAGGCCCGTCAGGATTTCGGCGTGACTCGCCAGACTGAAAAAGGATAAGCAACCCACCGCTAACAATTGACTCAAACGCATGAAAGATTCCCGATAACAAAAACGCCTTGAAAGACTTCATAAAAGCAGGCGAGCAGAGGTTCTGACAGGACCCAGGCCAAATCATTCATACCCGTCGCGCAGTTTTCATTCAGTCATAAAAATTCAAAAGTGAACCGCTATACCTTATACAGGCCCACATGCAGACCCTAGCACGACTAAATAAGGTTTTTTTCACCGGATATAACCCTGCCCGTCGGCCCGAGGATGGCCGCTGCCTCACAAGCCTGATAAAATCGCGCGCCTTCGCAGACCGGCTATGGCCGGGCACTCTGTAAATGCTCTGTTTCACTCAATGAGCATTTGCCAGCGGGCCCCCTGAACTCGGTCGATACCCCCGAATCCCCCCTAAAGGCCTGGATTATGAGCAAGCAACCTTCCCTGAGCTACAAAGACGCCGGTGTAGACATCGACGCCGGTGAAGCATTGGTCGAACGCATCAAGAGCGTGGCCAAGCGCACTGCACGCCCGGAAGTGATGGGCGGCCTCGGCGGTTTTGGCGCCCTCTGCGAAATTCCGGCTGGCTACAAGCAGCCTGTCCTGGTGTCCGGCACCGACGGTGTAGGCACCAAACTGCGTCTGGCTCTGAACCTGAACAAGCACGACAGCATCGGCATCGACCTCGTCGCCATGTGTGTTAACGACCTGATCGTGTGCGGCGCCGAGCCACTGTTCTTCCTCGACTACTATGCCACCGGCAAGCTCAACGTAGAAACCGCGACCCAAGTGGTTACCGGTATCGGCGCTGGCTGCGAATTGTCCGGCTGCTCGCTGGTAGGCGGCGAAACAGCCGAAATGCCTGGTATGTACGAAGGCGAAGACTACGACCTGGCCGGCTTCTGCGTCGGCGTGGTTGAAAAGTCCGAAATCATCGACGGCTCCAAGGTTGCAGCCGGCGATGCCCTGCTCGCCCTGCCGTCTTCCGGCCCGCACTCCAACGGCTACTCGCTGATCCGCAAGATCATCGAAGTCTCCGGTGCCGACATCGAGAACATCGACCTCGACGGCAAGCCGCTGACCGATCTGCTGATGGCGCCGACCCGCATCTACGTCAAGCCGTTGCTCAAGCTGATCAAAGAGACCGGCGTTGTCAAAGCCATGGCCCACATCACCGGTGGTGGCCTGCTCGACAACATCCCGCGTGTGCTGCCTAAAGGCGCCCAGGCCGTGGTTGACGTGGCCAGCTGGCAGCGCCCTGCAGTCTTCGACTGGCTGCAAGAAAAAGGCAACGTGGCGGAAACCGAAATGCACCGTGTGCTGAACTGCGGCGTTGGCATGGTGATCTGCGTGGCTCAGGCCGACGTTGAAACCGCGCTGAACGTACTGCGTGAAGCCGGCGAGCAGCCATGGGTCATCGGCCAGATCGCCACGGCCGCCGAAGGCGCTCCACAAGTTGAGCTGCAAAACCTCAAGGCGCACTAATGCCTGATACCTGTGATGTAGTGGTGCTGCTTTCCGGCACCGGCAGCAACTTGCAGGCCTTGATCGACAGCAATGACGTCAAGGACAGTCCGGCCAGGATCCGCGCGGTAATCTCCAACCGCGCAGACGCCTTCGGCCTGCAACGCGCCAAAGACGCGGGTATCGATACCCGCGTGCTGGATCACAAAGCATTCGAGGGCCGCGAGGCCTTCGATGCTGCACTGATCGAAATCATCGACACCTTCAACCCGCAACTGGTGGTTCTGGCCGGATTCATGCGTATTCTCAGCGCAGACTTCGTACGCCACTATCAGGGTCGCCTGCTCAATATCCACCCTTCGCTGCTGCCTAAATACAAAGGCTTACACACGCATCAGCGCGCGCTGGAAGCAGGGGATCGCGAGCATGGCTGCAGCGTGCATTTCGTAACTGAGGAACTCGATGGCGGCCCACTGGTCGTACAGGCAGTGATACCGGTAGAGTCTGATGACTCAGCCAACAGCCTGGCGCAACGGGTTCATGCTCAGGAACACCGGATTTATCCGCTTGCAGTGCGCTGGTTTGCCGAAGGTCGCTTGTCTCTTGACGAGCAAGGCGCATTATTGGACGGTCAATTACTCGCGGCCAGCGGCCACTTGATACGAATCTAGGAGACATTATGCGTCGTGCCCTGCTCCTCGCCCTCAGCCTGCTGGCTATCCCAGCAGTGCAGGCGGCCGAACTCCATCCTTTCAAAGCCAGCTACACCGCCGACTGGAAACAGTTGCCGATGAGCGGCTCTGCAGAACGCAGCCTCAGCAAAAACGACAACGGCGTCTGGACCTTGAATTTCAAGGCCTCGATGATGATTGCCAGCCTGAACGAAGAAAGCACCCTCAAGCTGGAAAAAGATGCGCTGATCCCGCTGACCTACCACTTTGAGCGTGGCGGCCTGGGCAAGGCCAAGAAGGTTGATCTGGATTTCGACTGGTCAGCCAAGATGGTGACCGGCATCGACAACAAAGATCCGGTCAAAGTGCCACTCCTGACTGGCATGCTCGACAAGTCTACCTACCAGTTGGCGCTCCAGCGCGATGTGGCGGCAGGCAAAAAAAGCATGAGCTACCAAGTGGTCGACGGTGAAGACGTAGACACCTATGACTTCCGCGTTATCGGCCCGGAAGTGGTCGAGACCAAGGCCGGCAAAGTGGACGCCATCAAGGTCGAACGCGTGCGCGATCCGACCCAGAACAAGCGCATCACTGAAATGTGGTTCGCCAAGAACTGGGATTCATTGCTGGTCAAACTGCGTCAGGTAGAAAAAGACGGCAAGGAATACAACATCATGCTGCTGGACGGCACGGTGAATGGTCAGACGGTCAAAGGCAACTGAGTCAACGACAATCTTGACCAACAAAAAACCTCACTTCGGTGGGGTTTTTTTTGGCCTATTACCCGGCCAAAACATGAAACTTTTGTCATAAAACTATTGGTAAATTCGTCAACCTCCCCGTATTTAAAGGGCTGCAGGGGATTGCCGTTTTTAACAACATGACAGTGCGTCGACGGGGTGTTTACTTAGGAAGCTAACAGATTCTATAAAGAAGACCTGCGACGCCTTGCCGCAGGCCCTTACCAGAATTGGGAGCAAGCAGATGACTGTCAAAGTAACTGAACGCGACGATTCACATATGTCCCGCCAGCTCGTAGCCCACGGGGTGCATCTGTGGGACGTTCACCAACAGGATCTACTGGTCGGCATGTTCCACCGCGAAAGCGATGCTCAGCGCTACAAAGCCGAACTGGAAAGACTGGAAGCACAAAACAGCCAGGCCTGAACCACAGCAACTACAGTCTTGAAAAAAACAAACCCCGCCGAAGCGGGGTTTGTCACATCAGGCGTTACCACATCAGATCGTCAGGGATCTGATAAGCAGCATACGGATCGTCTTCTTCCGGTGTCTGAACCTCGCTCAGGATGTTGAGCTGAACGATTCGACGCGGGTCACGTTCCTGGATCTTGAGTGCCGCCTCACGCGGGATCACTTCGTAACCACCGGCATGCTGCACAATCGCCAGCGAACCGTTGGCCAGCTTGTTGCGCATCAGGGTATTGACCGACAGGCGCTTGACCTTCTTGTCATCAACGAAGTTGTAATAATCTTCGGTGGTCAGCTTGGGCAAACGCGAGACTTCGATCAATTGCTTGATCTGTGCGGCACGGGCCTTTTGTTCGACCTTTTCCTGCTGCTGACGGTTGAGCTCCTGATCGCGCTTGACCTTCTCGGCCTTGGCTTCAAGTGCCAGCCGCTGCTGGGTATCGTCCAGCTCGATCTGACCCTTGTGGGCCAGGCGCTGTTGCTTTTGCTTTTCTTTGCCGGCCTGCTTGGCCTGCTTCTCGTTAACCAGTCCCGCTTTGAGTAACTGGTCGCGTAGGGAAATGCTCATCTACTTACTCACTTAGGCAAACTCAGCCGCAGCTGGGCAAATTCTTTTCCTGGCGCTTGGCTTCGCCCCACAGGGCGTCCAGGTCTTCAAGGGTGCAATCTTCAATGGGACGCAGGGTATCGCGCAATGCCTGCTCGATAAACCGGAAACGTCTGTCAAATTTGCTATTGGCGCCGCGCAAGGCAGTCTCGGGGTCGACTTTGAGGTGACGCGCCAGGTTGACCACCGAAAACAGCAGGTCACCGATCTCGTCATGAATGGCTGCCGAGTCGTTGTCCGCCATGGCCTCCAGCACCTCATCCAGCTCTTCACGCACCTTGTCCAGCACCGGCAGCGCCGCAGGCCAGTCAAAGCCCACTTGGGCTGCACGCTTTTGCAACTTGGCGGCACGGGACAACGCCGGCAGCGCCACCGGCACATCATCGAGCAACGACAGCTGCTCGGGCGCACTGGATTTTTCGCTACGCTCTTCAGCCTTGATCTCATCCCAGCGGATTTTGACCTGTTCTTCACTCAAGCGCGGAATATCCACAGGTGCGTACAGATCGCCCGTGGGAAATACGTGGGGGTGGCGGCGAATCAGCTTGCGGGTGATGCTGTCGATCACCCCGGCAAATTCAAACCGGCCTTCTTCGCGAGCCAACTGGCTGTAATACACCACCTGAAACAGCAAATCGCCCAGTTCACCCTGCACATGCTCAAAGTCGCTGCGCTCAATGGCATCGGCAACTTCGTAAGCCTCTTCAAGGGTGTAGGGAACGATGGTGGCCCAGGTTTGCTTGATATCCCACGGGCATCCGTACTGCGGGTCTCGCAGACGGGCCATCAGGTTAAGCAGATCGTCGAGGTTGTACATCATTGCTCTCTTGGCAGAACGCGGTAGCCGCTGCCGCAGACTGCGATGGATTGCTGAGTGACCCTGCCCTTCAAGGTCCCTCGGCCCTTATCGCGACCTGCGGCAACGGCTACCGGTTAACGTGGCTCGCTACGCCCTATCCGGCGGGTTTCGATGATGTTCGGCAACTGCGAAATTCGCCCCAGCAAACGTCCCAATGCATCAAGACCCGGGATCTCGATGGTCAAGGTCATCAGCGCCGTGTTGTTCTCTTTGTTCGAGCGGGTGTTAACCGCCAGAACGTTGATGCGCTCGTTGAGCAGCACTTGTGAGACATCGCGTAGCAGGCCCGAACGATCATAGGCGCGGATCTCGATATCGACCGGGTAGGTCGACACCGGGATCGGCCCCCAGTTGACCTGAATCATCCGCTCGGGCTCACGGCTGCCCAATTGCAGGACCGAAGCACAGTCCTGGCGGTGAATGCTCACACCACGGCCCTGGGTGATGTAACCGACAATCGCATCGCCCGGCAACGGCTGGCAGCAGCCAGCCATTTGCGTCAACAGGTTGCCAACCCCTTCGATCTGGATATCCCCGCGCTTGCCCGGCTTGTAGCCCGTGGCCTTGCGCGGGATCAGCTCCATCTGCTCGTTGCCGCGTTCCGGCTCGACCTGTTGTTGCGCCAGGTTGATCAACTGCGCGAGACGCAGGTCGCCCGCACCGAGGGCCGCGTACATGTCCTCGGCGGTTCTCATGTTGGCCTTGTCGGCGAGCTTTTCGTAATCCACAGCAGGCAAGCCTAAACGGCTCAGCTCACGTTCAAGCAGGGTTTTACCGGCGGCAACGTTCTGGTCACGGGCCTGCAGCTTGAACCAGTGAACAATTTTGGCTCGTGCCCGCGACGTGGTGATGTAGCCCAGGTTAGGGTTCAGCCAGTCGCGACTCGGCGTGCCGTGCTTGCTGGTGATGATCTCGACTTGCTCACCGGTTTGCAGGCTGTAGTTGAGCGGCACAATGCGCCCGTTGATCTTGGCCCCACGGCAGTTATGACCGATTTCGGTGTGGACCCGGTACGCGAAGTCGAGCGGTGTCGCCCCCTTGGGCAGGTCAATTGCGTGACCGTCCGGGGTAAAGATGTAAACCCGGTCCGGCTCGATATCGACGCGCAACTGTTCAGCAAGTCCGCCGATATCACCCAGTTCTTCATGCCATTCCAGCACTTGGCGCAGCCACGAGATTTTCTCTTCGTACTGGTTGGAGCCGGCCTTGACGTCGGTGCCCTTGTAACGCCAGTGCGCGCACACGCCCAATTCGGCCTCTTCATGCATGGCGTGGGTGCGGATCTGCACCTCCAGAACCTTGCCTTCCGGGCCGATTACCGCCGTGTGCAGCGAACGGTAGCCGTTCTCCTTGGGGTTGGCGATGTAATCGTCGAACTCCTTGGGAATGTGCCGCCACAACGTATGAACGATCCCCAGCGCGGTGTAGCAATCGCGCATTTCAGGAACCAGCACGCGTACTGCGCGCACGTCATAAATCTGGCTGAAGGCCAGGCCTTTGCGCTGCATTTTGCGCCAGATGGAATAGATATGCTTGGCCCGGCCGCTGATGTCCGCGTCGACCCCGGTTGCCTCCAGCTCAGAGCGCAACTGGCCCATCACATCGCTGATGAAACGCTCACGGTCAAGACGGCGCTCATGCAGCAGGGTGGCAATCTGTTTGTACTGCTCGGGCTCAAGGTAACGGAAGGACAAGTCTTCCAGTTCCCATTTGATATGGCCGATGCCCAGACGGTGCGCCAGCGGCGCATAGATATCGAACACTTCGCGGGCGACACGGTTGCGCTTTTCATCCGGGGCATTTTTGACCGCACGAATGGCACATGTACGCTCAGCCAGCTTGATCAGTGCCACACGCACATCATCAACCATTGCCACGAGCATTTTGCGCAGGTTCTCAACCTGACCCTGAGTGCCCAGCACCAAGGACTGGCGAGGACTGAGGCTGGCGCTGATTGCCGCCATACGCAGCACGCCATCAATCAGCTTGGCCACCACCGTACCGAAACGCTGGCTGATCGCCGGAAGCTGAATCTGCCCCTCGCGTACGCCCCTGTACAGAATGGCAGCGACCAGCGAATCCTGATCCAGCTTGAGATCCGCAAGAATTTCAGCGATTTCAAGGCCGGTTCGAAAGCTCGACGTGCCCTCGGCCCACAGGTTTTTAGCCGCATTGGCTTGCTGTTCAGCCTCACGCGCGTACTCGCACGCTTCTTTCAAGGCTTCACGGTCCAGCGCCACATCGACACTCACCGCATGATCAAGCCATGCCTCGAGGTTGAGAGTGCCGTCGGTGTTGATCGGCTGGTGTGCTCTGACCTGTACCATCTTGCTTACCTTCCCTACAGCGCAGGTTAAGTGCGCTGAATACACTGACCCTAATCCCAACCCCGCACTACAGGGCCAAGTAGCGCGAAGTTGCGGGCCCGTCGAAATAAACAGACGTCCTAGTCTGCCTCAAATAACGCCATCGCCTCGACATGCGCGGTTTGCGGAAACATATCGAGGATCCCGGCACGTTTTAACCGATAACCCTGTTTCATCAACTCAACGGTGTCGCGCGCCAGCGTGGCCGGGTTGCA
Source organism: Pseudomonas sp. D1HM (assembly GCF_019266105.1). NCBI lineage: Bacteria > Pseudomonadati > Pseudomonadota > Gammaproteobacteria > Pseudomonadales > Pseudomonadaceae > Pseudomonas > Pseudomonas sp. D1HM. The sequence goes on along the minus strand of NZ_LRMN01000014.1, from coordinate 199,867 downwards.
CGACACGTACACCAAACGTTTGGCACCCAGGCCAGACAGCTTGCGCACGATTTCAAAGGCGCCATCGCGCGGCGGATCGAGGAGCACGGCACTAAAGCCTTCTTTGGCCCATGCGGCATCCACCAGCGGTTGCGACAGGTCAGCCTGTACAAACGATGCATTATGCAGCGAATTACTGACCGCGTTTTGCGCGGCGCGTTCGACCATCGTCGCAACCCCTTCGACCGCGACCACCTCGCGGACTTGCCGCGCCAGTGGCAATGCGAAGTTACCCAGCCCACAAAACAAGTCAAGAATCCGTTCGTCAGCTTGCGGCGCCAGCCACTCCAGCGCCTGCGCCACCATGGCTTCATTGACCCCGGCATTGACCTGGACAAAGTCGCCCGGGCGATACGCCAGCTCCAAATCCCACGATTGCAGACGGTAGCCCAGAGTCTGGCTCAAATCGACCGGTTGCGGCTCACTTTCACCATGCAGCCATAATTGGGCGCTATGTGTGAGGCAAAAATCCTGCAACACCTGCATGTCGGCATCGTTAAGCGGAGCCATGTGACGCAACAGCACTGCAATCGCCGAACCACTGAACAGCTCGACATGCCCCAGGGCCTGCGGCTTGCTCAACTGGCGCAGCATGGCGGGCAACCCGGTCATGATGGGTTGCAAGGCCTGTACCAGTACCAGGCAGTGGTCGATGGCCACGATGTCCTGGCTGCCGGCAGCGCGAAAGCCTACGTCCAGGCGTTTGGCCTTTGCATCCCAGCGCACCGCAATCCGCGCGCGGCGGCGGTAGCCGAACTCGGGGCCGCTCAGGGGCGCAGCCCAGGCTTCTGGCTCGACGCCAGCCACACGCATTAACTGCTCGGCCAGCATGCGCTGTTTCAAAGCAAGCTGTTCCTCGTGAGGCAAATGCTGCACGCTGCAGCCACCGCACTTTCCGGCATGGGCACAGGGTGCGGCACGGCGGATCTCACTGGCTTTGAATACGCGCTCGGCACGGGCTTCCACGATTTTGCCATGAGCGCCCAGTACCCGCGCTTCGACTTCTTCACCGGCCAATGCCCCCGAAACAAACCAGGTACGCCCTTCCAAAAAGGCAATACCCCGGCCGTCGTTGGCCAAACGCTCGATGTTCAAACGCTGTTTCTTGCCCGTAGGCACTTGCGGGGCACGCGTGCCGCCAGCGGGCTGGAAGCGCAGGCCTCTCTCTTGCTTAGCCATCAGTTGGGAGCATCGTAGATGCCGGTCGACAGATAACGGTCGCCCCGGTCACAAATGATCGCAACCATGACCGCGTTTTCGACTTCCTGCGACAGGCGCAACATGGCAGCCACTGCACCACCCGAGGACACGCCACAGAAAATGCCTTCTTCGCGAGCCAGGCGACGCATCACGTCTTCAGCCTCGGCCTGGGCCATGTCGACAATCCGGTCGACACGATCGGCTTGATAAATCTTCGGCAGGTACTCCTGCGGCCAGCGGCGGATGCCCGGAATCGCAGCACCTTCCATCGGCTGCAAACCGATGATCTGCACAGCCGGGTTTTGCTCCTTGAGGTAGCGCGAGACCCCCATGATGGTGCCGGTGGTGCCCATCGAACTGACAAAGTGGGTGATCGTGCCTTCAGTCTGGCGCCAGATTTCCGGGCCAGTGCTGGTGTAGTGCGCCTCAGGGTTGTCACCGTTGGCGAACTGATCGAGCACCTTGCCACGGCCTTCGGCCTGCAGCTTGTCGGCCAGGTCGCGAGCACCTTCCATGCCCTCTTCCTGGGTGACCAGAATCAACTCGGCGCCATAAGCGGTCATGGCCGCCTTGCGCTCGGCACTGGAGTTGTCGGGCATGATCAGGACCATCTTGTAGCCCTTGATCGCCGCAGCCATGGCCAGAGCGATACCGGTATTGCCCGAAGTCGCCTCGATCAGGGTATCGCCCGGCTGGATCTGGCCACGTGCTTCAGCACGGGCAATCATCGACAATGCCGGACGGTCCTTGACCGAGCCCGCAGGGTTATTCCCTTCGAGCTTGAGCAACAAGGTGTTGGTGGTGGCTCCGGGCAGGCGCTGCAAACGCACCAACGGAGTGTTGCCGACGCAATCGGCGATAGTGGGGTACTGCAATGTCATGGCGTATTCGCAATCCAGACTGCGGGGGCGCATATCATACCGACAAACGCAGGCAGCCCATATCACGCAAAGTACGAAGCTTATGGCTAAAGGGTATAAGGCCCTTGCTCACCCCCCGGCAGCGGCTTGTCTGGCGGGCAGGCACAGATGCACCTTCAACCCTTGCGCAGTGTTTTGTGCCCATAGCCTGCCCCCCTGCAATCGCAGCGCATTGCGGGCAATGCTCAGGCCCAGGCCGAAGCCCCCATCGCCGGGGCGAGAGCCGTCCAGCCGGGTAAACGGGGCGAAGATCCGTTCGAGTGCTTCAGGGGCCACACCACCGCCCTGATCTTCGAGCCACAAATGCCATTCGTCGCCTTCGCGCTGCCCACCGATACTGACAATGCCATCGGGCGGCGAGTGACGAATGGCGTTGCGCAAAATGTTTTCCAGCGCCTGTGCGAGGCTATTGAGGTGCCCCTGTACCCAGCAATCGGCCCCCACAAAACACGGCAAGCGCGCTTCAGGCCAGCCGCTTTCAAAACGGGCATTTTCAGTGAGCATCTCCCACAACGCCTGAATCTGTATGTCTTCCCGTGGCAAGGCCCCGCGTTCGGTGTCCAGCCATGCCAGCTGCAAGGTGTCTTCAACCAGCCGCTGCATGCCGTCGACTTCCCGGCTCAAGCGTTCCCGCAAGGCCTCGACACTCTGCTCGCTGTCGCAGGCCACGCGCAGACGACTCAAGGGGGTGCGCAGTTCGTGAGACAAGTCGCGCAACATTTGCTGCTGCAGGGAGATCGTGCTTTGCAGACGCTCGGACATCTGATCGAAGGCGCGCCCCAGCTCACCGAGTTCGTCCTGGCGGCTGGTGGTCAGGCTCGACAGGCGAACCCCCAACTGGTCGGCCCGCCATGCATTGGCCTGTTCGCGCAAATGATTCAGCGGCACGATCAGCAGGCGGTACAACCCCACGCACAACAGCAATGTGAACAGGCCGGGGATGAGGCCGTTGGTAATGACCCGCCATACCATCTGCGAACGACCCGGCATGTAGCGCTGGGGCAACTCAATCACCAGATAGCCGGCTGACAGGCCCTTGGGAAACGGCACCTTGATCCACGGCCGTGCCGTTTTGAGGTGGCTGATAGGCCAGTCCAGGCCGCGCAGAAAAGTCAGGCGCTGGCTTTCGGCGTCATTGAGCGGGTAGCTGCTCAATGCTTGCAGGTCCTGACCGATGACCCCTATCCAACCTGACTCCTTGCGCCCCATTGCCTGCAGCCAGCGATCCACTCCGGCCTGCTGCCCGGTCGCCCAGGCGTGCTCGGCCTCAGCGGCGTAGTTGAGCAGTGTGCTGCGGGCCTGTTCAGACAGATAGGCGGTGCGCTTGTCCATGTAGCGGCCCCAGGACCAGCTCAGCCAGATCATCAGCAAACAAAAGGCCACCAGCAAACACGCCAGCTTCCAGAAGACGGAGGATTTACCGGGCAGCTTATAGCGCATCGCTGGCACTCAAGACGTAACCCTTGCCCCACACCGTGCGCACTTCGCAGGCCTGGTAATCGATCGCCTTGAGTTTGCGCCGGATCTGGCTGACATGCATGTCCAGGCTACGGTCGTGGGCCGCATAGCCGCGCTGCAAGACATGCTGATAAAGAAACGGCTTGCTCAGCACTTCGTCGGCGTTGCGCCTCAACGTGTCCAGCAGGCGGTACTCGCTGCGGGTCAGGCCGGCCCAGAGCGGGCCAAAGCACACATCCGAGCGCTCATCATCGAACAACAGCTCGATCCCGGCTGACGCCTGATCCCCGGCGATGCTGACCGGCGGCAGGCGATCCAGGGCGACGCGACGCAAAATCGCCTGAATCCGCACCCGCAATTCGGCCACGCTGAAGGGTTTGGTCAAATAGTCATCGGCACCCAGATGAAAACCGCTGATGCGATCTTCTTCTGCGCCCAGTGCCGACATCAGGATGACCGGCAATGCGTGGGTCTGACGCAGTTGAGTGAGCACATGCAGGCCGTTCATGCCGGGCAGCAGAATATCCATCAGCACCACATCGAACGGCTCTGTGCGAGCACGCGACAACCCCTCCTGACCGTTCTGGCACCAAATGACGTCAAACCCGCAGCGCAGCAACTGCTCTTGCAGGTAAGCGCCCAATACAGGATCGTCTTCAATGGCCAAAAGCCGCGATGGGCTAACAGTTACGGGATTCATTAGCGTCTGCAAGTCATTCTCAATCGTCGATTATTAAAGATTGGGACGGGGGGAGCAACCGGCATGACGGGGGCTCTGCCAGACGGGATGACAAATTTTGAAAGATTTGCCCTGCCTCAAGTGGCTACACTGCGAGCTGATTCGGGTCTGAACACTCGTAGACTCATAAAAAGCTGGGCTGGAGAGTGGCGTGCTTAAAAATCTGGGTATCAAAGGCCGCGTATTGCTGCTGACGCTGTTGCCCGTGACCTTGATGGCAATGGTGCTGGGCGGCTACTTCACGTGGCTGCAACAGTCCGAGCTGCAATCGCAGCTGTTGCAGCGCGGCGAAATGATTGCCGAACAGCTGGCGCCGCTGGTAGCCCCCGCGATGGGCCGTCATGACAGCGCCTTGCTGGAACGCATCGCCACAGAGTCACTTGAGCAGCGAGACGTGCGGGCCGTGGCGTTCCTTGACGCCAATCACGAGCCCCTCGCTCATGCCGGGCCGATCATGCTCAATCAGGCGCCCTCGGGTAACAGCACACACCTGCTGCAACGGACCGATAACGATGCCACGCGCTACTTGCTGCCCGTGTTTGGTCGTCATCGCAATCTGGCCGGCGACATCATTCCCAGCGAAGCCCACCGCCTGCTGGGCTGGGTCGAGCTTGAGCTGTCCCATAACAGCATGTTGTTGCGCGGTTACCGCAGCTTGTTCGCCAGCTTGCTGCTGATTGTCACCGGGCTGATCTTGACCACCTTGCTGGCCTTGCGGTTGAGCCGCACGATCAATGCCCCTCTGGGGCACATCAAGCAAGCCGTGGCCCAGCTCAAGGACGGGCATTTGCAAACTCGCCTGCCGCCTCTGGGCAGCCATGAACTGGACGAGCTGGCCTCCGGCATCAATCGCATGGCTGAAACCTTGCAAAATGCCCAGGAAGAACTGCAGCACAGCGTCGACCAGGCCACCGAAGACGTACGGCAAAACCTCGAAACCATCGAAATCCAGAACCTGGAACTCGATCTGGCGCGCAAGGAAGCCCTGGAGGCCAGCCGCATAAAGTCAGAGTTTTTGGCCAACATGAGCCACGAAATCCGCACCCCGCTCAATGGCATTCTCGGCTTTACTCATTTGCTGCAAAAAAGCGAGCTCACGCCACGCCAGTTCGATTACCTGAATACCATCGAAAAATCGGCAGGCAACCTGCTCGGGATCATCAACGAAATTCTCGACTTTTCGAAGATCGAGGCCGGCAAACTGGTACTCGACAGCACGCCTTTCAACCTGCGCGACCTGTTGCAGGACACCCTGACCATTCTGGCGCCCTCCGCCCATGACAAAGGACTGGAACTGGTCAGCCTGGTCTATCGCGATACCCCGCTGTCACTGGTCGGCGACCCGCTGCGGCTTAAACAGATCCTGACCAATTTGGTCAACAATGCCATCAAGTTCACCCGCGAAGGCACCATCGCCGTGCGGGCCATGCTCGATGACGAGGATGAAAACAAGGTCGATGGCTGTGTGCAGTTGCGCATCAGCGTTCAGGACACCGGCATCGGCCTGACCAGCCAGGATGTCAGGGCACTGTTCCAGGCGTTCAGCCAGGCCGACAACTCATTGTCGCGCCAGCCCGGCGGTACCGGGCTGGGCCTGGTGATCTCCAAGCGCCTGATCGAGCAAATGGGCGGCGAAATCGGCGTCGAGAGCACCCCCGGCGAAGGCTCGGTTTTCTGGATCAGCGTCAGCCTGCCCAAAGCGCACGATGACGCCGAAGACTTGCCTGCTGCGCCGTTGCTGGACCGGCGCGTGGTTATTCTGGAAAAGCACGACCTTGCCCGCCAGGCCTTGCAGCATCAACTTGAAGACTGCGGGCTGGACGTCACCCCCTTCACCACCCTCGAAAATCTCACCAACTGCGTGACCAGCACCCACCAGACACCTCAGGCCATAGACCTTGCCGTGCTCGGTGTCACCGCCCTGGATACTCCCCCGGAACGCCTCAACCAGCATATCTGGGATCTCGAGCGCCTGGGTTGCAAGGTCCTGGTGCTGTGCCCGACCACCGAACTGGCACTGTTCAACACCTCGGTTCCCAACCCCCATAGCCAGCTCCAGGCCAAACCGGCCTGTACTCGCATGTTACGCCGGGCACTGACCGACTTTATCAACCCGCGACAGGTTCGCCCCGAGCCTGGCGAGTTGCTGGCCAGTCGAGCACCGCGGATTCTGTGCGTGGATGACAACCCGGCCAACCTGTTGCTGGTACAAACCCTGCTCGAGGACATGGGCGCCAAGGTCACGGCGGTCGACAGCGGCTATACAGCCATTGACGCGGTCAAGACCGTAACCTTCGACCTGGTGCTGATGGATGTACAAATGCCCGGCATGGACGGCCGTCAAACCACCGAAGCCCTGCGCCAATGGGAAAGTGGCCGCGCTTGCGCACCCTTGCCCATTGTCGCGTTGACCGCCCACGCTATGGCCAATGAAAAGCGTGCCCTGCTACAAAGCGGCATGGATGACTATCTGACCAAACCCATCAGCGAACGGCAGTTGGCCCAAGTGGTGTTGAAGTGGACCGGGCTGGCTTTGCGCAACCAGATCAGCGAAGCCCACCCGGAGCCGGCTCGCCAGCACGCCAGACTGCCAATACTCGATCATGATGAAGGCCTGCACCTGGCCGCCGGCAAAGCCGATCTGGCGGTCGATATGCTGGCCATGCTGCTGGCCTCACTGGACGCTGATCGCCAGGCGATCCTGCAAGCCCGTAATGACAATGACCATCACGCGCTGATAGAGCGCGTACATCGTTTGCACGGTGCAACACGCTACTGTGGCGTACCGCAACTGCGCGCAGCCTGCCAACGCAGCGAAACCCTGCTCAAGCAACAAAGCCCCCAAGCCAGCGAAGCTCTCGACGAGCTGGACCAGGCCATCTTTCGCCTGGCCAACGAGGCGCGCAGCATGGCCTAGTCATTTTATGCAGTCGCTGTCGCCATCACCCAAGGAAGAACCCATGCGCACTATTCTGTTCAGCAGCCAGGCTTATGACCGCGACAGCTTCACCGCGGCCCTGCAAAACGACGGTATTGAGCTGCACTTTCAGCCGGCACGGCTGAGCCTCGACACGGCCGCCCTGGCTCACGGTCACGAAGTGGTCTGCCCGTTTATCAATGACGATCTGAGCGCCCCCGTGCTGGAGCAACTGGCCGCCGGCGGCACGCGCCTGATTGCCCTGCGCTCGGCCGGCTACAACCACGTTGATTTGCCAGCCGCCAGGCAGTTGGGCTTAAGCGTCGTACGCGTGCCCGCGTACTCTCCCCATGCCGTGGCCGAACATGCCGTGGCCTTGATTCTTGCCCTGAACCGGCGCTTGCACAGGGCCTATAACCGCACCCGCGAAGGCGACTTCACCCTGCACGGGCTGACCGGCTTTGATCTGGTCGGCAAAACCGTCGGGGTGGTAGGCACGGGCCAGATTGGTTCAACCTTTGCCAAGATCATGGCCGGCTTCGGTTGCAAACTGCTGTGTTTCGATCCGTACCCGAATCCTGAACTTCAAGCCTTGGGCGCGCAGTATGTCGACCTGCCCGAGCTGCTGGCAGGCTCGCATATCATCAGCCTGCATTGCCCGCTGACCGCCCACAACAAGCACCTGATCAACAGCGCCAGCCTGGCGACCCTCAAACGCGGCGCCATGCTGATCAATACCGGGCGCGGCGCCCTGGTAGACACACCGGCACTGATCGACGCGCTTAAAAATGGTCAGTTGGGGTATCTGGGGCTGGATGTGTACGAAGAGGAAGCGCAGCTGTTCTTCGAGGATCGCTCGGATCTGCCCCTGCAGGATGATGTGCTGGCACGTTTACTGACGTTTCCCAATGTCATTATCACTGCGCATCAGGCGTTCCTCACCCATGAGGCGCTGAACGCCATTGCCAGCACCACGCTGGACAATATCGCGGCCTGGAAAAACGGCACGCCGCATAACCTGATCGACGGTTGATCACTCAAGCCTGGTGGGCTGCGTGCTAGCATAGCGGCCTATTTGGAGGACCCATGGTCGAACACGATTTCCGCTACAGCCTGCTCAACCCGCAGCACACCCTGATTGAATGCCGCGCCCTGATGCCGGGCCGCTATCAAGTCACCGGCAATGGTGGTTCGATTCAGAACGACGATGTGCTGATTGTCACCCTCAAGGGCAGCAAGGACTTGTCCATGCGCCTGACCGTCGAAAAGGTTCGTCATCTGATCAACCCGCGCGGCCAGTGGGTTGCCGTGGCCCGGGGACCGGTTTTCGGTGAGTTGGCGATTCATGAATGGCAGGTCAACTGCGATAGCTGTGCCAAAGAACTGAAATTCGAGTTCGCTGTCGACGCCAAGCTGGGCACCAAGGCGCAAAAACCTGCGGCCAGCGCGCGTATTGCCGAGTTGGGCTGGAGCACCGAAGGCAGCAAGCACCAGTGCCCGCAATGCCAGAAGGCCGCGCAATGAAACGCCTGACCCTCATGGCATTACTGGGCGCAAGCCTGGTGGGCTGTGCAGGTGATCCGGTGAAATTGCAGCAGAACCACACCTATGTACTGGAGTGGATCGGTGAACGACCGTTGATCGACAACAGTCATTTGACCGTCACCCTGGACGATGCCGGGCGGGCGTATGGCAGTGGCGGTTGCAACCATTGGTTCGCACCCTACACCCTTAACGGCCACACCCTGACCTTCGGCGGTGTGGGCAGCACTCGCAAAGCCTGCGCCCCGGCGTTGATGGAGCAAGAGCAACGGTTCTTCGAAGCGCTGCAAACCGTCGAACGCTGGGACATCTCCCCGATCGAACAAGTGCGCTTCTGGCCTGCTCAAGGCAAACCCCTGCGGTTGTGGCCTGAAGAGGGCTGACACCCTTTTGCAGGAGCGGGCGTGCTCGCTCCTGCAAGACACACGTTCTTAACCGCGCAATTCCTTAAGTTTGGCCAATACCCCTGCGGCGGTCTGCTCGCCGAGCATCTGTGCCCGTACCTTGCCTTTGTCGTCGATGATGTAGGTCACCGGCAATGCTTCACTGCGCGGCAACTCGAATTGCTCGGCCGGGTCCTGGGCCAATACGGTGAAGGTAATCCCCAGGGCCGTACTGGCGTCACTCAACTCCTTGCCCTGCAGACCATCGAAGTTCACCCCGAACACCTCGACCGATTGCCCCTGGAGTTGTTTATCCAGCGCATTGAGTTCCGGAATCTCAATCCGGCACGGTCCGCACCATTCAGCCCAGTAGTTGATGACTTTCCACTGTTTGTCCAGACGCTCGGAAGCGATCTTCTGGCCGTGCTGGTCGACCCCGTAGTCATTCCCGCAACCGGTCAGCAATAACGTGGCAGTGATGGCAGCCAGCGCCATGAGTCGCTTAAACATGTGTTGATCCTTCTCGATGAATGCATACAAAAACCATTGGACGGCGGCCATTTACCGCATTGGGTTCAGGCGCGCCCGTCAGGCAGGTAGAATAGCCGCCACCTTACGCAAGATGCGACCCGCACATGACCGATCTGACGCTTTATCACAACCCGCGCTGCTCGAAATCGCGCGGCGCACTTGAACTCCTCGAAGCCCGAGGCCTGACGCCCACCGTGGTGCGTTACCTCGACACTCCGCTGAATACCGCGCAACTGAAAACCCTGCTGGGCCAGCTGAACATCAGCGCCCGTCAGCTGCTGCGTACCGGCGAAGACGAGTACAAAGCCCTGAACCTGGCCGACAGCACCCTCAGCGACAGCCAACTGATCGAGGCCATGGCCGCGCATCCCAAGCTGATTGAGCGCCCGATTCTGGTGGCGGGCGACAAAGCCGTCATCGGCCGGCCGCCGGAAAAAATCCTGGAGATCCTGCCGTGAGCACACCCTACGTTCTGGTGCTGTATTACAGCCGCAATGGTTCGACCAGTGAAATGGCCCGTCAAATCGCTCGCGGCATCGAACAGGGCGGCCTTGAAGCCCGCCTGCGCACCGTGCCCGCTATCTCGACCGAATGCGAAGCCGTGGCCCCGGCCATTCCGGCCGAAGGTGCGATGTACGCCAGCCTTGATGACCTGAAGAACTGCTCGGGCCTCGCCCTGGGCAGCCCGACCCGTTTTGGCAACATGGCGGCGCCGCTCAAGTACTTCCTGGATGGCACCAGCAACCTGTGGCTGACCGGTGCACTGGTCGGCAAGCCCGCCGGCGTGTTCACCTCCACTGCCAGCCTGCATGGCGGCCAGGAGAGCACCTTGCTGTCGATGCTGCTGCCGTTGCTGCATCACGGCATGCTGATCACCGGCCTGCCCTACAGCGAGTCAGCCCTGCTGCACACCACCGCGGGTGGCACGCCCTATGGCCCTAGCCATCACGCCGGTGCCGACGGCAAACGCGGGCTGGACGAGCATGAAGTCAGCCTCTGCCGGGCCCTCGGTCAGCGCCTGGCCAGCATCGCCCTGAAACTGGAGAACACCCGTGGCTAAAAAGCCGAAGGTGCTGCCGTCCGTCGAATGGCTGGAGCCACGGGTGCGGCTGATGCGCATGCTGAGCCTGGTGTGCTTCTTCGGCCTGATCGGCTTGCTGTGCGTGTATTACCTGGGGTTTGCCGACCTGCACGGCGCACGTCCCTGGGTGATCCTGCTGATTGAACTGGTGCCTCTGATGTTGCTGGTGCCGGGGATGCTCAAAGGCAGCCCCCGCGGACACTCGTTCACCTGCTACGTGGTCAATCTGTATTTGCTCAAGGGCGCCCTGGCCGCCTTTGACCCCAACCGCCAGCTGTTTGGCATGCTGGAAATCGCAGCCAGCGTGGCCGTGTTCATCAGCGCCATGTTGTTCGTGCGCTGGCGTTACCAGCTGGATCGGCGGTTGGCGGGCGAAGGGACGTCGGGGGCGTCCGCTCAGTGATTGACGGTAAACGCCAGCATCTGTGACAACTGGCACATCGGCCGTCCGCTCTCGGCGTGCCATTGATTGAAAGCGTTTTGCACAATCGCCAAATCCCGCAGGCTGGTGGGCACCTTGTCCACCAGTTGCTGCGCATTCAATGCCGCGACCACGTCATAGCTCGGCACAAAAGTGTCCTTGCCGACCATGCGCAAAAAGCGCGGGGCCGACAGGCCGCCCAACTGATGACCGTGTTTGGCCAGGTACTTCCACAGCCCGACAATATCGGTGACCGGCCAATCCGCGATGAATGCCCCGAAACTGCCGTGTTCGTGAGCGATGTCGAGCACCAGTTGCGCATTGCGCGGAACGCTCTTGAGCTTGCCCAGATGGCGGATGATCCGCGCATCCTGCATCAGCCGCTCAAGGTGTTCGGCGCCCATCAGCACCACTTTCTCCGGGTCGAAGCCGAAAAACACCTCTTCAAATACCGGCCACTTGGCGTCCACCACGCTGTGTTTGAGCCCGGCACGAAAGACCCGCAAGGCCAACGTCGACAGATAGCGATCGTCGCTGATCTTGCGCAATTGCGCAGGCGTTCGCGGCACCGGCAGCTCAGCTTCCAGCGCGGCTGCCGAACCAAAGCGGTTCAAACAATATTCGTGCAGCCATTTGTAGTCGCGCATGCCCTCTCCTCTTGGCAAACATAATGTTACTTGCGGGTTCAGAGCCCTCGACAGGCCTAGAGGTTCAGCAGATTGACGAAACGCGGTGTCGCGCTTTCATCGATTTTCAGGCTGGAAAAGTCAAACAGGTTGCGGTCCGCCAACTGTGACGGGTGAACATTCTGCAGGCTGCGAAAGATACTCTCTGTGCGCCCTGGCGTCTTGCGGTCCCACTCCTGAAGCATGTCCTTGACCACCTGACGCTGCAGGTTCTCTTGTGAACCGCACAGGTTGCAGGGAATGATCGGGAACTGCTGCAGATCGGAATACGCCTGGATGTCCTTTTCGTTGCAGTACGCCAGCGGCCGGATCACCACATTGCGCCCGTCATCGGAACGCAGTTTGGGCGGCATGGCCTTGAGCGTGCCGTTGAAGAACATGTTGAGAAAGAAAGTTTCAACAATGTCATCGCGATGATGCCCCAAAGCCATCTTGGTCGCCCCGATCTCGTCGGCAAAGGTGTACAGCGTGCCACGGCGCAACCGTGAACACAGCGAGCAAGTGGTCTTGCCTTCCGGGATCAGTTCCTTGACCACCGAGTAGGTGTCTTTTTCAACGATGTGATACTCGACGCCCAGCCCCTTGAGATAGGCCGGCAAGATATCTTCAGGGAAGCCCGGCTGCTTCTGGTCCATGTTCACGGCAACGATCTCGAACTGGATCGGCGCAACCTTTTGCAGATGCAGCAACACGTCCAGCAACGTGTAGCTGTCCTTGCCACCCGACAGGCAGACCATCACCTTGTCGCCGTGCTCAATCATGTTGAAGTCGGCTACAGCCTCACCGGTCAGTCGGCGCAGGCGTTTCTGGAGTTTAATTTGAGAGACCGAGAGAGTGCCCATAACGCTTCAAATCCGTGAGTCAAAACCAAAAGCTGGCGATTTTACCGAAAAATGCTTGCTCGACGAAGCCCTTGGCCCGGCTAAAGACGCCAACGCGATTAAACCTGCGTCCATCAGCAGAAGATGCTCTAAAGCAGCAAGTACCTGGCACGCAAGGCTTCCTATACTGCGATAAAGGCCGCACATCCATCTGGCTGCTTATTGATTCTGGCTGCGCGACCTGCACGCGTCCCACTGGGGGGCGATGCGTCCATTACAGGAGCAACAGCCATGATCCATCACGTTGTGGGACTTTTCACCCACCCCGATCAAGAGTGGCGCGAGATCCGTGGCGATGCCGAAGAAAGCATCAGCCATATGTACCTGACTCACACATTGGTCCTGGCCGCGATTCCGGCCCTTTCGGCGTTTATTGGCACCACCCAGGTCGGGTGGGTGATTGGCAATCGAGCGCCGGTGATGCTGACGATGGAGAGCGCGTTGTGGATGACCCTGATGTCTTATGTGGCAATGCTGGTGGGGGTCGGTGTGATGGGCGCGTTCATCCACTGGATGGCGCGGACCTATGATGCCCAGCCGAGCATGTCCCGCTGTGTGGCTTTCGCCACTTATACCGCTACACCGCTTTTTATCGGCGGATTGGCGGCGCTCTACCCGCATATGTGGCTGGGCATGGTGGTGGGCACGGCAGCCATTTGCTACACGGTGTATTTGCTGTACGTCGGCCTCCCCACGTTCATGAGCATTGATCCGGACGAAGGCTTTCTCTTTTCAAGTTCGGTGCTTGCGGTAGGCCTTGTGGTACTGGTGGCGATCATGGCGTTTACCGTGATTGTCTGGGGCCTGGGGGTAGGCCCGATCTACACCAACTGAAAAACGCCCTTCCAGACGCTGCCGCAGACCGCGATGGCCTGCGCTGCAGCGCTTATCGCAGCCTTCGTCAGTGGCTACACCCTCTGCGCTGCAGATGACCGCTCAGCACCTTCAGGCTTCGGAACCCCTCCCGCTTGCGGCATAATTGTCCGCTCTGGAGAACCTGATCGCATGCCCGAGCAACTCAATACCCGCGTCGAAGACTGCTTCCAACAAGCCGAGGCTTTTTTCAAACGCCCCTTCAAACGCCCGGTCGTCAGCTTGAAACTGCGCGGACAAAAAGCCGGTGTCGCTCATCTGCACGAAAACCTGCTGCGTTTCAATCCACAGCTGTACCGCGAAAACAGCGACGACTTCCTCAAGCAAACCGTCGCCCATGAAGTCGCCCACCTGATTGCTCATCAATTGTTTGGCGACCGCATCACACCGCATGGCGAGGAATGGCAACTGATCATGCGCGGCGTGTACGAGTTGCCACCCAATCGCTGCCACACCTACGCCATTAACCGTCGCAGCGCCACCCGCTACATCTACCGCTGCCCTTGTCCCGACAGCGACTTCCCGTTCTCGGCCCAGCGCCACGGCCTGGTCAAGCAGGGTCGCGGCTATCTGTGCCGCCGTTGCCGCGAACCCCTGGTGTTTACCGGTCTGACCCGGGTCGAATGACACGCATAAAAAAACCCATCCGAAGATGGGTTTTTTGTGTGCCTGAACTTACTTCAGCAACGAAGGAGCCGGGCCTTCGGCTACACCCAGATCATCTTGGGGGCCAGTATTTTCCAGTGGGCGACCACCGGAGTTCAGCTCCACTTGCAGTTGGTCTTCGTCCAGTTCTTTAACCCACTTGGCAACCACCAGCGTGGCAACTGCGTTACCTATCAGGTTGGTCAGGGCACGGGCTTCAGACATGAAGCGATCGATACCCAGGATCAGCGCCAGACCGGCAACCGGCAAGTGGCCCACCGCCGACAGGGTCGCCGCCAGTACGATAAAGCCGCTGCCGGTCACGCCTGCAGCACCTTTGGAAGACAGCAGCAACACCAGCAACAGCGTGATCTGGTGCGTGATGTCCATGTGGGTATCGGTCGCTTGTGCGATGAACACGGCCGCCATGGTCAGGTAGATCGAGGTGCCGTCGAGGTTGAATGAGTAACCGGTCGGAATCACCAGCCCCACCACCGACTTCTTCGCGCCCAGACGCTCCATTTTCACCAGCATGCGTGGCAGCGCAGACTCCGAGGAGGAGGTGCCCAGTACGATCAGCAGCTCTTCACGGATGTAGCGGATCAGCTTGATCACGCTGAAACCATGGGCGCGGGCAATACCGCCCAGCACCAGCAGCACGAACAGCACGCACGTGATGTAGAAGCAGATCATCAACTGGCCCAACTGCACGAGCGAACCCACGCCGTAAGCACCGATGGTGAACGCCATGGCGCCCAGGGCACCCAATGGCGCCAGCTTCATGATCATGTTGATGATGTTGAACATCACATGGGCAAAACGATCGATGAAGTCCAGAACCGGCTTGCCGTAGGCCCCCAGGCGATGCAGGGCGAAGCCGAACATGACCGAGAACATCAGCACCTGCAGGATGTCGCCATTGGCGAACGCCCCCACGATGGTCGACGGGATCACATTGAGGATAAAGCCAACGATGCTCTGATCGGCACCGGCAGTGACGTAGGCCGCGACTTTGGAAGCGTCGAGCGTGGTCACGTCAATGTGCATGCCGGCACCCGGCTGAACCACGTTGACAACGATCAGGCCGATCAGCAGCGCGATCGTCGATACGACTTCAAAGTAGAGCAAGGCATAACCGCCGGTCTTGCCAACCGATTTCATGCTCTGCATACCGGCGATGCCGCTTACCACCGTACAGAAAATGATGGGTGCGATGACCATTTTGATCAGTTTGATGAAGCCATCGCCCAACGGTTTAAGGGCAACCCCGGTTTCCGGGTAGTAATGGCCGAGCAAAATACCGAAAGCGATCGCTACGATCACCTGTACGTACAGGGATTTGTACAGTGGCTGACGAGTCGTCATTGTCAATTTCCTCAAGTGCGTCACTGCGTCGTCATTCCATCTGAGACCGGTGACACCTAAAGCGCGAACCCTCCTGTACTTGGAGGGATTTGTTGTGTCGGGCTGCTCTGGTGGCAGACCTCTCGCACTTATTGCAAGGCACGGGCCACATTGGGCAAATGCTGCTCAATGGCCTGTAGCGCCTAACCTTGTAAGAAATTACAGATGCTTTTTGTAAGAGACATGTTGGCGGATTCCCGCCCATTCAGTGGAATGAGGGGAATGATATGGCGGATATCCGCCCCCTCAAGGCGTTTTAATCCGCCAGAAAGTGAATCCGGAACACCGCCCCGCCCAGAGGTGAATCATCCAGGGTCAGTTGCGCGTCATAGCTTTCGATAATGTCATTGACCACCGCCAGGCCAATGCCCTGCCCCGGGTGCTGGCGATCCAGACGCTCGCCGCGGCGCAGTATCCGGGCCCGCTGGTCCGGAGGAACGCCCGGGCCGTCGTCTTCGACGCAGACGTCAATCCCTTGGGGACGATGCTGCAGGCTGATGCGAACTTCCCCCAGACACAGGCGATAAGCGTTTTCGAGCAGATTGCCGAGCAGTTCGAGCAAGGCGTTTTGCTCGATAGGCACATAACTCTGGGGAGGGATGTCGTAGCTGACTTTGACCCGTTTGTCGCGATAGACCTTGTCCAGTGTGTTGCACAGGCTTTCCACAACCGGCAGCAACTCCACCTGATGACGTACCAAGCCGCTTTTACGCAGGCTGGCGCGTTGCAACTGATAGCTGATCTGCTGGTTCATGCGTTCGATCTGGGTTTGCAGCACCCAGGCCTGCTCACGCTCAGCCGGACGCTGAGCCATGCTTTCGCTGACACCCTGCAACACTGCCAGCGGTGTTTTCAGGCTGTGGGCAAGGTCGTCGAGTGAATCACGATAGCGCGCACGCTGCTCACGCTCGCTTTGCAGCAAACGGTTCAGCGAGCCGGTCAGGCGCAGTAATTCGCGGGGATGCTGTTCGCTGAGGCTCTGGCGCGCACCGGTTTCAATCTGGTCCAGTTCCTGACTCAAACGGCGCAGTGCACGCAGGCCCCAGGTCAGGCCGATCCACAGCAGGGCCAGCAATACGAACAGGGCGGCGCCAAATCCCAGGTAAAGATTCTCGCGAAGCCCGGCGAGGGTCATGTTGTATTCACGCATGGGTTGCAGCGCGACAAAGCTGAAAGCCGCACTTTTACCGCCCAGCAGTTTGACCTCCACGTCGTAGACAAAAAACTCTTCGCCGTCACTTTCGCGAATGCTCGCAAATTCGTTGCCACGTCCGTCGTAGCGCGGTTTATAGCTGATGGGCTTGTCTTGCGTGGCCCGCGAGCGCCAGACCAAATGGCCCTCGCGGTCATAGATATAGCCCAACAAACGACTGTCAGGCAGGTCGAACTGCTCATCCGGCAGCAGGACCGGCATTTTGAGATGACCTCTCTCGACCTTGGCCGCCGAAATCAGGGTGGTCACATCAGATGCCAAGCGCTGCTCAATGGCATCCTTGAGGGCCAGACTAAAGGCCCCCTGCATGGCGGGTAACAGCGCCAGCATAAACAGCACGGCCAATAGCGTGGCCGCCAGCATCAACCGAACGCGAAGCGAACGGATCATTGGCAGCGCTCAGTAAACAGATACCCCAAACCGCGTACCGTATCGATTGGCTTAAAGCCGTTTGCCCCCTCAAGCTTGCGTCGCAGGCGCCCTACCAGCACCTCGATCACATTCGGATCACGCTCCTCGTCATCCGTGTACAGCTGTTCCATCAGGCGGTCCTTGGCCACCACTTGCTGATGATGGCGCATCAGGTATTCCAGTATCCGGTACTCATAAGCGGTCAGCGCCAGCGGCTCCCCCTCCAGTACCGCTTGCTTGCGATTGATGTCCAGTACCAGCTCGCCGGCCACGATGGTCGATTGGGTGAAGCCGCTGGAGCGACGCAACAGCGCATTCAGGCGGGCCTCCAGCTCTTCGAACTGGAACGGCTTGACCACATAATCGTCGGCCCCCGCCGCCAGCCCTTCGACTTTGTCCTGCCAGTTACCCCGAGCGGTGAGGATCAGGATCGGGAAGGTCTTGCCCCGTGCGCGCAGTTGACGAATCAGCTCCAGCCCGCCCATCCCCGGTAAACCGAGGTCGATCATGGCCAGGTCATGGTTGAATTGTTCGGTCTGGTACAGCGCGTCTTGCGCATTGGCCACGGCCTCGACCACATGACCGCTTTCCCGTAGACGGGTTTGCAGGTGATGGCGCAATAAGGCTTCATCTTCAACCACCAGCAGTTTCATCACACTCTCCCCTGCCAAATCCGCGCCCTGAAGGACGTATGCCCCCTGTCGCGCCTGCACTTCTACAGCTTAGCCAGCTTAACCGGTTGGCCCTGAACACTCTCTGAACGCCTTTTTAACACCCCGGCCAATCATGACAGGCCTACTACCCAGCGTGGTTCAGAACCGGCAAAATGCCCGGCATGAATTCTCTCCCCGCCTTGCCTGCCTGCTGCACGCCACTTTGCGCCGACTGGCCGCTGCCCCATGCGTTGCCCGGCAGCGTGTGGCTCAGTACCTGTTTCAACCCGGACCACCTCGCTGCAGATGACTTTGCCCGCAGTGCAATTGACAAGCCTGCGAGTATTCAACGCTCCGTCGCCAAACGCCAGGCGGAATTCCTCGCCGGCCGCCTCTGTGCCCGGGCCGCCTTGCTGCAACTGGACGGCACCCGCGCTACCCCCGGCATCGGTGATGACCGCGCTCCCGTGTGGCCTGCGCATATCTGCGGGGCCATCACCCATAGCAACGGCCGTGCTGCCGCCCTGGTGGCTCACAAGGATCAATGGCAAGGACTGGGCATCGACCTCGAGAACCTGCTCAGCACCGAGCGTGCCCAGCGCCTGGCCGGCGAAATCCTCACCGGCCCCGAACTGCAGCGCATGAACGCCGGGCCTGCTGCCGATATCGCGCTGCTGGTGACCTTGACCTTTTCGGTCAAGGAAAGCCTGTTCAAAGCCCTGTTCCCGCGGGTGCAAAAACGCTTCTACTTCGAGCATGCCGAAGTCCTGAACTGGACTCCCCAAGGCCACGTTCGCCTGCGATTGCTGACCGATCTGTCTCCTGAATGGCATCACGGCCGAGAGCTGGACGCACAGTTTTGCCTGTTCGAAGGGCAGTTGCTGAGCCTGGTCGCGATCAGGGCTGCATCTGCGGCAGACTGAAGTCACTTCCTGAGCAGATGCGCCTGCGGTGCCGTGCTATCGTTTGCGCCCCCTACCCCCTAATCGAGCGGTTGCCCCCTATGCCCGTGACGTCTCGCTATCTGCGTGTAGCGCTCTACAGCCTGCTTATCCTGGCCGGGGCAGCTATTGCGGGAAGCTGGGCAATGCGTCAGGCCGAACAGCACGCGCTGGAAGAAAGCGCCCGCCGCGGCCCCGAGCAACTGAGTCTGTACGCCAATTCGCTGCACACCTTGATTGAACGCTACCGTGCGCTGCCTGCCGTCCTGGCGCTGGACGCAGAGCTGATCAATGCATTGAGCCAGCCCGTCACACCTGAGATACAGGCCGGGCTCAACCAAAAGCTGAAGCGGATCAATGGGGCTGCACAGTCCTCGACCCTGGAGCTGCTCGACAGCACCGGGCTGGCCGTGGCGGCCAGCAACTGGGACACACCCACCAGTTATGTGGGACATAACTATGGCTTTCGCCCCTATTTCAGCCAGACCCGCAGCCAGGGCACCGGACGCTTTTACGCGGTAGGTGTGATCAGCGGCATCCCCGGTTACTTTTTGTCCAGCGCGGTGCTCAATGCCAAGGGCCGGTTCCTGGGGGCCATGGTGGTCAAACTGGAGTTCCCGCAGCTGGAACGCGAATGGAGCCAGAGCAACGACACGCTCCTGGTCAGCGATGCGCGAGGCATCGTGTTTATTGCCAATGACCCCGCCTGGCGCTACCGCTATCTGCGTGAGTTGAGCGATAACGATCGCAGCGAAATTTCCAGCACGCGCCAATACCACAAGCAACCGCTAACCCCTATGGCTACCCGCACCTTGCGCAGCTTTGGCGACAACAGTTACCTGATGCGCGTCAGTGGCCCTCAAGGTTCCGAAGATTACGTATGGAACTCGCTGCCGCTCACGGCCGAAGGCTGGACCCTGCACCTGCTGCGTCGTCCCGTGGTGACGCCCGAAGACAGCCGCAATGCAGCGCTGGCGGCCATCGGCCTATGGCTGACGCTGGTGTTTCTGGGGCTGTTTTTGCTGCAACGCTGGCGCCTGGCGCGGATGCGCCAGCGCAATCGCGAAGAACTGGAACAACTGGTCGAAGCCCGCACCCGGGATTTGCGCACCGCCCAGGATGGGCTTGTGCAGTCGGCCAAACTCGCCGCGCTGGGTCAGATGTCAGCCGCGCTGGCCCATGAAATCAATCAACCGCTAACCGCCCAGCGCATGCAACTGGCCACCCTGCGCCTGTTGCTCGATCATGGTCGCATCGAAGAGGCGTATAAAGCGCTCACGCCGCTGGAGCAGATGCTCACGCGCATGGCCGCCCTCACCGGTCACCTCAAGACCTATGCACGACAGAGCCCCAGCGGCTTGCGTGAACGACTTGATCTGGCGCTGGTGGTCGACCAGTCCTTGCAACTGCTTGAGCCTCGACTACAGGAAGAACATATCGACCTGCACGTGAACCTGATACGTCCGGCATGGGTCCGCGGCGATGCGATCCGCCTGGAGCAAGTACTGATCAACCTGCTGCGTAATGCCCTTGATGCGCTGCACGATAAACCCCGCAAACGTCTGGAGATTCGTATCGAGGCCCGGCAACAGCACTGGAACCTGAGCGTCAGCGACAGTGGAGGCGGGATTAGCGAGGCGCATTTGGGTAAAGTGTTTGACCCGTTCTTCACCACCAAGCCCGTGGGTGACGGGCTGGGCCTTGGGCTGGCGGTGTCTTACGCCATTGTTCACGAACTCGGCGGTCGCCTGACCGTCTGCAACCATGCTGATGGGGCGCAATTCACCTTGACGCTGCCGACCGCAGAGGACCTTTGAAAACATGCTCAACTCGGTGATCGTGGTCGATGATGAGGCCAGCATTCGCAATGCGGTGGAGCAATGGCTTAGCCTCAGCGGCTTTGACGTGCAATTGCACAGCTGCGCCGAAGACTGCCTGAGCCGGCTGCCCTCGCATTTTGCCGGGGTGATCGTCAGCGACGTACGCATGCCGGGCATGGGCGGCATGGCCCTGCTCAACCGCTTGCAGCAACTGGACCCGGACCTGCCGGTCATTTTGCTGACCGGACACGGCGATGTACCAATGGCCGTCGAGGCCATGCGCGATGGCGCCTACGATTTTCTCGAAAAGCCCTTCAGCCCCGAAGCGCTGCTGAGCAGCCTGCGGCGGGCCCTGGAAAAGCGCCAACTGGTGCTGGAAAACCGCCGCTTGCATGAACAGGCCGGCCTGCGCGAGCAGATCGACGGGCGTCTGCTCGGCGTATCCCGCAGTTTGCAAACCCTGCGCCGACAGGTGCTGGATCTGGCGCCACTCCCGGTCAATGTTCTGATCCGGGGCGAAACCGGCAGCGGTAAAGAACTGGTCGCTCGCTGCCTGCATGACTTTGGCCCACGGGCCGACAAACCTTTCGTGGCGCTGAACTGTGCGGCGATCCCCGAACAACTGTTCGAGGCCGAGCTGTTTGGCCACGAAAGCGGTGCCTTCACCGGCGCCCAGGGCAAACGCATCGGCAAGCTGGAGTATGCCGACGGCGGCACGTTGTTTCTGGATGAGATCGAAAGCATGCCACTGGCCCAGCAAGCCAAATTGCTGCGGGTGTTGCAGGAGCAAAAACTGGAGCGACTCGGTTCCAACCAGAGCATCAAGGTCAACCTGCGCGTGATTGCCGCGACCAAGCCCGACTTGCTGGAAGAAGCCCGGGCCGGACGCTTTCGCGAAGACCTGGCCTATCGCCTGACCGTGGCCGAGTTGCGTCTCTCTGCACTGCGTGAACGCCGCGAAGACATTCCGGTGTTATATGAGTTTTTTTCCCGCACTGCCGCCGAGCGTCTGGGCCGTGCTGCAGCGCCATTGTCCGGTGCCCAACTGTCACGCCTGCTGAGCCACGACTGGCCGGGTAACGTCCGGGAGCTGGCCAACGTTGCCGAGCGTCAGGTGCTGGGAATGGGCGAACCGCAACTGGACGATATCGACAGCGGCCAATCACTGGCGGCCCAGCAGGAAGCCTTTGAAGCCCAATGCCTGCGTGCCGCATTGAATCGTCACAAAGGCGATATCAAGGCCGTGCTCACGGAGCTGCAACTGCCGAGGCGCACCCTCAACGAAAAAATGCAACGGCATGGCCTCGTACGTGAGGCCTTTCTGTAAAAAGCCCCCAATAGGCGGATTTCCGCCTATCGCTACCCCGCCCATCAGCGGATTCCCGCTCACCAACACCTTCATAACCCTTATAAATCAATAGCTTAGTCGTTGGCACAACTCCTGCTAATAGACTTGCAAGCTCGCGTTTCAACGCGCGATAAAAAAACAAATAAGAGAAGGATCCATTTAATGGATAGTTCAAGCACCCTGCCTGCCGGGTCTGCCTCGGCGACACCTCAAGTCAAGACCACCTCCAGCCGCATCAAATCGATTTTCAGTGGTTCCGTCGGCAACATGGTCGAATGGTACGACTGGTACGTTTACGCTGCATTCTCGCTGTATTTCGCCAAGGCATTTTTCCCTAAAGGCGACACCACCGCCCAATTGCTCAATACCGCTGCGATCTTCGCCGTGGGCTTCCTGATGCGCCCGATCGGTGGCTGGTTGATGGGCCTGTACGCCGACCGCAAAGGCCGTAAAGCCGCATTGATGGCATCGGTGTTGTTGATGTGCTTCGGCTCGCTGCTGATCGCCCTGTCACCCGGTTATGAAACCATCGGCGTCTGGGCTCCGGTCCTGCTGGTTTTCGCCCGCTTGCTGCAAGGCTTGTCGGTGGGTGGCGAATACGGCACCTCGGCCACCTACCTCAGCGAGATGGCAACCAAGGAACGCCGCGGGTTCTTCTCCAGCTTCCAGTACGTCACCCTGATCTCGGGCCAGCTCATCGCGCTGGGCGTACTGATCGTGCTGCAACAAACCCTGACTGAAGAGCAACTGTACAGCTGGGGCTGGCGCATTCCGTTCGTGATCGGCGCGCTGTGTGCCGTCGTGGCGCTGTACCTGCGACGTGGCATGGAAGAAACCGAGTCGTTCAAAAAGACCAAGGTCAAACCCAAAGAAAGCGCCATGCGCACCCTGCTGCGTCACCCTAAAGAGCTGATGACCGTTGTGGGCCTGACCATGGGCGGTACGCTGGCGTTCTACACCTACACCACGTACATGCAGAAGTACCTGGTGAATACCGTAGGGATGAGCATCTCGGACTCCACGACGATCTCGGCCGCTACGCTGTTCCTGTTCATGTGCATTCAACCCATCGTCGGCGCGTTGTCGGACAAAATTGGCCGTCGTCCGATCCTGATCGCATTTGGTGTATTGGGTACGCTGTTCACCGTGCCAATCCTCACCACCTTGCACACCATCACCACCTGGTGGGGCGCGTTCTTCCTGATCATGGCCGCACTGATCATCGTCAGCGGCTACACCTCGATCAACGCCGTCGTAAAAGCCGAGCTGTTCCCGACCGAAATCCGTGCGCTGGGTGTTGGCCTGCCGTATGCCTTGACCGTATCGATCTTCGGCGGCACCGCTGAATACATCGCGCTGTGGTTCAAAAGTGCAGGTCTGGAAACAGGCTACTACTGGTACGTAACCGCTTGCATCGCCTGCTCGCTGCTGGTGTACGTGACCATGAAGGACACCCGCAAACACTCGCGTATCGAAACTGACTAAGCGCCAGGGCTGACGCCCGAACTGCCCCGTACCTGCGGGTGCAGAGCGTTGAAGGTCTAGAAAAGCCCAGCCATTACCGGCTGGGCTTTTTCGTTTTAACACTGCCACGCCTCGCCTGATGCCTGACTGGCCTTGGATTACCCGCGCCCAGCAGGCCGAATGCCAAGCATTAACGATCCGTTAACCTGGCTCGGCCATTCTTCTCGACACAACGCCCCCTCTCAATGCCGACAGACGCCAAGGCTTGCAGCCCCCAGTGCGTGCTAAGTGCGGCGGTGGGACTACGCCTCTTAACATCAAATAAATCGATTGGTATACGCGAATTTATGCGCTTTTTAATCAGATTAATCGGCGTAACCTTAAACCCATACCGACTTCATCTCTGACTACGCAACAGGAGCACGACCATGAAAACCCAACTGATTCTTGCCGCAGCCCTCTCAGTACTGGCCTTCAACAGCTTCGCAGCCGATGGTTTTGATCGCACCCACTCTTCGAGCTTCGCTGAAGATGGCTACAGCCGCACCGGCTCCGCCACAATCGCCGCCGATGGCTATGACCGTACCGGTTCTGCGACCTTTGCTGAAGACGGCTTTGACCAGACCCATTCCGCTACCTTTGCTGAAGACGGTTTTGACCGCACCCATTCCGCGACCCTTGCTGAAGACGGCTTTGACCAGACCCATTCCGCAGCCTTTGCTGAAGATGGTTATGACCGCACCCAGGGCGCACGCTTCAGCTAATACCGAAAGCGGCACTCCAGCCCGGCCCAGGCCGGGCTTAATCTTTTTTGGCGTCAGGAAAAATCTTCACCACGAGGGGCCAGCGTCAATCTTGCTTTGTCATTCGTCCAAATGCCTTGCACTATAAAGGCCCTCTATCTCAGCCGTTTTCGGACAATCCCCATGCATGACGATATCCATTACTACGAACCTTCGCAGGGCCATGGCCTGCCTCATGATCCGTTCAACGCCATCGTCGGGCCTCGCCCCATTGGCTGGATTTCGTCACACGATGCCCAGGGTCGGCTGAATCTTGCGCCGTACAGCTTTTTCAACGCGTTCAACTACATTCCGCCGATCATTGGGTTTTGCAGTGTGGGGCGCAAAGACAGCCTCAATAACATTGAGCAAACCGGTGAGTTCGTATGGAACCTGGCAACGCGCCCATTGGCCGAGGCCATGAACCAAAGCTGTGCGATGGTCGGACCTGAAGTGGATGAGTTTGAGCTGGCCGGACTGACCACAGCGCCTTCACGCGTGATCAGCGTGCCACGTGTCGCCGAGACACCGGTGTCGTTCGAGTGCAAGGTGACGCAGATCATTCAGCTGCAGCGGGCCGATAAAGCGCTCGTGCCAAGCTGGCTGATTTTGGGGGAAGTGGTGGCGGTTCATATCGCCAGGCATCTGCTCAAGGACGGGATCTACGACACGGCAGCAGCAGAGCCGATTTTACGCGGCGGCGGCCCGGCGGATTATTTCCAGCTGGGCCCCGAAGCCTTGTTCAAAATGCATCGCCCACGATAACGCTTACCAGATCAGCTCGGCGTCTTCAGTGACCCCTTGCAGGGCCTGGAGTTGTTCGGCAGCGGCTGCATCGGCCTGGGTCGCTGTCTTGAAGGTTTGCTCCAGCAGAACTTTGTGAAAGCGCGGCGCTCCACCTTCGTACAGGGCCTTAACGGCAATCGCCGCGTGGTAAACCCCTGGTTCTACCGGGACAACGGCAGATACTGCTTCAAACTGTGCAAATTCTTTACGCGCCATGCTTCACATTCCGGCCAGTTAAAAACCGGCATTCTACCCGCTTAACTGGCACGCATCTGCAACGGAACGGGCAACGCTTTGCTGAAGGTCTGAAAATCCAGACTGTCGACGACCTGTAGCTGCAGCAGTTTGCTGTACACCTCCATCGTCGTGGAGTTGAAGTAAGCCTGCATCGATGTCTCATCTAGCCAATGCCCGACCACCTGCCACACCAATGGATCGCTGTGACCATGCTGCAAGGCAAAGTGCAGGCAACCCGGGGTGTTAAGGGTGGGTTCGATCATCTGGTTCAAGCAGGCCTGCACTTGGTCCGAGCACCCGACGCGTGCGCGAACCAGGGTCATGTGGCTGACAGCATTTGGCTGGGGCATGGTGGCCTCCACAAAGAAAAGTGGCGTGAGGGGGAGGTTCAAAGCTTAAGGCTCAACGAGTCGCATCGTTAGTCGATTCCTGCCCTTGGCTTGCACGATTCTGCAAAACCGCATTGATCCAGGGCCCAGTCCTTGGCGGCAAGCACCTCGATCACCCGCATGATTTCGAGCAATGCAGGCCTGCTGAAAGGCGCCCGGCAGCTCAGAACCCTTTGGCGCTGGCAGGATCAGGCAAGGTTGCGGCAGAAATCGGCTACCCCTGAGCCTTGCACAAACTTAAGCTATGGCTTCTTGCTGCCCTACGGGCCCACTGCCTGAATCAGGAGATGCCCCATGTCACTGCCGGAGCCTGCACGCCCTACGCTCGACCCTGAGCTTGAAGCCCGACGCGTAGAGCTGGCCGACCTCATCTACCGCCACACCGGCGAGGATGGCACCTGTGCCACGGGGGTCGAGTCGCTGTTTGTCTCGCGTTACAGCGAGTCCAACGATTTTGCCCCTAGCTTGCCGCAACCGGCACTGTGCGTTCTGGCCCAAGGGCGCAAAGAAGTGCGTCTGGCAGACGAGGATTTTGCCTACGACCCCCTCAACTACCTGGTGGTGTCAGTGTCGATGCCCATCAGTGGCCGCGTGGTGGAAATCTCCCCGGAGCGACCGGTGCTGGCCCTTCGCCTGGATATCGACCCGGTGGAGATCACCACGCTGATCAGCGAGGCGGGGCCCATCGGTGTCCCGTCACGCCCTGGCGGCCGCGGCCTGTATGTCGAGCCCATCGATCAACTGATGCTGGACGCCCTGCTGCGCCTGACCCGTTTGCTCGACACCCCCAAAGACATCGCCATGCTTGCGCCCCTGATCCGCCGCGAGATCCTGTATCGCCTGCTGCGCAGCCCCCAAGGCTACCGGCTGCATGAAATTGCCACCGAAAACAGTCAAACCCACCGTGTAAGCCGTGCGGTTGCCTGGCTCAACGGCCATTTCGCACAACCGCTGCGCATCGACAATCTGGCCCGAGAGGCCAACCTCAGCGTCTCGACCTTGCACCATCGCTTCAAGGCGATGACCGCTATGAGCCCCTTGCAATACCAAAAACAGCTGCGCCTCAACGAAGCCCGCCGGCTGATGTTGAGCGAGGGGCTGGACGCATCGGCTGCAGGCTATCGCGTGGGCTATGAAAGCCCGTCGCAATTCAGCCGCGAGTACAGCCGCCAGTTTGGCGCACCACCGGTACGGGATTTGGCGCGCCTGCGCATGCAGCTATAGCGCCAGCGATTGCTGCCACTGCTGCTCATTCACTTCGATCACGCTGGGGCCCTGACGGTCACCCGCGCTGGACAGTGCAGCACGCAATTGTGCTTCGCCCTCTACCGACTGCGCCGCACACCCCAGGGCCCTGGCCACGCCAATAAAGTCCGGGGTGTAGATGTCGACCCCCACCGGTTCGATGCCCCGGTTGAGCATGTATTTTTTGATTTCTCCGTAGCCCCGGTTATTCCAGAGCAGCACGATGATCGGCGTACGTGCTTCAACGGCGCTGGCCAGCTCGGCCAGGGTAAATTGCAAGCCGCCGTCGCCGATCAGGCATATAACCGGGCCACCCGGTTTCCCCCCGGCACACCGTCCCAACCAGGCCCCCACCGCGGCCGGCAAGGCATAACCCAAAGTGCCGTAACCGGTTGAGGAGTTAAACCAACGGCGTGGCTGTTCCGGGTTGAACGTCAGGTTGCCGGTGTACACCGGTTGGGTAGAGTCCCCCACACAGACGGCCTCTGGCAGCACCTCGAACAGCGTCTGCAAAAAGCGCGTTTGAGCACGGGTGGGCGCATCCCATTCAGCCTCCAGTTCAGCACGCAGACGCATGACCCGCGCCCCGCCCCACTCGCTTGAGGGCACAACACGGGTCTGCATGCCGAGACTGGCCAGCAACGCTTCTGTGGCCACGCGGGCATCAGCCACCAGCGCCAGCGTCGGCGGATAGTTGCGTACGGTTTGATCGGGGTCGATGTCGATACGCAGCAAGGCACCAGGAATCTCAAAGCCGCCGGCAAACGTTACGTCGTAATCGGTTTCGGCCAGCTCAGTGCCAATCGCCATCACCACATCGGCCTCAGCCACCAGTGCCCGGGTCGCTACCAATGACTGGGTAGAGCCGATCAAGAGTGGATGGTCCGATGGCAGCATGCCTTTGGCGTTGATGGTGAGTGCGACGGGGGCGCCCAGTTGCTCGGCCAGAAGGATCAATGCAGGCGCGGCCTCAATCGCGCCACCACCGGCCAGGATCAACGGACGCCGGGCCTGGGCCAGACGCCGGCTCATCTGCTCGATCGCGGCCGGGGCCGCCCCGGCGCGGGCGATGCTGACGGGCTGACTGACCAGCAGCGCGTCAGCGTTTTCCACCAGTACATCCAAGGGGATTTCGATATGCACCGGCCGCGGGCGACCGGCCTGAAATACGGCAAATGCCCGCGCCAGTACCCCCGGCAACTCGGCGGCCGACATCAAGGTATGGGAAAAAGCCGCCACACCGGCTACCAGTGCGCCCTGATTCGGCAGCTCATGCAACTTGCCGCGCCCGCCTCCGAGCTGGCTGCGGGACTGCACACTGGAGATCACCAGCATCGGGATAGAGTCGGCATAGGCCTGACCCATGGCCGTGGTGATATTGGTCATGCCCGGCCCGGTGATAATGAAGCACACACCCGGTTTGCCGCTGGTACGCGCATAGCCGTCAGCCATGAACCCGGCGCCCTGCTCATGGCGCGGCGTCACGTGGCTGATCGTCGAGTCCGCCAGCCCGCGATATAACTCAACGGTGTGCACGCCCGGGATACCGAATACCTGCTCAACCCCGTATGCCTCCAGTAACTTGACCAATACTTCGCCACACGTCGCCATCTGCACAGTCCTGTTGTTGTTCTCGTTTGAGCTATTGAAGCCGCCACGTGTGGCGCGCACAACGCAAAACTGCGCATACTAGCCATGTCCTGGACTCATGGCTGAACTGCGATGAAACGTCTACCGCCACTTCCTGCGCTGCATACTTTTGTAATCACGGCCCAATGCTGCAACTTCACCCGTGCTGCCGAGCAGTTGTACATCACCCAAGGTGCGGTAAGCCGGCAAATTGCCGGGCTTGAGGATCAACTGGGTTACCTGCTGTTCCATCGCCAGGCCCGTGGCCTGAGCCTGACCGAACAAGGCCAGGCGCTGTACCCGCGCATCGAGCAGGCGTTCGACTTGATCGGCGAGGCCATCGAGTACGCCAGCATTCGCCGCACCCCGCTGCAAATCAAAGCCCCCACCTGCATGCTGCGCTGGCTGCTGCCCAAGCTGCTGCAATGGAAAAAACTGCACCCGGACATGCCGGTAGAGCTGACCAGCAGCGTGCAGCATGGCGTCGACTTTCGCCGCGAAGCCTTCGATGCCGCCGTGGTGTACAGCCCACAGCCAGGCCCGCGGCGCGAAGGCCAGCACTTGTTCGACGAACAGCTCACCCCGGTTTGCGCCCCGGACTTGCTGGAAGGCAACCAGGCCATCAATAGCCTGAAAGACCTTGAACGACACACATTGCTGCATCCCAGTCGGGACCAACGAGACTGGACCCACTGGCTGAATGCCGCCGGGGGCGATGTGTCACTGATTCGTCAAAGTCAGTATTTCGACACTCTGGACCTGGCCATGACCGTTGCCGCCCAAGGCAATGGCGTGGCCATCGGCGATTGGGCGCTGATCGGCGACGACCTCAAGGCCGGACGCCTGGTCATGCCGTTCGACTTGAGGATACGCACCGGCGGCGCCTATTACATGGTGTGCTCACCGCGTAACGAACCCTCTCCGCCGCTGCGTGAGCTGATGGCATGGCTGCTGAAGCAGGCACAGGAACAAGCGTCGTAAACGTCAGGAGGACACGCGCGCCCGACACTGGGCGGCGTGGCCTGAACGTTCGGCAGGCAGCCGATCAATACCCCACCGTAAAACGCTGACGCGAATGCCGAGGCTGTTCAACCTCGTCCAGCATCGCGATGGCGAAGTCCGCGAAAGTGATCCAGCTTTTGCCTTCAGCGCTGACCAGCAGGTGGTCTTTACCCAAGCGGAAGGTGCCTGTGCGCGCTCCCTCTACAAACTCGGCAGACGGTGACAGAAACGTCCAGTCCAGCTCTTTTTCGGCGCGCAAGGTCTCCAGATAAACAGCACCTGCCGAAGCTTCAGCCTTATAAGCATCCGGGAAGCCCGGGCTGTCGAGGACGCGTGTGCCATCCGGCAACAACAGCGAAGCGGCGCCACCAACGAACAGCAAGCGCTTGATCCCGGCACGCTTCACCGGCTCGATGATGGCGGCGGCGGGCAAGGTCGAGAAATGAGCCGCACTGAGCACGACATCGTGGCCAGCCACGGCAAGTTGCAGGGCGTGGGCATCGTTGATGTCCACGTCTTTGCTCACGACACCGGCCCGCTCGCCCAGCCTGGAGGCATGCCGGGCGATAGCGGTGACACGATGCCCGCGACGCAGGGCTTCTTCCAGCAATTGGCTACCGGCACGACCGGTGGCTCCGAGAATGGCTATGTTGCTCATGATGTGCTCCGACAGGTTTGATTACACGGGCTCAACCCGCAAGGGTCGTACTCAAATCACCACTTCATTTCGCCCTTGGCGACTTTGGCGCTCAGTTCCAGCGAAGAGACCTCACCCAGATCCGGGTAGCGTTGTTTCATCGCGGCGATCAACTCGTCAGCGTTTTTGGCTTTGATCGTGTGTTCATCGAACGCCTTGATGTAGTCGCGGGTGAAGTGCACCGAACTCAATGAACGATCGTTCGCGCCCAGGTAATGGCCCGGCACCACGATCGAAGGTTGCAGGCTGTCGATACGCTTTAACGTTGCCAGCCATTGTTTGTGCGATTGCGGGGTTTGAGTGTCGGCCATCCACACATGAAGGTTGTCGGCCACGACCACGCCACCCACTACGGCCTTGAGTGATGGAATCCACACGAAGCTGCGGTCTGGCTGGCGGCTGTTGAGACCCACGATGTCCAGTTCCTGACCTTCAAGTTCCAGGGTATTGCCCTTCAGGACGTCGGGCACGATCAGTTTGCGGGGCACATCTGTGCCCATCTTCGGCCCCCAGAACGCCAGTTTTGCATCCTTGGTTTTGACGATGTGCTCAACGGTGGGGGCTGAAGCCACCACCCGGGCGTCCGGGAATGCCTGCGTCAGCGTATCCAGGCCGAAGTAGTAATCCGGATCGCCATGACTGATATAGATCAGGGTGAGGTGTTTGCCACTGGCGCGGATTTTGTCCACCACCTGCCCGGCCTGAGCCTTGCCGAACTGGGCATCCACCAGAATGGCGTCTTTCTCACCGCTGACCAGCACCGACGATACCGGGAAAATCGCAGTCTCTCCCGGGTTGTAGACATCCAGGGTCAAAGGCCCCGGCGCGGCCAGGGCGTGGGCGGCGAAGCTCAGGGCAATCGCGCTGAACAGGTAACGAGGGTGCATTGAAAATCCTGTCATGGTGTTTTTCCAGGTTCATGGCCCGCTGCGGGCAGTGGACAGAGCTTAGTTGCCCGATCGCCAACAAAAAATGCGATGCTTCGACATAGTTTGTTTCAGATATCGGGCAGATCATGGATCGTCTTATCGCAATGCGCGTGTTCGTCACCGTCGTGGATCTCGGCAGCCAGTCAGCTGCTGCTGACCAACTGGACCTGTCGCGGCCGGTGGTATCTCGCTACCTGGCCGAGCTGGAAGCCTGGGTTGGCGCGCGTTTGATGCACCGCACTACGCGCAAGCTGAGCCTGACGACCGCCGGCGAAGAAACCCTGCCACGCTGCCGACAAATGCTCGAGCTGGCCGATGAGCTGCAGGCCGCCGTGACCCTGCCCGGCGATGCACCGCGAGGACTATTGCGCATCAGTGTCAGCACCTCGTTCGGCCAGGCGCAATTGGCCGCCGCCGTCACCGACTATGTGCGTCTGTACCCCGAGGTCAGCGTCGACCTGCAAATGCTCGACCGCACAGTGAACCTGGTGGATGAGCGGATCGACCTGGCGATTCGTACCAGCCATGAGCTGGACCCGAGTTTGATCGCCCGCAAGCTGACGGTCTGCCGCTCTGTGCTCTGTGCCTCGCCGGCGTATCTGCGTGAGCACCCCGCTCCGCAAGAGGTCGAAGCACTCAGCCGGCACAATTGCCTCAGCCATTCCTATTACGGCAAAAGCCTGTGGCATTTCACCCGCAACGCAGAGGACGTGTCTGTTCCGGTCCAGGGCAACATCACCGCCAACGAAGCCAGTACGTTATTGAGCGCCGCCCTGGCGGGTGCAGGCATTACGCTGCTGCCCAGCTATCAGGCGGCAACCTATGTGCAACGCGGCGAACTGGTGCGCCTGCTGCCGGAAGCCGAACCCCGGGTGATGACCATTTACGCGGTGTATGCCTCGCGCAAACAGATGCCCGCCACGCTGCGCAGCATGCTCGACTTTCTCGCAAGCCGTTTCACCGACCCTCCGGAGTGGGATCAGGGTTTGTAGCGAGTAGTCCGTTTGAGGGATGAACCGGGCCGCCACCACTCGTACAACTGGCAGGGCAAGTGCGAGGGTCTGAGCTAGCCTCAACGGTGTGAAGTCTAGGTCTGACTCCGATGGTTAAGGAGAAATGAGTGCCATGACTACTAAAACAAAAACCAGATGCATGACCGTGTTTATCGTATTTGCTGTCGCAGTATTGTTTGCAGGCGCTTGCTACCGCGCCGAGCAAACACGGCAAGCCGGATTGACCGCCAGTTGTCAGGGCGGACACTGCTATTCGTTGAACGCCACGTTCAGCGCTCTGAGGTAAGGACGCCCCGGAGTATCAGGCCGGACTGATCCGTCAGTCCGGCTTGCTCAATACCCATCGCTCAAAAAAGGTATTCGGGCACTGAAAAAAAACACCTTTCAAGTACACTGCCCGGCACAGCCACCACAGGCTTGTCGCCCTGTGGCCTTGTCCTGCAGGTGCTCAGTGACCAACCTGAATCAACCCCCACAACCCAGACCCGCCATCCGCAGCATCCTCGTCGCCCTGATGCTGGCGATTTTTCTGGGTGCTCTGGATCAGACCATTGTCGCTGTCTCGATCCCGGCCATCTCTGCCCAGTTCAAGGATGTCAGCCAATTGGCGTGGGTGATTTCCGGCTACATGGTAGCGATGACCGTGGCGGTTCCGATCTACGGCAAACTCGGGGATCTGTACGGACGTCGGCGCCTGATGCTGTTTGGCATGGGCCTGTTCACCCTGGCTTCGCTATTTTGCGGACTCGCGCAGAACATGGAGCAACTGGTGCTGGCGCGGATCATCCAGGGGATTGGGGCCGGTGGAATGATTTCAGTGAGCCAGGCAATCATCGGCGATATCGTGCCGCCCCGTGAGCGCGGGCGCTATCAGGGCTATTTCAGCAGCATGTATGCGGTGGCCAGCGTGGCCGGCCCCGTGCTCGGCGGCTATATGACCGAGTACCTGTCATGGCGCTGGGTATTCTGGATCAATTTGCCATTGGGGCTGGTGTCGTGGTGGATCGCTCATCGCACCCTGGTCGGGCTGCCGATTCCCCAGCGCAAACCGGTCATCGATTATCTGGGCACGGTGCTGATGATTATCGGCCTGACATCCTTGCTGCTGGGTATCACCTTGATCGGCCAGGGCCACAGTTGGCGCGATGATCAGGTGCTGGCACTGCTGGCTGCAGCGCTGCTCGCCCTGATCCTGTTTGTCTGGCACGAACGCCGCACCCCGGAACCTCTTCTGCCCATGCACCTGTTTGCCAATCGCAATGCGGTGCTGTGCTGGTGCACGGTGTTCTTCACCAGTTTTCAGGCGATCTCACTGATCGTACTCATACCGCTGCGCTATCAAAGCATCACGGGCGCCGGGGCCGACAGCGCCGCATTGCACCTGTTGCCCTTGGCAATGGGCTTGCCCATGGGTGCTTATTTTGCCGGACGCATGACGTCGGTGACCGGCTATTACAAACCCATGATCCTCACCGGCGCACTGATGATGCCGCTGTCCATCCTCGGCATGGCCTTCAGCCCGCCGGATGCCGAACTGCTGAGCGGTGTATTCATGTTGCTCAGCGGGATCGCGGCCGGCATGCAGTTCCCGACGTCTCTGGTCGGGGCGCAGAACTCGGTAGAACAGCGCGATATCGGGGTCTCCACCAGCACCACCAACCTGTTTCGCGCCCTGGGCGGCGCCGTCGGCGTGGCCTTGATGTCGGCCTTGCTCCTCGCGCTGCTTCACGGCACGTTGCTGACCCCTGTGGCCGGGCAAGCACTACTGGGAGAAGGCAGCTCGGGCAACGTCCTGCTCGACAGCCTGAACGCGGCCCAGGGCCCCGCCCTCGAGCATTTGCGTCAAGAGCTGCAGCAGACGTTCCGCCACTTGCTGAGCATCAGCGCAATGATCTCGCTGCTCGGATTATGTGCAGCGATCGCGATGCCCAACCAGGTCTTGCGCGGACGGGAAGACAAGGCCCGGTAATCCCCGGGCTGACTAAGGGGCGCTGCGCACTATCGCAGCCTGCGGCAACAGCTAACAGAGCTTTTAGCGGGCGCTGATCTGTTTTTGCAGGTTCTGAATCTGGCTTTGCAGGGTGTTGATATTGCGTGTCACTTGACCGCGAAACGCATCGAACTCGGCGGTGCTGGCGCCCTGGGTCGGGGCCGGTCGAGTTTCCAGCTCGCTTTTGAGCACGATCAGGTCTTGCTCCAGGCGTTGAACAGCGGCCCCCGGATCGCCCTGTTTTTTCAGGGCCGTGACATCAGTGCTCAGACCTTTGATCTGAGTGTCCAGCCGGGCCTGTTCTGCAACGGCACTTTTCAGCGTGGCCAACTCGGCTTCAAGTTTGGTCTGGCTCTCTTTTTGAGCGGTCACCTGCATCAGCATTGCGGCATTGATTTGCTCAAAACGCTTGTCCAGCTCCCCTTGCTGACCCGTCACCGCAGTTTGCTGACGCTTGCCCTGTTCAAGCAGCTGCTCTTCGAGCTGCCTGATTTGCAGCTTCAGGGCTTCACTGCCGTTGTTGAGGTTCGACTCGCTCGCGACCACCTTGCCGGTGATTGCCTGCAAGCGTCCTGCGGCGTCTTCACTGATCCGCGCAAAACTTTCCTGCGTGGCCACCAGTTGCTGCTCCATCAACGAAATCTGCTGAAAACTCCACCATCCCAGGCCGGCCATCGCCAGCACCAAGGCACAGATCAATGCCCACAAAGGTCCAGTGCTCGGGCCCTTGACCTTGACCACCGGCGTGTCGCGCGAGTAGACCGCGGTGCGCTCCCGCGCCCCGGCAGTCGGCTCCAGCGGGGCGTCGTCGTCCACCGTGGCACGCAAGGTCGGCACATTATCAACGTCGTCGCGGGAATCGTTACGCATGGCAAAACCTTTTCTAAACCTGAGTAAAAGCTGAATGGCCAGAGTATAAACCGCCGACTCTTGCCCTTGATCGTCCTTGGACAGCCGATAGCCGCTTCAGTGCTGCCCCCTCAGCGGTAAGACGTTTCCTGGGCTTTCCACCAGCCGCAAAACTCGTCGAGCGCCGCCCACAGGCTGACGTTGGGCGTGTAATCGAGATAGTGCCGGGCACGACTGATATCGAGCGTGAAGTCCTTGTCCATCATCTGCGCACCCAATCGTGACAAGGATGGTTCCGGCTGGCCGGGCCACAGCTTGCAGCCGGCTTCATTGAGCGCTCCCAGACTGTAGGACAGGCCAAACCCCCGATAACGCGTAACCTGCGGCACGTTCATCTGGCGCATCACGTAATTGATCACATCCCACAGCGGAATCGGCGTGCCATTGCTGATGTTGTACGCCTTGCCCAACGCTGAACCGGTCGCCAGCAAGCTGCTCAATAACGCTTCGTTAAGATTTTGCACACTGGTGAAATCGACCTTGTTCAGGCCATTGCCGACGATGGCGACACGGCCTTTGCGCTGCAACTTCAACAAGCGCGGAAAAAGGCTCATGTCCCCGGCACCGGTGACGAAGCGCGGACGCAATGCAATCACCTCAAGCCCGAACTCCTGGGCGCCGAACACCTTTTGTTCCGCCAGGTTTTTCGTCGCGGCATACGGGTATTTGAAACGCTTGGGAAGTTGTTCTTCCGTCAATCCCACGTGCGAGCGGCCATCGAAATACAGTGACGCGCATGACAGATGCACCAAGCGGCGCACGCGCTGTTTCAGGCAGGCTTCCACCACGTTTTCAGTCACCAGCACGTTATCGCGGTGCAAATCCTGAGCGCGTCCCCACGCTCCCGCTGCCCCCGCGCAATGCACCACTGCGTCGACATCCACACACAGATCGCGCACCAGCAAACCATCAGTCATGTCACCCGGGATAAACTCAGCCCCGCGTCGCACCAAATGTTCGACACCTTCAGCCCGTGGCCCGCTGACCCGCACGTCAAAGCCTTGCTCCAAGGCAAAACGCGCAAAGCGTCCGCCAATAAAGCCGCTCGCGCCAGTGACCAGAATTTTCATCAATCGCTCCAAATGCTGTAATTCGTGTTGCCTGCTGTTTAAACGCTGGTTTTCAGGCCCAAGGCACTAACCAGCGGGACGCCGAACGGGATAAATGTTCGGTCAATTGCCCCAGCAGTTGTCCACCATTGCGCCAATGATGCCAGTACAGTGGCACGTCGATCACTTTATCTGGCAAAAGCTCAACCAGCGTGCCGCTCGCCAGTTGCTCGCGCACCTGCAACTCAGGTGCCAGCCCCCACCCCAGACCGGCCTCGGTCAGGCGGATAAAACCTTCGGACGACGGGCACAAATGGTGCTCGAATCCGCCGTCCACCCCTAACGCCGCCAGGTAACGATGCTGCAGGAAGTCGTCCGGACCAAACACCAGAGCCGGCGTCCTGGGCAATAACTCGGCACTCACCCCGGCCGGAAAATGCCGTGCGATAAACGCCGGGCTGGCCAGCGCCCGGTAACGCATGGCCCCCAGCAACACACTGCGCCCGCCCGTAACAGGCCGCTCACTGGCACACAGGCAAGCCGCCACTTCACCGGCACGCATACGCTTGAGGCCCACGGTCTGATCCTCGACCACCAGATCCAGCAACAGGTGCTGTTCGGCGCAAAAATCCCCCACCGCTTGCGCCCACCATGTCGCCAGGCTATCGGCATTCAAGGCGATACGCAGGCGCTCGGGCAAGCCTTCCTCGTCCAGCGCCGGCACAGCACTTTGCAAGTCACGCTCAAGCAGGCGGACTTGCTGCACATGGTTGAGCAGGCGCCGACCGATCTCGGTCGGCGTTGGCGGGGTTGCCCGAATCAACACCGGCTGACCGATGCGCGCTTCCAGCAACTTGATGCGTTGGGAGATGGCCGATTGGGACAAGCCCAGTACCTGAGCCGCACGTTCAAAACCGGCTTGTTCTACCACGGCGGCCAACGCAGACAGCAATTTATAGTCGAACATCAGTTTTCCTAATGAGCGATCAGCAATATTGGTTTTTCTTATACAGTCAAGGGCCGGAGAATAGCCAGCAACAAACCTCACTTACGCTGTCGTTATCGAGTAAACCTTATGTGGCAAAGCTACTTGAATGGCCTGTTGGTCGCATTCGGCCTGATCATGGCCATCGGCACCCAGAATGCATTCGTACTTGCGCAAAGCCTGCGCCGTGAACATCACCTGCCCGTGGCCGCTTTTTGCGTGGTGTGTGATGCGTTGCTGGTCGCCGCCGGCGTCTTCGGGCTGGCTACCCTTCTGGCGCAAAACCCGGTATTGCTGAGCGTGGCACGCTGGGGGGGCGCGGTGTTTTTACTGTGGTACGGCACCCAGGCGTTGCGGCGGGCCTTTTCTGCTTCCAGCCTGGAACAGTCGGCCGGTCACACGGCGCGCTCGCTCAAGGCCGTGATGCTCAGTGCACTGGCAGTGACCTTGCTCAACCCGCACGTTTACCTTGATACGGTGCTGTTGATCGGCTCCCTGGGGGCACAACAAAGCGTACCCGGAGCGTATGTGGTCGGTGCGGCCAGTGCGTCGCTGCTGTGGTTTTTCACCCTGGCACTGGGGGCTGCCTGGCTGGCGCCCTGGCTGGCACGGCCCAATACCTGGCGGCTGCTGGACCTGTTGGTTGCGGTCATGATGTTTACCGTGGCGGTGCAATTGATCGTCTCGGGTTGAACCGCTAGCCTGTCTTGAGGGCCAGGCAGGCTTGGGAAAGAACGTCAGCACGGGCGAGCATTATCCGAACAGGCATTCCGCTGACGATTCAATCTCGAGCACGTTCACGCCCACCGTGAGATCACAGCCCTTTTTATATCAATCGGGCTGGAACCTCTATTCCACACAGTTGTTGCGTGGTTAAGCCGACACCCCGGTGCTATGATCTTTGCCCTGCGCCGCAAGGAGTAAAAACTCCCCGGCGCGTGTTTGGCCGCCCGTGATCGGCCTTGCGCTCACCGCAACTGACCTGATTAGGAGAACCATCATGGCTTTCGAATTGCCGCCGCTGCCGTACGCACACGATGCCCTGCAGCCGCACATCTCCAAAGAGACCCTGGAGTATCACCACGACAAGCACCACAACACCTACGTCGTGAACCTGAACAACCTGGTGCCTGGCACCGAGTTCGAAGGCAAGACCCTGGAAGAAATCGTCAAGACTTCCTCGGGCGGCATCTTCAACAACGCCGCTCAGGTCTGGAACCACACGTTCTACTGGAACTGCATGACGCCAAACGGCGGCGGCGAGCCTACCGGCGCCCTGGCTGATGCCATCAACGCCTCGTTCGGCTCGTTCGAGAAGTTCAAGGAAGAGTTCAGCAAGACTTCCATCGGCACCTTCGGCTCCGGCTGGGGCTGGCTGGTGAAGAAAGCTGACGGTTCCCTGGCGCTGGCCAGCACCATCGGTGCCGGCAACCCGCTGACCAGCGGCGATACCCCGCTGCTGACGTGCGACGTTTGGGAACACGCTTACTACATCGACTACCGCAACGTACGTCCGAAGTATGTTGAAGCGTTCTGGAACCTCGTTAACTGGAAGTTCGTTGCCGAGCAGTTCGAAGGTAAAACCTTCACCGCTTAAGCCTGACTCCAGGTAAAAAAACCCGGCATTGGCCGGGTTTTTTTTGATCGGAATAAAAGCGCTCGAGTATTACTCTGTTCTACGATTCAAACTCAGGGAACAAAAGCCCACCCCGTAAATCGTAAGGATGCTGCGCGACGCCTTGCCCTCTAAGTCCGTACGGATTATTCAGGGGCATGGCCCATGCATTGTCGGCAAGGAACAAGGAATAGCCCTTTGAAGCGGGACCTCAAAAATAGCCTGTCGGTCACGTTATTACGAATCGTGCTGCTAGCGGCATTGGCCGTAGGCGGCGTACTGAGCTGCGCACAGATTGTTTTCGACGCATACAAGACGCGACATTCGGTCGAAGTGGACGCCGAACGCATCCTCGACATGTTTCGCGATCCATCGACGCAGGCGGTGTATAGCCTGGACCGAGAAATGGGGATGCAGGTCATTGAAGGGCTTTTCCAGGATACGGCTGTGCGTCATGCCTCTATCGGCCACCCGAACGAAACCACCCTGGCCGAAAAATCACGCCCCCTGGATGACTCGCCCAGCCGCTGGCTGACCGATTTAATCATGGGAAAGGAACGCACGTTCACAACTGCGCTGGTGAGTCGCGAACCTTTCAGCGAGTACTACGGTGACCTGAGCATTACCCTCGACACGGCCACCTACGGCCAGGCCTTTTTGCTCAATGCCCTGATCCTTTTCATCTCGGGTGTATTGCGTGCCCTGTTGATGGGGCTGGTGCTGTACCTGGTTTATCACTGGCTGCTGACACGCCCGCTGTCACACATCATTGAGCATCTGGCCAGCATCAACCCGGATCGCCCCGGTGAGCGCGTACTGCCACATATCAAGGGCCATGAGCGCAACGAATTGGGGATCTGGGTCAACACTGCCAACCAGTTGCTGGCCTCGATAGAGCGTAATACGCGGCTGCGCCATGAAGCCGAAAACTCCTTGTTGCGCATGGCTGAGTACGATTTTCTGACCGGACTGCCGAACCGCCAGCAATTGCAGACGCTGCTGGGCAAAATCCTTGTCGATGCCGGCCGGTCGCAACGCCGCGTCGCGGTGCTGTGCGTCGGGCTGGATGACTTCAAGAGTATCAATGAACAGTATGGGTATCAGGCCGGCGATCAATTGCTGCAAGCCCTGACCGATCGCATGCGCGTGCACAATGCAAGCCTGGGCGCTCTGGCGCGCCTCGGGGGCGACCAGTTCGCATTGGTGCCGGCCCACATCGAACACCCTTATGAAGCCGCCGAGCTGGCGCAAAGTATTCTGGATGACCTGGAAAACCCGTTCTGCCTGAACCCGCAAAGCATCCGCCTGCGCGCCACGATCGGTATTACCCTGTTCCCGGAAGATGGCGATACCAGTGAACAGCTGCTGCAAAGAGCCGAGCAGACCATGACGCTGGCCAAAAGCAGCTCACGCGGGCGCTACCAGTTTTATATCGCCAGCGTCGACCGTGAGATGCGCCGCATACGCGAGCTGGAAAAAGACCTGGGCGAAGCCCTGCCGCGCGATCAGCTCTATCTCGTCTACCAGCCGCAGATCCGCTACAGCGACCACCGCGTGGTCGGTGTCGAAGCCTTGTTGCGCTGGAAACACCCCGTACACGGGATGATTGCCCCCGATGTGTTCATCCCCCTGGCAGAAAAAAACGCCAGCATCATTGCCATTGGCGAGTGGGTTCTGGACCGGGCCTGTCATCAGTTGCGTGAATGGCATGTTCAGGGCCTTGGTGAACTGCGCATGGCGGTCAATCTGTCCACGGTGCAGCTCCATCACGCCGGGCTGCCACGGATGGTCAATACGCTATTGCAGCGCTACCGCCTGCCAGCCCACAGCCTTGAGCTGGAAGTCACCGAAACCAGCCTGATGGAAGACATCAATATCGCCGCTGAGCACTTGTTGAGCCTGCGGCATTGCGGGGCACTGATTGCGATCGATGACTTCGGCACGGGCTATTCATCACTGAACTACCTCAAGACCCTGCCACTCGACAAAATCAAGATCGATAAAAGCTTCGTGCAAGACCTGAATGAAGCTGACGACGATGCAACCATCGTGCGCACCATCATTCAGCTGGGTCATAACCTGGGGATGCAAGTCATTGCAGAAGGGGTCGAAACCCTTGAACAGGAAGCCTATGTCATCCGTGAAGGCTGTCATGAAGGCCAGGGTTACCTGTACAGCAAACCCTTGAATGCAGGTGAGATGAGCCTGTACCTGAAACAGGCGCAGCACTGCAATCCACTGATTGTGTAAGCAGCAATTTCTGAATTGACCAATGCGCTGGACCAGACACAAAGTAAATAAGAAATATTTACAACGCTAACCCTTTACACAAAATGCAAATCTTTCGCATCATGTGGCATGTTCTGTGTGCAGTCGCACGCTTGTCCCACCTCTCGAAGCAGGATTTTCGCCATGATTCGTATGCCTCTGGCCACCGCCAGTCTGCTGGCCATTGCTATTTCACTCGCCGGTTGTGGCGACAAGGACCAGGAAAAAGCCGCGACGGCGCCAACGCCGGCAACCGCCAGCTCCGCGACACCCGCTTCCGATGTCAGCGCAGCCAAAGTTGACGAAGCTGCTGCCAAGGCAGTTGTAGCCCATTACGCAGACATCGTTCACGCCGTGTACAGCGATGCCGAGTCCACTGCGAAAAAACTGCAAACCGCGATCGATGCCTTCCTGGCCAAGCCGAACGACGAAACCCTGAAAGCTGCCAGGGCCGCTTGGGTCGAAGCCCGCGTACCGTACCTGCAGAGCGAAGTATTCCGCTTCGGCAACACCATCATTGATGACTGGGAAGGCCAAGTGAACGCCTGGCCACTGGACGAAGGCCTGATCGACTACGTCGACTCCAGCTATGCCCACGCACTGGGTAACCCGGGAGCCAACGCCAACATCATCGCCAA
Source organism: Pseudomonas sp. D1HM (assembly GCF_019266105.1). Taxonomy (NCBI): domain Bacteria; kingdom Pseudomonadati; phylum Pseudomonadota; class Gammaproteobacteria; order Pseudomonadales; family Pseudomonadaceae; genus Pseudomonas; species Pseudomonas sp. D1HM. Next base: position 158,134 of record NZ_LRMN01000014.1, on the reverse strand, counting down.
CACCCAGATTCAAGTCGGCGAAGACAAGGTCGACGTGACCGAAATCACGCCTGAAACCCTGGCCAGCCTGAACGAACTGGGCGGCTCTGAAGCCAACGTAGCCACCGGCTACCACGCCATTGAATTCCTGCTGTGGGGCCAGGATCTGAACGGCACCGGCCCTGGTGCGGGCAACCGCCCGGCTTCGGACTACCTTGAAGGCGAAGGCGCCACCGGTGGACACAATGATCGCCGTCGCGCCTACCTCAAGGCTGTGACTCAATTGCTGATCAACGACCTGAATGAAATGGTCGGCAACTGGGCACCGAACGTGCCTGACAACTACCGCGCCACGCTGGAAGCCGAACCGGTACAAAACGGTCTGCGCAAAATGCTGTTCGGCATGGGCAGCTTGTCGCTGGGCGAACTGGCAGGCGAGCGCATGAAAGTGTCGCTGGAAGCCAACTCCCCTGAAGACGAGCAAGACTGCTTCAGCGACAACACGCACAACTCGCACTTCTACGATGCCAAAGGCATTCGTAACGTGTACCTGGGCGAGTATGTCCGCGCTGATGGCACCACCATGACCGGCCCAAGCCTGTCGTCGCTGGTTGTGGTCATCGACCCGACCGCAGACGCCACGCTGAAATCCGATCTGGCCGACACCGAAACCAAGATCCAGGTCATGGTTGATCGCGCCAACAAGGGCGAGCATTACGACCAACTGATTGCCGCCGGTAACGAAGCGGGCAACCAGGTAGTACGTGACGCCATCGCCGCCCTCGTCAAGCAGACCGCCGCCATCGAACAGGCTGCCGGCAAGCTGGGCATCGGCGACCTGAACCCGGACAACGCCGATCACGATTTCTGATCTGCCCGGTTTGAATGAGGCGGCCTTCGGGCCGCCTTTTTTTGTGGGCCTAAAACTGCATTGCGTCGCTGCTGGCGAGGTGCGAAGGCTGAACACAGCGGTCGCAAGCGAGCGCTTCGGCGTATCAGAAAAAGTGAGTGCTGCGCTCTACGGCTGCTTCGCACCCGGTTGCAGCCTCATCCCTTGTCAACGGCTACAAAGCGGAACACCCAACTGTCAAACCAAACGCTAATTCCTCTTATTTCAATTCAGCTTCCCTGCTAAACTTTGCGCCCTCGATTTTGCTCACGGAACTGGACGCTCGATGCCTTCGCTGCCTCTTCGCGTCTCTCTGCTGCTACTGGCCCTTGGCCTTGGCGGTTGTGATGATGCCCCGCACTTTACCCAGCCCGAGCCCGGCGAAGCCCGCTCTGGCGGGGCTGCGACAGTGCGCAAAAGCGATCACAATGCGTTTTCCATGCCGTCGGCAAATCTCTCCCCGACTCGACGCCTGGACTTCAGTGTCGGCAACAGCTTCTTTCGCAGCCCTTGGGTGATGGCCCCGTCCACCACCACCGCACGTGATGGCCTGGGCCCGCTGTTCAATACCAACGGCTGCCAGAACTGCCATATCAAAGATGGCCGGGGACACCCGCCAGCACCGGGCGCCAAGAACGCCGTGTCGATGCTGGTACGTCTGTCGATCCCCAACGACCCCACTTACGCCACGCTGATCGAACAGGCCGGGATCGTGCCCGAGCCCGTTTACGGCGGCCAACTGCAAGACATGGCGGTGCCCGGCGTGGCTCCCGAAGGCAAGGTCCGGGTCGATTACGAGCCGGTCACCGTGCGTTTCACAGACGGTACCGAAGTCGAATTACGCAAGCCCACGTTGAACATCACCCAGTTGGGCTATGGCCCGATGCATCCCGACACCCGTGTTTCGGCTCGGGTTGCACCGCCGATGATCGGGCTGGGGCTGCTGGAGGCAATTGCTGACGAGGCGATTTTGGCCAACGCCAAAGCCAATAACCGCGACGGCATCAACGGACGCCCTAACCGGGTGTGGGATGACGCTCAGCAAAAAACGGTGCTGGGTCGTTTTGGCTGGAAAGCAGGTCAACCGAACCTCAATCAACAAAATGTTCACGCGTTTTCTGGTGACATGGGGCTGACCACCTCCCTGAGGCCGTTTGATGATTGCACTGCGACCCAAACCGCCTGTCTCGAGGCACCCAACGGCAATGGCCCCGACGGTGAGCCCGAGGTCAGCGACAATATTCTGCGTCTGGTTGAATTCTATACGCGCAACCTCGGGGTCCCGGCTCGACGTGATGTGGGCTCTGCGCAGGTGCTGGCCGGGAAAAACCTGTTCTATCAGACCGGCTGCACCTCGTGCCATACCCCGTCATTCACCACATCAGCCACTGCCGCTGAACCGGAACTGGCCAACCAGGTCATTCGCCCCTACAGCGACCTGCTGTTGCACGACATGGGGCCAGGCCTGGCCGACAACCGCACCGAATTTACTGCCAGTGGCCGCGACTGGCGCACGCCGCCCCTGTGGGGCATTGGTTTGACCCAGGCCGTCAGTGGCCACACCCAGTTTTTGCACGATGGCCGTGCCCGCAACCTGCTTGAAGCCGTGCTGTGGCACGGCGGCGAGGCCGAGCCGGCCAAGCAGCAGGTTTTACGCTTTAATGCCGAGCAGCGCGCTGCGTTGCTGGCGTTCCTGAACTCTCTTTAACGTCTTACAACACCGGGGACCCCGACATGTTTCGACCCAAACTGTTGTTCACCAGCCTTGCAGCCCTCGCCTTGGGCGCATGCTCGCCACAAGACCCTCAAGCCGTGACGTCGGCCGCGATCGCCAAGCAAGTGATTTTGCCCACCTACACCCGCTGGGTTGAAGCTGATCGCCAATTGGCAGTCAGCGCCCTGGCCTTTTGTCAGGGCAAGGAAACACTCGAAACTGCCAAGGCTGATTACTTGCACGCGCAAAAAGCCTGGGCCGAGTTGCAACCGCTGCTGATCGGGCCGCTGGCTGAGGGCAATCGCTCCTGGCAGGTTCAGTTCTGGCCGGACAAAAAGAACCTTGTGGGGCGTCAGGTCGAGCAACTGGTGATTGCCCAGCCGCAGATCGATGCCGCGGCACTGGCCAAGTCCAGCGTTGTGGTTCAGGGCTTGTCGGCCTATGAGTACATTCTGTTCGACAGCAAGATCGATCTCGCTGACGCTGCACAAAAAGCCCGCTACTGCCCGCTGTTGACCGCCATCGGCGAGCGTCAAAAGCTGCTGGCCGAAGAAATCCTGGCGGGCTGGAACAACACTGATGGCATGCTCGCCCAGATGAGCAAGTTCCCGAACCAGCGCTATGCCGATTCCCACGAAGCCATCGCTGACCTGCTGCGCGTACAAGTGACGGCACTGGACACCCTGAAGAAAAAACTCGGCACGCCAATGGGCCGCCAGAGCAAGGGCATCCCTCAACCGTTCCAGGCCGATGCATGGCGCAGCGAATCCTCACTGCAAAGCCTGGCAGCCAGCCTCGCAGCAGCCCAGACCGTATGGCTCGGGGTCGACAACAAAGGCCTGCGCGGCTTGCTGCCGTCTGACCAAAAACCACTGGCCGACAAAATCGATGCGGCCTACGCGGCATCGCTCAAGCTGTTCAACGACGAGCCGCGTTCGCTCAACGAGATGCTGGCTGATGACGCCGGTCGCGCCCACCTGAACGCCATCTACGACAGCCTGAACGTGGTTCACCGCCTGCACGAAGGTGAGCTGGCCAAAGCGCTCGGCATCCAGCTGGGCTTTAACGCCAACGACGGCGATTGATGAGGGAAGGTTCGATGATGCGCAGGCAAGCACTTAAGCTTGGCAGTTTGCTGCTGACTGCAGTCACGCTGGGCGGCTGGTCGTTGTTCAAGCAAAAAGGCCAGGCCTCGCTGCTATTGAGTGCCCGTGACGATGCAGACGGCAATCATTATGCCGTCGGCTATCGACTCGACGGCACCCGGGTGTTCAGTACCCGGGTCGGCCAACGCTGCCATGACATCATCAACCATCCGACACTGCCCATTGCCCTGTTCGTGGCCCGGCGCCCCGGCACCGAAAGCTACCTGATCAACCTGAATGACGGGCAGTTGCTGCAAACCGTGACGTCCCTGCCCAACCGCCATTTCTATGGCCATGCGGTGATTCACAAGGATGGTGAATGGCTGTACGCCACTGAAAATGACACCACCGACCCGGGTCGAGGGTTGCTGGGGGTTTATCGCTTTGAAGGCGAACGCCTGATCCACAGCGGCGAAATCCCGACCCACGGCGTGGGCCCGCATCAGGTGTCGTGGATGCCGGACGGCGAAACACTGGTCGTGGCCAATGGTGGTATTCGTACCGAGGCCGAAAGCCGGGTCGAGATGAACCTGAATGCGATGGAGCCCAGCCTGGTGCTAATGCAACGCGATGGCACCCTGCTGAGCAAGGAAACCCTGAGCCAGCAAATGAACAGCGTTCGGCATTTGGGCATTGCCAGCGACGGCACGGTGGTGGCGTGTCAGCAGTTCATGGGCGATGCCCACGAACTGTCCGAATTACTGGCCATCAAGCGCCCCGGGCAAGCGTTCGAAGCGTTTCCGGTAGATGAAGCACAACTGCGTGCGATGGGCCATTACACAGCCAGTGTCGCGGTTCACAGTGAGCTGCGACTGGTCGCACTCACCGCTCCGCGAGGCAATCGGTTCTTTGTCTGGGATCTGGACAGTGGCGCCTTGCGCCTGGATGCACCCTTGCCGGACTGTGCCGGGGTCGGCGCGGTGAAAGAAGGTTTTGTCGTCACATCCGGTCAAGGCCGATGCCGTTTCTACGATTGTCGTCAGATGCCCCTGACAGCCAAACCGCTGGACTTGCCGTCCGGGCTCTGGGACAACCATTTGCACGTCATGTAAACGCCACCAGGGCCGAACCGGGGGCTTGTAGCCACTGCCGAAGGCTGCGACAGGCTGTATAGCAACCCCGAGCGAAGGCCCCGGGCCCTTTTCGCAGCCTGCGGCAGAGGCTACAGGACGTATCAGCCCTGCGGTCGCAGCCCTTGGGACATTCCGAACATAAACAGCAGCAGTTGATGATCAGGTTGCGCCACCGTCGTTACTTTAGCCATTCGCGGCAACGGGCAATACGTCCCGCTGGTTGCCGAACTTAACACCTCAAGCCGGGGTTCTTCCCAGGCTGCCATCGCCACAGAAGCGATGGCCAGAGCCGCCAGCAAAAACAAACTTCGTGCTATTTCTCGCCTCATCACCGTAACCCTTTGATGGCGCTGCCAAACACCGTTTCATAAAAGTAGTTCAGTTTGTTCCAGTCGTTGGCATTCCACGACGAATGGCGACGAAGCTGTTTGAGATCGTGCGAGGCCGCCTTGTAGGGCGTGAGACGTTGACGGCTTTTTTCCAGGTCCAGCAGGGCTATATTCACCTGCGCAGTGTCACCGCTACCGATGACCCGAACGAACACATGCTTGGGATACAGGCAGCCATGTTGCCACCGCCCCAGGTGCATCCGCGCCAGGGTCTGGGCAATGGTTTCAAGCACACGGTCATGTACAGTTTCGCCGTGGCGCTCACGTTCACCGGCGGCATACCAATTATCAATTTCGACAAAACCGTCCAGGGCTGCAGTCACCAGCAATGCCCGCCATTGCTTGTCTGCGCCTTGCCGTGCGCCGCAGTACACCAGCTCTGGCACGCCCACCGCCAGACGCTGCAATGCCTGAAGGGCATCACGCTCACGCAGGACCGTGGGACGACCCAGCGGGTAACGCCAGCTGCGGTAGATATGCCCGACCTGGCGTTTGACATAGAGCAACCGCCCATTGGCATCGTGAATGCGCTGCACACCACTCTCCCCCCCACGACGCCGGTTGGGTTCCTCGACCCATTCGCCTTGCTGGTTCCAGTAGAACTCAAACAGGTCTTCGGTCACCGATGGGGAATGCTGTGCAAAATCAACGGCCATGCTCTACCTCTTGCTCAATACGTAAACCCGCCACATCGCGTAGTACGGGATAAAATCCAAATGATTCCGAATGTTGAAACCGGCCTTTTTAAACTCCGCTTCCACTGTAGCCGCTGGTAACACATAACGATTTTGGTAACTGTCCTGCTCAGGGGCATCCGCCCTCTGGCGCTCAAGACGCTTGCGTCTCCACGCCTTGAAGTTGCCATCGACCCACAAAGACACAATCACACTGTCACGGCTGACGCGATGAAACTCCCGCAATAGAGCCATTCGATGGTTTGCATCACCCACGTGGTGCAACAGGCGCATGCAAAAAATACTGTCCACCGCGTTGTCTGGCAGATTTATATCGAAAGCAGACGTCTGCAAACGCCGTACCCGTTTGACCACCTCTGCGGGTTGAGCCAGAGACGCGACCTCCAGCATGGAGGCCGAATTGTCTGCACCGATGATCTCCCGCCCGGTCTTTTCAGCCAGCAATGGCCAAAACCGTCCTGCGCCGCACGGCAGATCCAGCACGACCTGAGGATCTGCCGCCAGCTTCAAGGCACGACGCGCCAGCTGTACATCACGCGCATGCGAAACGCGACGAGCGAGTCCGTCCTGGTGTTTCAATAGATATTCAGCGGCGTGCTGCTGATCGTACTTCTCGGAAAACCTGAGCTTGATTGACGGTCCCATGACAGGCACTCCTGATGCTTATGGGCGCCATACTAAGGAGCAGCCCGTGAGCATCAGGTCATCGTCAAGTGAAAATTTCGTCTCTGGCGCCGCTAAATTTTGCAAGGTTTTACAGGGAACAGACAATGGCATAGGGCCACCACCCATTGCCTTCAGCACCGAAATACGGCCCGCAGGACGCGGGCCGTGGCAGTTCAGGCACCGTCAGGGTCAAGTTCGACGTGGAAACGGCAACCGTTGGGTTCCATCGTGGTCAACGAAACGCGCCACGCCTGGCTTTCACAGATCCGTTGCACCAGCGACAGACCCAAGCCCAATCCTTCGCCACGCTTTTCACTGCCGCGGACAAAGGGCTGGAACATGGCCAGGCGTTTTTCTTCAGGAATCCCCACGCCACTGTCTTCCACCACAAACCCCGTGGGTTCGAGGCTCAATCGAATAAAACCGGTATCGGTGTAATGCAGGGCATTGCGCAACAGATTCCCCATGACAGCATGCAGGAGCGTAGCGTTGTAACGCGTGTCCAGTGGGCTGCCCGGGTCGTAGATCAGCGCCAGGCCTTTGGCCTCGATCGGCCCCCGCCACAGGCTGATCAAGCCTTCAGCCACGGTGGTCAGGGTCACGGTCGGCGAAACGTTCGCGTCTTCATGTTGCGCCCTGGCCAGCATCAGGAACGTCTGCACCAGTTCGCGCATTTCCTCGCAGGCGCGGGAAATACGCTCCACTTGCGAGCGACTGCGCTGATCCAGCGAAGGGCTCTCCAGCAACAATTCACAAGAGCTTGCCAGCACCATCAAGGGTGTACGTAGCTCGTGACTGACATCGCTGGTAAACAGCCGCTCCCGGGTCAGTGTTTCACGCAAGCGGCCCAATGTGGCATCGAATGCCACGGCCAGTTCTCCGACTTCATCCGCCGCGTAGTCAGGCGCCAGTGGTGGCGCCAGCCCCAGCAATTGATCACGATGACGCACCTGACGTGCCAGGCGCACTACCGGCGCCATCACTCGGCGCGCCAACAGCCAGCCCAGACAAACCGCCAGCGCAAGCGCCAGAACGAAGCCGACCAGTACCACTGCAAACAGCACGCGCTCGCGCTCTTCAAAATCGCTTTGGTCCTGCAGCAACACGTAGCGCCGTCCATCTACCACTTCCACCATCGCGTGGTACGACAACTGGTCCCTGAACACCTCGTGAAAACCCGGGTCCAGATGGCGCAAGTCTTTGGGCAGGGCAAAATCACCGCGCCCGCCACTGAAGTAAAACAGTTGATCCGGCTCTGGACGATGATTCCAGTCGGACACGCTGTCCATCATCAAAAGGCGCTGCAGATCGCCCCCCAATCCAGCCGAGATCAGTTTTTCCTCGACCAGGTGCACGGTGGCAACAATGCCCATGGCGAATGTGCCCGCCACCAGCGCACTCATCAGCGCAAAGGCGATGATGATCCGCTGGGCAAGACTTTGCTTAAACTCCATCGCGCAACTCGGCGAGGCGATAGCCGACACCGTGCACCGTTTGCAGCAACGGCTTGTCGAACGGTTTGTCTATCACTTGGCGTAATTGGTGTACGTGGCTGCGCAGGCTATCGCTGTCAGGGCAATCATCGCCCCATAGCGCTTCCTCCAGCACCTCACGACGTAATACGTGCGGGCTCTTTTGCATCAGCACGGCCAACAATTTCAACCCGACCGGGTTGAGCTTGAGCGTCCGGCCTTCACGCGAGACTTCGAGGGTGTCGAGGTCATATTTCAGATCGGCCACCTGCAGCTCGCGGCGCCCTCCACCCTGGGCCCGACGCAATACCGCCTCAATACGCGCCGCCAGTTCCGACAGGGCAAAGGGTTTTAGCAGGTAGTCATCCGCGCCGGACTTGAAGCCCTGCAGGCGATCGTCCAACTGATCGCGGGCAGTCAGCATGATCACCGGGGTGTCACGGCGGGCATCTTCGCGCAGGCGCTTGCACAAGGTGTAGCCATCGATACCGGGCAGCATGATGTCGAGCACGATCAAGTCGTAATGCTCTGTGGCAGCCAGGTGCAGGCCAGACAAACCATCCTGCGCACAGTCAACGGTATAGCCTTTCATTCCCAGGTAATCCGCCAGATTGGCCAGGATGTCGCGGTTATCTTCAACCAGTAGAATTCGCATGGGCATTTTCTCCGTACACAGTTACGGCCGTCTTGGCCCGCGCAGCTTAGAGCGAAGATCCGCTGAGAGCCAGCATCGCAAGGCGCTTACACAACTTAGTTGCCGTCTTCGGGGATTTAACGGTTTTTTCACTCGAACTTCATTCTCCACAGACAATAGCCTGCTCATACTGATTTCCCCACAGGCTTACCCTCCACCCTTGCAGTTGCGCACGCCCGGGATTGCAGAGCGCTGACCCGCGATCCGGACCGGCCGATCGCTCTGCAAAACAGCCACAAAAAAGCCCCGCACGGTTACCCGTGCGGGGCTTTGGGTACAGGGGTAAGGCTGGCTTACATCATGCCGCCCATACCACCCATGCCGCCCATGTCCGGCATACCGCCGCCGCCTGCGCCTTCAGCCTTTGGCTTGTCGGCAATGGCAGCTTCGGTGGTCAGGATCAGACCACCGATGGAGGCTGCTGCCTGCAACGCGGAACGAGTCACCTTGGTAGGGTCCAGGATGCCCATTTCGATCATGTCGCCGTAGATGCCAGTCGCAGCGTTGTAACCGTAGTTACCTTTGCCGTTCTTGACTTCGTTGACCACAACGCTTGGCTCGTCGCCGGAGTTGGCAGCGATCTGGCGCAGTGGTGCTTCAACAGCGCGACGCAGTACAGCGATACCGACGTTCTGGTCAGCGTTATCGCCAGTCAGACCTGTCAGCGCTTCCAGAGCACGGATCAGCGCAACGCCACCGCCAGGTACCACGCCTTCTTCAACGGCTGCACGGGTTGCGTGCAGAGCGTCTTCAACGCGGGCTTTCTTCTCTTTCATTTCAACTTCGGAACCAGCGCCAACCTTGATCACTGCAACGCCGCCGGACAGCTTGGCCAGACGCTCTTGCAGTTTTTCACGGTCGTAGTCGGACGAAGTTTCGGCAACCTGGGCACGGATCTGGGTGATGCGAGCCTGGATATCCTGTTCTACGCCAGCACCGTCAACGATGATGGTGTTTTCTTTGGAGATGGTCACGCGCTTGGCACTGCCCAGGTTTTCCAGGGTGGCGCTTTCAAGGCTCAGGCCGATCTCTTCAGAGATAACGGTACCGCCGGTCAATACAGCGATGTCCTGCAGCATGGCCTTGCGACGGTCGCCGAAGCCTGGAGCCTTGACGGCTGCGACTTTAACGATGCCACGCATGTTGTTCACAACCAGGGTCGCCAGGGCTTCGCCTTCAACGTCTTCGGAAACGATCAGCAGTGGGCGGCCGGCTTTAGCAACGGCTTCCAGTACTGGCAGCATTTCGCGGATGTTGGAGATTTTTTTGTCAACCAGCAGGATCAGCGGGCTATCCAGCTCGGCAACCATGGTGTCCGGCTTGTTGACGAAGTACGGGGACAGGTAGCCACGGTCGAACTGCATGCCTTCTACAACCGACAGTTCGTTTTCCAGGCCAGTGCCTTCTTCAACGGTGATCACGCCTTCTTTGCCGACTTTTTCCATGGCTTCGGCAATGATGTCGCCGATGGAGCTGTCGGAGTTGGCGGAGATGGTGCCTACCTGAGCGATAGCCTTGGTGTCAGCGCATGGCTTGGACAGGTTTTTCAGCTCAGCAACGATGGCGATGGTCGCCTTGTCGATGCCGCGCTTGAGGTCCATCGGGTTCATGCCGGCAGCGACGGCTTTGTAGCCTTCGTTGACGATTGCCTGAGCCAGAACGGTGGCGGTGGTAGTACCGTCGCCCGCGTCATCGTTGGCACGGGAGGCAACGTCTTTGACCAGCTGCGCGCCCATGTTTTCGAAACGGTCTTCCAGTTCGATTTCTTTAGCGACGGAAACGCCGTCCTTGGTGATGGTCGGAGCGCCGAAGCTCTTCTCGATGATCACGTTACGGCCTTTAGGGCCCAGGGTCGCTTTTACTGCGTCAGCCAGGACGTTTACACCGGCGAGCATTTTTTTACGGGCGGAGTCGCCGAATTTAACTTCTTTAGCAGCCATGTTCGTTCTTCCTTAAATACTTTGTAGTAACGGGAAAATGAGCGGGTAATCAGCCTTCGATAACAGCGAGAATCTCGTTCTCAGCCATCACCAGCAGGTCTTCGCCGTCGACTTTCACAGTGTTGCTGCCGGAGTAAGGACCGAACACAACCTTGTCACCCACTTTAACGGCCAGTGCACGCACTTCACCGTTGTCCAGAACGCGACCGGTACCAACGGCAATGACTTCACCGCTGTTGGCTTTTTCAGCAGCCGAACCAGGCAGAACGATACCGCCAGCGGTTTTCTTTTCTTCTTCGCTGCGACGGATTACGACGCGGTCATGCAGAGGACGAAGCTTCATTGTCGATCTCTCCTAATTGTGGTGTTCATCGGCCGGTGTCAATACCGGCTGGGTTTGCAGTTCCGGAAATGCCGGGTGCGATTCGCTGAAGGGTGACTGCTGTTTCCAGCAAAACCCTGCGGTGTCCGTTACATAAGGGCGTATCCACCTATTACAAGGGCATACCCACGAATTTTTTTAGCGATTTGCAGCATTTGAAAAACAAACACGGCCCCCTGAGGTGCCGTGCTGGAGTGATGAAGTGCCTTACTTGTCGCGGTGTTCGAACTCACCTTCAATCACATTGGGTTCGCGGCCAACGGGCTGATGGGTGCCTGGGCGCGCCCGGGCTTGAAATTCGTCAGCGAAAGCACGCTGGCGAATGGCTTGTTCTTCTGCGCGCTTGCGCAGACGGTTGACCAGAAAACGGCGTACCGGCGGGAGCAGCAGCAACAGGCCGGCCACATCACTGATGAAGCCCGGAAGTACCAACAGGCCGCCACCCAGGGCCAGCATCAGGCCTTCAAGCATTTGCTGGGCTGGCAGTTCTCCGCGATTGAGACTGGCACGGGCGCTCAGGGCCGTGGCCAGGCCGGCAAGACGAACCACCAGAATACCCAGCATGGAGCCGGCAATGATCAGCAGCAACGCCGGGAAAAACCCGATAGCGGTGCTGACCTTGAAAAAAACGTACAGCTCTAGCACTGGAAACAACAGAAAGAGCAATAGAAAAGCGCGCATCAAATGATTCCTCTCCGGAAGAATATCTTCCAACCCGTCTTAGATGACGGCGCCTGGCGCTAAATTCAAGGTCAGGCGGGCTGTTTTTTAGGCCACTCATCAGCCCGAGCCAGAAAAACCAGCGCTTCGCGGGCTTGCGCCGGGGTGTTGCACGGGGTCTGGAAGCCCAGCCAGAACAGGCTATCACCAATGCGCAAATGCATACCTTCGCTGTCGATGCCCACCAGACGAGCCGGGGCTGTTTGCGGCAACCCCGCAAGCTTGACGTAATGAGCGATGGCCTCAGCGTGGTCGGCATTCATGTGCTCGACCATGCGCAGCTCGGCCTGACCGGCAAAAGGGTTGGCCAGCGTGATCTGGTCCAGCCAGTGGATCGCACCAAAACCACCGATATAACGATGCCGGACCGGGTTCAGCACCCAAAAATCGAAATCATGGGCACTGTGATAACTCTGCGACTCCGGGAAGTAGCGGTAATAACGCAAGGCCGCGGCATCGATGGCCGCAGGATCGCTCAGTTGCTCGGCTTCGGCGAGGTAAGTCAGACGGCCAACGGCTTGAATATCCTCAGCCCCGCGCTCCCCAACCATGAGCGAGCATTTGGGGTCCTTGCGCAAGTTGTGCGTGTGCTGGGCAATACGACTGATGAGGATTAGTGGCCGACCTTCTTCGTCCAGGCAATAAGGGACGACCGAGCCGAACGGAAAGCCGGGCATGGCCTTGGAGTGCGTGGACAAGGCGCCCCGGTATTCCTTGAGCAGTAATTCTCGGGCATGCTTGGAAGCTTCAACGCTCAACTTATGACTCCTTATAAAAAACCCGTCGAAACGGACAAGTTCAGGGCTGGCTGCATGAAAGGCGACCCACATGCGGTGCCGATCAGAGGTCTGGTAAGGAATCACTCTGATGAATTGCTACCGAGGGCTGACATGCAACTAAAAGACAAAGTAATCATTATCACGGGCGGTTGCCAGGGATTAGGTCGCGCCATGGCCGAGTATATGGCCGGCAAAGGCGCCAGACTGGCACTGGTGGACCTGAACCCTGAAAAACTCGAACTGGCCGTGGCCGCTTGCCAGGCAAAAGGTGTCGAGGCGCGCGCCTATCTGTGCAATGTGGCAGATGAAGAGCAAGTCATCCAGACCGTGACCCGGGTTGCCGAAGATTTCGGTGCAATCCATGGCCTGATCAACAACGCCGGCATCTTGCGCGACGGCCTGCTGTTAAAGGTCAAGGATGGCGTGATGAGCAAAATGAGCCTGGCGCAATGGCAGGCGGTGATCGACGTCAACCTGACCGGTGTTTTCCTGTGCACCCGAGAGGTGGCAGCAAAAATGGTCGAGTTGAACAATCAGGGCGCGATTATCAATATCTCGTCGATTTCCCGTGCAGGCAACGTCGGGCAAACCAACTACTCGGCAGCCAAGGCTGGTGTAGCCGCCGCGACCGTGACCTGGGCCAAAGAACTGGCGCGCTACGGCATCCGTGTTGCCGGGATCGCTCCCGGGTTTATCGAGACTGAAATGACCCTGGGCATGAAGCCCGAAGCCCTTGAGAAAATGACCTCGGGCATTCCACTCAAACGCATGGGCAAAGTCGAAGAGATCGCCCACTCCGCTGCTTACATTCTTGAGAACGACTACTACAGCGGACGGATTCTTGAACTGGACGGTGGCTTGCGGATCTGAGTCCTCCCGACACATGGCGCGGACGCTCACACCTGCAGGATGCCGCTACTGCTGCAGGGATGAGCGTGCTAACGATGCAGCGGTGATTACCAGCTCACCCCAAAGCCTGCGGTATAGCGGGTTTTGTTGAGGTTGCCGTCGCTGCCATTGCCACTGCCAATCAGGTCTTTTTCAGCCTTCAGGTTGAGCGAGGCCCATTCAGTCACTTTGTAGCGCAAACCGATTTCGGCATCGAGGCTGTAGTCCGCAGCGTTGCCCAGCGGTTTACCGACTTCGCCATTGGTAAAGAGGGATACCGTCTTGCCCAGCAGGAAGCGGTTGTAGTCCCACTTCATGGCAAGCGAGTAAAAGTTGTCTTTATGGCCGTCTGAATACTGGTAATCAGTGCGGTTCAGCAATGAGCCCAGCGAGAATGCGCCCAGCTCATCATCCCAAAACTGGTAGCCCGGGCCGGTACCCACGGTGCGCTGGCGGGAAATGTCTTCCACCTTGTCGCGCTTATAGGTCAGTCGGCCCTGCCAATACCACTTCTCGTCAATAAAGTGGTCCAGCGCATATTCGGCGCTCCAATTGTCGGTGGTCACCACATCGTCCTGGAACTCACGGTTGTATTCGCCTTCGGCGTTATGACGCCAGGCCCCGTGGCGAGCCGTGGTCTTGAAATCAATGTCGTAATCATCGGTGTCTTTATCTGCACGCTTGTAGTCCAGAGCGACATCAACGTTGCCTTTCCAGGCCAAGTCTTCGATGAGCGGCTTGGGCTTGAGAATCTGCTGAATGCTCGCCAGCTCCACCGTCTTCGGCGCTTCGCCGTTGGCCAAAATCACTTTGCCTTCTTCAGCGGCCTGCAGCGATTTGGCCTTCTCACCGGTGTATGCATCTTGCTTGACCAGTAATTCCTGGTCGCTTTCCAGCGTCTTGACCTGTCGCCAGTCAATCGGCACAGACCCGGCATATTCAGTCTGGATGAGTAGCTTGCCGCCATCGAAGACCCGGATCTTGCCGGTCAGGCGGTCACCGTTTTTCAACCAGACCGTATCGGCAAACAAAGGCGTAGACACACTCAAGACAGCAAGGCATAACAGATTTCTGGACAACATAAGCAGATGAGAAACTCGGATTTGCGAAAGAATGCCGGCATTATCCAGATGGATACGCCTCTGACCAAGAAAGACCGGCCACTTGTGTTGTAGTTCCTTCATTAGTCCAATTGACAGAAATGTCTTCTAGCCATGAACGAGAAGAATCCCCAGATCAAAACAGCCGACGAAGCCCCCCAAACACCCGCGGAGATTCGTCGAGTGGCGCTGTATTCAACCTTAATGATGGTGCCTTCCGGACATGTCGTGACCTATGGTCAACTGGCTGAGCTGGCCGGCCTGGGCCGTGCTGCGCGCTGGGTGGGGCGCACGCTCTCGCAACTGCCTGAAGGCACTCGCCTGCCATGGCACCGGGTGCTCGCAGCAGGAGGACGTCTCAGTCTGCCAGCAGGCAGTGCGTCCGGTGATGAGCAACGGGCTCGCCTGCGCGATGAGGGCTTGAGCATTGTGAATAATCGCGTGGATATACAGCGTCATGGCTGGCGCCCGATAGAGCACTGCGGTTAGAGTGCGCCCTTTGTTTCCGTAATCTGAGGCAGACTCCAGCCCATGCCCCGTAAAACCTGGCGCGCCGCGCTCGCTGCCTATGCCAGCCCCTCGACTCTTGTGCTGTTGCTGCTCGGTTTTGCCGCCGGCTTGCCGTACATGCTGGTGTTCTCAACGCTCTCCGTGTGGTTGCGCGAAGCTGGCGTGGCTCGCGAAACGATTGGCTATGCAAGCCTGATCGGACTGGCCTACGCCTTTAAATGGGTGTGGTCACCGCTGCTCGATCAGTGGCGCCTGCCGCTGCTGGGTAAACTCGGCAGGCGCCGTTCATGGCTGGTGCTTTCTCAGTCGCTGGTGATCCTGGGCCTGGTCGGCATGGGCTTTTGCGACCCGCAACAACACCTTTCGTGGCTGATCGCCATTGCTGTGGTCGTGTCGTTCGCTTCGGCGACCCAGGACATTGCGGTGGATGCCTACCGCCTGGAAATTGCCGAGGACAGCCGCCAGGCTGCGCTCGCCGCCAGCTACATGTCCGGGTACCGGGTAGCCGCCCTGCTGGCCACCGCCGGCGCCCTGTTCTTTGCCGAGGGGTTCGGCTCGACCGGTTTCAATTACAAGCACTCCGCCTGGACCGGCACCTACGTGCTGTTCGGTCTGCTGATGGTCCCGGCCCTGCTCACGAGCTTTTTCATGCGTGAGCCACCGGTGCCGTTACGCACTCAATTGTCGGCCGGCCGTTACAGCTTTGGTCATCAACTGGCGTCCGTGTTTGTACTGATCGTGCTGCTGGTTTCAGTCCCGGCCATGTTCACCCAGCTCTATAACACCGACTTTGCCGGCGTGCTGTTCGAGGGCATCAGCCCGATGAATCTGGTGCTGGAGGACCGGGCCTTTTTACGGGCCATCCTGTACACCCTGCTCACGGTACTGTGTTTGTCGTCCATCGGACGACGCGGCCTGGCACCGGTGCTGACCCCGGTAAACGATTTTATCCTGCGCTACCGCTGGCAGGCTTTGCTGCTGCTCGGCCTGATCGCGACCTATCGCATGTCTGACACGGTCATGGGCGTCATGGCCAACGTGTTTTATATCGACCAAGGGTTCACCAAGGACCAGATCGCGGGCGTCAGCAAGATATTCGGCCTGATCATGACCCTGGTGGGGGCTGGCATGGGCGGCTTGCTGATCGTGCGGTTCGGTATTCTGCCCATTTTGCTGATTGGCGGCGCAGCGTCTGCAGGCACCAACCTCATGTTCATGCTGCTGGCCGACATGGGCCCCAATCTGCAAATGCTGGTGGTCACGATCTCACTCGACAACTTCAGTTCCGGGCTTGCGACCTCTGCTTTTGTGGCTTACCTGTCCAGCCTGACCAACCTCAAGTTCTCCGCGACCCAATACGCCCTGCTCAGCTCAATCATGCTGCTGCTCCCGCGCTTGATGGGCGGTTACTCAGGCGTACTGGTCGAGAAGTTTGGCTATCACAACTTCTTTATCATTACCGCCCTGATGGGGATTCCGACACTGCTGCTGATCAGCCTGCACTGGTTCCAGGAGAACCGCCGGGCACGCCTGAACCCGCCGGTCAGCCTCGAAAAAACCTCGTAAAGACCCGGGGGAGCCGCTCTCCCCCGCCTGCCCTGTACGCAAGCACGTCTCACCCGTACAATGCCCAGTCATTTCTAGTCATCAGCAACGGCAACGGCTAACCATGCGCACCAGTCAATATTTGCTCGCCACACAGAAAGAAACGCCTTCAGACGCGGTCGTTATCAGCCACCAGCTGATGCTGCGCGCCGGCATGATCCGTAAACTGGCTTCCGGCCTGTACACCTGGCTGCCCATGGGCCTGCGGATCATGCGCAAGGCAGAAGCCATTGTTCGCGAAGAAATGAACGCTGCCGGCGCTCTGGAAGTGCTGATGCCGAGCATCCAGCCCGCTGAGTTGTGGCAAGAGTCCGGTCGCTGGGAAGAGTATGGCCCGGAGCTGCTGCGCCTCAAGGATCGCCACGGCCGTGAATTCTGCGTTGGGCCAACCCACGAAGAAGTCATCACTGACCTGTGCCGCAACGAGTTGAACAGCTATAAACAGCTGCCGATCAACCTGTACCAGATCCAGACCAAATTCCGTGACGAAATCCGCCCGCGCTTCGGTTTGATGCGTGGCCGTGAATTCATCATGAAGGACGCCTACTCGTTCCATGCTGACCAGGCATCGCTGCAGGTCACGTACGACCGCATGCACCAGGCCTACTGCAACGTGTTCACCCGTCTGGGCCTGAACTTCCGTCCAGTTGAAGCCGACAACGGTTCCATTGGCGGTGCCGGCTCTCACGAGTTCCACGTTCTGGCCGAGTCCGGCGAAGATGACATCGTGTTCAGCAATGGTTCCGACTACGCGGCCAACATCGAGAAGGCCGAAGCCGTTCCTGCCGAAACCTCGCGCCCTGCAGCCACTGAAGAGCTGCGCCTGGTCGATACCCCGAACGCCAAGACCATTGCTCAATTGGTAGAAGGCTACAACCTGCCAATCGAAAAAACCGTCAAGACGCTGATCGTTCATGCCGCCGAAGCAGGCAAGCTGATCGCTCTGGTGATCCGCGGCGATCACGAGCTCAACGAAATCAAGGCCGCCAACCACCCGCTGGTAGCCAGCCCGCTGACCATGGCTACAGACGCAGAACTGTTCGCCGCCATCGGCGCCGGTGCCGGCTCCCTGGGCCCGCTGAACCTGCCATTGCCGTGCATCATTGACCGTTCGGTTGAACTGATGAGCGACTTCGGCGTGGGTGCCAACATCGACGACAAGCACTACTTCGGCGTGAACTGGGAACGCGACCTTCCTGTACCGACCGTTGCCGACCTGCGTAACGTTGTCACCGGCGACCCTAGCCCGGACGGCAAAGGCACGCTGGAAATCAAGCGCGGCATCGAAGTGGGCCATATTTTCCAGCTGGGCACCAAGTACAGCGAAGCCATGAAGTGCCAGGTTCTGGGCGAAAACGGCAAGCCTGTCACCTTGGCGATGGGCTGCTATGGCATCGGTGTCTCCCGTGTCGTCGCCGCTGCCATCGAGCAGAACAACGACGCCAACGGTATTATCTGGAGCGACGCCCTGGCACCGTTCCAGGTTGCACTGGTGCCCCTGCGTTACGAAACCGAAGCCGTACGTGAAGCCACTGACAACCTCTACGCCCAACTGACGGCCGCCGGTTTTGAAGTGCTGCTGGACGATCGCGACAAGAAAACCAGCCCGGGTAACAAGTTCGCAGACATGGAACTGATCGGCATCCCGCACCGGATCGTGGTCAGTGACCGCGGTCTCGCCGAAGGCAACCTCGAATACAAGAGCCGCACCGAAGCAGACGCTCAAGCGTTGCCCGTTGCCGATGTGCTTGCGTTCCTCCAGGCCCGTATCCGTCGCTGAATCCAGATAGAGACGTCATGTTCAAGCGAAGTACCTTAACCCTCGGGGGCGCCGCCATGTGCGGCGCCCTGCTACTGAGCGGCTGTGCCAATCACATGTCGCAACGCAGCGAGCACGAGGAGCGCATCGAGCGAAAACTGCTCGCGCACAGCCTCCAGATCGACGTTGGATCACCCTCGGTGCTTGAGCTGCCGCAACGACGTGTGCGCATCAATGAACAAAAGACCTTTGAGGTCACTGAGTTCGATGTCACACGCCATTACGATCGCTACACCCCATATCAACCCTGGCGCGAAGTCTATGAGATTCCGCTGGGCGCAGTTGCGGTGGTCGCGGGGGTCGGTGCCAATGTGCTTAACGTCTTTATGTTCGGGCAATTGCCGGACAGCGTGACCAAGGATTGGGTACGTTATGGCTTCGCCGGCCTTAACCCGGCCATGAACGTGCAATCTCACGGCCGTGCCGAGCAGAATCTGGCGGGAATTGATGATATTCAGCGCGACAAGCGCCTGGAATACTCAAGCCTGCCGTGGGCCGAGCGTCCGGTCATGGTCAAGGCTGGCAAGCAAAGCCATGAGCTCACCACCGACCGGCATGGCATCTTGCGTCTCAACTTGCTGGACAGCCCGTTTGCCGAGCAAGACCTGAATCGCATCGGTAAGCTGACCATTACCGTTGAAGATGCCCAGGACGAAACGCACTCTGATTCAACCCTGTCGATCAGCAGCAACCTTCGGGGCAAACTGCTGGAAGCGCACAACCTGATCTACGACGACCTGGAAGGCGACGACGTCAGCCAGTGGGTTCATCGGGTCAAGCGTCTGTCGGAGCTGGGGCTTGAAGAAGAAGCCAGCGAACTGGAACAAAGCCTGATCGAACTCACGCGTAACGATCCTGAGTTACAGCATGAATTCCTTCAGTCCCTGACCAAAAATGCCGGACGCCTGGTGGCTGACCCCGGGGTTGGCTGAAGCAATGCCTACAACGGTGGATTGCCTAGCGCTTGAACAGCTCCAGCTGTTCATGCCCACCGCTTAAATCCTGTAAACGCACGCCCAGCCCCAGTAACCGAACGGGCCGGGCGCCGCGCGCAAACGCCTGACTCAGCAACCCTTGATAACTCTCAAGATCCCGCCCGGCACCGGACTGCTCCAGCGTGGTCTGGGTAAAGTCATGGAACTTCACTTTGACGAACGGCTTGCCTGGGCGATAGCTGCTGTCGATACGCGCAATGCGTCCATTCAGAGTGGCCAACAGCTCGGGCAACTTTTCCAGACAACTGGCCAGATCCGGCAAATCCGTGTCGTAAGTGTTTTCAACACTCACAGACTGACGCCGGCTGTCACTCTGCACCAACCGCTCATCAATCCCGCGCGCCAAACCCCAGAGCCGCTCACCGAAACTGCCAAATTCACGCACCAGCGCCAGCTTGTTCCACTCGCGTAACTGAAGACAGGTTTCGATACCCAAGCGCCCGAGCTTTTCTGCGGTCACCTTGCCCACGCCATGCAACTTATTGACCGGCAGCGCCGACACAAAGTCATCCACCTGATCTGGAGTAATCACAAACAGGCCGTTAGGCTTCTTCCAGTCACTGGCGATTTTGGCCAAAAACTTGTTGGGCGCCACACCTGCGGAGACGGTGATGTGCAACTGATTGGAAACCCGGCGCCGGATATCCTGGGCAATACGCGTGGCGCTGCCGGCAAAATGCGGGCTATCGGAAACATCCAGATAAGCCTCATCCAATGACAGCGGCTCAATCAGCTCGGTGTAATCGCGCAAGATGCCATGAATCTCTCGGGACGCTTCTTTATAGGCATCCATTCGGCCATTAACGATAATCAGATCCGGACACAACTTGAGTGCATGCCGGGAAGCCATCGCCGAACGTATGCCGTACGCCCGCGCTTCGTAATTACAGGTAGAAATCACGCCGCGATGATCCGCAGAGCCACCCACCGCCATCGGCTTGTTCGCCAGGCTCGGGTCATCACGCATCTCAATAGCGGCATAGAAACAGTCACAGTCGACGTGGATGATTTTGCGCTGCGTCATGTAAGGCAGTGTTCTTCAAGAGAGTAGGCAATGCAGAGCATCAGTATGTCATCGTGAACTGTATATAGCACCAGTAGTCTTGGTTACCCCCGACAAGCGTAGGAAAAATCCACGTTGAATATATTTAACTAATCGAACATCTGCCTCTGATAGAGCCAAACCCATAGCGCACAGGGCCGGCAGCCCCCTCCACTTGCACAGTTATTATCTAACCGATTGAACCAGAACAGTTTTTTCTAAATTAACGTTTGACACCCCAGCGTATCGCTGTAGAATCCACCCCACAGACGCGGGATGGAGCAGTCTGGTAGCTCGTCGGGCTCATAACCCGAAGGTCGTCGGTTCAAATCCGGCTCCCGCAACCAAACATCGAAAAAGGCTACTCGAAAGAGTGGCCTTTTTTGTGCGCGTCTATTTTTCGAATAAACCCGGCAGCACACAAAACGACCGCCACGGCCTTATTTGCTGCATTTATGCATTAAAGGTTGACTCATCCCCACATCACTGTAGAGTGCGCACCACAGACGCGGGATGGAGCAGTCTGGTAGCTCGTCGGGCTCATAACCCGAAGGTCGTCGGTTCAAATCCGGCTCCCGCAACCAAACATTAAAAGGCTGCTCGAAAGAGTGGCCTTTTTTGTGCCCGCCTGTTTTTCGCCCTCCCCGCCAAGGTCAGGGCCCCAGATTAAAGCCGGGCTTTTCAACCGCTTACGCGATTAAAGGTTGACACTTCGGCGTTCCTCTGTAGAATGCGCCCACACAGACGCGGGATGGAGCAGTCTGGTAGCTCGTCGGGCTCATAACCCGAAGGTCGTCGGTTCAAATCCGGCTCCCGCAACCAAACATCAAAAAAGGCTACTCGAAAGAGTGGCCTTTTTTGTGCGTGCTCGAAATGTGCCTCCAGCATGAATATCCATACCCCGCCCTATCCCATGAACGAAGACCGTCTACGCTTGCTTCATGCTTTGCCCTCTGTTTAACGCCTCGAACCTGAACAAAAGGCAAACAGCTTAAAATATTTCAAGATATTTCAAGTTGGGGGATTGGTTACTTGAGCCCTTGCCCCCATCCTGTCGCGCACGATCCACGAGGTGATTGATGCCCGATAACTCGCCAGAACCCAAAAAAACCGTGACTGCCGCCCACCCGATTACAGCCAGGCGTTTGCACCTGCTGGATGTGCTGAGCAAGTATCGCCAGCCCATTGGGCTCGCGCTGACGCTGTTGCTGTTTACGGTCGCGCTGATTGCCTGTCGCCATCTGCTCAGCGAACTCGACTTGTATGCCTTGCACGACTCCATTCTGGAAGTGCCCAAGCCCGCCCTCCTCGGTGCCTTGGCCGCAACGGCGGTGGGGTTTCTGATACTGCTCGGATACGAGTGGTCAGCCAGTCGCTACGCCAACGTCAAACTGCCCTGCAGAATCCTGGCCCTGGGTGGATTCACAGCCTTTGCCGTAGGAAACGCCATTGGCCTGTCACTGCTCTCCGGCGGCTCCGTGCGTTACCGCTTATATGCGCGGTTCGGACTGGGGGCGTCTGAAGTTGCGCACATGACGCTATTTGCCAGCCTGGCCCTGGGCTGCGCGTTGCCGCCACTGGCCGCCCTGGCAACATTGAGCAACTTGCCTGCTGCCTCTGCAGCGCTACACATTCCGCCCCTTCTATTGGGCGCAATCGCCTTCGCCGTTCTGGCGCTCTCGGCATTGCTGGCACTGGGCATTTATCGCCGCCGTCTGCCCGAACAGCCGATCCCGGACAATCTGCTGGTCAGGGCCGGGCGGCGCACCCTACGTTTGCCCAGCGTGCGCCTGTCATTGCTTCAACTGCTGATCACCGCGCTGGATGTCGCCGCAGCGGCCACCGTGCTGTATTTGTTGCTGCCAGAAGCCCCGCCCTTCGCGCCATTTCTGCTGGTGTATCTGCTGGCACTGGCCGCCGGCGTACTGAGCCATGTTCCGGGCGGGGTCGGGGTGTTCGAGGCTATTTTGCTTGCAGCCTTTGCTGACAAGCTGGGGGCCGCGCCTTTGGCTGCCGCGTTGCTGCTGTACCGGATGATCTATGTGATCCTGCCGCTGCTGGTGGCCTGCCTGATGCTGCTGATCACCGAAGCACAGCGCCTGATTCAGACCCGGCAAAGCCTGCGGGTGGCCTCCGGCCTTGCAGCGCCGGTGCTGGCGGTGCTGGTGTTTATATCCGGCGTGGTTTTGCTGTTTTCCGGGGCTACCCCGGAAATCGATACGCGCCTTGAGCACATCGGCTTCCTGATCCCCCATCGACTGATTGACGCCTCGCACTTTGGCGCCAGCTTGATCGGTGTGCTGTGCCTGTTACTGGCTCAAGGCTTGCGTCGACGCTTGTCTGCCGCCTGGATGCTGACCATGGTTTTGCTGCTGGTGGGCGCCGTACTCTCTCTGCTCAAAGGCTTTGACTGGGAGGAAGCCACTATCCTGGCGTTGACCGCCAGCCTGCTGGCACTGTTTCGGCGCTCGTTCTATCGCCCCAGTCGCCTGACCGAATTGCCTTTTTCGCCGCTGTACGTGGTGGCCAGTGTGTGCGTGCTGGGGGCCTCTATCTGGCTGCTGCTGTTCGCCTACCAGGACGTCCCTTACAGCCATGAGCTGTGGTGGCAGTTCACCCTGGATGCCGACGCCCCGCGCGGCTTGCGCTCCTTGCTGGGGGCCGCAGTGCTCCTGGTGATCGTCTCCCTGACCTGGCTACTGCGTACCGAACGCCCGGTGATTCACCTGCCCGACGCAGCAGAACTGGAGAAAGCCGAAAAAATCCTGCTCGCCTCCGATCAACCGGATGGCGGACTGGCCCTGACCGGCGACAAGGCGCTGCTGTTCCATCCGGACGACAACGCCTTCCTGATGTACGCCCGCCGTGGCCGCAGCCTGGTAGCACTGTACGACCCCATAGGGCCCAACCAGCAACGCGCCGAACTGATCTGGCAGTTTCGCGACCTCTGCGACACGCACCACGCACGCCCCGTGTTCTATCAAGTGCGCGCGGAGAACCTGCCGTTTTATATGGACATCGGCCTGACCGCGATCAAGCTCGGAGAGGAAGCCCGGGTCGACTTGCATCGCTTTGATCTCGACGCCAAGGGCAAAGAGATGAAAGACCTGCGCTACACCTGGAACCGTGGCTCCCGTGATGGCCTGTCACTGGAGATTCATGAGCCGGGCGAGGCACCGCTGGATGAACTCAAGGTCATTTCCGATGCCTGGCTGACCGGCAAGAACGTACGCGAAAAAGGCTTCTCGTTGGGACGCTTCAGCCCGGACTACATCAAGCACTTCCGGGTCGCGATCATTCGCTTTGAAGGCAAGCCGGTGGCCTTTGCCAACCTGCTGGAGACCCACAGTCATGAACTGTCGAGCCTGGACCTGATGCGCGCCCACCCGCAGGCGCCAAAACTGACCATGGAATTCATGATGGTCGGCCTGATCCAGCATTACAAAAAGCAGGGCTACGCCCGTTTCAGCCTGGGGATGGTGCCGCTGTCCGGCCTCCAGCCACGTCGCGGCGCTCCCTTGACCCAGCGTTTGGGATCAATGGTGTTCCAGCGCGGCGAGCAGCTGTACAACTTCCAGGGCTTGCGCCGCTTCAAAGACAAATTCCAGCCCGACTGGGAACCTCGTTATATGGCCGTGCCTGCCGGGCTTGATCCGCTGGTTGCACTGGCTGATACCGCCGCCCTGATTGCGGGCGGCTTGACTG
The DNA here is from genome assembly GCF_019266105.1 of Pseudomonas sp. D1HM. Classification (NCBI taxonomy): domain Bacteria; kingdom Pseudomonadati; phylum Pseudomonadota; class Gammaproteobacteria; order Pseudomonadales; family Pseudomonadaceae; genus Pseudomonas; species Pseudomonas sp. D1HM. The sequence goes on along the minus strand of NZ_LRMN01000014.1, from coordinate 133,933 downwards.
GATTGGTGAAACGTTAATGAAACATCGTTCCTGGCGGTTTTTGCTGGCAACCCTCATGGTACTGGTCGCGCTTGCTGCAGGCGGCTACTGGTTCTGGAATCGTCCCGCCCCCGAACCCACCCTTGAACACCTGAGCCAGGCCGATGGCTCAACCCTGACCCGGGTGACCCCGGGGCAATCGGCTCACGCCAGGGTGGTCATCGCGACTCCGGCCGAAGAGGCGCTCAACGACAAGCAGTTGCTGGCCTTGAGCCGTAGCGGCGACGCGCAGTTGGTGCAGGTCATCCTGCCCAAGGATGATTGCACCTTGCAGCAGCAAGCCCTGCAAGGCGCCCTGCAGCAACTTAAAGGCAGCGCCACGCTGGTCAGCGGCATAGGCCCGGGCGCGAGCCTGGCCTGGCGCTGGCTGGCCGGGCAGACCAGCGACAAGGCTCAAGCCGTGTCGGTGGGCTTCACGCTCGAAGCACCCGGTTGCACCCTGCCTCTGCCAAAAACAGCCGCGCACGGTAACTGGCTGGTAGCCTGGAACGACAACCCGGACGACCCCAGTGCCGCGTTCGTACGCGATCAGCCCCGGGCGCAAACCAGCATCAGCGACTATGACATTCACCTGCCACAGGTGCTGAGCAATGAACTGCGCAAGATACTGGTGGGCAATGAAAATGGCGGTCTGAACATACCCGTCGTCGAAGTGCCCGCAGGCCAGCAGAACAGCACCGTCACCCTGTTCCTCTCCGGTGATGGTGGATGGCGCGACCTGGACCGCGACGTCGCCGGCGAAATGGCCAAGATCGGCTACCCGGTCGTCGGCATCGACACACTGCGCTATTACTGGCAGCACAAAACGCCGGAACAAAGCGCCAGCGACCTCACCGAACTGATGCAGCATTACCGGCAAAAATGGGGCACCCAGCGCTTTGTGCTGGTGGGTTACTCGTTCGGTGCAGACGTATTGCCCGCCACCTATAACCGCTTGCCGCCTGCCGAGCAAAACCGGGTAGACGCCATCATCATGCTGGCCTTCGCACGCAGCGGCAGCTTTGAAATCCACGTCGACGGCTGGCTGGGTAAAGCAGGCGCAGAAGCTGACACCGGCGAAGAAATGTCAAAACTGCCAGCGGCCAAGGTGGTGTGCATTTATGGCGAAGAGGAAGTCGATGAAAGTGGCTGCACGGCCAGGACAGCCGTGGGCGAAGGCATGAAACTGCCAGGTGGGCACCACTTTGATGAGAATTACCCGGCACTGGCTCAACGACTGGTAGACGCAATCAAACAGCGCCAGGGGGCTGAGCAGTAAACCCGATAGCCTCGAACGGCTACGAGCATCCTGTCGCCGCTGCCGCAGGCGGCGATGGGTTGCGAAGCGACCCTGTTTTTGAAGGTCTTTCGGCCCGTATCGCAGCGTGCGGCAGGTCGGCTATTACATTTCGACCTGGGTTCCCAGCTCAATAACCCGGTTGACCGGCAACTTGAAGAACCGCAGGTTGCCGTTGGCGTTTTTGAGCATGAAGGCAAACAAGGCCTCGCGCCAACGCGCCATGCCCACCGGCTTGGTCGCAATCACCGTTTCCCGGCTGAGGAAGTAAGTGGTGCGCATCGGGTTGAAGTCCAGATCATCGAGATGGCACAGCTTCAGCGCTTCAGGCACGTCCGGCTCATCCATGAAACCAAAATGCAGGATGACCCGGAAGAAGCCCTCACCGTAGGTATCCACCTCAAAGCGCCGATCCGCCGGAACCCGCGGCGAGTCTTCGTTGACCACTGTCAGCAGCACCACTTGTTCGTGCAGCACCTGGTTATGCAGCAGATTGTGCAATAACGCATGGGGGACCGCATCCGGACGCGCCGTTAGAAACACCGCTGTGCCCTGCACACGATGCGGCGGTTGCACACGAATACTGCTGATAAACAGCGGCAGCGGCAGCGCGCTTTCGTCCAACCGCCCCACCAACAGCTGTTTACCCCGGCGCCAGGTGGTCATGAGCACAAACAACACGATCCCCGCCAGCACCGGAAAGGCACCGCCCTGCACAATCTTCGGCACGTTGGCCGCGAAAAACAGCCCGTCCACCAAGAGAAAGCCGATCAACACTGGCACTGCCAGTACCGGTGGCCATTTCCACAGCAGCAGCATGACCGCCGTCACCAGGATGCTGGTGATCAGCATGGTCCCGGTCACCGCCACCCCATAAGCTGAAGCCAGCGCCCCTGAAGACTCAAAACCCAGCACCAGCAAAATAACGCCCACCATCAACGACCAGTTCACGGCACCGATGTAGATCTGGCCTTGCTCATCACTGGAGGTATGCTGGATATGCATGCGCGGGATATAACCCAGCTGAATGGCCTGACGGGTCAAAGAGAAGGCCCCGGAAATAACAGCCTGGGACGCAATGACTGTCGCCAGCGTGGACAGCCCGACCAAGGGAATCAGCGCCCAATCGGGCGCCAGCAGGTAGAACGGGTTACGGGCTGCAGCCGGGTTTTCCAGCAACAAGGCACCCTGACCGAAATAGTTAAGCACCAGCGCGGGCAGCACCAGAAGGAACCAGGCGCGAGCGATCGGTTTGCGGCCAAAATGGCCCATATCGGCATACAGCGCTTCGGCGCCGGTCAGCGCCAGCACCACCGCGCCCAAAATGGCCACGCCCATTCCGGGATGAGACACAAAGAAGCGTACTCCCCAGATCGGATTGAGGGCATTAAGCACTTCTGGATGCTGGTAGATGCCATGGATGCCGAGCACCGCCAGCACCACAAACCACAGCACCATGATCGGACCAAACAGCTTGCCCAGCGTGGCCGTACCGCGACGTTGAATCAAAAACAACGCCACCAGCACGATCAGCGCCAACGGCACGACCCACCGTTCGAGCCCGCTGAAGGCCAGCTCAAGCCCTTCAACCGCGGACAACACCGAGATCGCCGGGGTGATCATGCTGTCGCCATAAAACAGCGACGCGCCGATCAGCCCCAGAATCACCAGCAGCGAGCGCAACCGCGGGTAAGGTGACGCGGCCCGTCGTGCCAGCGCCGTCAAGGCCATGATCCCGCCCTCGCCCTGATTGTCGGCGCGCAGGATAAACAGCACGTACTTGATCGATACCACCCAAATCAGCGACCACAGGATCAGCGCCAAAATACCGAAGACGCCATCATGGTTGACCTGCACACCATACCCACCGGAAAACACCTCTTTGAGGGTGTAAAGCGGGCTGGTGCCAATATCGCCGTACACCACACCTACCGCAGCTACCAGCATGCCGATAGGCTTTGCTGCTGAGTGGCCGCGCTCTGCTGCCTGACTACTTGCCTGCCCCATCAATCACTCCCGCACTCAAGACTGGAACTCATATAAACAGTACGCCGCACTCGCTGGAACCCAGCTGCCCCGGCCTAAGCCATACCCCACATCTCCGGCCCCCTGCGAGGAGGGAGAGACGCAATACCCGGCGCGGGAAAACCTGCACAGCATGCGCTGCTTTACTTCCAGTTACAGATGTTTTCTTGACCTGATGACCCTGCCAATATCCGGCGGCGCGAAGCATAGCGCAGCACTCGTCGCAAATCCCCGTTTAACGCTGGTCAACTGCGTTGACCATAGCTAAAATTGCGCACTTTTTTTGATTAGAGGCGCACCAAGCGCCCGTTCGTCGTGCAGCCTTTACGGGCATGTAACGTCACTACATACCGAGGTTCGCCATGTCCACCGTTACCACGCCAGCCAACCCAAAGGTCGGCTTCGTCTCACTGGGTTGCCCAAAAGCACTGGTCGACTCCGAGCGCATCCTTACGCAGCTGCGTATGGAAGGCTACGATGTCGTCTCCACCTATCAGGACGCCGACGTCGTGGTGGTTAACACCTGCGGCTTTATCGACAGCGCCAAAGCTGAATCGCTGGAAGTCATCGGTGAAGCCATCAAGGAAAACGGCAAGGTCATCGTCACAGGCTGCATGGGTGTCGAAGAAGGCAACATCCGCGACGTGCATCCAAGCGTGCTTGCGGTTACCGGCCCGCAGCAGTACGAACAAGTGGTCAACGCAGTGCACCAGGTCGTGCCGCCTCGCCAGGATCACAACCCGCTGATCGATCTGGTGCCGCCGCAAGGTATCAAGCTGACGCCGCGTCATTACGCCTACCTGAAGATTTCCGAAGGCTGCAATCACAGCTGCAGCTTCTGCATCATCCCGTCGATGCGCGGCAAACTGGTCAGCCGCCCGGTCGGCGACGTGCTCGACGAGGCCCAGCGCCTGGTCAAGGCCGGGGTGAAAGAGCTTCTGGTGATTTCCCAGGACACCAGCGCCTATGGCGTCGATGTGAAATACCGCACCGGCTTCTGGAACGGTGCCCCGGTCAAAACCCGCATGACCGAACTGTGTGAAGCCCTGAGCACCCTGGGTGTCTGGGTACGCCTGCACTACGTTTACCCGTACCCGCACGTTGACGAGCTGATCCCGCTGATGGCCGCCGGCAAGATCCTGCCGTACCTGGACATCCCGTTCCAGCACGCCAGCCCGAAAGTACTCAAGGCCATGAAACGCCCGGCCTTTGAAGACAAGACCCTGGCACGGATCAAGAACTGGCGCGTAATCTGCCCGGACCTGATCATTCGCTCGACCTTCATTGTCGGCTTCCCGGGTGAAACCGAAGAAGACTTCCAGTACTTGCTCGACTGGCTGACTGAAGCCCAGCTCGATCGCGTTGGCTGCTTCCAGTACTCGCCGGTAGAGGGCGCCCCTGCCAACCTGCTGGACGCCGCCATCGTGCCGGATGAAGTCAAGCAGGATCGCTGGGAGCGTTTCATGGCCCACCAGCAAGCCATCAGCGCCGCCCGCCTGCAGATGAAAATCGGCAAGGAAATCGAAGTCCTGATCGACGAAGTCGATGAGCAAGGCGCCGTTGGCCGCTGCTTCTTCGATGCTCCGGAAATCGACGGCAATGTCTTTATCGCCACCGAAAAAGACATCAAGCCCGGCGACAAGATCATGTGCCGAGTGACAGACGCCGACGAATATGACCTGTGGGCTGAAGCACTTTAAGTCCCGGGCATAACCCGTTCAAAAAGCCCTGACGCTTCTGCGTCAGGGCTTTTTTTTGCAGCTATGGTTAACCCATCGCCTAATTACTCGCCTCAGGAGACACGCTGGATGAGTCAAGCATGGGTCGTTCACACGCCGCGTCTTACAGACTTCAATGAGTTAACTGACGTATGGGAAGCATCCGTTCGCGCTACCCATGACTTCTTGCCAGACAGCTATGTTCAATTACTGCGCGACCTGGTGAAAGACCAATACCTGAACGCCGTGATGCTGGTCTGCTGCAAGAATCCGCTTACCCAGCGCATTGCGGGTTTTGCCGGCGTAGCCTCCGGCAAAGTTGAAATGCTGTTTATACATCCCGATTACCGCGGCCAAGGCATTGGAAAACGCCTGCTAATGTTCGCCATCAACGAACTGAACGCCGAACGCCTCGACGTCAACGAGCAAAACACTCAAGCGATCGGCTTTTACTTCAAGCAGGGCTTTGAAGCCGTCGGACGCAGCGAAAAAGACGGCCTCGGGCAGCCATATCCTCTATTGCACCTGCGGTATAAACGCTCAACCCGTGCATAAGGCAAATGTTGCCGGGCTTAACCGGCGCCAGGCGGGTACAATAGCCGCCCAATTCCATTACGGCCCCTGTCATGTCTGAACCGATACGTCTCTCCAAACGCCTCATCGAACTCGTCGGCTGCTCCCGCCGTGAGGCCGAACTGTTCATTGAAGGTGGCTGGGTCACGGTAGATGGCGAAGTCATCGACGAACCACAATTCAAGGTCGACAACCAAAAAGTCGAGCTGGACCCGGAAGCCAAGGCTACCGCGCCCGAGCCTGTGACCATTTTGCTGAATGCGCCTGCAGGCCTGGATACCGACAGCGCCCTGGCGTTGATTGGCCCGCAAACCCTGAGCGAAGAACACCGCTACGGCAAGCGTCCGCTCAAGGGACACTTTCTGCGTCTGACCGTTGGCAACGAGTTGCAAGCCAACGCCAGTGGCCTGCTGGTGTTCACCCAGGACTGGAAAATCGTGCGCAAGCTGACCGCCGATGCCAACAAGATCGAACAGGAATACGTGGTCGAAGTCTCCGGCGAAATGGCTCCCCACGGTTTGAACCGCCTCAATCACGGCATGACCTACAAGGGTCGGGAATTGCCGGCCGTCAAAGCCAGCTGGCAGAGTGAAAATCGCCTACGCTTTGCGATGAAGAATCCGCAGCCAGGGGTTATTGCACTGTTCTGTCAGGCCGTCGGCCTTACCGTCGTTTCCATCCGCCGTATTCGTATTGGCGGCGTATCGATGGGCAAGCTTCCCGTCGGTCAATGGCGCTATATGTCGGCCAAAGAAAAGTTCTAAGCACCGCCCTACCCCGCACATTTAGACACCGCAGCACAGCCTGCGGTGCTCACTGCTGAATATCAGGATTGCCCACATGATTCATAATGACGTACTGCGCAGCGTGCGCTACATGCTCGACATCAGCGACAACAAGGTTGTCGACATCATCAAGCTTGGTGGCCTGGAAGTGACCAAGGAAGACGTCCTGACCTACCTGAAAAAAGATGAAGAAGAAGGTTTCGTCCGTTGCCCGGACGACGTGATGGCGCATTTTCTGGATGGCCTGGTGATTTTCAAGCGCGGTAAGGATGAAAGCCGTCCACCACAGCCGGTGGAACTGCCCGTCACCAACAACATCATCCTGAAGAAATTGCGCGTAGCCTTCGAACTCAAGGAAGACGACATGCACGCCATCCTCAAGGCCGCCGAGTTCCCGGTGTCCAAGCCTGAGCTGAGCGCACTGTTCCGCAAATTTGGTCACACCAACTACCGCACCTGTGGCGACCAGCTGCTGCGCAACTTTCTCAAGGGCCTGACCCTGCGCGTTCGCGCCTGATCCAACGTTGTACCGACAAAGCCTTTGTAGCCGCTGCCGCAGGCTGCGATAAGATCAAAAAGATCTTCGAGGCCTATATACCGGGGCCGCAGCGCTGCCCATCGCAGCCTGCGGCAGCGGCCACAAGGTTTATTGCCCATGCCCTACACCGTCTCCCCCATCGGCTTTGTACGCTCCTGCTTCAAGGAGAAGTTCGCCATTCCACGCCAACCGCAACTGGCCCCGGCGGCCCGCGGCGTGCTGGAATTGGTCGCACCGTTCGATCAGGGTGATGCCGTGCAAGGCCTGGAACAGGTCAGTCATGTCTGGCTGCTATTCGTGTTCCACCAGGCACTGGAAGACAAACCACGCCTCAAGGTGCGTCCCCCACGGTTGGGTGGCAATAAATCAATGGGGGTGTTCGCCACCCGTGCGACCCACCGTCCAAATGGCATCGGCCAGTCAGTGGTGAAGCTGGACAAGGTTGAGGCCGATCGGCTGTACATCTCGGGTATTGACCTGCTTGATGGCACGCCGATTCTCGACATCAAGCCTTATGTGCCCTACGCCGACATCATCGACAGCGCCAGCAATAGCATGGCCAGCGCCGCCCCCGGACTCATCCCCGTGCAATGGACAGATGCCGCCTTGCAACAGGCCCACAGCCAGGCGCTGCGCCTTCAGGAGCCCCTGGTTGAGCTGATTGAACAGTGTCTGGCCCAGGACCCGCGACCCGCCTACCAAACGCCCACGGCGGAACGCGAATACGGTGCGCAATTCTGGGATCTGGACGTACGCTGGCATTACCCTGAACCCGGTGTTATCCGTGTGCTCGAGGTGATTGCGGCTACTTGACCCTTGCCCGGCTAACGCCAGACAACAAAAAGCCCGTGGGATCCTGGGATCACACGGGCTTTTTGGTCTGCGGGCTTACTTCTCGACGAAGGCGCGTTCGATCAAGTAGTCGCCCGGCTCGCGCATACGCGGCGAAACGGTCAGGCCGAAGCTGTTGAGGACTTCGCTGGTTTCATCGAGCATGCTCGGACTGCCGCACAACATGGCACGGTCATCCTGCGGGTTGATCGGTGGCAGACCAATGTCGCTGAACAGCTTGCCACTGCGCATCAGGTCAGTCAGGCGGCCTTCATTTTCAAAGGGCTCGCGGGTCACAGTCGGGTAGTAGATCAACTTCTCACGCAGCGCTTCACCGAAGAACTCGTTCTGCGGCAAGTGCTCAGTGATGAATTCGCGATAAGCGACTTCATTGACGTACCGCACGCCGTGGCACAGGATCACTTTTTCGAAACGCTCGTAGGTTTCCGGGTCCTGGATCACGCTCATGAATGGCGCCAGACCCGTACCCGTGCTCAGCAGATACAAATGCTTGCCCGGCTTCAAATCGTCAAGCACCAGAGTGCCTGTCGGTTTTTTGCTGATGATGATCTCGTCGCCTTCCTTCAAGTGCTGCAACTGCGAAGTCAGCGGGCCATCCGGCACCTTGATGCTGAAGAACTCCAAATGCTCTTCCCAGTTAGGGCTGGCAATCGAATAGGCACGCATAAGCGGACGGCCATTGGGCTGTTGCAGGCCGATCATCACGAACTGACCGTTCTCAAAGCGCAGACCCGGATCGCGGGTGCACTTGAAGCTGAACAGGGTGTCGTTCCAGTGATGAACACTGAGGACACGTTCGTGGTTCATGTTGCTCATGTACGGGGCTCCTAAATTCGCCAGCGCTGACTAAGGGCGCGATTGCATAGCATTCTAATGGCGAGGACAATATCTGTTAACTGAATTATTAAGATAAGGGTTATCGGTTATATCGATATGCGATTTACTCTCAGACAACTCCAAGTGTTCGTCACTGTCGCCCAACAAGAGAGCGTGTCACGCGCTGCCGGCTTGTTGGCCCTTTCTCAATCAGCAGCCAGCACGTCGATCACCGAACTGGAACGCCAAACCAGCTGCCAACTGTTCGATCGCGCGGGCAAACGCTTGAGCCTGAATGCCCTTGGCCGCCAACTGCTGCCCCAGGCCGTCGCGCTTCTGGATCAGGCCAAGGAAATCGAAGACCTGCTCAATGGCAAATCCGGTTTTGGCTCGCTGACCGTGGGCGCGACGCTCACCATTGGCAACTACCTGGCTACCTTGCTGATCGGCAGCTTTATGCAAGCCCACCCTGAAAGCCAGGTCAAACTGATCGTTCAAAACACAGCGCATATTGTGCAACAGGTCGCCCATTATGAAATTGACCTGGGTCTGATTGAAGGCGACTGCACTCACCCGGACATCGAAGTCCAGAGCTGGGTCGAAGATGAACTCGTGGTGTTTTGTGCACCCCGGCATCCGCTTGCCACTCGCGGTCATGCCACCCTCGAAGAACTCACTCATGAAGCGTGGATCTTGCGTGAGCAAGGCTCCGGTACCCGCCTGACGTTCGACCAAGCCATGCGCCATCATCAAAGTTCGCTCAACATCCGCCTCGAGCTGGAACACACCGAAGCGATCAAGCGCGCCGTCGAATCAGGCCTCGGCATTGGTTGTATTTCGCGACTGGCATTACGTGACGCCTTCAGACGCGGCAGCCTGGTCGCTGTGGAAACCCCCGACCTGGATCTGTCCCGGCAGTTTTACTTCATCTGGCACAAGAAGAAGTACCAGACATCTGCCATGCGCGAATTTCTGGAACTGTGCCGCGCCTTTACCGCAGGGGTTCAGCGCAGCGACGAAATCGTATTGCCGACGATTGCTTAAAGCAGAATCACCGCCCACACCACAGCAATCATGCTCAGCACCACAAACTGGGCAGCGCTGCCCATGTCCTTGGCGTTTTTCGACAGCGGGTGCAAATCGAGGGAGATGCGATCAATCGCCGCCTCAATCGCCGAGTTCAGCAGCTCAACGATCAGCGCCAACAGGCATACCGCAATCAACAACGCGCGCTCTACCCGACTGACGTTCAGGAAAAAGCTCAGCGGAATCAAGATCACATTAAGCAAGACCAACTGCCGAAATGCAGCTTCGCCCGTAAAGGCAGCGCGCAAACCGTCCAGCGAATAGCCGCCAGCATTCAAAATCCGTTTAAATCCGGTTTTACCTTTAAAAGGCGACATAGATAGGCAACTGCACAAAAAATGAGAGGGAACGCTAGTTTACAGCGCGTCAAAAAAGCGTGAAACACAGCGGTTAATGACTTGAGATTGACTCAAGTTGCTGCAACAGCAGCGCTGCCTGAGTCCGGGTGCGGACTCCAAGCTTGCGGAAAATAGCCGTGACATGAGCCTTGATGGTCGCTTCGGACACACCCAGCTCATACGCAATCTGCTTGTTCAGCAAACCTTCGCATACCATGGTCAATACTCGGAACTGTTGGGGCGTGAGGCTGGCCAGCCCCTCACTGGCAGCCTTGGCTTCAGCAGACACCTGAACCTCTTCAAAGGCCTGAGGTGGCCAGCTGACATCGCCCTCCAGCACTGCGCGTACTGCCTTTTGAATCTCTGCCAGCGAACTGGACTTGGGAATGAAGCCACTGGCACCGAACTCACGGGAACGCACCATGACCGAGGCTTCTTCCTGGGCCGAAACCATCACCACCGGAATTTGCGGGTATTGGCCCCGCAACAACACCAGCCCGGAAAAGCCATAGGCCCCCGGCATGTTCAAATCAAGCAGTACCAGATCCCAATCAGCCTTGACTGCCAGTTGCGTCTCAAGCTCAGCAATACTGGCGACTTCAACCAACCGAACATCAGAGCCCAGTCCCAGCGTCACGGCCTGGTGCAAGGCACTGCGAAACAGCGGATGGTCGTCGGCAATCAGGACTTCGTATGTGGCCATTTTTTAAATGATCCTGTTTCAGGCAAGCCCTGAGGAATTCCAGAACTCGCTAAGGCAACTTAAGCAACAGCGCAGAGACTGTGGCGTAAAGGAGGCGATTTACGCTAAACGTCAGTAAATAAAAGCGTTTGAGCTGCAGCCGGAGCCGAACGGGCGCCAAGCATGCCCAGCACAACGGAGAGGGTCAAGTTGAAAACCTGAAGCCCTGGACCCGTTTTTCGGCTTGGCCCCCCGTATTGCAAATCAACACGGGTGCCTGCTGCATCGTCCTGAAAATTGTAGCGCTACTTCTTTAGTCTATTGAGCCCGATTATGGGGAAGGTCTTTTACAAAAACGCCCAGTTCCTGATGCGCCACGCTGGATTCATTGATCGGCAATTGATTCTTGGCATCCAGGTAATGCTGACTGAACACATCAAAATATGCATCCAGGGCGCTCGAGGCTTCGCTGTCTCCGGCAAGTTCCAGGCATAAGCTCGCCACTTCCGCCGTGCACAAATGCTCACTGCGTGTGGACCTGCGCAAGCGATAGCGCGAGAGTTTCTCGGGCAACAGGCTCAAAATTGGCAACGCGTCAAAGTACGGGCTTTTACGAAAGATCTTGCGCGCTTCGGTCCAGGTTGCATCGAGCAGAATAAACAAAGGCCGCTTGCTACTGGCGATCTCTACCGTGTGTGTAACGCGCTCTGGCGCAACATATTCACCGGGAAACACCAGATACGGCTGCCACTGCGGGTCAGACAATAACGCGAGCAAGCCATCGTCAGTTTCGGTACGCGACCAAATGAATGCAAAGTTGTCGCTGACCACATCAGCGATCAGCCAACCCGTGTTACTGGGCTTGAACACTTCCTTTTTGGTCATGATCAGGCATACACCCGAACGCGCACTCACCTTGGGCCTCCAACTGCACAGGCAGTGACTTTCAATCACACGGCAAGTATGGCAACGCGGCGCACGTGAGCCACGCGCCAAATAAGGCTTGGTACTCTCCTCTTCACGCTCGTCTCGTAAACGGGCTACTGCATTCGGGGAAAAGGTCATCGAGGTCATGTTTTTTACTTAAAGGCGCCGACCGTCCGCTCGCCAAGGGTTGGCGCAGGAACGGGCTCACAAGAGAAAGGCCTCAAGTTTAACAGAGGCGCAGTACCGGGACGTTAATCCATATGCTTTGGCATTTCCTGCATGCTCATGCTGACCTATACTTGCGCGCCAGTGAACGCACACCTATGTGGCCGGTCAAACCTGCATCACTGAATCAGGAGAGTTTCATGTTGCGCTATATCATTCCGACCGTCGCTCTTGTGCTCGCGCTACCCTTGAGCGTACAAGCAGCCTCTCTTAAAGACTATGAACTGAACAAAACACTGCAAAAAGTTGCCGCAAAAAGCAACGAAGGCAAACCTCGCGCCATCAATGCCGACCTTCTGGACAAAGGGTTTACGGTTGACGGGACTGTGCTGATCAACAACCTGGAAGCCAGCCCGACATTGGCCGCCCAGATGCGCTCCAACCCTGAAGAGACGGTTCCGCAATTAGGCCGCAGCGTTTGCAGCAACGCAGGCTTTCGGACCCTGATGAACCAGGGCGCTACATTGCGCTACAGCTTCAAGGAATATAAAAACAACAAGCCTGTGATGACCCAGGATTTTCGGGCCGAGAACTGCCAGCGTAAAAAGTAGCTTCCCGCCCTTAGCCGCACGCCGCCATTCTCTGCGGCGTGCAAGCTGCAACACTCCTGCCATGCCCCTCCCTGCATTCGATAATTCTTCATCGGTATCAGGCAATTAGCTATTGCCAGTCAAGACACGGCAGGACCATCATCAGGCCATCATCCTTGACACTTTGTGTCGCTGCGCCCAGCACTTTGCGGCGCGCCCAAGGATGTTGTACAGAAGGAGAAGTACATGCCCGACCAACCCAATGACCTGCAGCTGCACTTCGAAAGCCAAGGCCTGAACCTTGTTGAAAAGATCGACCTGCAACTTCAACAGGTGGCTGCCGGCAGCCCGAATCTTGCGCTCTACCGTGAAATGATGCTGACCGTTTTGCGCATGGCCCATGACGATTTCGATCGCTGGAATGCCAAGATCACCCTGCAGGCAATACGCGAACTCGAGAAAACCTTTCGCGTGCTTGAACAATTCAAGGGACAACGCAAAGTCACTGTTTTCGGCTCGGCAAGAACCCCCATCGAGCATCCACTGTATGCACTGGCCCGAGAAGTGGGCGCGGAGCTGGCCAAATCAGACATGATGGTCATTACCGGCGGCGGTGCCGGGATCATGGCCGCCGCCCATGAAGGCGCAGGTCTGCAACACAGCCTGGGATTCAATATCACCCTGCCGTTCGAACAACATGCCAATCCCACCATCCACGGCTCGGACAACTTGCTGTCGTTTCACTTCTTTTTTACCCGAAAGCTTTTTTTCATTAAAGAAGCGGACGCGCTGGTGATGTGCCCTGGCGGCTTCGGCACACTGGATGAAGTGCTGGAAGTCATGACACTGATGCAAACCGGTAAAACGCCGTTAGTGCCCTTGGTGTTGCTGGATATGCCGGGCGGCACATTTTGGCAAAGCGCGCTGGATTTCATTCGTGGCCAATTGCAAGCCAATCAGTACATCTTGCCCAATGACTTGAAATTGTTGCGCCTGGTGCACAGCGCAGAAGAGGCGGTGGCTGAGATCAATCAGTTTTACGCCAACTTCCATTCAACCCGCTGGGTGAACAAAACCTTTGTGATGCGCATCAAGCGCCCTCTCAGCGCCCAGGCGCTGGAGCAGGTCCAGCAGACATTTGCCGATATTTGCCTGAGTGAGGGCTTCCAGCAACAAGGTTATGACAGCCAGGATTTCGATGACCCGAAACTCGGCCACCTCACCCGCTTGACCTTTGCTTTCAGCGGTCGTAACCAGGGACGCCTGCGTGAGCTGATCAACTTTATCAACCTGCCGCATAACTGGGCCTCCGTCGAGGATGCCGACGCCGTGGTCACGCGCGAGCCAATGACAGAGTAATAAAGGAAGGGGGGCTTGCGTGAAGATTGACGAGCATTTCGTCATTGAGCGCAGCCTTTGATAACGGCTACGCGGCGACACCCATTTCAATCATCAAACTCTCGGCCGCTTAACAAGCGGCCGATCATTTCAAGTGAGTACCCGCGATAACTGAGAAAGCGGCCCTGACGCGCGCGCTCTTTCGCATCTTCCGGTAACTGCGCGGAAAACTTGCGACGCCAGGTGTCCTCCAACTGCTCTTGCCAGTTAAAGCCACACTCGCGTAACGCCTCCTCAATATCCCCACGCGACAAGCCGCGCTGACTGAGCTCTTCGCGAATACGCAAAGGGCCATAGCCAGCGCGGGCACGGTAGTTGATAAAGCTTTCGAGGTAACGCGACTCCGACAACAGCCCTTCTTCCGTCAGGCGGTCAAGGGCGATGTCGATCATCTCCGGGCAAGCGCCGCGCTGACGCAGTTTGCGCGTCAGCTCGACTCTACCGTGCTCGCGTCGCGCGAGCAGGTCCATTGCAGTTCGTCTTACCGCGACGAGGGTATCCAGAACGACCGTCATGATGTCTATCAGTTATCGTTTTCGGCAGCGTTTTCCAGTTCCATTTCTGCCGCTTCATTCTCTGCCGCAGCAGCCTTGGCCGCTTTGCTCATTTTTGGCATCGACTTCATGTCTGCCAGCTCACTTTCGCTCTTCGGGCCCAGCAGCTTTTCGCGCAGCTGCTTCTCAAGAGCATCCTTGATCTCAGGGTTATCATCCAGGAACTTGGCCGAATTGGCCTTGCCCTGACCGATTTTGCTGCCCTGGTAGCTGTACCAGGCACCGGCTTTCTCAACGAAGCCATGCAGTACGCCCAAGTCGATCATCTCGCCATTGAGATAGATGCCTTTGCCGTAAAGAATCTGGAATTCGGCCTGACGGAATGGCGGAGCAACCTTGTTCTTGACCACTTTGACGCGGGTTTCACTGCCGACGACCACATCACCTTCTTTCACGGCACCGGTGCGACGGATATCCAGACGTACCGATGAGTAGAACTTCAGTGCGTTACCACCGGTGGTGGTTTCCGGGCTGCCGAACATGACACCGATCTTCATCCGGATCTGGTTGATGAAGATCACCAGGCAGTTGGCGTTCTTGATGTTGCCGGTAATTTTGCGCAGGGCCTGGGACATCAGACGCGCTTGCAGGCCAACATGCATGTCGCCCATGTCGCCTTCGATTTCGGCCTTGGGCGTGAGTGCAGCAACGGAGTCGATGATGATGACGTCTACGGCGTTGGAGCGCACCAGCATGTCGGTGATTTCCAGAGCCTGCTCGCCCGTGTCTGGCTGGGAAACCAGCAGATCGTCGACGTTTACGCCCAGCTTGGCCGCATATTCAGGATCAAGGGCATGCTCGGCATCTACGAAGGCGCAGGTTGCACCGACCTTTTGTGCCTGCGCAATGACAGACAGCGTAAGGGTGGTTTTACCCGAGGACTCCGGGCCGTAGATTTCAACAATACGGCCTTTAGGCAGGCCGCCAATGCCCAGCGCGATGTCCAGACCCAGCGAACCGGTAGAGATTGCCGGCACAGCCTGGCGTTCCTGATCGCCCATCAGCATCACGGCGCCCTTGCCGAATTGACGTTCGATCTGACCCAGGGCCGCAGCCAAGGCTTTCTTCTTGTTGTCGTCCATTAAAGTCCTCTCGTAATCAATAAGGCCTGACGGCCGATAACTGTATAAGTAGCCAGTATTATTCCACAGCGCTAAACGATCGCCTACCCCTGATTTTTTATTTCTCGTACCGTTCGGCGTATTAAGCCTTCCAGAGCCGCCACCACGGTTTGTCGGCGGACCTCATCGCGATCGCCGGAAAAATGCCGGCACTCGGCCGACACCGTATCGCCGGCGACCCATGCCAGCCAGACGGTACCAACCGGTTTGTCCGGCGAACCACCGCCGGGCCCGGCCACCCCGCTCACCGCGACGGAAAAATACGCCCCGCTCTGCTTCTGGGCGCCAAGCGCCATCGCCTCAACCACCTCGCGACTCACGGCACCGACACGGGAAAACAAGGATTCGGGAACCTCCAGCTGCTTGGTCTTTTGTTGATTGGAGTAGGTCACAAAGCCTGCCTCGAACCAGGCAGAGCTTCCGGCAATTCGGGTAATTGCCTCAGCTATCCCGCCACCGGTGCAGGATTCGGCCGTTGTCACCTGAAGCTTCAGAGCCAGCAAGTGCTTCCCAAGTTCAGCAGCGAGTTTCGATAGCGGGTCCATGATCGATCTCCTGAGGGGCAGATAAACGCCATAACCTACACGAGCAGGTCGCTGTTGCAAGACAGCATGATCGTCAAGGGCGTTCTCCTGCTCTAGGGTTCGACCTCCGAGTCCGCAACACCCAGCCGCTTGGCTGCCCAGCGCTGGTACAGGCTTATCGCCGCGTCTGCACCCGCCAGGGCCGTGAGACAACCAAAGGCACCCGCAGCCAGGACAGACATCCCGGCTGCGTACAGCAACATAAAAGTGGAGACGCCGCACACCATGCACGCTCCCGAGCGTAGCGCCAGGCGTCGAACCAGAGACCACCCGCTCGCGCCGTCCTTGCCCGCCCGCCACATCTCACCGAAGACCCCGCCTACCAGAGCGAGAAGGATGACCAGTAAAACCGGCATATCCAGCAATACTTGTGGTTCATTCATCTTGTCATCACTCCTGAGTCCTTATTGATAAGCGCCAGTTCCGGCATGAGCACAGCAAGCGCCCAGTACGACGCCGCCTCCCTGCTTGAATGCGATTACGGGCCGTCATGCAGCCAAGACTAAGCCTGTATGTATATACAGTCAATGCATCAATGCATATATTTCCCCGCGCCTTTTGGCAAGCAATCTCAGAGGGCGCGAATCGTAGTCCTGGTCTTTCAAGAGGCAAAAAAAAGCCCACAATCATGTGGGCTTTTTCCTGAAGTCGACCTCTAGCGTGCGTACATTCCCCACCAGAAAACATGGCCGAGGATCACAAGCTGTTCGTCCTCCAACTCGCTGTAGACGTAGTCCTCGTCGGGGTACTCGTCGCGGTTGAAACTGCGCAAACGGAGACCGCTTGCCAAGCGATAAAGCTGTTTCACCCGTAACTGACCATTGTGATTGATCGCATACAGATCTCCGTCGATGACCTCGTCGAGGGTGCGTTTACCGGCATTGACCCCCACCGTTGCTCCATCCCGCAGTACAGGCAACATGCTGTCACCGCGAACCGTCACGCACTTCGCCTGGTCGAATTGCACACCATTGTGGCGCAGGCTGCGCTTGCCAAAACGCAGCCGCGCGCGCTCGCTCTCCTCAATGACAAAGCGCCCGGAGCCTGCCGCCAGTTCAACCTGACGCAGGAACGGTATGGACACTTCATCATCCGCGACCGGCGTGTCGTCATCCCACAGGCAGATGTCCCGCAACTCCGGGTGCAGGGGTTCAGACGGGGGCAGCGCTCGCGGCTCATCACGACCGCGCAGCCGGTCGGTGCTGATATTGAAGTACTCGGCAATCCTGGAGATATGCCGATCGGAGGGATCGACAATCTTGCCACTCAAGATGCGCGACAGCGTGGACTGCGGTACGCCCGTGCTCCGATGCAGCGTCATCGCGCTGATCTGGTGCCGGATGAGCAGTTCTTTAAGGACAGTGGAAACAGTTCGTTTAGACATGGATAGAGATAGTGCTGAGCGTGATTACCGATGGCAAATGATATTTCTTCTATTTATAGAGCAACCGCCGAATACCTGCTGCCCGCGTCCCTGTAGATGCAGGGGGCTGACATGTTAACCTTGCGCCCATTGCGAAACCCTCAGGCCACGCGCCTGCTTTTCCCCACTTATGAACGAATCCGCCTAAGCCCAGATGAGTAAAAATACCTCCGACCTGTCCTCACACACGCCGATGATGCAGCAATACTGGCGCCTGAAGAACCAGCACCCCGACCAGCTGATGTTCTATCGCATGGGCGACTTCTACGAAATCTTTTATGAAGATGCGAAGAAGGCTGCCAAATTGCTGGATATCACGCTGACGGCGCGTGGGCAGTCTGCCGGGCAAGCAATCCCGATGTGCGGGATTCCTTACCACGCGGCCGAAGGTTATCTGGCCAAGCTGGTAAAGCTCGGCGAGTCCGTGGTCATTTGCGAGCAGGTCGGTGATCCGGCCACGAGCAAGGGGCCCGTAGACCGCCAGGTGGTGCGCATCATCACGCCGGGTACCGTCAGCGACGAGGCGTTGCTGGATGAGCGTCGCGACAACCTGATTGCAGCGGTACTCGGCGATGAGCGTTTGTTTGGCCTTGCGGTACTGGACATCACCAGTGGCAACTTTTCGGTACTGGAGATCAAGGGCTGGGAAAACCTGCTGGCCGAGCTGGAGCGCATCAATCCGGTTGAGCTGATGATCCCGGATGACTGGCCACAAGGCCTGCCCGCCGAAAAGCGCCGTGGCGTGCGACGCCGTGCGCCCTGGGACTTTGAGCGCGACTCTGCTCTGAAAAGCCTGTGCCAGCAGTTCTCGACCCAGGACCTTAAAGGTTTCGGCTGCGAGAACCTGACCCTGGCCATCGGTGCAGCCGGTTGCTTGCTCAGCTACGCCAAAGAGACACAACGTACCGCCTTGCCCCACTTGCGTAGCTTGCGCCATGAACGGCTCGACGACACCGTGGTGCTCGACGGCGCCAGCCGGCGCAACCTGGAGCTGGACACCAACCTGGCCGGCGGCCGCGACAATACCTTGCAGTCCGTGGTCGATCGCTGCCAGACCTCAATGGGCAGCCGTTTGCTGACCCGGTGGCTGAACCGGCCCTTGCGCGACTTGAATGTGCTACTGGCCCGTCAAAGCTCGATCACCTGCCTGCTGGATGGTTACCGCTTCGAAAAACTGCAGCCTCAGCTCAAAGAAATTGGCGACCTGGAACGTATCCTGGCCCGTATCGGCCTGCGCAATGCGCGCCCGCGGGACTTGGCGCGCTTGCGCGATGCATTGGGCGCCCTGCCAGAGCTGCAAGATGCCATGCTGGGCCTCGAAGCACCGCATCTGCAGCAACTGGCCGTCACCACCAGCACCTATCCCGAGCTGGCAGCCTTGCTGGAGAGAGCCGTCATCGACAACCCGCCCGCGGTCATTCGCGATGGCGGCGTATTAAAAACCGGGTATGACGCCGAGCTGGATGAGCTGCAGTCGCTTAGTGAAAATGCCGGTCAGTTCCTGATCGATCTGGAAGCCCGTGAAAAAGCCCGTACCGGCTTGGCCAATCTCAAGGTCGGCTACAACCGGGTGCATGGCTATTTCATCGAGCTGCCAAGCAAGCAGGCAGAACAGGCACCGGCCGACTACATCCGCCGTCAAACCCTGAAAGGTGCAGAACGCTTTATCACCCCGGAGCTGAAAGCCTTCGAAGATAAAGCCCTGTCGGCCAAAAGCCGTGCCCTGGCCCGCGAGAAAATGCTTTACGAAGCCCTGCTCGAAACGCTGATCGGGCACTTGCCGCCACTGCAGGACACCGCCGCGGCCCTGGCCGAACTGGATGTGCTGAGCAACCTGGCCGAACGAGCCCTGAACCTCGACTTGAACTGCCCGCGTTTTGTCGATGAACCGTGCATGCGCATCAGCCAGGGCCGACACCCCGTGGTCGAACAAGTACTGACAACGCCGTTCGTGGCCAACGACCTGGGGCTGGATGACAACACCCGCATGCTGGTGATCACCGGCCCGAACATGGGCGGTAAGTCGACCTATATGCGCCAGACCGCGTTGATCGTGCTGTTGGCACACATTGGCAGCTTTGTACCGGCGGCCAGCTGCGAGCTGTCTCTGGTGGACCGGATCTTTACCCGGATCGGCTCCAGCGACGACCTGGCCGGTGGGCGTTCAACCTTCATGGTGGAAATGAGCGAAACCGCAAATATTCTGCACAATGCCACTGAGCGCAGCCTGGTATTGATGGATGAAGTGGGTCGCGGCACCAGCACCTTCGACGGTCTGTCGCTGGCCTGGGCGGCGGCCGAACGGCTGGCCCAACTGCGCGCTTACACGTTGTTCGCCACCCATTATTTTGAACTGACAGTACTGCCTGAAAACGAGCCATTGGTCGCCAACGTGCATTTGAGCGCCACCGAACACAATGAGCGTATCGTATTCCTGCACCACGTGTTGCCGGGGCCGGCCAGTCAGAGTTATGGTTTGGCGGTAGCGCAACTGGCCGGGGTTCCAACGGCCGTTATCACCCGCGCCCGCGAGCATCTGAGCCGGCTGGAGACCACCAGCCTGCCCCATGAAGCACCGCGTCCGACGCCCGGCAAGAAGCCCGCGCCGCTACAAAGCGATATGTTTGCCAGCCTGCCTCACCCGGTACTGGATGACCTGTCCAAGCTGGATCTGGACAACATGACGCCGCGTAAAGCACTGGATTTGCTCTACACACTAAAGACACGCCTTTAAAAGCTGCTAGAATCGCGCGCGGTTCGGGATGCTACTGGCCTATTAGCCTGTTCAGTAGATATCACTCCCGAGCCCGGCGAACCCGAACTGGAAGGGCTTCGCTGCCGCCGCCTGAGGAGAAAATTAGAAATGACCTTCGTCGTCACCGACAACTGCATCAAGTGCAAGTACACCGACTGCGTAGAAGTCTGTCCGGTGGACTGCTTTTACGAAGGCCCGAACTTCCTGGTGATTCACCCGGATGAGTGCATTGACTGCGCGCTTTGTGAGCCTGAATGCCCTGCACAAGCGATCTTCTCTGAAGATGAAGTGCCTGCAGACATGCAAGAGTTTATTCAGTTGAATGTTGAGCTGGCTGAAATCTGGCCCAACATCACCGAGAGAAAAGATGCCCTTCCGGACGCGGAAGAGTTTGATGGCGTGAAAGGCAAGATCAAAGATCTGGAACGCTGATTCACGTTGCAGCAAAAAGCCCCGGTTCCTGCGAGCCGGGGCTTTTTTGCGTTTGGGGCGCAGGCATTCACGCCTGTCGCCAGGCCTAGGCCTTGATGTCGCAGCCAGTCGCCGCTTGCAGTTGCTCCAGCGTAACGCCTGAAGCCAGCTCAACCAGCTTGAGCCCTTGCTCGGTCACATCGAGTACGCCCAGGTCGGTAATGATCCGATCGACCACCCCCACGCCTGTCAGCGGCAAATCGCATTGTTTGAGCAGTTTGTGGGTGCCGCCCTTGGCAGTGTGCTCCATTAGCACCACCACGCGCTTGACCCCTGCCACCAGGTCCATAGCGCCCCCCATGCCTTTGACCATCTTGCCCGGAATCATCCAGTTGGCCAGGTCACCCTTCTCGGAAACTTGCATCGCCCCCAGAATGGAGAGATTGATGTGCCCTCCGCGAATCATTGCGAATGAGTCAGCGCTGTTGAAAAAACTGCTGCCGGGCAACGTGGTGATTGTTTGTTTGCCAGCATTGATCAGGTCGGCGTTCACTTCGTCTTCAAGCGGGAACGGGCCAATACCAAGCAGACCGTTTTCACTTTGCAGCCAGACATCCATCCCCTCGGGAATGTAATTGGCCACGAGCGTTGGCAGACCAATACCCAGGTTGACGTAAAAACCGTCCTGCAGTTCTTGGGCGGCGCGTTGCGCCATTTCTTCACGAGTCCAGGCCATGGTCAGGCGCTCCGCACAGTGCGTTGTTCGATGCGTTTTTCCGGGCTGGCATTCAGTATCAGCCGCTGTACGTAAATCCCGGGCAAATGGACCTGATCTGGCTCAATCTCGCCGACTTCAACGATTTCTTCCACTTCAACCACACACACCTTGGCTGCCATCGCCGCCAACGGGTTGAAGTTGCGGGCCGTTTTATTGAACAACAGGTTGCCGGATTTATCGGCTTTCCAGGCTTTGACCAGTGCCACATCGGCGCGTAACGAACGCTCCATGACGTACCACTCACCGTCGAATTCGCGGGTTTCCTTGCCTTCTGCCACCAACGTACCGTAACCGGTCCTGGTGTAAAACGCCGGAATCCCGGCCCCGCCAGCCCGCAACTTCTCGGCCAGGGTCCCCTGCGGAGTGAACTCCAACTCAAGTTCGCCCGCCAGGTACTGACGTTCGAACTCTTTGTTTTCGCCTACATACGAAGAAATCATCTTGCGGATCTGGCGCGTTGCCAGCAATTGGCCCAGACCGAATCCATCCACGCCGGCGTTATTGCTGATCACGGTCAGCTCACGCTTGCCGGTGTCACGCAAGGCAGCAATCAGTGCCTCAGGAATGCCACACAGTCCAAAACCGCCCACAGCCAGAGTCATGCCGTCTTCGACAAGCCCCTGCAAGGCGGATTCAGCACTCGAGTAAATCTTGTTCAATTGTTATTCCTCGAATTCACCGCGACACAGAGCACTCTCGCGGTCTGTTTGCTTTAGTCGATAACGGACAAAAACTTCATGGCAGTCGCCCGCTCCCCGATTTAGCGGCTCCGACCCAAGGCCAGAGCGTTCTTCGAGTGTAGGGGAAGCCAACGCGGGAACTCCAGAGGTGCTCTCAATTAGTTTCAGCTCTGCGCACGCTGATTGAGGATGCCTGGAGTCGCAGGATGATCACGTAAGAAAAACCGGGAAACTGCCTGGGGCCTTTAGCGTTAAAACCCCGAAGCATGAAGGTCAATCCGCCCATAGCTGTCAGGCCTTAACCGCCACGTAACAATTAACCTACAAATTACATAGCTCGCTAACTTTAAACCCGCGAGCCAGACGTATATAAAGGCATTTTGTTTTCCAATGCCTCGTAGGAAGAATCTTCCCTAGCCTTATCGCTTGATCGAACTAGACTGATGTCAAACTCAATCTCGGTGTCGTAAGGCCGGACTCAGGCGCAGCATCTCAATGCCGATGTCTACCCACGATTCAGCTTCATTGTGAAGCGCAAAACTGTCGGGAACCAGCAGCCATTGCCCGAGTATTCCGTCGATATAGGCATGCAAGGAGATTGCAGCACGGCGTGTATCCAGCGTTGCAGGGAGCTGCTCCCGATGAACGGCATTATTCAGGGCCACTTCGATTCTGCTGTTGCAGTCGACACTGGCCACTTGGCGTTGCCGACGCAAATCACACATTTCGTCAGTAAATTCACACTTATGAAACAAGATTTCATTGATACGCCGGGTCTTGGGATCAATGGCCACCTGGCGAAACAAATGCACCAGCAGCTTGCGCATGCAGCCGAGCGGATCAAGCTCGTCCTGGTTTTCGCTGGCTTTGGCCAGTTCATCCAGCGGCTCATGCAAAGTATCGAGCATCGCCTGGACCAAGTCGGCCTTGTTACTGAAGTGCCAGTAAATCGCTCCCCGGGTGACCCCCGCCAGTGCCGCGATATCGGCCAGGGTCGTACGCGCAACACCCCGTTCGTAAAAGGCCTGCTCGGCCGCTTCGAGGATTTTGCTCCGGGTTTCCAGAGCTTCTTCTTTGGTACGACGCACCATGACAATCAAAACCTCAATCAGGGGGGGCCGGACAATGCTGAGCACTTGTCCAAACCAGCATCGGGTGGCGTTTGTTCTGCCTTATCCCGGCCTACTTCATGCTTCAAAAAAGGCACTGCAGCGTCTGTAACGACACGTTGCCGCTATTTACAAACAGACACGAATGTAAGTATATTCCTTAGCAAGCTACTTATCCACCCGGAACAGCTTTCTTTACCCTTCCACTATTCTTGTGCGCTTTCGCGTGCCTGACCCGAGGATCTTCATGCAATTTAAGCCAGCTGTTACCGCTCTGGTTGCTGCCATCGCCCTAGCTTCGCTGATCAGCGGATGTAAAAAGGAAGAAGCAGCACCTGCCCAGCAAATCCCTCAGGTCGGCGTCGTGACGCTGAAAACCCAGCCATTTACTTTGACCAGTGACCTGCCGGGTCGGACAACGTCCTACCGCTCTGCAGAAGTTCGCCCTCAAGTAAACGGGATTATTCTCAAACGCTTCTTCAAGGAAGGCAGCGACGTCAAAGCCGGCCAACAGCTGTATCAAATCGATCCGGCTATCTACGAAAGCAACGTACTCAGCGCCAAGGCCACTCTACAATCCGCCAAATCGCTGGCTAATCGCTACAAGCAATTGGTCGCAGAACAAGCGGTGAGCCGTCAGGAATATGACAACGCCGAATCTGCGCGTCTTGAAGCAGAAGCGGCACTCAATACCGCCCTGGTCAACTTGCGCTACACCAAAGTGCTGGCGCCCCTGTCTGGCCGCATTGGTCGTTCGTTGTTCACTGAAGGTGCACTGGTGACCAGTGGCCAGGCGAATGCCCTCGCCGTCATCACTCAACTGGACCCAATCTATGTTGATGTGACGCAATCTTCGGTCGAAATGCTTGAGCTGCGTCGTGACCTGGCCGATGGCCGCCTGAAGAGCGCTGGCGCCAACGCCGCCAAGGTCAAGCTGACCCTGCCCGATGGCAGCGAATACCCGGAAGAAGGCCGGCTCGAGTTCAGCGAAGTGTCGGTTGACGAAGCAACCGGCTCCGTAACCTTGCGTGCCGTGTTCCCGAACCCGAATGACACGCTGTTGCCAGGCATGTTTGTACACGCGCAACTGGAAGCAGGGGTCGACAGCAATGCGATCCTCGCGCCTCAGATCGGCGTGACACACAACCTCAAGGGCCAACCGACCGCGATGATCGTCAATCAGGACAACAAGGTTGAACAGCGCGTGCTTCAAGCAACCCGTACCGTAGGCAGCGACTGGCTGGTTGAAAAAGGCCTTAACGCAGGTGATCGCCTGATTACAGACGGCCTGCAGTACATCAAGCCAGGTGCCGAAGTAAAAATCATGGAAAAACCACAAGGCGCAACCCCGGCATCTGCCCCGGCAACAGAAAAAGCTGCAGGCAGTAAAGGGGAGTAAACCATGTCGAAATTTTTTATCGACCGTCCGATTTTTGCCTGGGTAATTGCCCTGGTCATCATGCTGGTCGGGGCTTTATCTATCCTGAGACTGCCGATCAACCAATACCCGAGCATCGCGCCACCGGCCATCTCGATTGCAGTGAACTACCCGGGCGCTTCGGCGCAAACCGTGCAGGACACCGTGGTTCAGGTAATCGAGCAGCAGCTCAACGGGATTGACCACCTGCGTTATGTGTCTTCGGAAAGTAACTCCGACGGCAGCATGAGCATCACGGCTACGTTCGACCAGGGTACTGACCCGGATACCGCTCAGGTTCAGGTACAGAACAAACTCAACCTGGCCACCCCTCTGCTGCCCCAAGAAGTTCAGCAGCAGGGTATCCGTGTGACCAAGGCAGTGAAAAACTTCCTGATGGTCATCGGCGTGGTGTCTGAAAACGGCAGCATGAACAAGGACGACCTGTCGAACTACATCGTCTCCAACATGCAGGACCCGATTTCCCGTACCGCAGGTGTGGGCGACTTCCAGGTCTTCGGTGCTCAGTACGCCATGCGTATCTGGCTCGACCCGGCCAAGCTGAACAAATTCAACCTGACCCCGGTGGACGTCAAGTCAGCCATCAGCGCACAGAACGTACAGGTGTCCTCCGGACAACTGGGCGGCATGCCTGCGGTAAAAGGTCAGGAGCTGAACGCGACCATCATTGGTAAAACCCGTCTGCAAACCGCTGAACAGTTCGAAAAAATCCTGCTCAAGGTCAACACCGACGGTTCTCAGGTACGCCTGAAAGATGTCGCCGAGGTTGGCCTGGGTGGTGAGAACTACAGCATCAGCGCGCAGTACAACGGCATGCCGTCGTCAGGTCTTGCGATCAAGCTGGCTCCGGGCTCCAACGCCCTGGACACCGCCAAGGCACTGCGCGCAACCATCGCAGACCTGGAACCCTTCTTTCCTGAAGGCATGAAAGTCGTTTACCCGTATGACACCACTCCAGTGGTTTCCGCATCGATCGAAGGCGTACTTGAAACCCTGGTCGAAGCTGTCGCGCTGGTGTTCCTGGTCATGTTCCTGTTCCTGCAGAACTTCCGCGCCACCATCATCACCACGATGACGGTACCCGTGGTTTTGCTCGGTACTTTCGGGATTCTGGCCGCTGCCGGCTTCAGCATTAACACCTTGACCATGTTCGGCATGGTACTGGCCATCGGCTTGCTGGTGGACGATGCGATCGTCGTGGTTGAAAACGTCGAGCGGGTCATGTCAGAGGAAGGACTGCCGCCCAAGGAAGCCACCAAGAAATCCATGGAGCAGATCCAGGGTGCCCTGGTCGGTATTGCCCTGGTGCTGTCGGCAGTTCTGCTGCCAATGGCCTTCTTCAGCGGCTCGACCGGTGTGATTTACAAACAGTTCTCGATCACTATCGTTTCGGCGATGGCCCTGTCGGTACTGGTTGCCCTGATCTTCACCCCTGCCCTGTGCGCCACCATGCTCAAACCTATCGCCAAAGGCGATCATGGCGAGAACAAACGCGGCTTCTTCGGCTGGTTCAACCGCACCTTCGACAGCGGCGTAAAACGCTATGAAAAAGGTGTTGGCAGCATCCTGCGCCATAAGGTCCCTTACTTCCTGGCCTATGTCCTGATCGTGGTCGGCATGGTGTTCCTGTTCACGCGTATCCCGACCTCCTTCCTTCCGGAAGAAGATCAGGGCGTACTGTTTGCCCAGGTGCAAACACCGGCAGGCACGACCGCAGAGCGTACCCAGAACGTCATCGACCGGATGCGTGAGTACCTGTTGACCGATGAGTCAGCAGCCGTGTCTTCCGTATTTACCGTAAACGGCTTTAACTTCGCCGGTCGCGGCCAAAGCTCCGGCATGGCGTTCATCATGCTCAAACCCTGGGGCGAGCGTGATGCCGACAACAGCGTATTTGCGCTGGCTGGACGGGCTCAGGCGCACTTCTCAACGTTCCGCGATGCCATGGTGTTCGCTTTCGCACCACCGGCAGTGATGGAGCTGGGTAACGCCACCGGTTTTGACGTTTACCTGCAAGACCGCTCAGGTATTGGTCACGAGAAGCTGATGGAGGCCCGCAACCAGTTCCTGGGGATGGCCGCTCAAAGCAAGATCCTGGCCGGTGTACGCCCGAACGGCCTGAACGATGAGCCGCAGTACCAGCTCGAAATTGACGACGAAGCGGCCCGCGCCCTGGGCGTTGAACTGAGCGACATCAACAGCACCCTGTCGATCGGGCTGGGTGCCAGCTACGTCAACGACTTCATCGACCACGGCCGCGTGAAAAAGGTTTACCTGCAAGGTAAAGCCGAGTCGCGGATGAACCCGGAAGACTTGAAGAAGTGGTACGTACGCAATGGTGAAGGAACCATGGTGCCGTTCTCGGCCTTCGCCAAGGGCAAGTGGATCTACGGTCCGCCCAAGCTCTCGCGTTACAACGGCGTAGAAGCCATGGAAGTTCTGGGTGCTCCGGCACCGGGCTACAGCAGTGGCCAGGCTATGGCTGAAGTGGAAGCGCTGGCCAAGAAACTGCCGGACGGCGTGGGGATTTCCTGGACGGGGCTGTCATACGAGGAGCGCCTGTCAGGTTCGCAAGCCCCTGCCCTGTACGCTATCTCGTTGCTGATGGTATTCCTGTGCCTTGCTGCACTGTACGAAAGCTGGTCGATCCCGATTGCGGTCATGTTGGTTGTGCCACTGGGGATCATCGGTGCGTTGATGGCCACAAGCCTTCGCGGGCTGTCCAACGACGTGTACTTCCAGGTGGGCTTGCTCACGACCATCGGTCTGGCTTCGAAAAACGCCATTCTGATCGTCGAGTTTGCCAAAGAGCTGCATGAACAAGGGCGTACCCTGACGGAGGCTGCGATTGAAGCGTGCCGCATGCGTCTGCGTCCGATCATCATGACCTCGCTGGCGTTCGTACTCGGCGTAATCCCGCTGGCTATCTCCTCGGGCGCAGGCTCGGGCAGCCAGCATGCTATCGGTACCGGCGTTATCGGCGGCATGATCACCGCTACGGTACTGGCCGTATTCTGGGTGCCGCTGTTCTTTGTCGCCGTATCGTCCTTTGGCAGCAAAAAAGATTCAGAGAAAAAAGTGGACCTGACTAAAACTCCAAACAACGAGGCTGGCCAATGAGCAAGTCCCTTCTAGCCCTCGCTGTCGCCGCATTTACCCTGGGCGGCTGCTCGCTGATCCCGGATTACCAGCGCCCTGAAGCGCCGGTAGCGGCTCAGTACCCGCAAGGCCCGGCGTACTCGCCAACCGAGGCGGCCAATCAGGCCGCCGCGGAACAAGGCTGGCGTCAGTTTTTCCATGACCCGGCCCTGCAACAACTGATTCAGACGGCTCTGGTCAACAACCGCGACCTCCGGGTCGCTGCGTTGAACATCGACGCCTATGCCGCGCAATACCGTATCCAGCGTGCAGACCTGTTCCCGGCGGTTTCGGCCAATGGCAGCGGTAGCCGTCAACGTACACCGGCAAACATGTCGCAAACCGGAGAGTCGGGTATCAGCAGCACCTACTCGGCGACGCTTGGGGTCAGCGCGTATGAACTCGACTTGTTCGGCCGGGTGCGCAGCCTGAGCGATCAAGCCTTGCAGAACTACTTCGCTACTGAAGAAGCCCGCCGCTCGACTCAGATCAGTCTGGTCGCCAGCGTCGCGAATGCCTACTTGACCTGGCAGGCAGACAAAGAACTGCTCAAGCTCACTCAAGACACGCTGAAAAACTACGACGAGAGCTACAAGCTCACCTTGCGCAGCAATGAAGTCGGAGTGGCCTCGGCCCTTGATCTGAGCCAGGCACGCACCTCGGTTGAAAACGCCAAAGTGCAGCTGGCGAAATACACGCGCCAGGTCGCGCAGGACCAGAACAGCCTGGCCCTGCTGCTGGGCACGACCCTTCCGGATAACCTGCCGGCAAGCAAACCGCTGGCGGCAGATCTGTTGACCGAAGTGCCGGCTGGTTTGCCATCCGACTTGCTGCAACGCCGTCCGGACATCCTCGAAGCCGAGCACAAGTTGTTGGCCGCTAACGCCAATATCGGTGCGGCGCGGGCTGCATTCTTCCCGAGCATCAGCCTCACCGCCAATGCCGGGACCTTGAGCCCTGACCTGTCGGGGCTGTTCAAGGGTGGCTCGGGGACGTGGCTGTTTTCGCCGCAAATCAACCTGCCGATCTTCAACGCAGGGGCTTTGCGCGCCAGCCTCGACTATTCGAAAATCCAGAAGGAAATCACCGTTTCTCAGTACGAGAAGGCGATCCAGACGGCATTCCAGGAAGTCTCCGACGGTCTTGCAGCACGCCAGACTTACAATCAGCAATTGCAGGCGCAAACCGATTTCGTCGAAGCCAACCAGAACTACTACCGGTTGGCCGAACGTCGCTATCGGATTGGTATCGACAGCAACCTGACCTTCCTCGACGCTCAGCGCTCGCTGTTCAGCGCACAGCAATCGCTGATCACCGACCGTTTGTCGCAGTTGACCAGCGAGGTCAATCTGTACAAAGCGCTAGGGGGTGGCTGGTTTGAACAAACCGGGCAAAGCCGCCCTGTTTCGGACAAGCCGCCCAAGGCTTGATCGGTACTGAATAAACAATAAACCCGCCAATAGGCGGGTTTATTGTGTCTGGGCGGATAAAGGTCAAACCCGCGATTCAACGCCCAGCTCATCCCACACCGACTCTGCCAGGTGGAATGTCGCATTGGCTGCCGGAATGCCGCAGTAGATCGCGCTTTGCATCAGTACTTCCTTGATCTCTGCACGGGTGACACCGTTACTCGCCGCCGCACGCAAATGCAGCTTGAGCTCTTCATTACGGTTCATCCCGATCAGCATCGCGATCGTGATCAGGCTGCGGGTATGTCGCGGCAGGCCCGGACGCGTCCAGATGTCGCCCCAGGCATGACGGGTGATCATTTCCTGGAACTCACTGTTGAACTCAGTCAAGGCGTTCAAGCTGCGATCGACATGAGCATCACCGAGCACGGCGCGACGTACACTCAGGCCTTCGTCATAACGTTGTTTTTCGTCCATAGCCGTTCCTTAAACCCCTTTATCTGCCAACAAAAAATCCAGCACGCACTGACTGAACGCGTCACCGGCCTGAACGTTGGACAGGTGGGCAGCATAGAACTCTGCGTAGTGTGCGCCCGGTACACGCGCCTGGATAAAGTGGCCACCCGACGGCGGTGTGACCGCATCTTGTGTACCGGCAATCACCAGCATAGGCACTTTGATCCAACCCAGTTGATCGCGGAAATCCGCATCACGCACCGCCGCACAGTTGGCCGCGTACCCTTGAGGCGAAGTGGCCGCAAGCATGTCGGTGATGCGCTTGGCCTGCTCCGGATGCGCCTCGGCATAGTCCGGGGTGAACCAGCGGGCAATCGATGCATCGCGCAATGCGACCATCGCCGCCGCACCTTCACGCAACACGGTTTCAATACGCGGGTTCCACACCGAAGGCTCGCCAATCTTGGCGGCCGTGTTGCACACCACCAATTTGTTCAACCGCTCACCGGCATTGATCCCCAGCCATTGGCCGATCAAACCGCCCATCGACAGCCCGCAAAAATGTGCGCGCTCAATCTGCAGAGCATCCAGCAGCGCCAGCACATCACGTCCCAACTGCTCGATGCTGTACGGGCCCTCAGTCACCAGCGACTGGCCATGACCCCGGGTGTCGTAACGCAACACCTGGAAGTACTTGGCGAACGCAGCCACCTGCGTGTCCCACATTCCCAGATCAGTGCCCAGCGAGTTGGACAACACCAGCACCGGGGCACCTGGCGGGCCATCGATCTGGTAGTTGAGTTCACCATCAGCGAGTTGTACACGTTTCACCAGTTTCTCCTTTTGCGGCGCCAATTCAATGCGCCAACGAAAAATGTTCAGCCACTGCACGCTCGACCCATGTCGTCGCCTGGCCGAGGTAATGGGCCGGATCGAGCAAGCGATCCAGTTCGGCTGCACTCAGGTGTGCGGTCACGCCAGCGTCATCACCCAGCACCGCCCGTAAATGGCGTTGCTCGGACACGGCACGCTTGCAGCACTGTTCCAGCAGATGGTGTGAAGCCTCTCGGCCCACACGCTGAGCCAGCACGATGCTGACGGCTTCGGCCAGCACCAGGCCATGGGTCAGGTCGAGGTTGTGCGCCATGCGCTCGGCATCCACCTCCAGCCCCTGGGTCATATTCAGTGCCTGAGCCAGCGCCCCGGACACCAGGCAGCAGATTTCAGGCAAGGTTTCCCATTCGGCATGCCATAAACCCAGGCTGCGCTCGTGCTCCTGAGGCATGGCGCTGAACAGGATGCTCAACAAACCCGGCACCCGCGTCGCGGCACTGATCAAGACTGCCGAGCCCACCGGGTTGCGCTTGTGCGGCATGGTCGATGAACCGCCCTTGCCCGGCGCCGCCGGCTCAAACACCTCGGCGGCTTCGGTCTGCATCAGCAGGCTGATATCACGTCCTACCTTGCCCAGGCTCCCGGCGATCAGGCCCAACACCGCGCCAAACTCCACCAGTCGATCACGCTGGGTGTGCCAGGGCTGGTCGGGCATCTGTAAATCAAGCTCATCCGCCAGCGCCCGGGCTACAGGCAGGGCCTGATCCCCCAAGGCCGCCAAGGTGCCCGACGCACCACCAAACTGCAGGCACAGCAGGCGCGGTTTCAATTCCAGCAATCGTTGACGGTTACGGGTAACGGCTCCCAGCCAACTGGCGAGTTTCATGCCCAACGTGACAGGGGTGGCCTGTTGCAGCCAGGTGCGGCCTGCCAGCGGGGTCGCGGCATAACGCCGGGCTTGCCGAGCGAGGACCTCACCGAGACGCGCCAGATCAGCCTCGATCAATCCCAGAGCGGCACGCAATTGCAGTACCAGACCGCTGTCCATTACATCCTGGCTGGTCGCCCCCAAGTGCACATAGCGTTCGGCTTCAGGGGCCACTGCGGCAATCTGCTGACCCAAGGCCTTGACCAGCGGAATGGCCGAATTACCGGCGACGGCAATGGCCTGCCCCAAGGCATCGAAGTCGTAGAGTTCGGCCTTGCACGCGGCGCGGATCGGTTCAACCGCTGACTGAGGAATCAGGCCGACCCTGGCTTGCGCCCGGGCCAGAGCCGCTTCAAAGTCGAGCATGGCCTGTACACGGCCATGGTCACAAAACACCTCGCCCATGGCCTTGGCCGTGAAATAAGCCTCAAACAGTTGATTACTCGTTCGGTCACGCATAACTCATCCTCTCGAGGCGCGCGCCACACTCGGCACGCGCAAGCACATCAGAGATCGTGGTGCAGGTATTTGGGCTGTCTGGGCAAACGGAAGCTGAACAGAAAAGCAATCGCCATCATCGCCGTCACGTACCAATAGAAGGTGTTTTCCATGCCCATGGACTTGAGACCCAAGGCAACGTATTCCGCCGAACCGCCAAAGATAGCGTTCGCGACAGCGTAGGCCAGGCCAACCCCCAAAGCCCGCACCTGCGGCGGAAACATTTCGGCTTTAACCAGCCCGCTGATCGAGGTGTAAAAGCTGACAATTGCCAACGCCAGCGTGATCAGCACAAACGCCAAAAACGGGCTGGTGATGGTTTTCAGACTCAGCAAGATCGGCACTGTGCACAGCGTGCCCAAGGCGCCAAACCAGAGCATCGAGTTACGGCGACCGATCTTGTCTGCCAGCATGCCGAATATCGGCTGCATGCACATATAAAGGAAGAGCGCACCGGTCATGATGTAACTGGCGGTCTTGGCATGCATGCCAGCCGTGTTCACCAAATACTTCTGCATGTAAGTGGTGAACGTGTAGAAAATCAGCGAGCCGCCTGCTGTGTAACCCAGCACGGTAATGAACGCAGCTTTGTGGTCACGGAACAAAGCAGCCACGCTGCCTGCATCCTTGTCCTGACGGGTTTCGGCGCTGGTCGTTTCTTTCAGGCTGCGACGCAGCAGCAGCGAAATCAGTGCCGCAAGAGCTCCGATGACAAACGGGATGCGCCAGCCCCAGGCCCGCAGCTCGTCTTCGGACAAAAACTGTTGAAGAATGACCACGACCAGCACCGCCAGCAATTGGCCGCCGATCAAGGTCACGTACTGAAACGACGCAAAGAAACCGCGCTGGCCCTTAAGCGCCACCTCACTCATGTAGGTCGCGGTAGTGCCGTATTCGCCCCCCACCGACAACCCCTGGAACAACCGCGCCATCAATAGCAAAGCGGGGGCCCAGGCGCCAATGGCGTCGTAAGTCGGCAAAAAGGCAATCACCAATGACCCGGCGCACATCATGAGCACCGAGATCATCATTGAGTTCTTGCGTCCGTGCTTGTCAGCCACTCGGCCAAACAGCCAGCCACCAATCGGTCGCATCAAGAAGCCAGCCGCAAACACCCCGGCCGTGTTCAACAGCTGAACGGTAGGGTCATCAGAGGGGAAAAAAGCGGGGGCGAAGTAGATTGCACAAAAGGCGTACACATAGAAATCGAACCATTCGACCAGGTTGCCCGAGGAGGCGCCCACAATCGCAAAGATCCTTTTCCTGCGTTCCTCTCCTGTGTAGTGAGTATCTGTTGTCATGTTTTTAGACTCATTCAGGGCTAGTTGCATCTAGAAATATCTTGCAACACTCAGGACCGCAACCACAATTTGTCTGAGCGACAGAGACCTCTGCCACTCAGACAAGTGTTGATTCCAATGCTTGCAGCTCGCCTCAGACCCGCTCTATGGCCAGCGCCAAACCTTGGCCGACGCCCACACACATCGTCGCCAGGCCTTTCTTGCCCCCGGTTTTTTCCAGCTGATGCAACGCCGTCATGACGATGCGAGCACCGCTCATGCCCAATGGATGACCCAGCGCAATCGCTCCGCCATTCGGATTGACCTGGGGGGCGTCATCCGCCAGCCCCAACTCGCGCAACACCGCCAAGCCCTGGCTGGCGAACGCTTCGTTAAGCTCAATCACGTCAAAATCGCTGACCGCCAACCCCAGGCGTTCAACCAGCTTGCGTACGGCAGGCACCGGGCCGATCCCCATAACCCGGGGTGCTACACCGGCGCTGGCCATGCCCAGTACCCGCGCACGCGCTGTCAGGCCGTGCCGTTTTACCGCATCGGCCGACGCCAGGATCAGCGCCGCAGCGCCGTCGTTAACACCCGAGGCATTGCCCGCGGTGACGGTTTTATCAGGACCGTTGACCGGTTTGAGTTTGCTCAAGGTCTCAAGGCTGGTGTCCGCACGCGGATGCTCATCGCGATCGACCACGGTTTCGCCTTTTTTATGGGCGATACGTACCGCCACAATCTCTTCTGCAAAGTAGCCTGCCGCCTGAGCCGCCGCGGTACGTTGCTGGCTGCGCAAGGCGAAAGCATCCTGGTCTGCGCGTGAGATCCGGTAATCGTCGGCCACGTTATCCGCAGTTTGCGGCATCGGATCGACGCCGTATTGAGCGCTCATCAGCGGGTTGATAAATCGCCAGCCAATGGTGGTGTCTTCAAGCTTCATGTTGCGCGAATACGCCGCGTCAGCCTTGCCCATGACAAACGGCGCGCGCGACATCGACTCGACGCCCCCAGCAATGGCCAGCTCCATTTCGCCGCTGGCAATCGCCCGGAATGCCGTACCGATTGCGTCCATGCCCGAGGCACACAAACGGTTCAAGGTTACGCCCGGAATGGTCTGCGGCAACCCGGCCAGCAATGCCGCCATCCGTGCGACATTACGGTTGTCTTCGCCCGCCTGGTTGGCGCAGCCGAAAAACACCTCATCAACTTCGTCCCACTTCACGCCCGGGTTGCGCTCCATCAGTGCCTTGATCGGCGTTGCAGCCAGATCATCAGCGCGCACGGCAGCCAGGCCACCGCCAAAACGGCCAATCGGCGTACGAATTGCGTCACAGATAAATACTTCGCGCATCATGCTTCTCCTGGCGCTTGACCGTGGGCCAGCGCGGTGCGCGTCTCCAGATCACGCAAGGCGCTGAGTTCAACCTCGGTCGGCTCGGCAGTCAGTTCCACGTTGTCGGCAAAACGGATGGCCCAACCGGTAGCTGCAGTGACTTGCTCACGGGTTACACCCGGGTGCAAGGCCGTGACCACAAACTCATTGGTTTGCGCTTCAGGCTCCATGATGCACAGGTCGGTGATGATCCCAACCGGGCCATCCCCCGGCAGCCCGAGGCGTTTGCGGGAATCGCCGCCTTCGCCGTGACCGACCGATGTGATGAAGTCCAGCTTGTCGACGAACGAACGGGCGGACTGCTTGAGAATGATCAGCACACTTTTCGCCGAACCGGCGATTTCAGGTGCGCCACCGGCACCCGGCAAACGGACTTTAGGCTGGTGGTAATCGCCCACCACCGTAGTGTTGATATTGCCGAAGCGGTCAACTTGAGCAGCGCCCAGGAACCCCACATCAACCCGGCCACCTTGCAGCCAGTAACGGAAAATTTCGCTGGTAGAAACGACGGTATCGGCGGTTTCGGCCAGTTCACCATCGCCGATCGACAGCGGCAGCACGTCGGGCTTGGCACCAATCGGGCCGGACTCGTAAATCAGTACCACGTCAGGCGACGACGTCAGTCGCGCCAGGTTGGCAGCTTTGGAAGGCAGGCCGATACCGACAAAACACACCGAACCGTTTTTCAAACGGCGAGCGGCAGCTACGGTCATCATTTCATTGGTGGAGTAAGCCATTATTTTGCCTCCGAAGCGCTGGCCAACTTGGCCTGGAACTCACTGAAATTGGCAGTGCCGAGGATGTATTCATTGATCCAGGCAGTAAAAGTCTCACGGTCGCGGGCAATCGGGTCCCACGCCTGATAGAAGCGGTTATCACGTTCTGTGTAACCGTGAGCGTAAGACGGATGCGCCCCGCCCGGCACATGGCACACCGCACTCAATGCCCAGGTCGGCAGGACGCACGCGTTCATCGGGGCTTGCAGATCGTCGACGATTTCTTCAACCGTAACGATGCAGCGCTTGGCCGCCAGTGCAGCCTCTTTCTGCACGCCGAGGATGCCCCAGAGCAAGACATTGCCTTTGCGGTCGGCTTTTTGCGCATGAATGACAGTGACATCGGGGCGTACCGAAGGGACGGCGGCCAGTACTTCGCCTGTAAACGGACAGGTCACGGTTTTAATCAGCGGGTTAACCTTGGGCAGATCCGATCCTGCGTAGGCTCGCAGCACCGCGAATGGAAGGCCCGAAGCCCCCGCCACGTAGGCATTGGCCAGGTCGGCGTGGCTGTGTTCTTCGATTTCCAATGGCTGCGGCCACTGCTTTTCAACGGCATCACGCAGACGGTGCAGCGAACCCACACCAGGGTTGCCACCCCAGGAGAAAATCAACTTGCGTGCACAACCGGCACCAATCAACTGATCGTAGACCAGGTCAGGGGTCATCCGTACCAGTGTCAGGTCTTTCTTGCCCTGGCGGATGATTTCATGGCCCGCAGCCGTCGGGATCAGATGGGTGAAACCTTCGAGCGCAACGGTGTCGCCATCGCTCACAAACTGTTTCACGGCGTCGTGTAACGAAATGATATCTGCCATCTGGGGTAGCTCCCGATTCTTGTTGGCCACTGCAGTAAGAAGAAGGTGTGCCAGGGCGACACCGTATGCCTTGCAGGTTAAGCCGCCGTCACGGGCCAAAACAATCCGATAATCGACTATGTGTTCGTTTATCGAACACATAGTTAGCTTGCTGGGTAATATCAGATTGAAGCGGCGGGGAGCTATGACGCCATCATGTAAACAGCTGAGCACTCAACTCACGGCTGGAACTGAGCATGATCGGCAGGAAGCGCTGCTCCAGCTCTGTACGTGTCACCCGAGCGGCGTGGGTGCTGACGTTCAAGGCCGCCAACACTTGCCCGGAAGCGTCGTATACCGGTACGGCAATGGAGCGCAGCCCTTGCTCC
The DNA here is from genome assembly GCF_019266105.1 of Pseudomonas sp. D1HM. Taxonomy (NCBI): domain Bacteria; kingdom Pseudomonadati; phylum Pseudomonadota; class Gammaproteobacteria; order Pseudomonadales; family Pseudomonadaceae; genus Pseudomonas; species Pseudomonas sp. D1HM. Next base: position 97,368 of record NZ_LRMN01000014.1, on the reverse strand, counting down.
AGTTCCTGATCGACCACACACCAGCCCTGCTCGCGCACTTGCTGCAAACACTCAAGCAATGCCTCAGGCGTGTGCAGGGTGCGGCTGGTCTTGGCTTGAAAGTCACCGTGCGCCAGGTATTCGTTTAGCGTCACGTCGTCCAGGGCAGCCAACAGAATGCGGCCCATGGACGTGCAGTACGCAGGCAGCCGGCCACCCACGGACAAGTCCACCGAAATTAATCGCTGGGTCGTTGCCGAGCGGGCAATGTAAAGAATGTCATCACCTTCAAGCGTCGCCATGTTGCAAGCCTCGTGCAATTGCTCGCTCATGCGATCCAGATACGGTTGGGCGGAAACCGCCAGAGGGGTCGATGACAAATAGGCATGCCCCAGGGTCAAGACCTTGGGCAACAGGGAGTAAGTGCGGCCATCGGTGGTGGCATATCCGAGCTTGATCAACGTATACAAGCAACGGCGCACCGCCGCTCGCGGAATTTCAGTGCGATGGCTGATCTGGGCAATGGTCAGGTGCCGTTTGCGTTCCTGGAACGCCTGCACCACGGCCAGGCCACGGGCCAGCGAGGCCATGAAATCAGGATCGCCGGTAAACGCCTGAATACGTTTCGCAGGCGAAGCCACAATCGGTGGCGCGATACTGGCAGCGGCATTGCGCAATTGATCACTCATTCACTGTCTCCGGCTGAAGCTCGTTTTTGTTATTACATCCTGCCCGCGGCACAGAGCACTCTCGGCGCACATGACCCGGGCGATTATCGAACCACTGACCGATAATCGCAATCCGATCCTGCCTCCAGAGAACTCATGAACCTTCCCCGGGCTACTTTCTTGCGGCACATGACGTCACCCGTGTTAATTCAAGTCGCCCTGACTAACAACCGGATAACAGGATAGAGCGCCTCGGTTATATATCGCTCAGCATTTAAACTCAGCCACTGTGTTGAGTAACTTTCAGGGCAATTAGCTGCGGCCTTTATTAGATCAAGCACCGGGTTAATCCCGGTAACTTTTCCTCTTCAGAAACAGGCCCCTCAATAGAACATTGACGTGCCTAAAGGGCTTCGGCGATAGTAGCGGTATCACTCAGGCATTCTGTCCCTCCGTTATTGAATGCACCGGATCAAGCGACCGCTGCGCAGTGAACACTCTTGTACCGTCTGCTCATCACTACGCCCCCGCGGTTAAACATCCCGGTGCACCGCGAGTTACCTCCCCGGACGGTGAGTACTTAACTGCCGCGACGCTCATGCACTATGAATGAGCGCAGGGTGTACAGAGAAAGCAGTGCATTAAATCCGGCGCAGCCCAAAACCATCGGCTCCGTGCAGAACACCGACATCAAATGAATTGGCCATTCACGCATGATGGCCCACCCGATTAAATCCTTACTCAATTAGGTATGACTGTGACGAAAGACGAACTGCGCGCAGAACTTGAGCGTCAGGAACAACGTTACAAGGATGTATACGGCGGTGAAGTGACCACCTACGCCGCTCAACCCGAGCCTGAGCGTAAACCGTGGCGTAAACGCGCCAGCCTGCTCGACCAGGCGTTCACCCAGGAAATTCAAAAAATCGAAAAAGAGCTCAAGCCCGAAGAGCCCTGAGCTCGCCGGCTGAAAACCGGGCATAACGACAGACCTTAAAACCCCGTGCCCTCCTGAACGCCTCATTCATGCGCTCGATACAGGTCATGACAGAGGGTTTAAGCGGCTCTTCAGGATGGCTTATACCCTTTGAAATCAGGGGCCTGTAGAGGTTTTCTGACGCCAAGGAACGGACGCGTCTTACAAGCTTTTTCATTTACAGATGTTACCAACGTGCAGCTAATGCATCGAAAGCCGCGGTTTTCTGGCATAATCCGGCCCCCTTTATGACCGTGTCAGAAAACCTTCATGATCGATCTATTAAGCGGATTGGACGCCTGGGTTCTTATCAGCCTCTTCTTCGCCCTAGCCTTTGTTCTCGCGTTTGAGTTCATCAACGGCTTTCATGACACCGCGAACGCGGTAGCGACTGTCATCTACACCAAAGCCATGCCGCCTCATCTGGCGGTGTTCTTTTCCGGTGTGTTCAATTTTCTCGGGGTTCTGCTGGGCGGGGTCGGCGTGGCATATGCCATCGTTCACCTGCTGCCGGTAGAGCTTCTGGTAAATGTAAACACCGGACATGGCCTGGCCATGGTGTTCTCACTGCTTGCTGCAGCCATCACCTGGAACCTGGGTACCTGGTACTTCGGGATTCCGGCGTCGAGCTCGCATACCCTGATCGGCTCGATTCTGGGCGTCGGCCTGGCCAACGCCCTGATCAGCGGAATTCCGGTGAGCGACGGGGTTAACTGGCAAAAGGCTATCGACATTGGTGCCTCGCTGGTGTTCTCGCCAATGGCCGGTTTCCTGGTTGCCGGTCTGGTGCTGGTCGCCCTGAAGTGGTGGCGTCCGGGGTCCAAGATGCACAAGACCCCAGAGCAACGCCGCAAGCTGGATGACAAGAAGCATCCGCCGTTCTGGAACCGTCTGGTTCTGGTGATTTCGGCCATGGCAGTGAGCTTCGTTCACGGTTCCAACGATGGCCAGAAAGGCATCGGCCTGATCATGCTGGTACTGATCGGCATCGTGCCAAGCGCATTCGTTCTGGATCTGAACAGCACGACCTATCAGATCGAACGTACTCGCGACGCCACCCTGCACCTGAACCAGTTCTATCAGCGCAACAACGCTTCGCTGACCGAATTCCTGGCTCTGGGCAAAAGCATCAAAGGCGATCTGCCGGATCAGTTCAGCTGCAACCCGCAGCAAACCGAACCGACCATTGACGCGCTGCTTGGCTCGTTGAAAGGCGTGTCCGACTACCACTCGATCCCGGCTGAAAAGCGTATCGAGATCCGTCGCTACCTGCTTTGCCTGGACGACACCGCAAAGAAAGTCAGCAAATTGCCAGTGCTTGATTCCCGCGAAAAAGCGGACCTCGAGAAACTGCGCAAAGACCTGACCGCCACCACTGAATACGCCCCGTTCTGGGTGATTCTGGCGGTAGCACTGGCTTTGGGCCTGGGCACCATGGTTGGCTGGAAGCGCGTGGTTAAAACCATCGGCGAGAAGATCGGCAAACAGGGCATGACCTATGCCCAGGGCATGGCGGCCCAGATCACCACTGCTTTCGCCATCGGCATGGCCAACATCTTCTCCCTGCCGGTATCGACGACGCACATTCTGTCGTCGGGTGTAGCGGGTACCATGGTCGCCAACAAGAGCGGCCTGCAAGGCGGTACGATCAAGACCATCCTGATGGCATGGGTGCTGACCTTACCGGCCACCATCGCATTGTCTGCAACGCTGTTCTGGCTGGCATCCAAAGTCCTCGCCTGATCCGCGCTGTACAAAAAAGGTACGCCCCTCACGGGTCGTACCTTTTTTTATGCCCTGAATCCGTCCGGAATACGGGTTACATCTTCTGATCTCTTTTCGCCGGACAAAAAAATAGGCGACCGAAGTCGCCCAAAATGCCTTGCGTGCTCATTCCCTGGTGGATTCAGCGCTGCTTGCGCTTTTGCATGTCCTTCCAGATAAAAATGCCTAGACCGGCGAAAAACAAAAGCATGAGGCCGACGGTCAGTACTCCGGCGATAACCACATTATCGAGAAACATGACGACCTCCTGCGTTTTGCCCCTGTATCCAGGGCGTGTCCGTATGTGTTGAAGCCAGATTAACCGGACGCGCAGGCGAGAACTTGACCGGGATCAATAGTGATCCACGGCCACGCAGCATTAAGAGGGGATTGTTGATACAGATCATCTAAAACGCCGCGGCTCAGCGTTTTTTAGGTTTGCTCTTCGGCTTTTTCTTGGTTTTAACCAAAGGCATTGCCTGCTCGAAGGCCTGCCGCACTTCATTCAATCGCTTTTCATTCAGGTCATGCACGCGCTTTGCACGCTCGGCCCCCAGGTCAACCAGCTTGTTGTCTTGGCTCATAGCGCAATAAGGTCACTGTCAGTGTGTTCAAGTCGGAGGACTGAGGCCATAACAGCCCCAGTCAATGAGCCAATAATGCGACGCCCCTGCCTCGCTGACCAGAAAAAATCTGGCTCACACTTCAATATCGACCCATAAACCCTGACGCTGGGCGACATCGGCCAAAGGAGAAGACGGTACAGCGCCGTCCGCATTCAGCGCTCCACCGGGGTCAACCTCACCCTCCTCCGCCTGCTCCTGAGCCTCACGGCGGCGCTTGTCGTGCTGGCGCTGCTGCTCCTCACGCAACAGCAAAGCCGCCTGATCCGTATCGTGGTGCTTGAGATCAATTGCATTTTCACCTGTGCCGGCTTGCGTAGCTGTCACAGGAGGAATGTCTGGCCGCTGACGGGCCGGGTCTTGCGAGGAGGTCACCGGAACAACGCTGAGCGGTAGGATCGGCGGCAACATAGTGATCGTGCTCCTGTTTGAAGGTGTCGGTAGCGAGTCGATCGACGTGGGCCGCTCGTCGAAAATCAACACCGGTCCGATTCAAGCCGCGTAGCTTTTTATGAGAGTGCTTTGGACTGAAGCCCATGATCCGTTAATATACTCGGCTTTTTCGAAGCGGGAGTCAGGCAGCATGGCGCAGCAGTATCAACCGGGGCAACGCTGGATTAGTGACAGCGAAGCTGAGCTAGGTTTGGGCACCGTTCTGGCACAGGACGGTCGCTTGTTGACCGTGCTCTATCCGGCCACTGGCGAAACCCGTCAATATTCGCTGCGCAATGCACCGCTCACGCGTGTACGTTTCTCGCCGGGTGACACGATCATCCACTTCGAAGGCTGGAAGATGACCGTGCGCGAAGTCGAAGATATCGACGGCATCATGGTCTACCACGGGCTCAACGAGCAAAACGAAGCCGTCACCCTGCCGGAAACCCAGCTCTCGAACTTTATCCAGTTCCGCCTGGCCAGTGACCGCTTGTTTGCCGGCCAGATCGACCCGCTGTCCTGGTTTTCCTTGCGCTACCACACCCTCGAACACACCAGCCGCCAGTTGCAATCGCCGCTGTGGGGCCTGGGTGGCGTACGGGCGCAACCGATTGCCCACCAATTACACATTGCCCGTGAAGTGGCAGACCGTATCGCACCCCGTGTACTGCTGGCTGACGAAGTGGGTCTGGGTAAAACCATCGAAGCCGGTCTGGTCATCCATCGCCAACTGCTCAGTGGCCGTGCCAGCCGCGTGCTGATCGTCGTGCCGGAAAACCTGCAGCATCAGTGGCTGGTTGAGATGCGCCGTCGTTTCAACCTCGAAGTGGCGTTGTTCGATGAAGAACGTTTCATTGAAAGCGATGCCAGCAACCCGTTTGAAGACTGCCAGCTCGCGTTGGTAGCGCTGGAATGGCTGGTAGACGACCCCAAGGCCCAGGACGCCCTGTTTGCAGCCGGCTGGGACCTGCTGGTGGTCGACGAAGCGCACCACCTGGTATGGCATGAAGATCAGGTCAGCCCCGAGTATGACCTGGTGGAACAACTTGCCGGAGTGATCCCGGGCGTGTTGCTGCTGACCGCAACCCCGGAACAACTGGGCCAGGACAGCCACTTCGCCCGTTTGCGCCTGCTCGACCCGAACCGTTTCCACGATTTGGCGGCCTTCCGCGCCGAAAGCGACAACTATCGCCCTGTGGCCCAGGCGGTTCAGGAACTGCTGGATAAAGGCCGTCTGTCACCAGAAGCCCATCAAACCATTCATGGTTTCCTGGGTGCCGAAGGGGACAGCTTGCTGGCTGCCGTCAACGAAGGCGACGCCGAAGCCAGCGCTCGCCTGGTGCGCGAATTGCTGGACCGTCACGGCACTGGCCGTGTCCTGTTCCGAAATACCCGCGCCGCGATTCAAGGATTTCCTGAGCGCAAACTGCACGCTTACCCGCTGCCGTGCCCGGACGAATACCTGGAGCTACCGCTGGGTGAACACGCCGAACTGTATCCGGAAGTCAGCTTCCAGGCCCAGCCGGACGCCAGCGAAGAAGAACGCTGGTGGCGTTTCGACCCTCGGGTTGAGTGGCTGACCGACACGCTGAAGATGCTCAAGCGCACCAAAGTGCTGGTGATCTGTGCTCACGCGGAAACCGCAATGGATCTGGAGGACGCCCTGCGCGTGCGCTCCGGCATTCCAGCAACGGTCTTCCACGAAGGCATGAACATTCTTGAGCGTGACCGTGCAGCAGCCTACTTCGCAGACGAGGAGTTCGGCGCCCAGGTGCTGATCTGCTCCGAAATCGGCAGTGAAGGCCGTAACTTCCAGTTTGCGCACCATCTGGTGCTGTTCGACATGCCGTCCCACCCGGATCTTCTGGAACAGCGTATTGGTCGTCTGGACCGAATCGGCCAGAAGCACGTCATCGAACTGCATGTGCCGTACCTTGAAACCAGCCCGCAACAGCGCCTGTTCCAGTGGTACCACGAAGCGCTGAATGCCTTCCTCAATACCTGTCCTACCGGCAACGCCCTGCAACACCGGTTCGGCCCACGCCTGCTGCCGTTGCTTGAAGCCGCAGACGATGAAGAGTGGCAGGCCCTGATCGATGAAGCGCGGGCCGAGCGCGAGCGCCTCGAACAAGAACTGCACACCGGTCGCGACCGCCTGCTGGAGCTTAATTCCGGTGGTTCAGGCGAGGGTGAGGCCCTGGTTGAAGCGATCCTTGAGCAAGATGATCAATTCACCTTGCCGATCTACATGGAAACCCTGTTCAACGCTTTTGGCATCGACAGCGAAGACCATTCCGAAAACGCCTTGATCCTCAAGCCCAGCGAAAAAATGCTCGACGCCAGCTTCCCGCTGGGAGACGACGAAGGTGTCACCATCACCTACGATCGCAACCAGGCGCTGTCGCGTGAAGACATGCAGTTCATCACCTGGGAACACCCTATGGTGCAGGGCGGCATGGATCTCGTGCTCTCCGGCTCGATGGGCAACACGGCGGTAGCGCTGATCAAGAACAAGGCACTGAAACCCGGGACAGTCCTGCTTGAGCTGATTTACGTCAGTGAAGTGGTCGCACCCCGCGCCTTGCAGCTGGGTCGTTACCTGCCGCCGGCTGCCCTGCGCTGCCTGCTGGATGCCAATGGCAACGACCTGTCGTCCCGGGTAGCCTTCGACACCCTGAACGAACAACTGGAAAGCGTACCCCGTGCCAGTGCCAACAAGTTCGTTCAAGCCCAGCGTGACAGCCTCACGCCGAAGATCAACGCCGGCGAAGCCAAAATCGCACCGCGTCACGCGGAACGCGTTGCCGAGGCCCAGCGTCGCCTGGCAGCCGACACCGAAGAAGAGCTGGCACGCCTGACCGCCCTGCAGGCGGTTAACCCGAGCGTGCGCGACAGCGAACTGGTTGCCTTGCGCAAACAGCGCGAGCAAAGCCTGGCCATGCTTGAAAAAGCCGCCCTGCGCCTTGAAGCAATTCGCGTTCTGGTTGCAGGCTAACAGTGGTGTTTAACACCGTGTAACCGCGACCGCAGGCTGTGATGGGGCATCGTTGAAGCCCTGTCGCAGCCTTCGGCAACGGCTACAACGCCCATTCCGGGCTGTTTCTTCCCCCTCCCGCATCCGGCCGCTTAGCACGACGGCCTGCCGTTCATGCCCGCTCATACCGCCGGACAGACACAAAAAAACGCCACAGCAGCAACTGTGACGTTTCTCTACGGCAATTTGCCACTACCCAGTTTCGAGTTACCGGCCTACACACTTAAGGTGTGTGAATCCCGGCAAATAATCGCCCTGATTTAGTGCGCTGAATTATTTTTGTGCCCTTTCCTGGATCATTATCCAGGGCGTGACCACCACTGCCCATAGCTCAGGGTCGCGCTCAACGAAGTCCAGAGCCTGCGATGCAGACACTTTGCTTAAAGATCCCGAGGCCATCCAGGCCGCGACTTTCTCTGCCTCATCCTGGCTCATTGCCTGCGCCGCTTCGATCAAGTCGAGCTCGGGTGCGATCCACAACACTTCGCCCTTGGCGAAGAATTTCTCCAAGGCCTTCCATTCGATAGTTGAGGTCTCGCCAAGCAGCTTGGCATAGAGGGTGCTAGGTTCTTGGTTCATGGGTTTCACCAGGTAAAAAAATCGACGCAATGATAGCGCCGCATACCCGGTAGAAAAACCCGGTTTCAGGTAAAGGCGCGAGGAAAGAACAGAGAGTCTTGGCAGCAGCGTTGAGATAGCAACATTCTGATAAATATCATCAGCCTGATTCGCCGCCATTCTGTCTCTTTCTTTCGTTTAAGCGACATTTCCTGTTTTTTCCCCTGGCAGCCTGCTATTCAAGCGTTGAACCGGCGCTCTACACTGTACCGGTACAGTTGCAAGGGGGAATGACCGGGAATTTCGCTCAAAGAAGACCCGGTCCGGCTGCCTTGGCTTCCAGGACTATAAAAATTACAACAGAAGAGTGGAGCACCAATAAAGATGGCTAAGAAGCAGATTACTAAACTGTTTGCCGCGATGGTTCTGGCCGGTGTTGCCAGCCATTCGTTTGCGGCGGATACCATCAAGATCGGTATCGCGGGCGCCCGGACAGGCCCAGTCACTCAGTATGGCGACATGCAGGTTGCCGGCGCCGAAATGGCCGTCGAGCAAATCAACGCCAAGGGTGGCGTTAACGGGAAAATGCTTGAGGCCAAGGTTTACGACGACGCTTGCGATCCAAAACAAGCCGTTGCCGTCGCCAACAAAATCGTCAATGACGGCGTCAAGTTTGTGGTCGGTCACCTGTGCTCCAGCTCCACTCAGCCTGCTTCGGACATCTACGAAGACGAAGGCATCATCATGATTACCCCGGCAGCCACGGCTCCGGAAATCACCGCACGCGGTTACAAGCTGGTGTTCCGTACCATCGGCCTCGACAGTGCCCAGGGTCCAGCGGCCGGCAACTACATCGCCGATCACGTCAAACCGAAAACCGTTGCCGTCCTGCACGACAAGCAACAATACGGTGAAGGCATCGCCACTGCCGTTAAAAAGACCCTGGAAGACAAAGGCGTCAAAGTTGCTGTCTTTGAAGGCGTCAACGCTGGCGATAAAGACTTCGCGGCCATCATCTCCAAGCTCAAGCAAGCAAACGTCGACTTCGTCTACTACGGCGGTTACCACCCTGAGCTGGGGCTGATCCTGCGCCAGGCCAAGGAAAAAGGCCTGAACGCCAAGTTCATGGGCCCAGAAGGCGTGGGCAACGATTCCATCTCGCAAATTGCCCAGGGCGCATCCGAAGGCCTGCTGGTCACCCTGCCGCAGGCATTCGACCAACTGCCGGAAAACAAGGCACTGGCTGATGCATTCCAGGCCAAGAAGCAGGACCCGACCGGCCCATTCGTGTTCCCGGCCTACTCCGCAGTTGAAGTCATCGCCAAGGCCATCGAGCAGACCAAAAGCGAAGACACCGACAAAGTTGCCAAGGCCATCCATGAGGGTACTTTCAAGACCCCAATGGGCGACCTGAGCTTCGATGAGAAAGGCGACCTGAAGAACTTCAAGTTCGTCATCTACGAATGGCACTTCGGCAAACCTAAAACCGAGGCAAATCCTCAGTAAGGTCCGGTTCTTGGTCTGACAATGAAGCCCACTGCATGCGCGGTGGGCTTCGTTTTATGGAATATGGGCCGCGCTTTCGTGATCCGGAAGTCTCCCCACCTGAAAATCTTTAAAACCGTCACCAGCGGTTCGCTGGCAGAAGACCTGCGCTCAAAGTGGGTGAAACCCCCTACCGCCCAGGCCGGAAAATGACTCCACCAGTGAAATGCGTCTCAGGTTTTTAGGAGCTTTGTAATGCCTGACATCTATCACTTCTTCCAAATGCTGGTTAACGGCCTCAACGTTGGCAGCACCTATGCCCTGATCGCCATCGGCTATACGATGGTTTACGGCATTATTGGAATGATCAACTTCGCCCACGGCGAGGTGTACATGATTGGTTCCTACATCGCGTTCATCGCGATTGCAGGCCTCACCATGATGGGTCTGGACAGCGTGCCGCTGTTGATGACCGTAGCGTTCCTCGCCACCATCGTGGTCACCAGTGCTTACGGTTACAGCATCGAACGGGTGGCCTATCGTCCCCTGCGCGGCAGTAATCGTCTGATCCCTTTGATTTCTGCCATTGGTATGTCGATCTTCCTGCAAAACATGGTGTTGTTGTCCCAGGACTCAAAAGACAAGTCGATTCCCAACCTGATCCCGGGCGGTTTCAGCTTTGGTCCGGGCGGGGCTCAGGAAGTCATCATCTCCTACATGCAAATCGTGGTCTTCGTGGTCACCGTGCTGGCCATGCTCGGCCTGACCCTGTTCATCTCCCGCTCCCGCATGGGCCGCGCCTGTCGTGCCTGCGCCGAAGACATGAAGATGGCCAACCTGCTCGGCATCAATACCAACAACGTGATCGCCCTGACATTCGTCATCGGTGCCGCCCTGGCAGCCGTGGCTGCAGTGCTCATCAGTGTGCAATACGGCGTGATCAACCCTAACGCGGGTTTTCTGGTAGGCCTCAAGGCCTTTACCGCTGCGGTACTGGGCGGAATCGGCAGTATCCCCGGCGCGATGCTCGGTGGCCTGGTATTGGGTGTAGCTGAAGCCTTTGGTGCCGATATTTTCGGTGACCAGTACAAAGACGTTGTGGCTTTTGGCTTGCTGGTACTGGTGCTGCTGTTCCGTCCGACCGGCATCCTGGGGCGTCCGGAGATTGAAAAAGTATGACTAGGAATCTTAAATCGGCGTTTTTCAGCGCCTTGTTGGTCTGGGCCGTCGCCTACCCGGTACTCGGCTTGAAACTGACTATCGTCGGGATCAACATCGAAGTTCACAACACCAGCACCTTTACCTTGAGCGTGATTGCGATCTGCTCCCTGCTGATGTTTGTGCGCGTCTTGTTCAACCAGCAATTGAGCGCCGCCTGGAAAGCCTCGCCCAGCCTGCCAAAAGTCCCCGCCAAAGCGGCCAGCTTCATGACCCTGCCCAGCACTCAGCGCTGGATCATTCTCGGTCTGGTGGTGGTGGCATTGATCTGGCCCTTCTATGGCTCACGCGGTGCAGTGGACATTGCCACGCTGATCCTGATCTACGTCATGCTTGGGCTCGGCCTGAACATCGTGGTCGGTCTGGCCGGGCTGCTTGACCTGGGCTATGTGGGCTTCTATGCCGTGGGCGCCTACACCTACGCCCTGCTCTCGCATTACTTTGGGCTGAGCTTCTGGGTCTGCCTGCCATTGGCCGGCATGATGGCCGCCACCTTTGGTTTCTTGCTCGGGTTCCCGGTACTGCGCCTGCGCGGCGACTACCTGGCTATTGTTACCCTGGGTTTTGGCGAAATCATTCGTCTGTTCCTGCGTAACCTGACGGACCTCACCGGCGGACCAAACGGCATCAGCAACATCCCGAAACCCACGCTCTTCGGCCTGAGCTTCGACAGAACGGCAGCAGAAGGCATGCAGACGTTCCATGAATACTTCGGCATCGCCTACAACTCGATCAACAAGGTCATTTTCCTGTACCTGATCGCGCTGGTCCTGGTACTGGTCGTGCTATTCGTGATCAACCGCTTGCTGCGCATGCCCATTGGCCGGGCATGGGAAGCCTTGCGCGAAGATGAAATTGCCTGCCGTGCGCTGGGCTTGAATCCGACCATCATCAAACTGTCCGCCTTTACCCTCGGCGCCAGCTTTGCCGGTTTTGCGGGCAGCTTCTTTGCCGCGCGCCAGGGCCTGGTCACTCCAGAGTCGTTTACCTTCCTTGAGTCGGCGATCATTCTGGCGATCGTGGTACTGGGCGGCATGGGCTCGCAACTGGGCGTGATCCTGGCTGCCGTGGTCATGATTCTGCTGCCGGAAATGATGCGAGAGTTCAGTGAGTACCGGATGCTTCTGTTCGGCGCCTTGATGGTGCTGATGATGATCTGGCGCCCGCAAGGTCTGCTGCCAATGCAACGTCCTCACCTGGAGCTGCGAAAATGAGCCGCGAGATTCTGAAAGTCAGCGGCCTGAGCATGCGCTTTGGCGGCTTGTTGGCGGTCAATGGCGTCGCCTTGACCGTCAAGGAAAAACAGGTGGTGTCCATGATCGGCCCTAACGGCGCCGGCAAGACTACCGTGTTCAACTGCCTGACCGGGTTCTACAAACCGTCGGCTGGCAGCATCCTGCTGGATGGCGAAGCCATTGAAGGGTTGGCGGGTCATGAAATCGCCCGCAAGGGCGTGGTGCGGACCTTCCAGAACGTACGCCTGTTCAAGGACATGACCGCCGTTGAGAACCTGCTGATTGCCCAGCACCGTCACCTCAACACCAACTTCCTGGCCGGTCTGTTCAAAACCCCCGGGTTCCGCAAAAGCGAACGTGAGGCAATGGAATATGCCGCGTACTGGCTGGACAAGGTCAACCTGACCGAATTCGCCAACCGACCGGCCGGCACCTTGGCCTATGGTCAGCAACGCCGCCTGGAAATTGCCCGGTGCATGATGACGCGCCCGCGCATCCTGATGCTCGACGAACCGGCGGCGGGCCTGAACCCCAAGGAAACCGAGGACCTCAAGGCGCTGATCAGCGTTTTGCGCAACGAGCACAACGCCACAGTGCTGTTGATTGAGCACGACATGAAACTGGTCATGAGCATTTCCGACCATATCGTGGTGATCAATCAGGGCACGCCTTTGGCGGACGGGACTCCGGAACAGATCCGTGACAACCCTGAAGTGATCAAAGCCTATTTGGGGGAAGCGTAAATGCTGCAATTTGAAAACGTTTCAACCTTCTACGGCAAGATCCAGGCACTGCACAGCGTCAATGTTGAGGTCCGCCAAGGCGAAATCGTGACCCTGATCGGGGCCAACGGTGCCGGTAAATCGACCCTGATGATGACACTCTGCGGTTCACCGCAAGCCCACAGTGGCAGCATTCGCTATCTGGGCGAAGAACTGGTGGGCCTGACCTCGGCGCAAATCATGCGTAAAAGCATCGCCGTTGTGCCCGAAGGTCGTCGGGTGTTTGCTCGTTTGACTGTCGAAGAAAACCTCGCCATGGGCGGTTTTTTCACCGACAAGAGCGACTATCAGGAACAGATGGACAAGGTCCTGCATCTTTTCCCGCGCCTGAAGGAACGCTTTACTCAACGCGGTGGCACCATGTCCGGTGGTGAGCAGCAAATGCTCGCCATTGGCCGGGCGCTGATGAGCAAGCCCAAACTGTTGTTGCTCGATGAACCGTCACTGGGGCTCGCACCGATCATCATTCAGCAGATTTTCGACATCATCGAACAACTGCGCAGTGAGGGTGTGACGGTGTTTCTGGTGGAACAAAACGCCAACCAGGCATTGAAAATTGCAGACCGTGCCTATGTGCTGGAAAACGGCCGGGTTGTAATGCAGGGCACCGGTGAACAATTGCTGAATGATCCAAAAGTACGTGACGCGTACCTCGGCGGATAGCCTGGAATGTGTTGCGAAACGGCCCTTCGGGGCCGTTTTTTATGGGAGGTGAAAACACACGACTGGATCAAATCCCGGGTTTAAAACTCACCAGCGCCTGGTCATTGCGCTGGAACCAGCCCACCAGATAATCCACCAGCACCTGCGTGCGCTTGGGCAGGCCGCCTTGATAAGGGTGCACCAAGTACATTGGATTGCTGCGCGTCTGATAGTCGCGCAACACCGCACGCAAACGTCCGTCCGCCAGCTCGGCGTGAAGCATGTACGACGGCAGCCGGGCGATACCGGCACCAATCACCGCGGCTTTTTTCAGCAGGCTGTAGTGGTTACTGGCAAACACGCCCGAAACCCGGACACGATGCAGTTCATGCTGCTGATGGTAATGCCACTCCTCGCGACCACTGTAATGACTGTTCAACAGACAGCGGTGCTCGAGCAAACGCTGCGGTGTGTCCGGCTCGCCAAACTGATCAAGATACGTCGGGCTGGCGCAGGTAATTTCATGCCAATCGAGCACGGGCCGGGCGACCAGACGCTCGTCATTTCCCACGTGCGAACGGATCGCCAGATCAAACCCCTCTCGCGCCAGATCGCGGTAATTGTTATTGAGCTCAAGTTCAATCTGCACCTGCGGGTATTCCCGTGAGAACTCCAGCAACAAGGCATCGAAGAACGTTTCTCCCAGCGACACAGGCACCGTCATGCGTACCGGCCCGGCAATGTCGTCCTTAAGTCTGGCCAGCGCCTGACGCGCTCGTTCTACTTGCACCACCAGCGCCTGGGCCTGGGGCAACAACGCCGCACCGGCGGCCGTCAGGCTCAAGCGCCGGGTCGTACGGTGCAGCAACACCAGAGAGAACTGTGCCTCCAGGTGGCTGATGCGCTTGGACAACTGTCCCTTGCTACACCCCAGTTGCTGGGCGGCCACAGTAAAACTCCCCGCGTCGATCAGTACCGCGAATGCCGCCAAGTCATCCATTTCACTCATGGACTGTTTCCATATGAAAACCAAAGGTTGCTTATTAGTGCGCTTATCGAGATAAAAAACCAGCTCTAAACTGGGCCTACTCCCAGCCACTCAAGGAACACCCCCCATGAAAATCCTGTTGATCGGTGCTAACGGCACTATTGGTTCGGCCATTGATCGTGAACTGTCACCACGGCATGAAATCGTGCGCATTGGCCGCAAAAGCGGCGATTTTCACGTCGATATCAGCGACAGTACCTCAATCCGCAAATTGTTCGAGCGCACGGGGCCTTTTGACGCCTTGATCTGCGCAGCCGGCAACGTCAACTTCGTTCCACTGGCCGACATGAGCGAAACTGACTTCGCCCTTGGCCTGCAGGACAAATTGATGGGCCAGGTCAATTTACTGCTGATTGGCCGCGAGTTCGCCAATGACGGGGCTTCGTTCACCTTCACCAGCGGCGTGCTGAACCGCGAGCCGATTCGCACCGCAAGTTCAGCCGCAATGGTCAACGCCGCTCTGGACGGATTCGTCAAAGCCGCGGCGATCGAACTGCCACGCGGGCTGCGGGTGAACTCGGTCAGCCCGACGGTACTGGAAGAGGCCATGGCAAAATATGCGCCCTACTTTCGAGGCTTCAAGCCCGTCAGCGCTGCCGATGTAGCATTGGCCTACGCCCGAAGCGTCGAGGGTCTGCAGACCGGGCAAACCTATCAAGTGGGCTAAACACTTGTGATGCACCCCGTGCCTAAGTAACGTGGCGGCATTAGCCAGGAGTCCCAACGATGCGTGCTGCCCGTTCCCTTATTCTGTTCGCCTTGTTGCCCGTGTTCGCGGGCTGCCAACTGTTCAACAGCCAACCCGTCGACACCGGTACCAGCCTGACCCGCTTGCAAGGTGAGCTGGTCCCGGCCAATGGCCAGTTGGTGTTCCAGCCGTGTGTTGGCCAACAGCGTTATGTTGTGCGCGACAGTGCCGACACCACACTCGTGCAAGACGCTGCCGACATGCCTGACCAGTCCGGGCCTTTGTTTGCCGACATCCGCGGTAACTTCATTGCAAGCAAGACCCCGGGCACCGATGGCGAAGTCCAGCTCCAGCAGCTCTACCGCCTGGAGCGTAGCAGCACGGCCTGCAAGGATCCGAACTTCAAACAGCTGACGGTGTACGCCAACGGCAATGGCCCGGCGTGGAATATCAAAGCCGGGGCCAAGGGCCTGATCCTGCAGCGTGAAGGCCAGCCGCAACTGGCGCTGCCGTATGTTGAGGAACAGGCTGGCGACGGGCGGTTTTCCTTGTCGACTGAAGCCAACAATCAGCGGATCGAGCTGTGGGTAGCCCCGCAACGCTGTACCGACACTGCCACCGGCAGCGTGCAGCACCTGGGCGCCGAACTGCGGATCAACGGCCAAGTGCAGCGGGGTTGTGGCTATTTTGGCGGCGCCCGCAACGACTAAACGACGACTGTTCGTGCGTATTGTCGTTTTAGCCTGACCCCGGGGCCACGAAGCCGCTTATAATCGCCGGTTCGCATAAGGCTGCCGGGGTACACCTGGCCCCGATACTGGACACTGTCATGTTACGAATCACCGAACTCAAGTTGCCGATCGATCATCCTGAAGAAGACCTGCGCTCTGCCATCGTGCAGCGTTTGGGCGTTGCCAGCGATGACCTGCTCGATTTCACCTTGTTCAAGCGCAGCTACGATGCGCGTAAAAAAACGTCCGAATTGTGCTTCATCTACACCATCGACCTGAGCGTGCGTGATGAAGCGCCCCTGCTGCTGAAGTTCGCAGAGGACCGCAATATCAATCCCGCGCCGGACGTCAGCTACAAAGTCGTCGGTCGGGCACCGCAAGACCTGGCCGAGCGCCCGATCGTGGTCGGTTTTGGTCCGTGCGGTATTTTCGCCGGGCTGCTGCTGGCACAGATGGGCTTCAAGCCGATCATTCTCGAGCGCGGCACCGAAGTGCGCCAACGCACCAAAGACACATGGGGTCTGTGGCGTAAAAACGTACTGAACCCTGAGTCCAACGTGCAGTTTGGTGAGGGTGGCGCGGGGACGTTCTCCGACGGCAAGCTCTACAGCCAGATCAAGGACCCGAAACACCACGGCCGCAAAGTCTTGCACGAGTTTGTCAAAGCCGGTGCACCGGACGAAATCCTCTACGTCAGCAAGCCGCACATCGGGACCTTCCGCCTGACCGGCGTGGTCGAAAACATGCGTCATCAGATCGAAGCGCTGGGAGGCGAAGTCCGTTTTCAACAGCGCGTCACTGACGTCCTGATCGACAACGGCCAACTGACCGGTGTGGTACTCGCCGATGGCGAGCAGCTGAATTCGCGTCACGTCATCATGGCTCTGGGTCACAGTGCACGTGACACCTTCCGCATGCTCCACGACCGTGGCGTGTACATGGAAGCCAAGCCGTTTTCGGTGGGTTTCCGGATCGAACACCCGCAGTCGTTGATCGACAGCGCGCGCCTGGGCAAATATGCCGGCCACCCGAAACTGGGAGCTGCCGACTACAAGCTGGTGCATCACGCCAAGAACGGGCGTTCGGTCTACAGTTTCTGCATGTGCCCGGGCGGTACGGTGGTCGCTGCTACCAGCGAACCGGGACGTGTGGTCACCAACGGCATGAGCCAGTACTCGCGTAACGAGCGCAACGCCAACTCGGGCATCGTCGTCGGCATTACGCCAGAAGACTACCCGGGCGGGCCATTGGCCGGCATCGAGCTGCAAGAACGCCTCGAAGCCCACGCCTATGTCCTGGGGGGCAGCAACTACGAAGCCCCGGCGCAACTGGTCGGCGACTTTATTGCGGGCAAACCGTCTACGGCTCTGGGCAGTGTTGAGCCGTCCTACAAACCGGGTGTGTCTTTGGGTGATTTGGCGCTGGCCTTGCCGGACTTCGCCATTGAAGCCATTCGCGAAGCCTTGCCGGCGTTCGAGAAGCAGATCAAGGGCTTTTCGATGCATGACGCGATCTTGACCGGGATCGAAACCCGCACCTCGTCGCCCCTGCGCATGACCCGCGATGCCTCGATGCAAAGCCTTAACGTCAAAGGGCTGTTCCCGGCGGGTGAAGGTGCAGGCTATGCCGGCGGTATTCTGTCCGCAGGCGTGGACGGTATCCGCATTGCCGAAGCCGTGGCCCGCGAGATCCTCGGTATCGAAGCGTAAGTTTCGACCGTGCAAAAGCTTGCCCGCGATCGTATCGCGGGCAAGCTCAGGCCTGAAGCCGAAAAACCCCGGTCGTCATTTAAATCCCCGCCCTCAGTACCCCCGGCGGCAATGCCGTGCCCTGCTCCGCACAGGCCTTGACCGCAGCAATCAAACCTTCCAGCTCA
The DNA here is from genome assembly GCF_019266105.1 of Pseudomonas sp. D1HM. Taxonomy (NCBI): domain Bacteria; kingdom Pseudomonadati; phylum Pseudomonadota; class Gammaproteobacteria; order Pseudomonadales; family Pseudomonadaceae; genus Pseudomonas; species Pseudomonas sp. D1HM. The sequence continues at coordinate 79,626 of NZ_LRMN01000014.1, read as the reverse complement.
TAACCCTGTGCCTTGAGCCAGTTGTCATCGTAGTAGGTGGTTGCATAACGATCGCCGCCATCACACAAAATCGCCACGATAGATCCACTCTCGCCACTCCCGCTCATCTGTTGTGCGGCAATCAACGCCCCCACCAGATTGGTCCCGCTGGAACCACCCACTCGTCGTCCCAAGCGTTGAGCCAGGTAATGCATGGCCGCCAGCGACAAGGCATCAGGCACCTTGACCATTGCATCGATCACCCGCGGTAAAAACGAGGCCTCGACCCGAGGACGGCCAATGCCTTCGATTCGCGACCCGCAGTCCAGGCGCAGATCGGCATCGCCGGTCTGGTAAAAATCGAAGAACACCGAACGTTCCGCATCGGCGCAAAGCACACGAGTACCGTGCTGGCGATAACGCACATAACGCCCCAGCGTCGCCGTGGTGCCCCCGGTGCCAGGGCTTGAAATCAACCAGCTCGGTTCGGGGTGCCGCTCAAAACGCATCTGCTGAAAGATCGACTCGGCAATGTTGTTGTTAGCCCGCCAGTCTGTGGCCCGCTCGGCATAGGTGAACTGATCCATGAAATGGCCTCCGGTTTCCCGGGCCAGGCGTTCGGACTCTTGCTGAATCTGCGTCGGATCTTCGACCAAATGGCTTTGCCCACCATAAAAGGCAATTTGCTCGATCTTGGCAGGCGATGTACTGGCGGGCATCACGGCAATAAAGGGTAGCCCCAGCAAGCGAGCAAAATAAGCTTCTGACACCGCCGTCGAGCCACTGGACGCCTCAATCACTGCAGCATCCGCCTTCAGCCAGCCATTACACAGGGCATACAGAAACAGCGATCGGGCCAAGCGATGCTTGAGACTGCCCGTGGGGTGGCTCGACTCATCCTTGAAGTACAGCTCGATCCCCGGGAAACCCGGTAACGTCAGTGGAATGAGGTGAGTATCAGCACAACGTTGAAAATCGGCTTCGATTGTCCGTATCGCTTCGCGGGCCCATTGGCGGTCTTGGTTCATGGTGGATTGGCTCATATAGGCAGCATCCCGGCGTTGCCCGGAAGGGAACGTGCAGCGTGCACGCAGTACACATAATAGTTAATCCTAAGATATTTCCTGTAGCGCACACAGGCACAATCACGACTCAATTTGACACATAACTGCTAGGCTTTTAGCCGATGCAAAAGCAGACCATCGCTTATAACAAAAAAGAATATAGTTTTTGTTTTAACAACTAACAGTACAGGTTAGGGTGTTGCACCCTATACCTATTCGATGGAGAGCCACCTTGCCTCTGCGTAGCACTTTCACTCGTTTCTTTCAGTTGGAAGCTGCCAGCGGTCTGTTGTTGATTGCTGCAGCAGCTCTGGCTTTGATCATCAATAACTCGCCACTGTCCCACTATTACGCGGCCTTTCTGGACGTGCCGGTAGCCGTCCAGGTCGGTGCCCTGCAAATCGCCAAACCTTCGCTGCTATGGATCAACGATGGCCTGATGGCCTTGTTCTTCCTGTTGATCGGCCTGGAGGTCAAACGCGAGTTGCTTGACGGCCACTTGTCCAAACCTTCGCAAGTGATACTGCCCGGCGCAGCAGCGATTGGCGGTATGGTGGTGCCAGCACTGATCTACTGGTTCCTTAACAAGGACAACCCGGCAGCCCTCGGCGGCTGGGCCATTCCGATGGCCACTGACATTGCATTCGCACTCGGCGTGCTGGCCTTGCTCGGCAAGCGCGTCCCGGTATCACTGAAGCTGTTTCTCATGACCCTGGCAATCATTGATGACCTGGGTGCGATCATCGTGATTGCCGTGTTCTATTCCAGCGAACTGTCCGGCCTGTCATTGATCCTGGCGGCAGCCTGCCTGATAGCCTTGATCGTGATGAACCGAATGGGCGTCGTGAAAATTGCGCCGTACATGATAATCGGCCTGATTCTCTGGGTCTGCGTGCTCAAGAGCGGTGTACACGCCACACTTGCCGGCGTGACCCTGGCCTTCTGCATTCCATTGCGCACTAAAAACTCCGAGCCGTCGCCTTTGCTGACCATCGAGCATGCCCTGCATCCGTGGGTGGCTTTCGGGATTCTGCCGTTGTTCGCGTTCGCCAATGCCGGTGTCTCACTGGCAGGCGTCAACCTGCACAGCTTCACCCACCACGTACCGATGGGGATTGCGGCAGGCTTGCTGATCGGGAAAACCGTGGGTGTGTTTGGCCTGACCTGGCTCGCGATCAAAACCGGCCTTGCAGCATTGCCGGCAGGCGCAAATTGGGGGCAGGTGTTTGGCGTTGCGATTCTGTGCGGGATCGGCTTCACCATGAGCCTGTTCGTCGGTTCGCTGGCATTTGTCGCGGGCAGCAGCGAGTACGTGGGCATGGACCGCATGGGTATCCTCACCGGCTCGATCCTGGCAGCCTTGATTGGCTATGCGGTAACGGCGTTCTTCAGCCGTAAGCAGCAAACCGCTTAACCGCAACAACGGCCTGCGAGCTGCGGGCTACTGAAAAACAAGAACCCCGGCCAGTGAACACTGGCCGGGGTTTTGTTTTTACAGCAAGGTTTAGTGTGTAACGCGGCTGGTTCCATCAACGGTCATGATGCGAACACGCTCACCCGTACGGAACACTTGATTCGGCTCAACCTGTTGCACATAGGCGCGGGTGCTGCCGTCATCTTCACGTACAGTGATTTCTACGCCCTGGGTCTTGGTCAGACCCGATTCGGCTGCCGAACCCAGCAGACCACCCGCAACCGCGCCGATCACGGCTGTCACGATGCTGCCGCGGCCGCCACCGATTGCACTGCCGCCTACACCGCCAACAATGGCGCCGGTTGCTGCACCGATCGGGGTCTTGGTGCCTTCAATCTGCACCGGACGCAACGAAACGATAGTGCCCATACGAACCGTCTGTACACGACGCGCTTCATCTCGTGAGTAAGTATCGCCGGTCAGGCTGGAGGCACAACCGCCCAACAAGACTGTCATGGTGGAAAAAGCAGCAATTAACAGTACAGATTTACGCATAGGATCAACTCCAAAAGATCAGGTGTTCATTAGACGCCGCCACCGGATGCCTGTCACGATACGGCGCGGATAAATGTCGTCTATTCAGCGCCCGTACAGCTGATTCGAGCTAGACAACCATTTCGAAATTACACAAAGGGTAGCGCGTAAAAGCTGCATGCGCCTCACCCGGTACAGGAATGTCATGGACTATTTCATTATTTTTATCACCACAGCCGCAGGCTTGTATTTTCACGGGTGGCTTTATGTGCGCATCAAGCGCTGGATGGACCGCGACCTGGCGCTGTCATTGGCAGGAAACGATCCTGAGAAGAAAGTCTTTATGCTGCAGCGTCTGGCATTGGCCCGTGCGCACAAAGTAAAACGCCGCGACTTGCAGACTGTGCTGCAAGCCGCGGCGAATGATTATGAGCTCAAGGCGCCAATCGCTCGAGAGCCCAGTCAGTCCCCTCACGTCGATAGTTAAGGCGATCATGCAGGCGACTCGGCCGCCCCTGCCAAAACTCGATCCGGTCGGGTAACAACCGGTAACCGCCCCAATGCTCAGGGCAGTGCGGTTGAGTGTCACTGAAACGCGCTTGAGTGGCTTCTAGCAACTCGGCGAGCTCTTCCCGATCGGCAATCACCTGGCTTTGCGGCGAAGCCCAGGCGCCAATCCGGCTGCCCAAGGGGCGCACCTGGTAGTAAGCATCGGACTCCTGAGGCGTCACCTTGACCACTCGACCTTCGATACGCACCTGGCGCTCGAGCGCAGGCCAGAAAAAGGTCATGGCGGCAAAAGGACGTGCTGCCAATTGTTGCCCTTTGGCGCTGGTGTAGTTGGTGAAAAAGGTAAAACCCTGCTCATCCAGCCCTTTGAGCAAAAGCACCCGGCAATGCGGGCGCCCTTCTGCATCGACCGTCGCCAGGGTCATGGCATTGGCTTCAACAGGCGGTTGTTCGGTTTTGACCGCTTCCTCAAACCACTGACGGAACAGCGCAAAAGGCTCGGCCGGGGCCTGAGCCTCGACCAGCCCGTCACGGGTGTAATCACGGCGCATATCTGCCAGCGCTTGACTCATGACGCAATCCTTCCCTGAATCACTCAGTTCTTGGTCTTGTCGTTAGCAGCGACTTTCTTGCTGGTGTCCGCTTTAGCGACCACTGGCTTTTTAGCGGCTGGCTTGGCGGCCTTTTTGGCAGGCGCTGCTTTTTTGGCAGCAACGGCTTTTTTCTTGGCCGGCGCTTGCTTCTTGGCAATCGTCGGGGCAACAACAGCCGGCTGCACTGCTGCCAGCTCTGCAGGCGACAAAGCCGGCTGGCTGTACCTGCTGACCAACGCCAGCATGGTCGCTTGAGGGGTCATCAGGATTTCGACCCGACGGTTCAGCGCTCGCCCTTCATTACTGTCGTTAGCCGCCCGCGGCATAACAGAACCCATACCACGCAGAGTCAGTCGGTTACTTTGCAAGCCGCTCATGCGGAAAATCGCAGCGACTGATCTGGCACGATCCAGGCTCAGTTTGGTGTTGCCGGCCATGGCGCCCGAAGCGTCGGCATGTCCCAGTACCAGTACGGCGGTTTTCGGATCGCCTTCAACCACTTTAGCCACGCGAGTGAACGGGCCAAGCATGGATGGCATCAACAAATCCGGGCGAGTGGATTTAAACGAACTGTCGGCAGCGGCCACAATCACCAGCAAGCTTTCACGGCGCTCCAGCTGCAAGTTCGTGCCTTTGATCGCCGCACGCAGCCGTGGCTCGTACTCGTCCAGCCAGGCTTGAGTGATTTTTGGATCGGGCATCGGCACGACTTTGGATGCAGTGCTCTTCGAGCCCTTGGCATCGCTACCGAAAGGCCACCACCAGTTTTTCTCAGAGGTTGCACCCGTCGAAGATGCGGCAACGGCGTTGGCGTTCTCAGCCGGGGCATCTTTCTTGGCGCTGTCCGCACCAAAAGGCCACCAGTTAAAGCCGCTGTCCTGGCCTTTGTCTTCTGTAGCCGTGGCTTTAGCCACTGACTCGGTTACGTCTTTATCCTTCGCCGTGGCAGCCGCTTTAGCCACAGGTTTGGTCACTTCCTTATCCTGCACATTGGCCGCCGCTGCAGCGACCTTTTTATCCGCGGGAGTAGACGCCTCGTCAGAGGAGCCCAACTGCCACCATTTGTGGCCGCCCTCGGCGTCATTCTGCGGAGTTTGTGCGCAGCCGGTAATGGCCAGGCATAGAGCCAAAGCGAGGGTCTTATTAGATGACATTGAATATCCACACAATGAATTAAGAATAAAAAGGCACAACGCCCACTAAAAAAGCGTATTGAACGCATAAAAGCTACATGGTTCCGACCTACGGACTACAAATGCCCTGTTAAAGACACTCCGCCAGGCACTTCACCAGTTTTTGCGCACGCGGATCCATTAACACATAAGGACCCAAGGTATTCGTGACGAAACCAAACGCCACGTCGCGCTCAGGGTCAGCAAATCCCACAGAGCCTCCCGCACCCGGGTGACCAAACGCTTTTGCCCCCAAACCGAACGTCGCATTGGGAACATCCGGTTGATCCAGCATGCAGCCTAGCCCATGTCGGGTTTGTGTCAGCAAGGTCTTATCCTGGCCAACACTGTGCTCACGGGTCAGTTGCTCCAGCATTTCGGCCTCGAGTAAACGACCGTCCAGCAAACCGCTATAGAAACCGGCCAGGCTCCGGGCATTGCCATGACCATTGGCTGCCGGCTGCTCCATGCGTCGCCACTCCGGTTTGTTGGTACTGGTCATGATAGACGGCGGGTTGGTAAATGCCCGAGTGCTCATGGCTGCAGGCTCATGCATCATCGTCTTTAACAACCGCTGCGCCGCTGCATCCCCCATGTTGCCTTTGCTGCGGGCAATATGAGCGACCCGGTAAAACTCCTCGTCCGCCAGCCCGACGTGAAAGTCCAGCCCCAGCGGCATGGCGGTGCGCGCCACAATCGACTGCCCTGCACTGCGGCCATCGGCCCGGCGAATCAATTCACCCACCAGCCAGCCATACGTGATCGCGGCATATCCATGCCCCTGCCCCGGCGTCCACCAGGGGGCCTCTGCTGCCAGCGCATCGACCATGGTTTGCCAGTCGTACAACGCAGCAGGCGGCATCAGTTCTCGTAACGCAGGCAAGCCCGCCCGATGGCTCAGCAATTGACGCAGCGTGATGGATTCCTTGCCTGCCGCACCGAACTCAGGCCAATAGCGGGTTACCGGTACATCCAGTTCCAGCTTGCCCTCTTCGACCAACTGCAACGCCGTCACCGCGGTGAAGGTTTTCGTACACGAAAACAGATTGGCAATCGTGTCAGTGTGCCAGGGTTGCTCACCGTCCTTGTCTGCAGTTCCTGCCCAGAGGTCGAGCACCGTTTCGCCGCCAATCTGAATGCACAGAGCCGCACCCCGCTCTTGCGGATCATTGAACAGATCAGCAAATGCCTCGCGTACAGCTTCGAACCTGAGGTCGTGAAAACCCTGAATCTGCACCCCAACCTCCTGGATCAAGCATGGCTTTACAAGGCGTGCATTGTTCCAGTACCTGTAAGATTTTGAAACAGCACAAACAGCACGTTGCGAACATTTTTGCTCTTTGGCCGCGCGCATAGAGACTACCGGCGCAGCCGTCCATTTTTTGTGAAAAGACCAGACTCGACAGCCCCCTTCAAAATCGCCCTCCCCGGATAGGGAAGGGCCCCGCTTAAAGGCGGTGGGTCTACCCGCGAGGATCGGTCGTTCGCCTGGAGGCATTGGAGGGATTGGTCAACGCCTGCGTTGCTACGTGTTAAGGCTCATCCAGCATGACGACGCGCGGCGCAAGTCTTGCGCACAGGAATCCCCTATGCGCCCTTGCGCCCGTTCGAAACTCGCAATGCGATGAAATCCTGCGCTTGCACCCCAAGGCGCACATCCAGCCATAGGGGGTGGCGCCATACCCCAGATCGGCTCCGGGATCCCACCACAACGGCTCAAATGCCACGACCTCGATCATGGCATCCTGGTCGTACATGATCGGCAGCCGGCTTGGCAGGCGCAGCGCAGGAATACCGGCGGTGTGGGCTAACACCTGACAGCGATGAAATGCATCACCGCTGATCGGGGCTTTGTATCAGTGACCTTTGCCCGAGTGTCCACCTGCATGCCCCTGCCCAGAGCGGTCATTGCCGCCCTCGGCAGGAGTGTGACGCGGCGCTTTAAGTGCGCTTTCGGCAGCAATCCGGGCTTTGGCCGCTTCTTGGCTCAATTGGTCAATGGCCTGCAAGTTAGCTTTGCGTACGCTGTCGACAAAGCCGGTGAAAGGCAGGTCAGTGATACCGATCATGCCGAAGTGGCCGTTCTCGCCATCCAGCAAACGCCCGGTCACCGGCTGATCGAGATACTGGAACCAGTGCACGCCGACAATCGAGGGCTGCGCCACCGCCTGCTTCAGGAACTTGGCATAAGCCGGCCCGCGAGCCTCTTCGCTGGCCACTTCGGTTACGCCGCCCCAAAACGGGCCACGGTCGCGGGAGCCAAAGTTGAACTCAGTAATCATCACGGGCTTGTCCAGCTCGCGCAGCTTGGCGAAGTCATAGCCATCCTGCGGCTGCAGGGTATAGAAGTTGAAACTCAGCACATCGCAATATTGTGCGCACGACGCCACCGCTTCCGGGGTACTGACAGCAAAGCGCCCGCCCAACAGCAAATGATTCGGGGCGTGCCATTTCAATGAGTCGAAAATGGTCTTGAAGTAAGCATCGGCAAACACCTTTTGGAAATGCTGATAGTCCGCTTCGATTTCCGGGTGTTCAGGGTTGGGCAATGGCGCTTCGAACCCTGGGTCCTCCATCAGCTCCCAGGCGGGAATATCGACACCCCAGGCCTTGGACAGACCTTGCTGGTTACGGTACTTGTCGCGCAGTTGCTTAAGAAAGGCACGCTTTGCCGGTACATCGGTGGTCATGCGCAACGTGCCATAGGCCAGTGCATAGCGTGATTTCGGATCGTTGCCCGGACCGGCCCATGCCAATTCGTTATCGGCAAAATAGCCGATCAGCCAAGGGTCATCCCGATGATCACGGGCGGCAATTGCCACCGCACGCTCGGTGGCCATGGCAAAGCGCGGGTCGAACGGGTCAGGCATGCCCCCCCACCAATCGGTACCGGTGCTGATGCTGGCGTAATCGCCGACAATCGATAGCGGCAAGGTGTATGGCACGCGGTCATTGAGACCCAGCCCAGGATCGCTCCAGTTGCCGATGGTATTGAAACCCCAGGCTTGCAAGCGATCCAGGGTATGGGTTTGCCAGCGCTTGGCATCAAACGCTTCAGCCGCGCACGGAATACCGGGGGTTGCCCCTTCTGCCGAGCCAGCCGCAGGGCAGGGTTGTCCATAGATGCGCTGCAGGTTTGCACCGTAGAAGTTGTACCAGCGCCCGGCGTTAAAACCTCGACCTTGCGAGGCGCCGTTACCGTTGTTGTGGTCCGATGTACCGTAGTAACCGGCCAGCGGGGCGCCCTCTTTGGGCAAGTCAGTGAACATCCATTCGCGGCCGCCGACGTAGGTCTGGCTGTCGAGGGCCGTCACCGCATTCAGGCCCAGGGAGTAAAACGGGTGACCTTCAGGCGTGACCAGGTTCCAGCGCCCGTTGCGCTTTTCGGTGCGAAAAAAACCGGTGGCATCAAATGCCGGCCCTTTGAGCGATCCACCATAAGTGTCTTGCTCCGCGCGCTTGGCCAGCCAGGCGCTGAGTTGCTTTTGTTCCTGGGCTGCCGCCGCCTTGAGCTGTGCGTCGCTGGAGACCCGCTCGGGCCATTTGGCCCGCGTCGACTGACCGTAACCATCGACGATCGATCCGTATACGGCGTTGATCACGCCCTCACCGTCCTGTACCCCAAAACGTTCCAGCAAAATGCTCTGGGCTGCCGCGGGTTGCGGGATCGACAAGGTCACGGATACCACCTGACTGCGATCGATCTCTCCCTCGCTACCCGCCAGCAGGATGCGCTGACCCTCGACCGTCATGGGCATTGGAGGGCCGGCACGCATGCCCTGTGTACGGGCCGAATTCGCCTGGAGTGGCAGCAACAGCGTTTGCGCCGGCCCTGCGGGCAGGTCGACACGGCTGGTGAGGGTCTTGCCGTCATTGCTTTGCACCGTCACATCAAGCGTGAGCGCCCAGTTCATGGCGTTTTGCAGACGCAGGGTCATCATTCCCGATTGCGACCAGTCCCACACACCGGTCTGCGGGGTTAAACGCAAGCTGGGCGCCGCTGCCGGGTTGAAAGTCACGCGACGCAAAACTTCGCCTTCCGCTGTTTGCTCCGCATTGTATTGCGGCAAGAACGCATCCACCGTCGCCACTTGCACCACATCGGCAGGGCGTACGAAGTTGAACAGCGTTTGTTGACCGGCTGGCCCCGCAAAAACAGGGCTCACGATCATCAATGCAAAAACGGCGGACAAAGAACGGCGAATCATATGGATCTGGTTCTCCCTGACGGCCGATGACGGCCTGTGAGGTGGTAATTGAGAGCTTAGACAGCAAAGCCGGCGCTAACGCCGACTTGCCTCAAGAAATTTCGCGACGGAAAGGCGGCAAGGCATTCAGGATTGCCTTGCCATAGCGCTGGGTGACCAGCCTGCGATCCAGCAGCGTGATCGTGCCGCGGTCCTGCTCGGTGCGCAGCAGACGACCGCAGGCCTGAACCAGCTTAAGCGAAGCATCGGGGACCGAGATTTCCATGAACGGATTACCGCCCCGGGCTTCGATCCATTCAGCCAGCGCCGCTTCGACCGGATCATCAGGGACTGAAAATGGAATCTTGGCGATCACCACGTGCTCACAATAAGCACCGGGCAAGTCCACGCCTTCGGCAAAACTGGCCAGGCCGAACAGCACGCTGGAGTCACCACCATCGACCCGCGCCTTGTGCTTGTTCAGGGTTTCCTGTTTGGACAGGTTGCCCTGGATAAACACTTGCTTGCGCCAGTCACGCTCAAGGCCGTCGAACACGTCCTGCATTTGTTTGCGTGACGAGAACAGCACCAATGTGCCGCGAGATCCTTCTACCAACCCGGGAAGATCACGGATGATGGCCGCGGTGTGAGCCATCGCATCCCGCGGATCGGCCTTGAGGTCAGGCACTCGCAACACGCCGGCGTCGGCGTGATGGAACGGGCTGGGTACAACTGCCGTAACCGCTTTTTTCGGCAGACCTGCACGCATGCGAAAGCGGTCAAACGTCCCGAGGGCGGTTAATGTGGCCGACGTGACCAGCGCGCCGTAGGCCACGTTCCACAAGTTGCGGCGTAACATTTCAGCGGCCAGGATCGGGCTGGCATTGACCTCGATGTCAAACAGCGAGCCGCTTTCGGCCAGTGTCAGCCAGCGGGCCATCGGCGGGTTGTCTTCAGGGTCTTCGACGGTAAAGGCGGTCCACAACTCCCAGTTGCCCTGGGCCCGGGACAACAAGCTGCCAAACAGCGGGTACCATTCTTCAGCCTGATTGCTGGTAATGCCGATATTGACCTCGCCATCCATGCCGTCCTTGAGGATTTCGGTCAGGCGTGTAAACAGATCGGTCAGGCGCGAGAAGCCCTTTTTCAGCTCGGTGCCCATTTCACGCAAGTGATCGGGAATCAACCCGCCGACAAATCGATGGCGCGGGCGTTCACGGCCCTCAGGCTCCTCGCCGACCTTGAAGTCGGCAATTTGCTCACAGGCGCTGAACATGAACTGTTGCTGTGCCTTGATCTCTTTCGCCAACTCCGGCACTTGTTCCAGCAAACGCCCCAGATCTCCCGGCAGCGGGTGCTGTGCCAGCAACTTCGTGAGGTTTTTGGCGGTTTGTTCCAGCCAGTCGGCCGTCGAACGCAAGCGCGTGTAGTGGGCGAAGTGGCCAATAGCTTTGTCGGGCAAATGATGCCCTTCGTCGAACACATACAACGTGTCGCGCGGATCCGGCAGCACGGCTCCGCCTCCCAGCGCCAGATCAGCCAGTACCATGTCGTGGTTGGTGACGATCACGTCCACCTTGCTCATGCCTTCGCGGGCCTTGTAGAAGGCACACTGGCCGAAGTTCGGGCAATGACGGTTGGTGCACTGGCTATGATCCGTCGTCAGACGTGCCCAGTCCTGGTCTTCAAGCGCCTGGGGCCAGCTGTCGCGGTCGCCGTCCCATTTATTGCCGGCCAGCTTCTCGATCATGCTGGTAAACAGTTTTTGGCTGGCTTCATCGACTTCAATCTTGAAGCCTTCCTCCTCGAACAGCTGCGCCGTCGCGGTTTGCGCGTGGCCTTCTTGCAGCAGCATGTCGAGTTTGGACAGGCACATATAACGCCCGCGACCCTTTGCCAGCGCAAAGCTGAAGTTCAGCCCGCTGTTACGCATCAGGTCAGGGAGGTCCTTGTAGACGATTTGTTCCTGCAGCGCGACAGTCGCGGTGGCAATCACCAGGCGCTTGCCCGCGGCTTTTGCCGTTGGAATGGCCGCCAGACTGTAAGCCACCGTTTTACCGGTACCGGTGCCTGCCTCAACGGCGACCACAGCCGGCTCGCCACTGCGATGGCCTTCTTCGTCGGTGTCGATATCGCCCAGCACTTTGGCGACTTCGGCAATCATCAACCGTTGGCCGTAACGCGGCTTGAGGCTCTTGGCTTCGAGAAAACGCGTGTATGCGCCCTGGATCTGGGATTTGAGTTCGTTACTAATCATGGTTCTTCGGGCGCAAGAAACGCTGGATAAATTTTCAGTGGTTCGAATGGCCGCTATCATACCCCGCTAATTCATCCCGCGCCGAACGGAGTACCCCAATGACCGCCTTTGCCCTTACCTACAGCCTGCATGTATTGGCCGCCCTGATCTGGGTGGGGGGTATGTTCTTCGCCTGGATGGTCCTGCGACCCGCCGCCATGACAGCCCTCGAAGGCCCGCAACGCCTCAAGCTATGGGTGGAAGTCTTCAAGCGATTTTTTGTCTGGGTATGGATCGCCGTCGTGATTTTACCGATCAGCGGTGTCGGCCTGCTGCAGTTGCGCTTCAATGGTTTTGAGACCGCCCCGCGCTACGTGCAGATCATGATGGGGTTGTACATCGTGATGGTGGCGCTGTTTATCCGGATTCACTCGCTGCAACTGCCCGAGCTGCGCAAGGCCGTGGAAGCCGGGCAATGGTCAGAAGGTGCTGCGGCCCTGGGCCGGATTCGCCGACTGGTCGGGATCAATTTGATTGTCGGCCTGGTGCTGGTGGCGATTGCCTCGGCACGACCTATGTTTTGATGGCAGCCCTGCCGGGGAATGTCGTAGCGGTATCTGAGCGCCACGACATCTCCAGCACCGATTACAGTCGCTGAATCGTCACTGCGCCCGGCGTACCAGCCTCACCCTGCTGGCCCGCCAGACCAGAGCGCCCGGATTTACCGCCGTCGGCACGGTAAACGATGCAGCCTTTGGATTTGCCGCCGCTCCCTGGGCGACCGGCCGGGCCAGGTTTTCCGCCCGCGCCCCCGTCAACCAGGACAAGAATTTGTTCGGCCGGGTAATCGCGAGGCAGTTCGATCCGGACATGCCCCCCTGCTGCGCCCGTCTGCCCATTACCGCCATCATCACCATCGGCACCTTCACCGGCAGCGCCCCAGGTGCAGCCCGGAGCAACACCGTTGCCGCCATCCAGCCCGGCAAAACCCGGCGCTCCCGTGCCACCACGGGCATCGACGGACAGCTGCGGGGCTTGCAACGACTCGATCCGCAAGCTTAGATCGCGAGCAGGCCGGGCAGCTTTTTCGAAGGTTCCCGGAGCCCCGCGAGCGTTGATCTGACTGCCGTCTTCGAGTTGCGCACGGGCCACCCGCACTTCAATTCCACGCTCGGCAGGCACGATCGTGATACGGGCTTCGTGGCCCAGGTGCAGTTGATCGATGTCGAGCCGGGTCACCCCGGCCGGTATCAACAGCGTGCCATAGTCTGCCACTTCGAGACTTTCCAGCTGCAGGGCACCGGTATTGCCGGGCAAGCGCATCAACGAGTTGGCTTCAACTTTCACGACGTCTGCATGAGCAAACGGACTGCACAGAACAGCGAGCAAACATAACTTACGCATGGTGGATGTCTCGCTCGCGGGAAGTACGAAGGGTTTGTACATGGAACATTCCAAACAAAAGAATGTACAAGCGGTCACGCCAGGGATGCGGGCGGCCTCGCAGGCTGCCATTGAACAGCATGAGCTCAAGCAAATGAGTCAGCGCCAGCAAACATCCAGCCAGGTTAATCAACAAATCGAACGGATTGATCAGCGGTTTGAGCAGATTGGTCAGTACCACGGCCCAGAACAACAGCGTCAGAAGCTTCCCCAGCCCCCAAAAAAACTTCATGCAGCGGCCCCTTTATGTTTTTTCTTTGAGCGCACATTAACGGCTCGCATGACGGGGACGCCAGCGGCCATTAGAAAAATAGCCGCTACCGCACCTCGTCAAAAAAACCAGCGCCTCCCTGGGCGCTGGCAGCATTCACTGTTACAGCGGATTCAACGAATGATTTGAATCTCGGTCCGGCGGTTCTGCGCGCGTCCCTCAGGCGTCTGGTTACTGGCAACCGGGTTCGATTCGCCGCCCCCAGCCACGGAGGCGAATTGACTGCGCGACAGGCCACTGTCGATCAAGTATTCAACCACTGACTGCGCGCGCTCTTTGGACAGTTTCACGTTGTAAGCCTCGCTGCCCACGCTATCGGTATAGCCGGTCACCTTGAGCTGAGCATTGGCCGCGTCTTTTTTCAGACGTGCCGCAATCACATTGAGCTTGTCCTTGTCGGCGGCGGTCAATCTGGCTGAGTTGAACTCAAAGTGCACATCACGCACCACGATGGTTTCTTCCTGAACCACCACGACCTCTTCCGTCACGACCACCGCAACAATCGGGCAGCCCACCGCGTCAACTTTAAGGCCTTTGGGGGTGTCAGGGCACTTGTCGCCGCTGTCCGGGACGCCATCTCCATCCGCATCGCCATCACCATGAACCCAGCAATAGGCCGCTGCCATGCCGGCCCCGAACAATGCCCCGCCGCCTGCCCAGGCAGAGCTTTTTATCGCGCCTAACGCCGCACCTCCTACACCACCGACCGCGGCACAGGTAGGCCAGTCGGTTTTTTGCAAACCGGCACAGCCCGTTAATACGCTCGTAAGAACAACCAAAGGTACCGCTGTTCTGATGATGCTCATAAGGGGATCACTCCTGAGGGTCGGCCGTTGGCCGATGCCATGAAAGTAAAGACGCCCAGAGGGGGATGCGCCAGAAAGCAGCCCTTCGCGTTTGCCCTCTATACAGACAGAACTAGGCTGTCGGGCCGCAGCACGCTAGTCTGGACGCTCTGATTGAGGACTTTCGATGACGCCCGGTATTTCCACACGTACGCCACAACACGCACTGGCTGCACTGCTTGAGCTGTATGCTCCCCAGCGCCTGCTGGTAGTCGGCGCCAGCCACTTTCCTGCACTGGCGGCGTTTCAGAGCGCTCATCCCGATGCGTTGATCGCCCGCACTCCGCCCGGCGTGCTGCCAGCCGATCTGGCGGCGCAACGGTTTGACCTCGCGCTGGTGGTGGACTGCCTGGAACACCTCCCCAAGCGCGCAGGGCTTGAACTGCTGGGCGGGATCCGTAATCTGAATGCCAGCCGCATCGCGGTACTCGCAGATCTGGCCGCTTGCGATTGGAAAGAAACCGACTTTTTCGCACTGGCGCTGCAGAGCAATGAACGCTTTCAGCGCGACGAACAGGTTTTGACCCTGTTCACTTATGATCTGCGGGAGTACAAACAAGTACCCGACTGGTTGAATGCCAGGTTTTGGGCCAATCCGGAAAACTTTGGCAAGTATTGGTGGTAAGCCGATGAGCACATCCATTTGCCCGTGTGGCAGCGGCAATTTGCTGGACGCCTGTTGCGGGCATTATCACGCCGGGCATCCGGCTCCCGGCGCTGAAACGCTGATGCGCTCACGGTACAGCGCATATGTACTGGGCCTGACTGACTATCTGGTTGCAACCACGCTTCCCGTCCAGCAACCGGGCCTGGACCGCCAGTCCATTGCAGACTGGAGCGCTCAAAGCACCTGGCTGGGACTTGAGGTCGAAAGCAGCGAAGTGTTCGGAGGGCAACCCGAACATGCATTTGTGACCTTTACTGCACGCTGGCACGACACCACGGGTGAACACAGCCACCGTGAACGCTCCTCCTTTGTACAAAGCGCAGGACGCTGGTACTTCATCGACCCGACGGTACCGCTTAAAGTCGGACGTAATGATGCCTGCCCGTGTGCCAGCGGTCTTAAATTCAAAAAATGCTGCGCCGGTTTTTTTGGCCAATGAGCCCGATACTCAACGCAACCGTGCAAGCGTGGCCCACGCGCAGCCCCGGCCGCTGGCAGTTTTTTCAGGCCTGGCCTGGTTGGGAGTAAATCATGGATTATCGGGTTCAAATCAGAACAGCCTTCACCCTTGTGACGCTTCTGGCCCTGTCGGGCTGCACATCGTGGTTCTACTCGGCGGACAAAGATCCTGAAGTACACCTTGAGCAGGTCGAACTGATCCGGGCCAAATTGCTGGAACAACGCTTCAAGCTGCACCTGAGGGTCGATAACCCGAACGATTCAACACTCACCGTACGTGGCCTCACCTACAAGGTTTACCTTGGGCCTGTGCAATTGACTGAAGGTGAGTACCACGAATGGTTCAGCGTTGAGCCCAACAACCATGCCGAGTTTGTGGTGCCGATTCGCACCAACCTCTGGCAACACGTGCGACCGCTGGTGAAATTGCTGGAAAGCCCTGACCAGCCCATCCCTTATCGACTCGAAGGAACACTGGAAACCGGCTTGTTCTTCGGTTACGACGTGCACCTGATGCGCAAAGGCGAGATAATCCCCGGCGATTTTATTCCAGAGTGATTGAGTAATGACCCAACAACCCCACGTTCATGGCCCCGACTGCAACCACGATCATGATCATCATGCTCACACCCATGACCACGACAACGGCCACGTGCATGGCCCACATTGTGGCCACGCGCCTCAAGAGCCTGTGCGCAATGAACTGAAAGACGTCGGCCGCAACGATCCTTGCCCGTGCGGCAGCAGCAAAAAATTCAAGAAGTGCCACGGCGCCTGATCCCTCAGCACGCCCCACCTGCGCCGCACCCGCCTCAAGGCAGGTGCGGCGCAGCTGTTTCAGCCTCACGAAATTACCCGCGTACCCCGTACCGGGCCTTTCAGCCGACCTGCCATTGGGAGTAAAACTGACAGCCCGTAAACTGCTACCTTTGATGGCATCCGTAACTGCATGAACATTCCCTTCTGGAGCCCTTCATGATCGATCTTTATTACTGGACCACTCCCAACGGCCATAAAATCCCGCTGTTCCTTGAAGAAGCCGGCCTGCCTTACACCGTGCACCCGGTGAACATCAGTAAAAATGAACAGTTCGAACCTGCGTTCTTGAAGATCGCCCCCAACAACCGTATCCCGGCCATTGTCGACCAGGCGCCTGCTGACGGCGGCGGCCCCCTGTCGCTGTTCGAATCCGGTGCCATCTTGCTGTACCTCGCAGAAAAAACCGGACAGTTTCTGCCCAAAGACCTGCGCGGCCGGCAAATGGCCCTGCAATGGCTGTTCTGGCAAATGGGCGGACTGGGGCCTATGGCCGGGCAAAACCACCACTTCAACCGCTTCGCGCCCGAAAAAATCCCGTATGCCATGAAGCGCTATGTGGATGAAACCGCCCGACTGTACGGCGTACTGAACAAACAACTGGAAGGTCGCCAGTTTGTGGCGGGCGACGAATACAGCATCGCTGACATGGCGATTTACCCCTGGATCGTGCCCCATGAATGGCAAGGTCAGAACCTCGATGATTTCCCTGCACTGAAGGCATGGTTCCAGCGTATCGAGAACCGTCCGGCGACAAAACGGGCCTATGCACTGGCGGCAAAAATCAATCCGCCAAAGTAAGCCGCAAACCGATGCTACAGCCGCCACAGGCGGCTGGCATCAGGTTGCCGGGGGCCGGATAACGTCGCGGCCTCGCGCAACCTGCGACAGCGATAGCAGGGTTTGAGGGATGTACCTGTGACAGGCCCAAGATAGCGCTTGCACGGCGTCAGCGGCCTCACTAACGTAGCGCCTTTTGATGCCCACCCCCGCAGGAGCTTTGCCATGGCCTCGCCAGCCCTCATTCATGTTCTACCCCGGTTCGGCGTTGCCGCGGCAATGGTCAGCCTGCTGGGCTTGACCGGTTGCCAGATAAACAATCACGCCACAGAAAGCCTGGTACCCACCTCCGGTGTACAGCAGCTGAAAGGGTTGGCGCAGAACGTATCGGTTCGCCGTAACAGCCAGGGCATGCCGTTGATCGAAAGCAGCAGCTTTCACGATGCACTGTTCACTTTGGGTTACGTACACGCCAGCGACCGTATCAGTCAGATGGTGCGCTTGCGCTTGCTGGCCCAGGGCCGGCTGGCCGAGCTTGATGGTAGCGAGGCACTGGATACTGACCGGCTGATGCGCAGCGTCAACCTGAAAAAGAACGCCGCCGAACTCTATAAAAGTGCATCACCCCGCCTTCAGAAGTTTTTCGAGGTATACGCCCGCGGCGTCAACGCCTACCTCTTCCGCTATCGCGACAAGCTTCCTGCGGATCTGGCCCAGGCCGGTTACAAAGCCGAGTACTGGAAACCTGAAGACAGCGCGCTGATTTTCAGCCTGTTGAATTTCGGGATGTCGGTCAATCTGCAGGAAGAACTCAACTCATTGCTGCTGGCGCAAAAAGTCGGCACCGATAAATTGCCCTGGCTGACGCCGACCTACCCCAATGAAACCTTGCCAAGCAGCGAGGCCGACAAGCTCAAAGGACTGGACCTGAGCAACCAGCTCTCGGGATTGAGCACGGTTACCCAAGCCGTTGAACACGTGACCCGTCTGAGCCTGCCGGGTGTTACGGCATCCAGTAACTGGGCAATTGGCCCGCAACGCAGCCGTCACGGCAAAAGCCTGCTGGCCAATGATATCCATCAGCCGATCGGCGTACCTTCGGCCTGGAGCTACGTGCAAATCCGGGCGCCCAAATATCAGGCCGCCGGGGCTTCGATCGCGGGTTTGCCAACGCTGTTTGCCGGGTTTAACGGCAAGGTGGCCTGGGGCGTGAGCATGGCCATGGGAGATAACCAGGATGTGTTCGTGGAGAAACTCAAACGCCAGGGCAACAAGCTGTACTACCTGGCCGATGGGAAATGGCTGCCCGCAACGGCGCGCACCGAAACGTTTTTCGTCAAAGGTCAGCACCCGGTTCGTGAAACCATTTACGAAACACGTCACGGAGCACTGCTTAACAGCCTGCTCGGCGAGCCAGGCGCCCTGGACAGCAACCTGGGCCTGGCCCTGCAAACGCCGGCGCTGAAAGGCGACAAAACCCTGGATGCCTTTTTTGACTTGTCCCGCGCCCAAAACAGCGAAAAAGCTTCGGATGCCAGCCGGGAAATCCGCGCTGTAGCCTTGAACCTTGTATACGCGGATGCCAGTCACACCGGCTGGCAAGTCACCGGTTTGTACCCTAATCGCCGTGAGGGCCTCGGGCTGTTCCCTTCACCGGGCTGGGACAGCCGTTACGACTGGGATGGTTACGCCGATCCAATGCTGCACCCCTACGATCAGGACCCGGCGCAAGGCTGGCTGGGTACGGCCAACCAGCGCACCGCAGCCTTTGGTTACGGCATGCAGCTGTCCAATTCCTGGCTATCGCCGGAACGCAGCGAACGCCTCGCACAGCTGGCGGGCAGCGGCAAACACGACGCGCGCAGCATGATCGCGATGCAGTACGACCAGACCACACTGTTTGCGGCCAAGCTGAAAACCATGTTCACCGCGCCGGGAATGGCACAACCTCTCAAGCAGGCCATTGCGACCTTGCCACCTTCGGACAGAGCCAATGCCAATGCGGCACTGAGCCGTTTGATGGCCTTTGACGGCAAACTGAGTGCCACATCCGCCGATGCGGCACTGTATGAGCTGTTTCTGCAAGAAAGCACCCGGCTCATTTTTCTCGACGAGCTGGGGCCACAGAACAGCCCGGCCTGGAAGGCCTTCTCGGCCAACGCCAGCCTGTCTTACTCAGCCAATGCCGATCACCTGCTGGGACGCGAAGACAGCCCGTTCTGGGACGACATCCAGACCTCGCAAAAAGAAGACAAGCCGACCATTCTGGCGCGCACCCTCGCGGCAACCATTAGCACCGGCGATACCTTGCTGGGCAGTGACCGCAAGGCGTGGCAGTGGGGCAAGCTGCATCATTACCTGTGGCGCAATGCCAGCGGCCAGACCGTCCGTGGCCCGATTGCAGCAGGCGGGGATCACACTACGTTGAATATCGCGGGCTACAACCCGGGCGACAACAACTTCGAGGCCACCCTGATTCCCGCAATGCGCATGATCGTTGATTTCGGACAAGTCGAACCGATGATGGGCCAGAACAGCAGCGGGCAATCCAGTAACCCGGCCAGCCCGCACTACACCGACGGTATCGAGCCCTGGCTCAAGGGCCAATACATCAGCATCCCGATGCAGCCGCAGAACATCAACACAATCTACGGCAACACGCGCCTTACGCTCGTTCCGGGCAAATAAACAACGATCCCCACAGAAACGACGACGTTTTTGTGGGGCCTTGATCGGCTGTTTGCGCTGTCCAGATCATTGTCCGATGACGCCCTGAGCTCATCTGCTCACGCTCACGGGGCACATCTCTCAGGCCACAGGCGCAGGTGGTGGCTCGTCAGGCACCGTCGGTACGCCTGGTTCAGTCGGTTGGGGGGTATCGGGGTCAGGCTGGCCGGGGATGCCACCTGCGTTCATCTGAGGCTGGGCAAGTAATGACCATGCCAGCATTCCAACTTGATTCGGCTCCAGGCGTGCAAGCTGGGCGCGGATACTCGGATCGATCTTCATAAGGGCACTCCTGAGCGATGATCCGGCTCGCTGGGTGCGTAACCGGAAATCAATACACTCAATAGAGTGCCTTATCGCTCAGGAATTCCCGCTGTTCGTCAGGTGCGTGGCAAGGTCACGCCGCGCTGGCCCTGATACTTGCCGCCACGATCCTTGTAAGACACTTCACACTCTTCGTCCGACTCGAAGAACAGCATCTGGGCGACGCCTTCGTTCGCGTAGATCTTTGCAGGCAAGGTGGTGGTGTTGGAGAACTCCAGCGTTACGTGGCCTTCCCACTCAGGCTCAAGGGGCGTCACGTTAACGATGATCCCGCAACGGGCGTACGTGCTTTTACCAAGGCAGATCGTCAGCACATTGCGTGGAATACGGAAGTACTCAACGGTACGTGCCAGGGCGAAAGAGTTGGGCGGGATGATGCAAACATCGCTGGTGACATCAACGAAGCTGCCCTCATCGAAGTTCTTTGGATCAACGGTTGCCGAATTGATATTGGTGAATACCTTGAATTCATTCGCGCAACGAACGTCGTAGCCGTAACTCGACACACCGTAGGAAATCAAACGGTTTTCGCCTTCGCCACGCACCTGACGCTCGACGAAAGGTTCAATCATGCCGTGCTCTTGCGCCATGCGGCGAATCCACTTGTCTGGTTTGATGCTCATGGCGGGTGTCCTGAATAGCGAGGTAGAAAAATTCTGTTGGGCATCTTACCGGGGCTGCGGCCCCGGTTCAAAAGGCTGGGGCAAATTTATCGAAAATAGCTGTAGAGACCGTGAATACAGGCTCTAAGGGCAACCGTCAGTCACGTTTTTAGATAAACCTTCGCAAAGACCCTTTGCACGTTCGGAAAAAAGCGTTAAGGTGGCGCCACTGTGCTGCTTGTGTCACTGAGAATCTCTACACGATATGTTGAATTTCGATCCAACCATCTCCAAGAATTTTTCCTGCTCTTTGCACTCAGTCTCGGCCAGGGCTTTTCCTGCGTCGCAGTTATCTTTGTTCAAGGAGTTACACCATGTCTAATCGCCAAACTGGTACCGTTAAGTGGTTCAACGATGAAAAAGGCTTCGGCTTCATCACTCCACAATCCGGTGACGACCTGTTTGTTCACTTCAAAGCAATCCAGTCCGACGGCTTCAAAAGCCTGAAAGAAGGCCAACAGGTTTCTTTCATCGCTACTCGCGGTCAGAAAGGCATGCAAGCTGAGGAAGTTCAAGTTATCTAACTTGTACTGATCCAGTAAAAAACCCCGCCCTTAAAGCGGGGTTTTTTTATGTCCGCAATAATGTAGCTGCTGACGATGTACGTGGCGGCGACAATCAAACCCATCACAGCCTCGCACCTCGACAGCGGCTACAGATAACGCCACAGCCGCAATCTTTACGTATCAGTCGTCGCTAGTGGTAATCGTCGGCATGGCCTGTGAAGCCGCTTCGTGCATGACAATACGCGCTCCCACCTGACGGGCCAGTTCCTGATAGATCAACGCAATCGGACTGTCGGGATCAGCAACCGCTGTTGGCTTGCCATTATCGGCCTGCTCGCGGATTTCCATCGACAGCGGCAACGAAGCCAGTACTTCAACGCCGTATTGCGTCGCCAGCTTCTCGCCACCGCCCTCGCCAAACAGATGCTCGGCGTGCCCGCAATTTGAGCAAATGTGTACCGCCATGTTTTCTACAACACCCAACACCGGAATGTTCACCTTGCGGAACATCTCGACACCCTTGCGCGCATCCAGCAATGCCAGATCCTGTGGCGTGGTGACGATCACCGAACCGGTTACCGGAACTTTTTGCGCAAGTGTGAGCTGAATGTCACCCGTGCCAGGCGGCATATCGATGATCAGATAGTCCAGATCATTCCAGGCCGTTTGCGTCACCAGCTGCAAAAGCGCCCCAGACACCATCGGGCCGCGCCAGACCATCGGCGTATTATCGTCCGTCAAAAATGCCATCGACATGACTTCAACGCCATGGGCCTCAATTGGCACGAACCACTTCTGGTCACGAATTTTCGGCCGTGTGCCCTCAGCGATACCAAACATCACACCCTGACTCGGCCCATAGATATCGGCGTCAAGTATCCCGACCCGCGCGCCCTCACGGGCCAGCGCCAGGGCCAGGTTCGCGGCCGTGGTGGACTTGCCTACGCCACCTTTACCGGAAGCAACTGCCACAATGTTTTTCACATTGGCCAGCCCCGGGATTTGCGCCTGCGCCTTATGCGCAGCAATCACGCAGCTGACCTCGACCTTGGCCGAAGTCACGCCATCCATGTTCTCGAGGGCCATTTGCAGCATTTGCGCCCAGCCCCCCTTGAACAGACCGGCGGCATAACCCAGCTCAAGCTGGACGCTAACCCGCGCGCCCTCGATCTCAATGCTTTTCACGCATCCGGCGCTGACCGGATCCTGATTCAAATAAGGGTCGGTGTATTGGCGAAGGACGGCCTCCACCGCTGCGCGATTGACTGCGCTCATGGGCAACTCCCGAAAGACTGAGTAAAACAGGTCGCTATCGTACCTGTAATAAACCGCGGACAGCAGGCTTTTGAGCCGATCAACCGCCGCGTAAACGATCAGATATACACCCACTGGGTGAAATATATCGTCCGGCGCTTTATAGTGGCCGACCACCGTCTCATCAAGTAGCCGAGCCCCATGTCCGAGCCACGCAAGATCCTCGTCACCAGCGCCCTGCCCTATGCCAATGGTTCAATTCACCTTGGCCATATGCTTGAGTACATCCAGACCGATATGTGGGTGCGCTTCCAGAAGCATCGCGGTCATCAGTGCACTTATGTCTGCGCAGACGACGCCCACGGCTCGGCAATCATGTTGCGCGCCGAAAAAGAAGGCATCACCCCGGAGCAACTGATCGCCAACGTCCAGGCTGAACACAGCGCCGACTTTGCCGAGTTCCTCGTCGACTTCGATAACTTCCATTCGACCCACGCCGAAGAAAACCGTGAGCTGTCGAGTGCGATCTACATCAAGCTGCGCGAAGCGGGCCATATCGCTACCCGTTCGATCACCCAGTACTTCGACCCGGAAAAGAAAATGTTCCTGGCCGACCGCTTCATCAAGGGTACATGCCCGAAATGCGGCACTGATGATCAATACGGTGACAACTGCGAAAAGTGCGGCGCCACCTACGCCCCCACTGATCTGAAAAATCCGAAATCCGCGATCTCGGGTGCCACGCCTGTCCTCAAGGACTCCGAACACTTCTTCTTCAAGCTGCCCGACTTCGACGCCATGCTCAAGAGCTGGACCCGTAGCGGCGCCTTGCAAGATGCCGTGGCCAACAAGATTGCCGAATGGCTGGACGCGGGCTTGCAACAATGGGATATCTCCCGTGATGCGCCGTACTTCGGCTTCGAAATCCCGGACGCACCAGGCAAGTACTTCTATGTCTGGCTGGACGCGCCGATCGGCTACATGGCCAGCTTCAAGAATCTCTGCGCCCGTCGCCCGGAGCTGGACTTCGATGCGTACTGGGCCAAAGACTCCACCGCCGAGCTGTATCATTTCATCGGCAAGGACATCGTGAACTTCCACGCCCTGTTCTGGCCAGCCATGCTCGAAGGCGCCGGCTACCGCAAGCCAACAGCGATCAACGTCCACGGCTACCTGACCGTCAACGGCCAGAAAATGTCCAAATCCCGCGGCACCTTTATCAAGGCCCGCACTTATCTGGATCATTTGTCGCCGGAATACCTGCGCTACTACTACGCCTCAAAACTGGGCCGTGGCGTCGATGACCTGGACCTGAACCTGGAAGACTTCGTGCAGAAGGTCAACTCGGACCTGGTCGGTAAAGTCGTGAACATTGCCAGCCGTTGTGCAGGCTTCATTCACAAGGGCAACGCCGGGGTCATGGTCGAAGGCAATGCCGCGCCAGAACTGACCGATGCGTTCCTCGCGGCAGCACCGAGCATTGCCGATGCGTACGAAGCGCGTGACTTCGCTCGCGCCATGCGTGAAATCATGGCACTGGCCGACCGCGCCAATGCCTGGATCGCCGAGAAAGCGCCTTGGGCAATGGCCAAGCAAGAAGGCAAGCAGGACGAAGTCCAGGCAGTCTGCGCCCTTGGCATCAACCTGTTCCGTCAGTTGATCATCTTCCTCAAGCCGGTATTGCCTCTGCTCGCAGCCGATGCCGAGGCGTTCCTCAATGTCGCGCCCTTGACCTGGAACGATCACGGCACGTTGCTGAGCAACCATCAGTTGAACGCATTCAAGCCGCTGATGACCCGCATCGACCCGGTAAAAGTACAAGCCATGACCGACGCTTCCAAAGAAGACCTGGTTGCCAGCCAGACCGACACCAACGCCGCAGCCCCTCAAGGCAATGGCGAGCTGGTAAAAGAACCGCTGGCAGCAGAAATCGACTTTGATGCCTTCGCCGCAGTTGACCTGCGTGTCGCACTGATTCTCAAGGCAGAAGCGGTTGAAGGTGCAGACAAGCTGCTGCGTTTGACACTGGATATCGGTGACGAGCAACGCAATGTGTTTTCGGGCATCAAAAGCGCCTACCCGAACCCGGCAGAGCTTGAAGGCCGTCTGACCATGATGATTGCCAACCTTAAGCCGCGCAAAATGCGTTTTGGCATCTCTGAAGGCATGGTGATGGCTGCTGGTCCTGGAGGTGAAGAGATTTACCTGCTGAGCCCGGACAGCGGCGCCAAACCAGGTCAACGCATCAAGTAACACCACTTCTGACAGCCCCTCGTGCCCCTCAGGGCATGCGGGGCTGCTCATTCAGTAGCCGCCCTTCTTGCCTTGTCGGATAATCAGCTTCGTTCGCCTGACCGTATCGATCATGACTGACCTGACACTCACGCTTTATTGCCACACCCTCATTAATCACCGCGCATGATGAATGTCGCCCGGGTGCGGCTCGCTGTCGCTGGACTAATCACACCATGAGCCTGATCCAACGTATTGATGCTTTATTGCCGCAAACCCAATGCGGAAAATGCGGCCATCCCGGCTGCAAACCCTATGCGCAAGGTATTGCTCAAGGCGAAGCCATCAACAAATGCCCGCCTGGAGGCGCTGAAACCATCTCGGCGCTGGCCAGCCTGCTGAAAATCCCGGTAGTGGCGCTTGATACAGAGCGCGGCACTGCTCCGCCCCAAGTGGCCTATATTCGAGAGGCCGAATGCATTGGCTGTACCAAATGCATCCAGGCATGTCCGATCGATGCCATTCTCGGTGCGGCCAAGCTCATGCATACCGTCATCATTGATGAGTGCACGGGCTGTGACCTTTGTATCGCCCCCTGCCCTGTCGACTGCATAGAAATGCGGCCATTGCCTGACAACGTGATCGCGGTCGTCGGCGGACTTGCTCATGAAGCAGAACAATTTCAGGCGCGTACACAAAAAAGGGATCATGCCCGCAACCGTTACGAGCGCCGCACGCAGCGTTTGAACCATGAGGAACAGCAAAGGCTCGCAGAACGCTTGGCGCGCACCCAGCGAACTGCAGCAGTGGCCGATACGTCGAAAAACGTAGAGGAGATGCCCCTTGTCGTAGCCAATCCCAACGATGCAGCGTTAAAAAAAGCTAAAGTCACACTGGCCATGGCTCGCGCTCAATTGAACAAATCGCTCAAGGCGTTTGGTCATCCGCCAACCCGTCCACAGCAAGCCCAATTGGTCGTGCTTCAAGAACAGTTCGAGTCCGCGGAACGAGCACTCGCTAAACTGGAGAGTGCCAGCGAGGTTTCTGCGCCAGCCCCCGTTATCAATAACGCAGAGCTCAAGCGCGCCAAAATCCAGCTTGCCATGCGTCGCGCCGAACTGAAAAAAGCCAGTTCTCAAGCGCAATCCAGCGCGGAACTGGCCCTATTGAATGATGCAGTTACAGCGGCCGAATTGACGCTGAGTGCTTTAGAGCAATCTGAAGCCTGATACGTTTTCGAGCGCAATTCACGCTCATCGCCGTTTAACGGACTGCTATCCAGGAAACGTTTTTACCCATGAATGCAGCAAAACGTCTTGAAATATTTCGTCGGTTTCACGAAGACAATCCAGAGCCAAAAACCGAACTGGCCTATTCCTCGCCTTTCGAGCTATTGATTGCTGTGATTTTGTCTGCCCAGGCCACTGACGTCAGCGTCAACAAGGCGATGGCTAAACTGTTTCCTGTCGCCAATACCCCAGAAGCCATCTACGCTCTGGGTGTAGAGGGGCTGTCGGCGTACATCAAGACCATTGGTCTGTATAACAGCAAGGCCAAAAATGTCATTGAGGCGTGTCGTCTACTGATTGAGCGGCATGACAGTCAAGTTCCGCAAACACGAGAAGCCCTTGAAGCACTTCCTGGTGTGGGACGAAAAACGGCAAATGTGGTGCTAAATACAGCATTCAGGCAACTGACGATGGCCGTTGATACGCACATTTTCAGAGTCAGCAACCGTACTGGAATCGCGCCTGGAAAAAATGTCGTGGAGGTCGAAAAGCAACTCATGAAGTTCGTACCCAAGCCCTACCTGCTGGATGCCCACCATTGGCTCATCCTGCATGGTCGCTACGTATGCCAGGCCCGCAAGCCACGTTGCGGAAGCTGCCGCATAGAAGACCTGTGCGATTTCAAGGAAAAAACCTCTGACGATTGAGTAATAGAGATCTTATGGGCTGATCGATTGAGAAAATCTTTTTTACCCGCGCAGCGATTATCGCTATAAGGGGCGCCATTGACTGTCTTAGCCTGGAGTGAACTGAATGAGCACTGGCAAAGAAGAACTGGAAGTAGAAGAAGATTTTACGACGGCCGATCAGGAAGAGATCGTAGAGCCTGTAATTGAGGTGGCCAAAACCAATTTGGCCAAGCGCCGGACCATCGACGCTCTCCTGGAAGAAAAACGGCTCAGAAAAGAGCTGGAAGACTATGGTTACGATCTTTAAGATCGGCCCGGATTATCAAAAGCCTCCTTTATCGGAGGCTTTTTGTTTTCAGGGACCACTGGGTTTCAGTCACCCGCTGGCACCTCCTCATACCAGGCCATTACGCTGTGCAAGCTCGATCAGATCCACCAGCGAACGGGCATTAAGTTTCAATAGCAGCCGTGTCTTGTAGGTACTGACCGTTTTATTGCTCAAAAACATGCCATCGGCTATTTCCTTATTGCTTTTACCGCGCGCCAGTTGCTGCAGTACCATCATCTCGCGCCCCGAAAGGCGGTTGACCATATCGGCCTCACTCGCATTGCCCAGACTGGAACGCACCGAATGAAGCGCCTGATTGGGAAAGTAGCTGTAACCTGAAAGTACGGCCTTGATGGCACTCAACAGCTCCGTCAAATCCTGCTGTTTGCATACATAGCCTGCGGCACCCGCCTGCATGCACCGCATGGAAAAATGACCGGGTGCTTGCGAAGTCAGCACCAGCACTTTAATCGGTACTGCAGGCGTTGAAAGTCGCGCAATCACTTCAAGCCCGTCCAGTTTGGGTATACCTATATCCAAAATAACAATATCTGGCGCATGCTCACGCGCAAGTTGCAAAGCATCCACACCATTGTCCGTCTCGGCGATAACTTCATAGCCATGTCGCTCCATGAGCATACGAACGGCAAGACGAATTACAGGATGATCATCCACGATCAGCACTTTATTCATGGGAAATTCCAATTTTTTTCGCTGTTCGAATTTTAGAGTCAGCACAATAGCCTAGTCACAACACCCTGGGCATAGTGCCCCCCCCCAAGCACTAACAAGCAAAGACATTTCCTACAGATAAAAAAGATTTACCTTACAAAAAAATCACTCACAGAGATCAAGCCGCGCCACACCTTCTCGTTAAGAGACCCGCAAACGAGAGCGTCCAGAACAGAACTGCCAACACTCCACTCGCAACCTTAGTAAATATTGGTAATAACTTTATACACCCCAAAAGAAACGCTCTGACTTACCCCGAAACGCCCGGAAGCAAGTTTTATTTAACAGTCAATACAGCACATGACTCCTACGGGCCACAACCCGCTCTTCTTTCAGGCTTACCTCCTCTCTTCTCTCGAAAAAACCTACGAAGTTCGAAGGAAAATCAGCTTCAGCAAACAATACAGAACTCAAAATGCGTCACTACTACATGATCATTCCGCAGAACGCATGATACTAATCTGACACCTCCAATAACTAATGGACTTTATTCCACTGCCTTTATCCCACAACCGAAACCTTACAGACGACATATGTAAATTACCACCTCCCTTTAAAAAAGATCACACTTTCAGCCACAAAAAACATAGCTTCATTACAGATTTATTAAACTCACAAAGCATTACGCTGAAAATCTACTCTGTTTCCAGAAAAAAATATTACCATTTCGTACTTAAAGAAGAAGACTACACGACATTCGGAAATCACCTGAAAACAAGATGCCAAACACTAAAAGCCTGACCTTCAAACTTCAGGTCGCCGCCCCCCTTCCAAAAAACAACGTTTCACTCACAATAATTCAGCAAGTACCGCACTCATTTTCAGCGACCAACCAGCACCGACTTTCTTTACAGCGCCCTACACCAAAAACTTAATAACACCTAATACATGGCATCATCATTTCACGGCCCAGTTCCTACACAGAAAGTAATACATCTGAAAAACAGTCAGCTCGCCCACATAATCAATGAGCAATCGATACATTTTATTTGCACACTTAAAATCCGGGGTCTAACTTTACTGGAAACCCTTCGCATCGGGCCGTATTCCAGGCGGAGCCGTGCTGTAAACCGACAACAGGTACAGCACGGACTCACACCAAAAAAACATTATTTAAATATTATTTGTCATTTTTCGTGCACGACGCGGATATCCCACTGAAATAAAATACCTCATCGATAGGTCATGCCATGATCAAAAACAAAATCAACATCAACAACCCGCTCACGGTTATCGCTATTTTCTCAATGCTGACCGAGGCCTCTGCAGCAGCCTCGCTGCCCTATATCGACAGTGAAAATCAGAAAATATACGTTTGGTTTCTTATCGTATTCCCTTCGTTCTTGATCACCCTGTTCTTTCTGACGCTTAATTTTAACAATAAAACCCTTTATACCCCGGCTGACCTGTCCAAGGAGAGAGTCACTCTGGCCGTGCCAACTTCCAATGCGGCTTACCCGGATCAGGCCATTGCAGTGTCAAGCACCCACACCGACTTGCCCCCTTCCAGCCTGTTTTCTCAGCCCGGTATTAAATTCAACTCATGCCCCCCTCTGCGTTATATATTTCTGCCCCAGCCCCCCAAATACAGCCCCCCTGACTTGAAGGCTCCGACATGCGCAGACAATACGCCCTTCAGCCTGCCCCTGGTGTCCAATACCCGAACCGAAGCCACCGTATTTAAACACTTTCACCTGATCGACCTGAACGACACCGCCTGGCAACTGACACCCAAGAACACGTTAAGTGATGTACTGCGCAATCACTTTAAACTGAGCCAACAGCCTAAAAACAGCACTCACAAAAACGACCTTATTCTTTTGCTCGCCGACACAGCGGCCGAAGTTGAAACCTGCCTTCAATACACCACCATGAGCAAACATAAGAGCGCTGCACTATTCGGTCACGCGACGGTACTGACATACAATATCGAAACCCGGCAGTTGAATAGATTACGTTCACCCTGAGCGCTATGAGCCATACCCCTTTTTAAATCAAAAAAAACCCCGGCGAAAGGCCGGGGTTTTTAAGACGCGCGAGTGTTAGAACAACTTACGGCCTTTGTTCGCCGCAATGCGCATGCGCAAGGCATTCAACTTGATGAAGCCTGCTGCATCTTCCTGATTGTAGGCGCCGCCATCTTCTTCGAACGTTGCAATATTGGCATCAAACAACGATTCATCAGACTTACGACCGGTAACAATGACATTACCCTTGTACAGTTTCAGGCGAACAACACCGTTAACATGTGCCTGAGAAGCATCAATCATTTGTTGCAGCATGAGGCGCTCAGGGCTCCACCAGTAGCCGGTGTAAATCAGACTGGCGTACTTGGGCATCAACTCGTCTTTCAGGTGAGCGACTTCACGGTCCAGAGTGATGGACTCAATGGCACGGTGAGCACGCAGCATGATGGTGCCGCCCGGGGTTTCGTAGCAACCGCGGGACTTCATCCCGACATAACGGTTCTCAACGATGTCGAGGCGACCGATGCCGTTCTCACCGCCGATACGGTTCAATGTGGCCAATACCGTAGCCGGAGTCATTTCGACGCCATCCAGTGCAACGATATCGCCATTGCGATAAGTCAGTTCCAGGTAGGTCGGCGTGTTAGGCGCGTCCTCTGGCGACTTGGTCCAGCGCCACATGTCTTCTTCGTGCTCGGTCCAGGTATCTTCCAGTACGCCGCCCTCGTAAGAGATATGCAGCAAGTTGGCATCCATCGAGTACGGGGATTTTTTCTTGCCATGACGCTCGATCGGGATGCCGTGCTTTTCAGCGTAATCCATCAGTTTTTCACGCGAGAGCAAGTCCCACTCACGCCAAGGAGCGATCACTTTGACCCCTGGTTTCAGCGCATAGGCACCGAGCTCGAAGCGAACCTGATCGTTACCTTTGCCGGTAGCGCCGTGGGAAATGGCATCGGCACCGGTTTCGTTGGCGATTTCAATCAGACGTTTGGCAATCAGCGGACGTGCGATGGAAGTACCCAGCAGGTACTCACCTTCGTAAACGGTGTTGGCACGGAACATCGGGAAGACGAAGTCACGAACAAACTCTTCGCGCAGGTCATCAATGTAGATTTCCTTGACGCCCATGGCTTGCGCCTTGGCGCGTGCAGGTTCGACCTCTTCGCCCTGACCGAGGTCAGCGGTGAAGGTCACGACTTCACAGTTATAAGTATCCTGCAGCCACTTAAGGATCACCGAAGTGTCCAGGCCGCCCGAATAAGCCAGAACGACCTTGTTTACGTCCGCCATGCCATCACTCCACGGGTTGTTCGAAAAGCCGAACAGTCTACCGCTCAAGTGTATTAATTTACAGAGGCGCGACAGCTTAAGACGACAAAGCGACAGTTAGTTTCAAAGGCGCGACTCATGCAGGTTTTTTAGCGTACGTCTGAAGAGGAGGTTGCGCTGGTTACCGGAACTGATTTTTCAGGCACTGGAAGGCGCTCAAGCCGCACGCTGACACGACGGTTTTTCGCACGATTCGCAGCGCTGGTGTTCGCTGCCAAGGGGTATTGCTCCCCATGAAACCGCAGTGTGATCTGTGACTCTTGCAGGCCATTTTCCTTGAAGTAATCCATAACGGCTAACGCTCGACGCCGTGACAGCTCGCGATTGGTCAAACGATTGCCTGTATTGTCCGAATAGCCATCAAGAAAGACGTGATTGACCGTCGGATCTGCCTTCAAGTAGTCCACCACCCCTTGCAGACTGTTCCGGGCCTGAGCGTCCAGTTCGGTTCCGCTACCCGGAAAACCGATCCGGCTTTGCCGCACCTGTTCAAAATTCCTGGGAAGCAGCTTGACGGTGCAGGCTTGGTAATCGGCATACGCTTGCCGAAATTTCACCGGTAAAAGACGCACCTCCGACACATGGCCTTCGCGGGATGAATGCCTGACCACTGGACTTCTCCCCTCCAGCAGACCGCGAAATAACCCGCCGGCCTGACTTTGAGAGCTATTGAACAGCACATGACCCCGACCGATGCGCACAGCCCCCAAACTTATGTCACCCCGCCCCGGCTGCCAGGGCGCAGCTGCTGCCAATAGGGTCGCGGAGCCTTCTCCCAGCATTGAGTTGTAGGCATTCAGTCGGAAAACAGCTTGCTCACCGGCGCGACGCACGAAGGCTCCAGAACCGAAATCGGTAATGGGCTGAATCAGACGACACTCGAACGGATCGCCTTCAACCTTCCACTCAACACTCTCCAGTCGCGTCTGAAAAGTCAGGGCCATGGCAGGCAGGCAGGTAAACAGACCGAGCAGAATGAGATAACACTGGCGCACGGGAGGCTCCACAGGCTTGTACTGCAAAAAATCAGTCAGCCGGTTACGGCATACCCTGGATATATCGGTTAGCCGCTACAAAACTTGATAGCGAGTGCCTGAGAGAGTCTTTTCCGGTAGCATTCACATCAGTTTGACCCGCCTGGAATCCCCAATGTCTGACCGCCTGACCCTGCTGCGTCCCGACGACTGGCATATACATCTTCGCGATGGTGCTGTGTTGCCTCACACTGTCGCGGATGTTGCGCGCACCTTTGGCCGCGCCATCATCATGCCTAACCTGGTACCTCCGGTGCGTAATGCAGCCGAAGCCGATGCCTACCGCCAACGCATTCTGGCGGCTCGCCCGGCTGGTAGCCGTTTCGAGCCGTTGATGGTGCTGTACCTCACTGACCGAACCCAGCCAGAGGACATTCGCACGGCCAAGGCCAGCGGCTTCGTCCATGCTGCCAAGCTGTATCCGGCTGGAGCAACGACCAATTCCGACTCTGGTGTCACCAGCATCGATGCGATCTTCCCGGTCCTCGAAGCCATGGCCGAAGTCGGTATGCCATTACTGATACACGGCGAAGTCACCCGCGCCAACGTGGATGTGTTTGATCGCGAGAAAATCTTCATCGACGAGCACATGCGTCGTGTCGTGGAACGCTTCCCGACCCTGAAGGTTGTCTTTGAGCACATCACCACCGCAGATGCGGTGCAGTTCGTCACTGAGGCTTCGGCCAATGTGGGCGCAACCATCACGGCTCATCACTTGCTTTACAACCGCAATCACATGTTGGTGGGCGGCATTCGCCCGCACTTCTATTGCCTGCCGATCCTCAAGCGCAACACCCACCAGGAAGCCCTGCTGGATGCGGCCACCAGCGGCAGCGAAAAGTTCTTCCTTGGCACCGACTCGGCTCCGCACGCCCAGCACGCCAAGGAAGCTGCTTGTGGCTGTGCCGGTTGCTATACCGCCTATGCGGCCATTGAGATGTACGCTGAAGCCTTCGAGCAACGCAATGCGCTGGACAAACTGGAAGCCTTTGCCAGTTTGAACGGCCCTCGCTTCTATGGGCTGCCTGCCAGCACTGAACACATCACCCTGGTTCGCCAGGAGTGGACCGCCCCTGCCAGCCTGCCTTTCGGCGAGCTGAATGTAATTCCGCTGCGCGCCGGTGAAAAACTGCGCTGGCGCCTGCTGGAGGAACAACTGTGAGTGACGACCATTTTGATGACGAACACGAAGGCGGTCATGGCGGCCCACGCCACCCGATGGCCGAGCGTTTTCGCGGCTATCTGCCGGTCGTAATCGACGTTGAAACCGGCGGCTTCAACTGCGCCACTGATGCACTTCTGGAAATCGCGGCTGTCACCATCGGCATGGACGAGAGAGGCTTTGTGTTCCCGGAACACACCTACTTCCATCGTGTTGAGCCTTTTGAAGGCGCCAACATCGAAGCCGCAGCACTGGAATTCACCGGGATCAAGCTGGATCACCCACTGCGCATGGCGGTCAGTGAAGAAACGGCGTTGACCGACATCTTCCGCGGCGTACGCAAGGCATTGAAAGCCAATGGCTGCAAGCGTGCCATTCTGGTGGGGCATAACAGCAGTTTCGACCTGGGCTTCCTCAACGCCGCGGTTGCACGCCTCGACATGAAGCGTAATCCGTTTCATCCGTTCTCAAGCTTCGATACCGCCACCCTCGCGGGCCTGGCTTACGGTCAAACCGTACTGGCAAAGGCATGCCAGACCGCTGATATCGATTTTGACGGACGCGAAGCTCACTCGGCCCGCTACGACACTGAAAAAACCGCCGAACTGTTCTGCGGTATCGTTAACCGCTGGAAGCAAATGGGCGGCTGGAAAGACTTCAACGACTGATCCTGTCGTTTACCCTTTCTGCGCTACATAAAAGCCGGGCCCTTGGGTCCGGTTTTTTTATACCCGCAACAATCGGTCGCCGACGGCAGCCCGGTAGAAAGGTGCCCCAGACCGTTCGTCAGCAGGTGTCAGACGAAGCGCAATCAAGACCCAATGCACTTTGACAATCATTCTCGTTAACATTAAGATCCAAGGCATTGAATCCCAACCAGCGATGGTTCTTATTTATGTACGTTTGCCTTTGCACTGGCGTCACCGATGGAAAAATCCGCGACGCAATCTACGACGGTTGCTGCAGCTATCGCGAAGTCCGCGAAGCGACCGGTGTTGCCAGCCAATGCGGCAAATGTGCCTGCCTAGCCAAACAAGTGGTGCGCGAAACGCTGTCTTCGCTACAAGCCAGCCAGACGGTGATGAGCTATCCGGCAGAATTTTCGGTCGCCTGATTCACCCGTTTTAAAGAGCCGGACTTAATGTCCGGTTTTTTTATGCCCATATTTCAAGTGCTTACGCCCTAGACGCGGAACACAAACATTCTTATTCCGATTAATTTTCATTTATTATTCAAACACTTAGGTTTGACAGTCGTAAGTGTGCGGCTCAAACTCTGCTTTATATACGGTTAATTAAGGCAGGCTCAAGCCATGAAAGGCGATATTTCAGTCATCCAGCACCTCAATAAAATTCTCGGCAACGAGCTGGTCGCTATCAACCAGTACTTCCTGCATGCCCGCATGTATCAGGACTGGGGCCTGGAGAAATTGGGGGCTCACGAGTACCACGAGTCCATCGACGAGATGAAGCACGCGGACAAACTGATCAAGCGCATTCTGTTTCTTGAAGGCCTGCCTAACGTGCAAGACCTGGGCAAGCTACATATTGGCGAGCACACCAAAGAAATGCTCGAGTGCGACCTGCGCATTGAAAAGACCGGCCACGCTGATCTCAAAGCCGCTATTGCCCATTGCGAAGTTGTTGGGGACTTTGGCAGCCGTGAACTGCTCGAAGATATTCTTGAGTCCGAAGAAGAACATATCGACTGGCTGGAAACTCAGTTGGGCCTGATCGATAAAGTAGGTATTGAGAATTACCTGCAGTCGCAGATGGGTGAGTAACTAACGCCCACTAAAAAGCCCCGCTCTGATCTTCAGAAGCGGGGCTTTTTTATGCACTGTAACTTCTATAAGGAAATTACAACTGCGTACCGATCAGGCATCAGCCTTTGCGGCAGCGGCTTTCTCTGCAGCGTCTTTGATCAATGCCTGCAAGGAACCGTCTGCAGCCATTTCAGCCATGATGTCGCTGCCGCCAACCAGTTCACCAGCAACCCACAGCTGTGGGAACGTTGGCCAGTTAGCGTATTTCGGCAGATTGGCGCGAATTTCTGGATTTTGCAGAATGTCCACGTAAGCGAACTTTTCGCCACAGCCCATGACGGCCTGAGCAGCTTTAGCCGAAAAGCCACACTGCGGGGCGTTTGGGGAGCCTTTCATGTAGAGCAGAATGGTGTTGTTAGCAATCTGTTCTTTAATAGTTTCGATGATATCCATGGAGCACCTCGGCTGAACTTTCCGACTCAGTTGTCGGCACGGTGGCGCATTGTAACGGAAAGCCGAGCATGACGCTCGGTCTCCCCGACAGACAATAGTCTGAATCCTTACGCCTGAATCAAGCATGCAAGCCCGCCCCACGGGCCTGCCTGCAGAACCGTCCCCCTGTGACAGTCCCTCCCCTGCGCACGCCGAATTGCCAAGCAACGTACGTGCAGTGTACAAATGAGCAGCTGAGGTAAGGCAAATCACTGAACGGTGGTTTTAGCCGCGCTCATGCAGCGCAAGACTCGCTCTGACCTCTAAACTCGTGACCCTTATTGGCAAGACGCGACATTTCCTTATAAGATCGCGCCTTCTCCTATTTCGTCGCCCCGTGCGGCTTTCGCCGCAGGTCTCGCCCGTTTTTCCGTAAAACCAGGCTTTGAGCATCTGCGGTCGTTGCAAAAAAGGTAGTTAATGATGAGCGCAAGGCACTTTCTCTCCCTGATGGATTGCACGCCCGAAGAGCTAGTCAGCGTGATTCGTCGCGGTATCGAGCTAAAGGACCTGCGTCATCGCGGCGTTCTCTTCGAACCCCTTAAAAACCGTGTACTGGGCATGATTTTCGAAAAATCATCGACCCGGACACGCCTGTCCTTTGAAGCGGGCATGATCCAGCTGGGCGGCCAGGCTATTTTCCTGTCGCCACGCGATACTCAGCTCGGCCGGGGCGAACCTATTGGCGACTGCGCGATTGTGATGTCACGCATGCTCGATGCGGTAATGATCCGCACCTTCGCCCACAGCACGCTAACCGAATTCGCCGCCAACTCCCGCGTACCGGTGATCAATGGCTTGTCAGACGATCTGCACCCTTGCCAGTTGCTGGCGGACATGCAGACCTTCCTTGAGCATCGCGGCTCGATCAAGGGCAAGACAGTCGCCTGGATCGGTGACGGCAACAACATGTGCAACAGCTACATAGAAGCGGCTATCCAGTTCGACTTCCAGCTGCGCATTGCCTGCCCTGAAGGCTATGAGCCCAATGCTGAGTTTGTTGCCCTGGCGGGCGATCGCGTCACCATCGTGCGCGATCCGGGTGAAGCCGTACGAGGCGCCCACCTGGTGAGCACCGACGTCTGGACGTCCATGGGTCAGGAAGAAGAAACGGCCAAACGCCTGAAGCTGTTCGCGCCGTATCAGGTCAACCGCGCCCTGCTCGACCTCGCAGCAGAAAACGTGCTGTTCATGCATTGCCTGCCGGCTCACCGGGGCGAAGAAATCAGCCTCGACCTGCTGGATGACCCGCGCTCCGTTGCATGGGATCAAGCCGAAAACCGCTTGCACGCGCAAAAAGCGCTGCTCGAATTCCTGGTCCAACCGGCGTATCACCACGCATGAGTCAGCCTCTATTGCTAAACCTCCGCGATCTGGCCTGTGGATACCAAGGCCAGAGCGTGGTGCAAAATCTCAATCTGCACCTCAACGCCGGCGATATCGGCTGCCTGCTGGGCTCTTCAGGGTGCGGTAAAACCACGACGCTGCGGGCCATTGCCGGTTTTGAGCCGGTGCATCAGGGCGAGATTCAGCTTGCAGGCGAAGTCATCTCCAGTGCCGGCTTCACGCTGGCACCCGAGAAGCGTCGCATTGGCATGGTGTTTCAGGACTATGCCCTCTTCCCGCACCTGAGCGTGGCAGACAACATAGCGTTCGGCATTCGCAAGCATCCGGACAAAGAGCGCGTGACCGAGGAGCTGCTTGAGCTGGTCAACCTCAAGAACCTCGGCAAACGCTTTCCCCATGAGCTGTCCGGCGGTCAGCAGCAGCGAGTGGCTTTGGCCCGCGCCCTCGCGCCAGAGCCACAGTTGCTGTTACTCGACGAGCCATTTTCCAACCTCGATGGAGAGTTGCGTCGCAAATTGAGCCATGAAGTTCGGGAAATCCTGAAGGCCCGTGGCACCAGCGCAATTCTGGTCACGCACGACCAGGAAGAGGCCTTCGCCGTCAGCGACCACGTCGGTGTATTCAAGGAAGGTCGTCTGGAGCAGTGGGATACGCCCTACAACCTCTACCACGAGCCGCTTACGCCGTACGTAGCGAGCTTTATTGGCCAGGGCTACTTCATTAGAGGCCAACTGCTGACTCCTGAATCAGTGCAAACCGAATTGGGCGTGTTGCGCGGGAATCGGGCTTATACATGGCCTACCGGTGGCGCAGTCGATGTACTGCTTCGTCCAGACGATATCGTCTACGCCCCCAATAGCGATTTGAAAGCGCGGATCATCGGCAAGACCTTCCTCGGCGCTTCAACCCTCTACCGCCTGCAATTGCCGACTGGCAGCCAGCTGGAATCGATTTTCCCCAGCCATGCCGATCATTTGCCAGGTGCGGAAGTGGGTATCAGCGTAGCCGCCGAGCATCTGGTGATGTTTCAAACCAGCGGCAGCAAGGCAGCGCAGATTCCTCACACCGAAACCGGTGTCAGACGTTTCAGCGCCGCCAGTTGAAACACCGGCTCCCGTAGCAGTTGCCATAAACCCGTGTGGCAGCTGCTGCGGACGATCGCAGCTCAGGCTCGACCTATTTCAGCAAACGCCGCCTGTGTGTGCTCAGACAGAACGCCTGCCGCCAGCTCCACTTCCAGTCCGCGTCGCCCGGCGCTGACAAAAACACTCGCAAACCCCAGCGCACTCTGATCAATAAAAGTGCGCAGGCGCTTCTTTTGGCCCAAAGGGCTAATCCCTCCCAGCAAATAACCTGTGGCGCGCTGTGCCGCCATCGGGTCAGCCATCTCGACTTTCTTCACTCCAGCCACGTGCGCCAGTGCCTTCAAATCAAGGCTTCCGACGACCGGTACGACAGCCACCAGCAATTCGCCCTTTTCAGAGCAGGCCAGCAGCGTCTTGAACACTCGGGCAGGCTCAAGACCAAGCTTCTCTGCGGCTTCCAAGCCATAAGAAGCTGATTTGGGATCATGTTCATAGCTATGAACGCGATGTTCGGCGCGAACTTTTTTCAGCAGGTCCAATGCAGGCGTCATGTCAGTTCCAGTCGCGAAGTGAATATAGAAAACCGAGGGGCAATTCTAGGGCATTAGCCCATGAAAAGGCGCTGGGGCGGGTCTTTCGGCCAAAAAACCAGCTGAAACGTTAAACGCCCTCCTACCAATTTGTAGTTTTTCCTTACAGAAAAACCAGCACCAAAACCTCCGTCAAAAGTCAGAATGTGAATGCCCGTTCACTTTCGACCTTTGACAGCAGTGTTTCTTGTCTATATTTTTTCGAATCTGAATATATCTGTTCGTAACCTGTTTATCTGTCCGCGCATATTGAAAACCGGAATTTACCCTTTCCAGCGTTTGCGCAACTCCATGGCCCCAGACCCACACCGTCTAAAAAATAACAAAAACGAGGTTTCAGAATGACGACTGCATCGCATCATCCCACCCTTTACGGCCAGTGCATGGCGGAGTTTCTAGGCACTGCATTGCTGATCTTCTTCGGTACAGGTTGTGTTGCAGCGCTCAAGGTGGCAGGCGCCAGCTTTGGCTTGTGGGAAATCAGCATCATCTGGGGCATTGGCGTCAGCATGGCCATCTACCTGACAGCCGGTGTTTCAGGTGCGCATCTGAATCCGGCAGTGAGTATTGCGCTCTGCCTTTTCACCGATTTCGAAAAGCGCAAATTGCCCTTCTATATCCTCGCCCAGGTCGCCGGCGCCTTCTGCGCAGCCGCGTTGGTTTACACGCTTTACAGCAATCTATTCTTCGATTACGAACAAACGCATCAAATGGTGCGCGGCAGTCAGGCCAGCCTCGAATTGGCGTCCGTGTTTTCGACCTATCCACACCCGGCACTCTCGACCTTGCAGGCCTTCCTCGTCGAAATGGTGATCACCGCCATCCTGATGGGCGTGATCATGGCGCTGACCGATGACAAGAACGGACTGCCCCGCGGCCCATTGGCGCCGTTGCTGATAGGCTTGCTGATTGCCGTAATTGGCAGCTCGATGGGCCCGCTGACAGGCTTTGCGATGAACCCTGCACGTGATTTCGGACCTAAACTGATGACGTTCTTTGCTGGCTGGGGTGAAGTCTCGTTTACAGGCGCCCGTGAGATTCCTTATTTCCTGATTCCGATCATTGCACCGATCGTGGGGGCTTGCCTGGGTGCAGCCGTTTACCGCGGGTTGATCGCTCGCCATTTACCTGATGCTGAATCAGTGGCAACGGCTGACCAAGCCTGCACTGAAGTGAAAACCCGGACTTCCTGACACTGACTTTTGAAACGGGGCGCACGAGACCACTGCCCGCTACCTTTCTCGCGCCCTGAACCCACTACTTAATTCTGCAAGGCAATCCCATGACCGATATTCAGAATAAGAATTACATCATTGCTCTCGACCAGGGCACCACCAGTTCGCGAGCGATCATCTTTGATCGTGACGCCAACGTGGTATGCACCGCACAGCGCGAGTTCCAGCAGCATTACCCGCAAGCCGGCTGGGTTGAGCATGACCCGATGGAAATTTTCGCCACCCAGAGCGCCGTTATGGTTGAGGCACTGGCACAAGCCGGCCTGCACCACGATCAGGTTGCCGCCATCGGTATCACCAACCAGCGCGAAACCACCGTGGTCTGGGACAAGATCAGCGGCCGTCCGATTTATAACGCGATTGTCTGGCAATGCCGACGCAGTACCGAGATCTGCGAGCAACTCAAGCGTGATGGCCATGAGCAATACATCAGCGACACCACAGGCCTGGTTACCGATCCGTACTTCTCCGGCACCAAGCTGAAGTGGATCCTCGACAACGTTGAAGGCAGCCGTGAGCGCGCCCGTAACGGCGAGCTGCTGTTCGGCACCGTCGACAGCTGGTTGATCTGGAAATTTACCGGCGGCAAAACCCATGTCACCGATTACACCAATGCCTCACGCACCATGCTCTTCAACATCCACACCCTGGAGTGGGACTCCAAGATGCTGGAAGTACTGGATATCCCGCGCGAAATGCTGCCGGAGGTCAAATCGTCCTCGGAAATATACGGCCATACCAAAAGCGGCATCGCCATCGGCGGTATTGCCGGTGACCAGCAAGCCGCGCTGTTTGGACAAATGTGTGTCGAACCCGGCCAGGCCAAGAACACCTATGGCACTGGCTGCTTCCTGCTGATGAACACCGGTACAAAAGCCGTCAAATCA
The DNA here is from genome assembly GCF_019266105.1 of Pseudomonas sp. D1HM. NCBI lineage: Bacteria > Pseudomonadati > Pseudomonadota > Gammaproteobacteria > Pseudomonadales > Pseudomonadaceae > Pseudomonas > Pseudomonas sp. D1HM. Next base: position 39,077 of record NZ_LRMN01000014.1, on the reverse strand, counting down.
ACACACGGGATGCTGACCACCATTGCCTGCGGTCCTGGCGGAGAAGTTGCCTACGCGTTGGAAGGCGCAGTCTTCAACGGCGGCTCCACCGTTCAATGGCTGCGTGACGAGTTGAAAATTATCAACGACGCTCATGACACCGAATATTTCGCCGGCAAGGTAAAAGACAGCAACGGCGTGTACCTGGTGCCAGCATTTACCGGCCTGGGCGCTCCGTACTGGGATCCGTATGCCCGTGGGGCATTGTTTGGCCTGACCCGCGGCGTACGCGTGGATCACATCATTCGTGCAGCGCTCGAGTCGATTGCCTACCAGACCCGCGATGTACTGGATGCAATGCAACAAGATTCGGGCGAACGCCTCAAAGCCTTGCGCGTTGACGGCGGAGCCGTAGCCAACAATTTCCTCATGCAGTTTCAGGCGGACATCCTTGGCACCATGGTCGAACGCCCGCAAATGCGCGAGACCACAGCCTTGGGCGCTGCATACCTGGCCGGCCTGGCCTGTGGTTTCTGGGGCAGCCTGGAAGAGCTGCGCGGCAAGGCCGTGATCGAACGTGAGTTCGAACCGGCCCTTGAGGAAGCCAGCAAAGAGAAACTCTATGCCGGCTGGAAAAAGGCCGTGAGCCGTACCCGTGACTGGGCTCCCCATGACGAGAACAATTAATCACTCAGGGCAATAACCGCAGCGGGCGCCCATGGCGCCCGCTGTCACATTCACGGTTCATGGCACCTGCAAGTAGCAGGCAGCGCTTTCCTGCGGCATCATGGGCGAATTTGCTTCGCCGCCCAAAGGAAACTCCATGAATCTGCCTCCACGCCAACAGCAGATCCTCGAACTCGTACGCGAACGCGGCTATGTCAGCATCGAGGAAATGGCTCAGTTGTTCGTCGTAACACCGCAGACCATCCGTCGCGATATCAACCTGTTGGCTGAAGCCGACCTGTTGCGTCGCTATCACGGTGGCGCGGCCTATGACTCCAGCGTTGAAAATACGGCCTACGCCATGCGGGCTGACCAGATGCGCGATGAAAAACGCCGTATTGGCGAAGCCATTGCCCTGCAAATTCCTGATCACGCCTCTATTTTCATCAACATCGGTACCACCACCGAATCGATTGCACGGGCATTGCTCAACCACAATCACCTGAAAATCATCACCAACAATCTGCATGTGGCATCGATCCTGAGCGCCAAGGACGATTTCGAAGTGCTGATAGCGGGGGGCAACGTACGTCGCGATGGCGGTATTGTGGGTCAGGCCAGTGTCGACTTCATCAACCAGTTCAAGTTCGACTTCGCCTTGGTAGGCATCAGCGGTATCGATTCCGACGGCAGCCTGCTGGACTTTGACTATCAAGAAGTACGCGTTTCTCAGGCCATCATCGCCAACGCCCGACAAGTCATACTTGCCGCTGACTCAAGTAAATTCGGGCGCAACGCAATGGTTCGCCTGGGGCCGATCAGCCTGATCGATTGCCTGGTGACCGACCAGCCGCCAGTCCCTGAACTGGCGCAATTGCTGGCCCAGAACAAGATTCGCCTCGAAGTGGTTTAAGCACCCGCCCCTGCTGCAGCTGTCAGCGACCGGGACAAAAGCACACAAAACTGCAGGGGCTGCTTCGCAACCTGGCGCGGCAGCAGTACCCTTACCCGCAGAATGTTCGTAAATCTTCCTTTAGTCACCTTTCGATGAGTTTTTTCAATCGCCCGAGGGTGGATACGCGCGTCTTTATGGGCTACTATTTTCGAAAATGAACATTAATGTTCGAATTCAAATATGCGCACAGACGCGAGGCCCCCTAAATGACCCTGAGCACCTTGCCTGCCACTCCCCTCGCTGAGGTCTACGACGTTGCCGTGATTGGTGGCGGAATTAATGGCGTCGGAATCGCGGCAGATGCTGCAGGTCGCGGGTTGTCGGTCTTCCTGTGCGAAAAGGATGATCTGGCCAGCCATACATCATCAGCCAGCAGCAAACTGATTCACGGCGGCCTGCGCTACCTTGAACATTATGAGTTCCGTCTTGTGCGCGAAGCATTGGCCGAGCGCGAAGTACTGCTGGCAAAAGCACCGCACATTGTTAAGCCCATGCGCTTTGTCTTGCCGCATCGCCCGCACCTGCGCCCCGCGTGGATGATCCGTGCCGGCCTGTTCCTGTATGACCACTTGGGCAAGCGCGAAAAACTGGCGGGCTCTACCAGCCTCAAATTTGGTGCAGACAGCCCGCTGAAGCCAGCGATCACCAAAGGCTTCGAGTACTCGGATTGCTGGGTCGATGACGCACGACTGGTGGTCCTCAATGCTATGGCTGCACGGGAAAAGGGCGCGCATGTTCACACCCAGACCCGCTGTATCGGTGCTCGTCGCAACAAGGGTTTGTGGGAATTGAACCTGGAGCGGGCAGACGGCAGCCTGTTCTCGATACGCAGCAAGGCACTGGTCAACGCTGCCGGGCCTTGGGTCGCCAAGTTCATCAAGGACGACCTGAAACTGGACTCCCCTTATGGCATCCGCTTGATTCAGGGCAGCCATTTGATCGTGCCTAAAATGTATGACGCGCCTAACGCGTTCATCCTGCAGAACGAAGATCAGCGGATCGTCTTCACTATTCCGTACATGGATCAGTTCACCATCATCGGCACCACGGACCGCGAATACATTGGCGATCCGGCCAAAGTCAGCATCACTGAAGAAGAGACCGACTACCTGCTGAACGTGGTCAACGCTCACTTCAAGCAGCAAATCAGTCGCAGCGACATCCTGCGGACTTATTCCGGTGTGCGCCCATTGTGCAATGACGAGTCCGACAACCCTTCAGCCGTAACCCGCGACTATACCCTTGCGCTGTCCGGCTCCCCGGGCGAGGCACCACTGCTGTCCGTATTTGGTGGCAAGCTGACGACCTACCGCAAGCTGGCCGAGTCAGCCCTGGCTGAACTGGCACCTTACTTCACTCAGATGAAACCCGGCTGGACGGCCAGTGCAGCCCTTCCGGGCGGTGAAGACATGACCACACCCCAGGCCTTGAGTGCCGCTCTGTGCCTACAGCACAGCTGGCTCGATGCGGCGATCGCCAAGCGCTGGGCCATCACCTACGGCAGCCGTTCATGGCGCTTGCTGGACGGCGTGAAAAGTCTCGATGACATGGGCGAGCACATCGGCAGCGGCCTTTATACCCGTGAAGTCGATTACCTGTGCAGCCAGGAATGGACCCTCGATGCCCAGGACATCCTCTGGCGCAGAACCAAGCTGGGCCTGTTTACTACCAAAGAAGAACAGGAGCATCTGGCGCAATACATGAGCACGCTGAACCTCATGCAGCGCAAAGTGCAAGCGGCTTAACCTCACCTCGGTATTGTTGCAGGAGCCCGCAATGCTGGCGGTTTCATTACCGCACAGCAGCAACGCTGCCCTTCCCCAGGGCAGCCCGGCGCCTGCAAACATTCTGTGACCCCGGTCACACTTCTTTTCATTCGGATTTCCGAACAGCTCAGGCCGCAGTGATTCGGCTTTCCGGGTTATTTCTCGCTGTGCGCCGTGCGCAAAATCACTTAATTCCCTTATAAATCAACGACCTGAATTTAAATACTGAAGCTGGCACGGCTCATGCTCTACACTCAGAGCCGAATGCTTAAACAGTGCGTTTAGCCTGTTAGGACATTTGAAGTACAAAAGGGCTCGTGAACGGGCTCAATAAAAAAAACAATGTCGAGGAAACACCGATGCGTATCGTTCCGCAACTGTTGGCCGCAGCTATTGCTGCAGCTCTGATTAGCACTCCAGTATTCGCCGCCGAACTGACCGGCACGCTGAAGAAAATCAAAGACTCCGGCACCATCACCCTTGGGCATCGTGACTCCTCCATTCCGTTCTCCTACATCGCTGATGCTTCCGGCAAGCCGGTTGGTTACTCCCATGATGTGCAGATGGCAATCGTCGACGGGCTGAAAAAGCAACTCGACATGCCCGACCTCAAGGTCAAGTACAACCTGGTCACCTCTCAAACCCGTATCCCGCTTGTGCAAAACGGCACAGTCGACGTTGAGTGTGGTTCCACCACCAACAACGTAGAGCGCCAGCAGCAAGTGGACTTCTCGGTCGGTATCTTCGAAATCGGCACCCGCCTGCTGTCCAAAAAGAACTCGCCTTACAAGGACTTCGCTGACCTCAAAGGCAAGAACGTTGTGACCACTGCAGGCACCACCTCCGAGCGCATCCTCAAGTCGATGAACGCCGACAAGCAGATGGGCATGAACGTGATCTCGGCCAAGGACCATGGCGAAGCGTTCAACATGCTTGAGTCGGGTCGCGCTGTCGCGTTCATGATGGACGACGCCCTGCTGGCCGGTGAGATGGCCAAGGCCAAGAAGCCGACTGACTGGGCAGTGACCGGTACACCTCAGTCGTTCGAAATCTACGGCTGCATGGTTCGCAAAGGTGACCCTGACTTCAAGAAGGCTGTGGATGACGCCATCGTTGCTTATTACAAGTCCGGCGAAATCAACAAGACCTACGACAAGTGGTTCCAGTCGCCTATCCCGCCTAAAGGCCTGAACCTGATGTTCCCTATGAGCGACGAGCTCAAGGCGCTGATCGCCAACCCGACCGACAAGGCGGCTGACGAAAAGCCGGCGGATGACAAGAAGGCCTGATACCCGGCACTTCTGGCCCCGGACGTGAATATCCACGTTCGGGAGCCTGACCATCTGCTGCACTGGCTTCTCATTGCACGAGTGAACACTCGAACCGCTGGTTGTCGAGCGGGTGACGTGTGCCCGACGCGCCTGTCGGGAGAGAAAGGATTCCCTGAAGCAAGTGTTTGTTTATAGACCCATCTGAGGGGGAGACCCTGCATGAATTACAACTGGGACTGGAGCGTGTTCTTCAAGTCCACCGGCGTAGGCAGCGAGACTTATCTCGACTGGTTTATCTCCGGCTTGGGCTGGACCATCGCGATCGCTGTCGTGGCCTGGATCGTTGCATTGTTGCTGGGTTCGCTGCTGGGCGTCATGCGCACCCTGCCGAACCGTCTGATTGCGGGCATCGCCACGGTTTATGTCGAAATCTTCCGTAACGTGCCGCTGCTGGTGCAACTGTTTATCTGGTACTTCCTGGTGCCCGATCTACTGCCGCAAAACCTGCAGGACTGGTACAAGCAAGACCTGAACCCGACCACCTCGGCGTACCTGAGCGTTGTCGTGTGCCTGGGACTGTTTACTGCCGCCCGTGTCTGCGAGCAAGTACGCACCGGGATTGAAGCACTGCCACGAGGCCAGGAATCCGCGGCCCGCGCAATGGGCTTCAGCCTGTCGCAGATTTACTGGAACGTGCTGCTGCCACAAGCTTACCGGATCATCATTCCACCCCTCACCTCTGAATTCCTGAACGTATTCAAGAACTCGTCCGTGGCCTCTCTGATCGGCTTGATGGAACTGCTGGCACAAACCAAACAGACGGCCGAGTTTTCCGCCAACCTGTTTGAAGCCTTCACCCTCGCCACGTTGATCTACTTCACCTTGAACATGAGCCTGATGTTGCTGATGCGCCTGATCGAGAAGAAAGTCGCAGTGCCCGGCCTGATGTCTCTGGGGGGCAAATAATGGACTTCTTCGATTTCAGCGGCATCGTTCCCGCCCTTCCGGGCCTGTGGAACGGCATGATCATGACCTTGAAGCTGATGGTCATGGGTGTTGTTGGCGGGGTGATACTCGGTACGATACTGGCCTTGATGCGTTTGTCGTCAAGTAAGCTTCTGGCCAATCTGGCCGGCGCTTATGTGAACTACTTCCGCTCTATCCCGTTACTGCTGGTGATTACCTGGTTTTACCTCGCGGTGCCGTTTGTACTGCGCTGGATCACCGGCGAAGACACCCCTATCGGTGCCTTTGAGTCGTGTCTGGTAGCCTTCGTCATGTTCGAAGCTGCTTACTTCTGCGAGATCGTACGGGCAGGTGTCCAGGCCATTTCCAAGGGTCAGATGAGCGCAGCCAAGGCCCTGGGCATGAGTTACGGCCAGGCCATGCGCCTGATCATCCTGCCGCAGGCATTTCGCAAAATGACGCCTTTGCTGTTACAGCAGAGCATCATTTTGTTCCAGGACACCTCGCTGGTTTATACCGTTGGCCTGGTGGACTTCCTCAATGCTTCGCGCTCCAGTGGCGACATCATCGGACGCTCCAACGAGTTCCTGATCTTCGCCGGTCTGGTGTATTTCATCATCAGCTTTTCCGCCTCGCTGCTGGTCAAGCGTCTGCAAAAAAGGTTTGCCGTATGATCTCGATCAAGAACATCAACAAGTGGTACGGGGACTTCCAGGTACTGACCGATTGCAGCACTGACGTCAAAAAAGGCGAAGTGGTTGTGGTCTGCGGGCCCTCGGGCTCGGGCAAGTCGACCCTGATCAAGTGTGTCAACGCCCTTGAGCCGTTCCAGAAAGGCGACATCGTGGTCGACGGCACATCGATCGCCGACCCGAAAACCAACCTGCCTAAACTTCGCTCACGTGTCGGCATGGTGTTTCAGCATTTCGAACTGTTCCCGCACATGACCATCACCGAAAACCTGACCATCGCCCAGGTCAAGGTACTCGGTCGCAGCAAGCAGGAAGCCACCAAAAAAGGCCTCGAGTTGCTGGAGCGCGTCGGTCTGTCGGCTCACGCCCACAAGCACCCGGGCCAGCTTTCGGGCGGGCAGCAGCAACGTGTGGCCATTGCCCGTGCGCTGGCGATGGACCCGATCGTCATGCTGTTTGACGAACCGACCTCGGCACTCGACCCGGAAATGGTTAACGAAGTACTGGATGTGATGGTGCAACTCGCCCATGAAGGCATGACCATGATGTGTGTAACCCACGAAATGGGTTTTGCACGCAAGGTCGCCAACCGGGTGATTTTCATGGACCAAGGGAAAATCGTCGAAGACTGTGAAAAAGAAGAGTTCTTCGGCGACGTGAGCGCCCGCTCGGAGCGCGCACAGAACTTCCTCTCCAAGATCCTGCAGCACTAAGGCGCAACACCTGTAGCCGCTGCCGCAGGCTGCGACAAGGCCCGAAGGGGCTCCGCTTTCAAGAAAGCAGGGCTGCTACGCGGCCCGTCGCAGCCCGTGACAGTGACTACAGGGTTCGCAAGATCCTTATCGCGCAGTGGTTGACCCAAGGCATCTGTGATGAAATGCGACCCCACTCTTTATCGCGGTGCCCCGCCCTCACTTGCCGTGAAACCTCGTCTGCTTCGTCACTTTCTGCTGCCGCCGCTGATCATTCTGTTGACGATCGGCCTGGGTTACGCGGGCTATCGCATCAGCGAGCACTTCAGTATTCGCAGCCTCAGCGAAAACGGCGAACGCCAGCTGGAACTGCACGCGCGTACCGTTGAAAGCGAACTGAGCAAATACACGTACCTGCCCAGCCTGCTTGAGCTGGAATCCAGCGTGTCCCATTTACTGGCAGACCCGAACGCTTCAAACCGGGTCACCGTCAATCAATACCTCGAAGGCCTCAATCGACGCAGCCGCAGCCGAGCGATCTATGTGCTCGATACCACCGGTCGCGTAGTAGCCACCAGCAACTGGCGCGATTCCGACAGTTATCTGGGCGAGGATCTGTCGTTCCGCGCTTACTTTCAAGATGCCATCCGCGGTCAGCCCGGACGATTCTATGGCATTGGCAGCACGTCCGGCGAGCCGGGCTATTACCTGGCCCACGGCCTCGAAGAACAAGGCAAGATCATTGGTGTCGCCGTGATCAAAGTACGCCTCGAAGCACTGGAAGAACGCTGGCAGCGTGCCCGCCTCGAAGCCTATGTCAGCGACGAAAACGGCATCATCATTCTCTCCAGTGATCCGTCCCGGCGACTCAAGGCCGTACGCCCGCTGAGCGCCGAAACCAAAGAGCAACTGGCCCGCAGCCTGCAATATTACTGGTGGCCGCTCAATGAGCTGGAGCCGCTGAACCGCGAGCACCTGTCCGAAGGCGTCGAAAAGGTTACGTTTGCCGTCAACAGCGAAGTCATTACCGACCAGCAGCAAGTCAGCTATCTGGCGCAAACCCGCAACCTCAATGACACCCCTTGGGACATCACCCTGCTCACACCGTTACAAGACCTGCGCCGCGAAGCGATCAACCAGGGCATGCTGGTGGCGGTTGCATTCGGCTTGCTGGCGTTTCTGCTGATTGCCTGGAATGAGCGACGCAAAGTCATTGCGACCCGGCTTGCCGCACGTGAAGCGCTGCAAGAAGCCAACAACCAGCTGGAACGCAAGATCGCCGAACGCACCACCCATCTGCGCGCCAGCAACGAGCGCCTGAAGGGCCAGATTCGCGAACGTCGCCTGGCCGAAGACACCCTGCGCCACGCCCAGGATGAACTGGTACAGGCTGGCAAGCTGGCGGCCATCGGTCAGATGTCGACCAGCATTGCCCACGAGCTGAATCAGCCACTGGCCGCGCTACGCACGCTGTCCGGCAACACGGTGCGCTTTCTGGAACGCGGAGACCTGAAGGTGGCGGCGCAGAACCTCAGCACCATCAACAACCTGGTGGATCGCATGGGCCGTATCACCGCCAACCTGCGCTCGTTTGCCCGACGCGGTGATGATCAGGGCCAGGCCAGTCTGGTTAAAGCGGTCGACGCCGCCCTGCAGCTGCTCACCGGTCGCCTGGAAGAATCTTCGGTTGAATTACAGCGCGATGTTCAGGATGTCGCGCTCAAGATCGATCAGACTCGCCTGGAACAAATCCTGGTCAATCTGATTGGCAACGCACTGGATGCCATGCAAGGTCAGCCAAGCCCTCCCCGACTCTGGCTCGAAGGCGAGCTCAGCGAAGACAAATACCGTTTGCACGTGCGCGATAATGGTCCCGGCATTGCCCCCGAGGCACGCAAGCATTTGTTTGAACCCTTCTTCACCACCAAACCCGGCGAACAAGGCCTGGGACTTGGCTTGACCCTTTCGGCAAGCCTGGCCGCCGCCGCTGGCGGCAACCTCAGCGTCGAGTTCCCGGCAGCCGGTGGCGCTACATTTGTCCTCTTATTACCGCTGGTGCAACCCGCTAAGGCTGAACCGTTATGAACAACGAGCTGACCGTCCTGATAGTCGAAGACGACCCCCATGTCCTGCTCGGATGCCAACAGGCGCTGGCACTGGAAGACATTCACAGCGAAGGTGTGAGCAGTGCCGAACAGGCACTCGCGCTGGTCGGTGACAACTTTGCCGGTATTGTGATCAGCGATATTCGCTTGCCGGGAATCGACGGGCTGGAGCTACTCAAGCGACTCAAGGCCCGTGACCGCAGCTTGCCGGTGGTACTGATTACCGGGCATGGCGATATTTCGATGGCCGTGGGCGCCATGCGCGATGGCGCGTATGATTTTATGGAAAAACCGTTCTCTCCCGAGCGCCTGGTAGATGTCGCCCGCCGTGCCCTGGAGCAACGCAGCCTCGCACGCGAAGTGTGGTCGTTACGCCGGCAATTGGCCGAGCGGGACTCCCTGGAAGGCCGGATCATTGGCCGCTCGCCCGCCATGCAACAGTTGCGCGAACTGATTGCCAATGTGGCCGACACATCAGCCAACGTGCTGATTGAAGGCGAAACCGGCACCGGCAAAGAGCTGGTCGCCCGCTGCCTGCATGATTTCAGCCGCCGTCAGCCGCAGCAGTTTGTCGCACTCAACTGTGGCGGCTTGCCGGAAAACCTGTTTGAAAGCGAGATATTCGGCCACGAGGCCAATGCTTTCACCGGTGCCGGAAAACGCCGTATCGGCAAAATAGAACACGCCGATGGCGGTACGCTGTTTCTCGACGAAGTCGAAAGCATGCCCCTCAACCTGCAGATCAAATTGCTGCGAGTGCTGCAAGAGCGCACCCTCGAACGGCTGGGTTCCAACCAGAGCATCGATATCGATTGCCGGGTCATTGCAGCCACCAAGTCCGACCTCGATCAACTGAGCAAGGCCAGCCAGTTCCGCAGCGACCTGTATTACCGCCTGAATGTGGTCACTCTTGAACTACCGCCCTTGCGTGAACGCCGCGAAGACATCCTGCAGCTGTTCGAGTACTTCCTCCAGCAATCCTCCCTGCGCTTTGACCGCACCGCGCCGGAACTGGACAACCAGACCCTGTCGAACCTGATGAGCCATGACTGGCCTGGCAACGTGCGTGAGCTGCGCAACGTGGCAGAACGCTTCGCCCTGGGGTTGCCGGCGTTTAAAAAACCGGGCAGTAACGCGGCTCAGGGCCTGGGCTTTTCGGAGGCGGTTGAGGCTTTCGAGCGTAATCTGCTCAATGATGCCTTGCAGCGCAGCGGTGGCAACCTGACCCAGGCCAGTCAAGAACTGGGCATGGCCAAGACCACTCTGTTCGACAAAGTCAAAAAGTACGGTCTGGCTCACTAAGCGAGGAATGTGTGGATCTGATTCTCAAAGCGACTCTGGGCGCTGCCGTCGTGATCATTCTGGCGATGCTGGCAAAGACCAAAAACTATTACATCGCCGGACTGGTGCCGCTGTTCCCGACCTTTGCCCTGATTGCGCATTACATCGTCGGTAAGGGCCGTTCGCTGGATGACCTGAAAACCACCATCGTTTTCGGCATGTGGTCGATCATTCCCTATTTCATCTACCTGGCCGCGCTCTATGTCCTGGTCGATCGCATGCGCCTTGAGCTGTCATTGGCCCTGGCTGCAGTGGCCTGGCTGATAGCCGCCACCCTCCTGGTCAGCGTATGGGTGCGGTTGCACTGAGCCTTGGCACCCATGTAGCCGCTGACGAGGCTGCGTTCGGCGGCGAAGCCGTCGCAAATCCAGGTTCTTCGGTGTACCTGGTGGATCGAGGGCTCAGGGTTGACGGCCGCTTCGCGCCCGATCGCAGCCTCGTGCCTCGTCAGCGGCTACAGACCGCGCGCTATCTCCGGGTCAGTGTGTGAGTGCATAAAAAGCGCCCTCCTCAGCCCTCGGCTAGCCACGTCACCTATGTAGCCGCTGACGAGGAACGAGGCTGCGTTCGGCGGCGAAGCCGTCGCAAAATCAGGTTCTTCGGTGTACCTGGTGGATCGAGGGATCAGGGTTGACGGCCGCTTCGCGCCCGATCGCAGCCTCGTCCATCGTCAGCGGCTACAGAAGGATCAACGTACGTCTTACGCCGCTTGCGCCCTCAACTGGCGTGCGGCGGCGACCATGTTGATCAGCGCGGCTTCAGTCTCGGCCCAGGCACGGGTTTTGAGGCCGCAGTCCGGGTTGACCCACAAGCGCTCGGATGAAATGCGCTGCGCCGCCTTGCTCAGCAGTTTGACCATCTCGGCCGTGTCCGGTACTCGTGGTGAGTGGATGTCATACACGCCCGGGCCGATATCGTTCGGATAGTCGAACGCTTCAAACGCCTCCAGCAGTTCCATGTCCGAACGCGAGGTTTCAATGGTTATGACGTCCGCGTCCATCTCGGCGATCGACTGGATGACATCATTGAACTCGCTGTAGCACATGTGAGTATGAATCTGGGTCTCATCAGCCACACCTGAAGCGCACAAACGGAAAGCTTCCACAGCCCAGTCCAGGTAGTCCTGCCACTGCGCACGACGCAGAGGCAGGCCCTCACGAAAAGCCGCTTCGTCGATCTGGACAATTTTGATCCCGGCTTTTTCCAGATCGACCACTTCATCGCGAATCGCCAGCGCCAACTGCTGCGCCTGGACCTTTCGCGAAATATCTTCGCGGGGGAACGACCACATCAACATGGTCACAGGGCCGGTCAGCATGCCTTTCATCACTTTGTCGGTCAGGCCCTGCGCATACTTGATCCATTCAACAGTCATGGCTTTGGGACGGCTCACATCGCCAAAAATAATCGCCGGCTTTACGCAGCGCGAACCATAGCTCTGAACCCAGCCGTATTGGGTAAATACGTAGCCCTCCAGTTGCTCGGCAAAGTACTCCACCATGTCGTTACGCTCGGCTTCACCATGCACCAGCACATCCAGCCCCAAACGCTCCTGAATCTGCACGGCCTGGCGGATTTCGCTGTGCATGGCAGCGGTGTAGTCATTGACCGATAGCGTGCCTTGCTTCCAGGACTGACGCGCCAGACGAATGGACGCAGTTTGCGGGAACGAACCAATAGTGGTGGTCGGGAATGCGGGCAGATTTAAACGCTCACGCTGAACCTCGATACGTGCTGCAAACGGTGAGTGGCGCTGGCTGTCCGCTTCGGTGATTGCATCAATTCGGGCTTGAACTGCCGGTTTGTGGATCCGCGCCGAACCCTCACGGCTTTGATGCACGGCCTGACTTTCAGCCAGGGCCTGTTGCACCGCGGGCGCCTGCGGAATGTTCAGCGCATCACGCAAGACTGCAATTTCACTGCATTTTTGCCGGGCAAAAGCCAGCCAGCTTTTAAGCTCGGGATCCAGACCGGCTTCACGCTCCAGATCGACCGGGCTGTGCAGCAGCGAGCACGAACCGGCCACCCACAGGTTATCGCCAAAACGCTCCTCGGCTTCTTGCAATTGCGCCAGCGCGTTTTCCAGATCGCAGCGCCATACGTTGCGACCATTGACCAGCCCCAGCGACAGGACTTTATAAGTCGGCAGTCGATCCAGAATTGCATGCAACTGATCCGGGGCACGCACCAGATCAACGTGCAAGCCTTCCACCGGCAGGCCAACAGCCAGGCCGAGGTTATCTTCCAGACCGCTGAAGTACGTGGCTACCAACTTCTTCAGCGGCGAATACTGAAGGATGTGATAGGCGCGTTCGAACGCGTTTTTCCAGGCCTGTGGCAAATCCAGCGACAGAATCGGCTCGTCGATCTGTACCCATTCCACGCCCTGTTCGGCCAATCGGGACAGGATGTCGCCGTACACCGGCAGCAAATCTTCCAGCAGCTCAAGTTTGTCGAACGCGTTGCCCTTGGCCTTCCCCAGCCACAGGTACGTCAGCGGGCCGATGATCACCGGTTTGATGTTATGACCCAACGCACGGGCCTCAGCGACTTCCTCGAACAATTCGAACCAGCTCAACTCAAAACGCTGGTCGGCACTGAACTCCGGGACAAGGTAGTGGTAGTTGGTGTCGAACCATTTGGTCAGCTCCTGGGCATGTTGAGCAGTGTGCTCAGCGCCGCAGCAGCGCTGATTGGCGCCACGGGCCATACCGAACAAGGTGTCCAGGGTTGGACGGCGCTGAGGGTCAAGGGTGCCGGCAAAGCGTTCAGGGATCACACCGAATGTGAGTGAGTGCGCCAGGACCTGGTCATACCAGGCAAAGTCACCTACCGGCAGCAAATCAATACCGGCGTCCTTTTGCATCTGCCAGTTTGCGGCCCGCAGTTCGCGTCCTGCATTTTGCAGAGCGGCTTGGTCGATATCACCTTTCCAGTAAGCTTCGAGTGCTTTTTTCAGTTCACGATCAGCACCGATACGTGGAAAACCAAGATTGTGGGCCAGGGCCATGACGACATTCCTTCGGGTAAGTAATGGCGTAATTATCGACAGCCGAAGCAACATGAGACAAACTCAACGTTTTCGTGTTGAACATCAAATTTACTCATGGAGCCACCGTGCTGGAAATTCGTCATCTCAAAACCCTGCACGCATTACGCGAATCCGACAGCCTGGTCGAAGCCGCTGAACGCCTTCACCTGACCCAATCAGCGTTATCACATCAGTTCAAAGAGCTGGAAGAGCGCATGGGCATGCCGCTGTTTGTCCGCAAAACCAAGCCCGTACGCTTCACCAGTGGCGGCTTGCGCCTGTTGCAACTGGCCGATGCCATGTTACCGCTGCTGCGTGGTGCCGAACGCGACATCGCACGCTTGGTTGGCGGTACGGCCGGGCGTCTGCACATGGCCATTGAATGCCACAGCTGTTTCCAATGGCTGATGCCGACGATCGACCAGTTCCGCGATGCCTGGCCTGAAGTCGAACTGGACCTGGCGTCGGGTTTCGCCTTCGCCCCGCTACCGGCATTGGCCCGGGGCGATCTGGACTTGGTGGTCACTTCTGACCCGCAAGAAATTGCCGGGCTGACGTATGTACCGCTGTTTACCTATGAAGCCATGCTGGCAGTGGCCAACCAGCATCCACTGGCCAGCAAGCCGTTTATCGTGCCCGAAGACCTGAGCACCGAAATTCTCATCACCTATCCGGTAGAACGCGATCGGCTCGACATTTTCACCCGTTTCCTGGAGCCCGCCGACATTGAACCAGCACAAGTCAGAACCTCAGAATTGACGGTGATGATGATGCAACTCGTGGCCAGCGGCCGTGGTGTATGCGGGATGCCGCACTGGGCACTGCATGAATACAGCTCACGGGGTTATGTGAGAGCCAAGCGCCTCGGCGAAAAAGGTCTGTTCGCCACCCTGTACGCCGCTGTACGGGCCGACATGCTGGACGCACCGTACATGCGCGACTTCTTGCTGACGGCAAAAGATACGTCGTTCTCGACGCTGGATGGGGTAAGTGCGGTGCGTTAAACGTCTCGCAGGCCCGCTCAGTATTGGAGCAAGGCAGTTTTTGGAGACGGTTCTGAGGGACGAGGGCTGCGTAGCGGATCGCAGCCCTCGTCACTCGCCAACGGCTGCAGAACGCCGACTTTCAGACCTCCTCAGAATCCCGCAGGCAAGCCCCTCTCAACCAATCGCCGCATATGGACGCGGTCGAAATAGTCTTCTCCTACCCGGATCGCGCAGTCCTCGAGCCCAGACTGTTCAAAGCCGCAACGCCGGTACAGCGCCAGTGCGGCTTTACTGCCGGCGCTGACGGTCAGCTCGATCACCTTGATCTCGGGCTCTTCCTCCGCCAATGACACCACCGCCTGTATCAGGTGTTCGCCCAGCGCATGCCCGCGAAAGGCCTGCGGCACATATAAACCAAACAAGGTGGCCTTATGCTGGGCTTCGTCCCAGGGCTCGAAGGCCAAACCGACGATGCCCGCCAATTGGTCATCGATAAAAGCGCCAAAAATGGCACTCAACTCATCCTCCAGCTGCGCCTCCCACCAGCTCAGCGGCAACTTTTCACGATGGGCGATGGTTGAAACAAACGCTTCAGGATGCAGCGCATAGGCCTCCAGCATCAGCTGGCGATAGGCCCTGGCGTGCGCGGGGTCAAGCAGTTCTATAGCCATTACGGGTCCAGGTTATACGGTTCTACGTTGTTCCAACATCAGTTTGACCGCCAGAGCCCCCAGCACGAAGCCCATGACATAGCGCTGCAGCATCAGCCAGAGCGGGTTACGCACAAACCACACGGCGATGCCCGAGGCAAACAGAGCGATCAGCAGGTTTACGGTAAAACTGACGCTGATTTGGGTCAGGCCCAACAGGATACTTTGGGTAAACATCGAGCCGTAGTCCGGATTGATGAATTGCGGAAATACAGACAGGTAAAACACCGCGACCTTGGGATTCAACACGCTGGTCATAAAGCCCATCAGCACCAGTTTCGATGAGGAGTCCGGCGCCAGCTCCTGCGCTTCAAACGGCGAACGAGCGCCTGGCTTCAGCGCTTGCCAGGCCATCCACAACAGGTACAACGCCCCGGCCCACTTCAGCACCTCATAAGCCATCGGAACAGCCAGAAATACCGCGGTCAAACCGGCCGCAGCAGCGAACATATGCACAAAGAAGCCGCCCACAACCCCGATCAAGGACGTAACTCCCGCTTTGCGGCCCTGGCAGATTGAGCGCGAAATCAGATAAATCATATTCGGTCCCGGCGTCAAAACCATCAGCAGGCAGGCGGCAGCAAAAATCAGCAGTTCATGAACAGGCATCATGGGCAGTCCTTGTCAGGTGAGGGATCAGACAGCGGTCAACACAACATCACGATAAAACGGCAGGATCACTTCGCGGGTCAAAGGCGCCAGTTGCAAACCTCCATCACCGTTCGGATCGATCCATTGCACTTCTTCAATTTCCGCAGCGGGAGCCACGACTTGATCGATATGCAGCAGAAACACCTCTGCCTGCACCTCATATCCCGGCTCATTGACCGCAGGCGCTGAGAAGTGGCCCAGATACGTCGCCTTCGCAGGATCGATTACCAGCGCCAGCTCTTCTTCAAGCTCCCGGACCAGAGCCATGACAGGTTGTTCGTGGGCTTCGATTTTACCGCCGGGCTGCATGAACGCCTCGGTCCCGCGCTTGCGCACCAGCAAGGTACGGCCATCCGGGCCGATCAAAACAGCAGCAGCAATACGAATGATACGAGGCGTTGGGGCGGTGCAGATGTCTGAAGAAGTCACGTGAGTCGGCCAGCAGCAGAGAAAGAGCGTAAAGCATCACACGCCCCGACCACGTCGCAAAGACACAGATCACGTCTCAGGTCGAAGCCTCTGTATGGAAATCGCCCAGCCACGCCGATCGGGTGACAGGCAAGCAATGAAGGGCTCTATCACGACTTTCGTCGGGATGCTGCATCGAACGAAATCCCGTTCAATGGTTAATCTGATTTACGATGGCGCTTGCCTGAAGCGTGGCAATCACCTCCCTCCGGGAAAACCTCCAGTGCAAAGAGAGGTTCCTGGCCACTGCGAGTTATCGCACTCGCTGTGCGCGATCCCCGCAGGCACAACAGCCTGACGGAACAGATAAGCCTGAAACAGGAAACCGTATGAGCCTGTCATTGTTAAGCCGTTATGCGTTTTTTGCCTTTTGTGTGGTGTTCACCCTTGCCAGCCTGCCATTCATGCACCACGAATGGCTATGGCCTTTTACCGCCGTGACTCTGGCGCTGAGCCTGCTCGGTATTTTCGACCTGATGCAAGGCCCGCACGCGGTGCGTCGCAACTACCCGATTCTGGGCAATATTCGTTACCTGGTAGAAGCCATCCGCCCGGAGATCCGCCAGTACCTGCTGGAATCAGACAGCGATGCACTGCCCTTCTCACGTGCTCAGCGTTCGTTGGTGTATTCGCGTGCCAAAAACCAAACCGCTGACAAACCGTTTGGCACCCTGATTGACGTGTACCAGCCCGGATTCGAGTTTATCGGCCACTCCATGCGCCCGGCACCACTGACCGACCCGAGCAGCTTTCGGGTCGTGGTGGGTGGCCCGCAGTGTACCCAGCCTTATTGCGCATCGATCTTTAATATCTCGGCCATGAGTTTTGGCTCACTGAGTGCAAATGCCATTCGTGCCCTCAATCAGGGGGCAAAACTCGGCAACTTTGCCCATGACACGGGCGAAGGCAGCATCAGCGCCTACCATCGCGAAAACGGCGGTGATCTGACCTGGGAACTGGGGAGCGGCTACTTTGGTTGCCGCACCGCCGATGGCCGTTTCGATCCGCAACGGTTTGCCGAGCAAGCCCGTACCCCGCAAGTCCGGATGATCGAAATCAAAATGAGTCAGGGTGCAAAGCCCGGGCATGGCGGTATTTTGCCCAAACACAAAGTGACCCCGGAAATCGCCGAAACCCGCGGCATACCGATGGGTGAAGACTGTATTTCACCCTCGCGCCACAGTGCATTTTCGACACCGATCGAGCTGATGCAGTTTATTGCCCAACTCCGGGAGTTGTCGGGCGGCAAACCGGTAGGCTTCAAGTTTTGCCTGGGCCACCCTTGGGAGTTCATGGGCATTGCCAAGGCCATGCTGGAAACCGGTATCCTTCCGGACTTTATCGTGATCGACGGCAAGGAAGGCGGCACGGGTGCCGCGCCTGTCGAGTTCACCGACCACATTGGCGCACCGATGCGCGAAGGCCTGCTATTTGTCCACAACACCCTGGTCGGCCTGAACCTGCGAGACAAGATCAAGCTCGGGGCGAGCGGCAAGATTGTCAGTGCCTTCGACATCGCCAGCGTGCTGGCCATTGGCGCCGACTGGGCCAACTCGGCCCGGGGCTTCATGTTCGCCATCGGCTGCATCCAGTCGCAAAGCTGTCATACCAACAAGTGCCCGACCGGCGTGGCAACCCAGGATCCATTGCGCCAACGCGCCCTGGTCGTGCCGGACAAAGCCCAGCGTGTGTTCCAGTTCCATAACAATACGCTCAAGGCCTTGGCCGAGATGCTCGCGGCAGCAGGCCTGGAACACCCGGCCCAACTCAAGGCCAAGCACCTGGTGCGAAGAATGTCGGCCACCGAAATCAAACTGTTCTCGCAATTGCATGTGTTCCTCAAGCCAGGCGAGCTGCTGACCGGCGAAGTCAACGGTGAGTTTTATTCGCGTATGTGGCAAATGGCGCGGGCAGACAGTTTTGAGGCGAATGAAATCGTCGCGGCTTGAGACATTCTGCAATACCAGACCTTTGCAATTGCCCCGTAATACCTTCACCCTGCGCGCCGCCGATGTGCGGCGCGCAACCTCCGCTGCAGCTGCCGGTCTTCATTAAACCTTTGTTCGAGTACTCGCCGTCATGCTTAACGGACGCGACCAACGCATCGACTTTTTCCGAGGTCTGGCGCTGATCTTTATTTTTTGGGACCACATCCCGCATAACCCGTTGGCCGAGTTGACTGTACGTAATTTCGGATTCAGCGATGCTGCGGAGATTTTTGTATTTCTGGCCGGCTATGCCGCCGTTCTGGCCTACGGAAAAATTGCCCGCCGCGACGGTTACCTCATTGCCAGTGTGAAAATCCTGCGTCGCGCCTGGGTGCTGTATGTAGTGCATATCTTCTTGCTGGCGGTGCTGATGGGCATCGTGTTCTTTGCCAACAGCCATGTCGAAACCCGCGATCTGGTGCAGGAAATGGGCTTGCAGTACTTCTTGAGCAACCCGCAACAGGCACTGACCGACGAACTGCTGCTGCGCTTCAAACCTAACCTGATGGACCCCCTGCCCCTGTATATCCTGCTGTTGCTGGGCTTGCCGCTGGTGCTGCCAATGCTGCTGCGCAAGGCGCGCTACGTGGTCATGGCGTCATTCGCTGTCTATTGCCTGGCCCCGAGCTGGAACCTCGCTGCGCAAGAAGGGGGCGTCTGGTTTTTCAACCCGATGGCCTGGCAATTCCTGTTTGTGCTCGGCGGTGCGGCGGCGATGTATGGGCAACAGCCCAACATCACGTCACCGCGACCGTTATCGCATCAGCCCGTATTTATCGGCGCGCTGCTTTACCTGTTGATCACCGGGCTGGTTGCGCTCTCGTGGCGCTGGCCACAGGTCCACGACGCATGGATGCCGCTTTGGCTGGGTGAATACCTTTACCCCATCAGCAAAACCAATCTGTCGCCGGTCCGCCTGCTGCACTTTCTGGCACTGGCTTACGTCGTTGCCAAATGTGTACCCCACAGTGAATGGCTCAATACCTGGTGTGCCCGCCAGTCCTGCCGCATGGGTCGCTACTCTCTGGAGGTGTTCTGCCTTGGGGTGATTTTGGCGCCCTTGGCGGACATGCTGAATGCACTGGGGGGAGACACGCTGGTCATCAAACTGTTCAGCGCACTCACAGGCGTTGGAGTCATGGCCGCACTGGCAATGTGGCTCGACTGGAACAAGCGTCTGGGGAAAGCCCTCTAGGCACACCGGACTCGGCCAAGGCTGCCATATGTTCCTTTGGGGCATGTGGCAACACACCGCAACTTCTATATGAAAAGCCCACTAAAACGGCACTAACTATCTATATAAAACGTTCAAAAAACTTATAACTGGCGCCCTGCTCGCATCGACTCTTTCATCTTTTTTACGCGCTCCCTTGTGCCTAGACTCGAACGATCTCTAGCACTATGGACATGCGACCATGAGCGTTATTCTTCATAACGAACTTCCCCCTGCCCCACCTTTAGAAAAAGTCGGCCTGCATTACGACGTGCTCGCAAAAAAAGTCGCCCCCCTGCTTGAACAGGGTGCTGCGATCTTTCTCGAGCACCTCCCGGGTCATACTCAACTTATTCCACCCTGGTATGAAACAACCCGTACACAGCGCCTGAAGCTTCATTATCACCTGATGCTCAATCAACGTTCCCTCACTGAAGTCAGTGCGGTACTGGACAAGGTGGGAACTGTCGAAGCCTTTGCCAGCCGTACACTGGAGCCGGCAATGCAGGCCCGCTGGCACTACACGCCGGACGTGCACAAGAACGTATTCGTGCGCACCACACATGAGCCTGCCCCTGTAGAAGGTGGCTGGATCTACATTGCAGACGCCAATATCGACGATTTCATACGCATCCAGCGGTATCCCGACAGCCTGGACGTCACGAAAACCGAGACCCAAACCCTGCTGCAAGCCGCCCTGCACAACTTTGAACAGCGCGATACCGTCAAAGGTGCCTTCGAGCCGGGGTCAGGACTGCTGAAAAGCAGGTCATCCACTGCGCCAGACAATGTATTGCCAATCCCCCCTGAACATTTCGCTGCGTTCGTCCGTAACCTGAACATTGGCGAGCAGTACCAGCAACACCTTGAGGGTATCTTTTTCCCGAGCGACAGCCTTGAAAAAGCCACACTTGAGCAAACCTTTATCCAGCAAGAGCGGCATTCATTATTGCTTCAGGCCGATATTGCCTATTTAAAAAAAGATATCAGCGAAGCCGTTCATACCTGTTTAATAAACTTCGGCTCCCGACCCGGCACATTGACACTCAATGGCCAGCCCTTCATCTATGAACACCTCGAACTTGACCGTACAGGTTTGAATACCGTTATTGCCTTTCATGCGAGCGATCTGTCCATTGACCCTCGCTGTATTCTTTATATTCCCGGCGACCCCGTCAGTTGCCTTAAAGAATACGCCAACAAAGGCGAAGCCCATCGTGACCTGCTGAACAAGTTAAGTGACAAGGGTTACCGTGGCTTCTTTATTCACCTGACCGCGCAACGGTACTCGCTGCAGTTGCTCAAACGCCTGAATGCCCGTTTCGAGCATGGCACGCATGATCCCCTGCGCTTCGACGAAGTTCAGCCCGCACAAGAGTTCTTCCGTTACATGTATGAAGCCAGGGTCGAAAAGCTGTTCGATGACGCCCGCTTCATCGCCGTCCCCACTGCACAGACAGACCGTGTATCGCTGATTGAGCGCCTTGAGCATTACGTCGAAACAGGCATGACGGTCTTGAATGTCGCTGCGTTCTTCGTGCCCGGTCTCGGTGAAGCGATGATGGCGGTGTTTGCAGCCCAACTGTTGACCGATACGTTCCATGGCATCGAAGCCTGGGAGCAAGACGAAAAAAAACAGGCCTGGTCGTATACCCAAAGCGTGCTGCTGAACATTGTGATCGCGGCCGGGATCGGCAAAGTCGCATCGGCCCTGGGAAAGGCCCCGGAGATTATCCCTTCAGCGCTGGTAGAAGAACTGGATGCCGTGCAAATGCCCGGGGGGGAAACCCGGCTTTGGAAGCCCGACCTCGCCCCCTTCGAACACGATATCAGCCTCCCGCCCGACTTGAGGCCCGATGAACAGGGTTTACTGCAGCATGAGGGCCATACTTACCTGCCACTGGAAAACAAACTCTATCGCGTGCAAATGAGTAGCGATGGCCAATACCGCCTGATGCACCCGACCGATCCTGATGCTTACCGGCCGCTGCTGTCACACAACGGCCAGGGCGCCTGGAAAAATGAAACCGAGTCGCTCTCGGAGTGGGACCGGGCCACGCTGGTCAGGCGGCTGGAGCCTTCGTTTGCCGGTTTGAGCGATGAACAGGCCGAGGATCTGTTACGTATCAACCAGATTGAAGAACCCGTTCTACGTCAGTTGTATATCGATGGTTTGCCCCCGCCAGCGTTGCTGCAAGACACTATCGACCGCTTCCATATTGATCAGGAACTGCGCTTTTTCATCCGGCAAATGCGCGCAGGCGAACTTAATGCCGATCCGCAAACCCAGCTACAACTACTGACCCAGGAAGACATGTGGCCCGCCACCAAAGTACTGCGTTTTATCGGTGAAGACGGGCATGCAGTGGCCGAATATGGCAATCGCCAGGTGTCACGCGTCCCGGTCGTGCAAGTGCTGGATGTGCAGTTGCGTGAAGGCAACTTGCTCAAAACCGTCCTTGAGGTACTGGACGAGTCTGAAGTCAGCGCGCTGCTGGGTCACACACCGGTGAATCTGGAAGTACGAACCGAAGCCCTGCGAATGAGGATTGTGCAAAGTGCCGAGCAGCACTTCGACAAGCTCTTTACCTCCCGCTATCAATCGTTGCAAAACCGGCACACACCGCTGCAAGGCTTGCTCACCAAAGCGTTTCCGGCGCTACCGGTATGTGCCGCGCAAGAACTGATCAATGCCGCCCGCAGTGCAGAGTATTGGCAGTTACTCGATGCCGGGCAGATCCCTCTTCGGTTGGCCGAGGAGGCCAGCCTCTATCTGGAAGAGCTGCGGCTGAGCCACGCTTACGAAGGCGCACGCTTCAACACTGTGCACAATCCTGATACGCAAAAGCTGATTTTGCACAGCCTTGAGCACATGCCCGGCTGGTCGGACCAGATCACTCTGGAAGTGCGTGAACACTCATTGCACGGGCCCATCATTGATCGCGTAGGCGCCCCTGAAGCGCTCATTCGAAAGATACTGGTCAAAGAGGGGGATCGCTACCAGACCTTCAGCGACCTCGAAGAACACTTGCATGGCAGCGATGATCTGTATGCCTCAGTGTTGCATGCGCTCCCGGATGAACAGCGCAACGCACTGGGGTTCCCGCATACCTGGCAAGGCCCGGCCTTGAAAGAGGCACTGGCACAGCAACCGCTCATGCCGCGCAGGGCGCTCAGGGCCCTGCTGAAAATGCCACCCGAGCGCGATGCCAGCTCCCCCATGAAGCTGGCAAAAGGCCGCGAAGGCTACCCGCGTCCAGAGGTCGGCACCGTGCGGTGCCGACGTTCGCCCCTCGCCTGTTTTGGCCGGCCGCCCAGAAAAATCCTGCGCCTGATGGAAGAGCTGTATCCCAGCCACACACCCGACGTCGTACAAGATTTCCTGGGGCTTGACAACCTCACCGGGAGGGCGGCGCTGACCCGCCTCGAAAATCTCAAGGACGAGTTCAGCAAGCTCTGCAAATCCCTTGATGCGTGGGTCGCCGAACCTCCCGACTGGATTTCAGTGAGTGAGCACCATATTCGTCATGTCCGGGTCGAAGACAAAAGACGCGTGGCGCTTGCCATCAAGCGCTGCTGGCAACGCCTGACCCGACGAATCCGACTGGCCGACGGAACAGAACTGGGCCATGAACTGAAGATCGATGGCATCAGCGTAGGCCAACTGCCTGCCCTGACGGCTGACTTCAGCCATGTCAGCTCATTGCAGTTTAAAAATCTGTATCTGGGAAACGACTTCAACCTCTTCCTGGAGCACTTCCCCAGCTTGCGCTGGCTTAATCTTGAATCCGCCGGGCTCGAGCAACTCCCCGTTGCGATCGGCAACATGCCCCATTTGACCAAGCTCTACCTGAGCGGTAACCGGATCGCCCTGACCCCTGATACCGCCCGGGTAATCAGCCGCATGAGCACACTCAAGATCCTTGAGCTCAATGATAATCCGCTCGGCGTGGTGCCTGACTTTACCGCCCTGACCGACCTGCGCTTGCTCAGGCTGCGCAACACCCGGATAAACCACTGGCCGCAAGGCATTGAAACCCTGCCCGAACTGCACACCGTAGACTTGCGAGAAAACCGGATAAGTACCTTGCCGGACGCTTACTTCCAAATGAGCGCCAGCCGGATCGACAACCTTTTACTGCACGACAATCCCTTGACCAACGACATGCAGCGAGAGGTGGACAGCTTGCGCGAGCGGCTCGGATCGCACAGCGTGGCGCGAACCCATGCCCCCGAGTCAAATGACCCGGTCAATCTCTGGCTAAGAGACGAATCAGCGCCAGCCGCACTGGACCAGAAAAAAGCACTCTGGCACAAACTGGTGGCGGAGCCCGACAGCGCGGCCTTCTTTGGTGTCATCAAGGATCTGGTTATCTCGCCCGGTTACCATCAGGCGCGCTCCGTGCTTGCTGGCCGGGTGTGGCGAGTGCTCGAGGCCGCTGGCGAAGACACGGGACTGCGCGAGCAGTTGTTCGCTGCCGCCGTCGAGAATGAAACCTGCGTGGACTGCGCAACAACGGTTTTCAGCCGGATGGGCTTCAAAGTGCTGTTGCATGAAGCCGCCCGACTGGAAGGCAGCGCCAAAGAGCTGGAAATCCTCAAACTGATGAAAGGCCACCTGCGCCTGCTGCAGCTCAATGACATCGCGCAAACACAAATCGCCCTGCAACAGGCGCGCTATCAACGAGCCATCGCGGATCAGTTACCCTCAGCCGAAATTGGCAGGCTCAAGCCTGACCCGCTCGAAGTGCAGTTGATCTATCAAGTCGATTTGGCCGATCGCCTGGAACTCCCCTGGCAGCCAACGCACATGCAATTTCGTGAAGCCGCCAAGATAAGGCCAGAGCAAATCGAGGAGGCCTATCGCATTGTCATCAACCAGGAGAACAAGCCCGGCTATCTGGTGAACGAGCTGCTCAAACAGGGTGTGTGGGTCGACCATCTGGAGGCGGCACACGGCGAATGGATAAAATCCGAAAACGTGCGCCTGGATCAACAGTTTGAAGACCTTGAAAACCTGCGTGAAAAACAGGCCTTATGGGCAGACAGCACACCCGGTGAGGTCCGCTCGCAGCTGGAAGCCGACTTGAAAGCATTGGCGTTGAAACTGGAGATTGCCGAGGCCAAAGTCTTCACGGGCGAACCCATGACAGACGCCACCTACAACGAGCAACTGCTGAACATCGATCTTCTGAAGAAAGACATACTCAGACACCTCACCCGGCAAGCACTGGATGCGGCTGCCGGGTGATGCTCTAGCGGTGTTGAACGCCCCCCCAGCCAATAAGGGGGGCGAGTTCAATCAATTAGCCGATGAAACACCAGGCGACTGGGTTTTAGGGGACAGCTTGAAGACATAGAACAGCACAGTGAGCAGCACCAGAAATGCCGGGCCCACGTACAGGGCGATTCGCGTTTCTTCAAAGTAGGCCATCAGCCCGATGACCACTGCCAGAAACGCCAGCGCCACGTAAGAGCTGAACGGATATAGCCACATGCGATAGCTCAGGCCGGCAGCTTCTTCGCGACTCAGGCTACGACGGAACTTCAACTGCGCCAGCAGAATCATGGTCCAGGTCCAGACCGCTCCGAAAGTGGCAATGGCAGTCACCCAGACAAACACTTTTTCGGGCGCCAGATAGTTGAGTAATACACCCAGCAACAAGGCACCGATCGAAAGCAGCAACGCCTGACGAGGCACGCCGTTTTTCGAGGTAGTGGCAAAGTTGGCAGGTGCCTGGCCATTTTGCGCCAGGCTATAAAGCATGCGCCCCGTGCTAAAAATACCGCCGTTGCAGGACGACAGTGCAGCCGTAATCACCACAAAGTTGATGATCCCTGCTGCGGTCTTGATACCCAGGCGCTCAAAGGTCATAACGAATGGGCTGCCTTGCGTGCCAATCTCGTTCCACGGGTAGATGGACAGAATTACAAACAATGCCCCCACGTAAAACAGCAGGATCCGCCAGAACACCGAGCCAATGGCACTCGGAATGGTCTTTTGCGGATTCTTGGCTTCACCGGCAGTCAGGCCGATCATCTCGACACCCAAGTACGCGAACATCACCATTTGCAGGGACATCAACACACCCTGAATACCATTGGGCATGAAGCCGCCGTGGGCCCAGAGGTTGGAAATACCCAGCGCAACCCCATCATTACCAAAGCCGAAGGCAATGATGCCAATGCCGCCGATGACCATTGCAATGATGGTGACGATTTTGATCAACGCAAACCAGAACTCAAACTCACCGAATGCCTTGACTGCGATCAGGTTGATCGAGCCCATGCTCACCAGTGCAGCCAGCGCCCAGATCCAGCGCGGTACATCGGGGAACCAGACCCCCATGTACACCGCGACCGCAGTGATTTCTGCGACACAGGTCACCAGCCACAGGAACCAATAGTTCCAGCCCGTTAAAAAGCCCGCCAGCGGGCCGAGATAATCTTGTGCGTAGCGACCAAAAGATCCGGCTACCGGATTGTGCACGGCCATTTCGCCCAGTGCGCGCATGATCACCAGAATGGCCAGGCCGCCGATGATGTAAGACAGCATGATGGCCGGACCGGCCATTTCAATGGCCTTGGCCGAGCCCAGAAACAAGCCCACGCCGATGCAGGCGCCTAGCGCCATCAGGCGGATATGGCGTTCGCCAAGTTCGCGTTTGAGAGGACCGCCTTCCACGGTTTCACCATGTGACGGGTGGTTGCCGACTGGCATAAATATACAACCTCATATTGTTATTGGGTGTACATCAGCAGGGCGCTCTATCAAGCCTGGCAGGTCACCTGGCGCACCTGATGATCGGACCTGGCCTTGTAGGCCAACCGACCAAAAGGGAAATGCCCTACTGAGATCGGCGGCGAGTATTGCACAGGGTTGATGCGCAGTCATTCCCCTACCTACGGCGAATTTACCTAGTCAAACAGCTCTATTCCTACACTTTCAGGCTGACATCCGGTTGTTCGCCCCATGAGGCAAGCACCGAAAAAGTAATGTGTTTTTAGCGCGTACAAACTTTTCGCTTAGCGCTGCCAACGTCTACGCTTCACTCAAGCGCATCCAATATGCGTACGTGGATCAGGTAATTATGGGCGCACTGTGGCATTCCAACTCGAGTAGAACAGCAGTGCCTGAAACGACAATGGCGGATACCCCGCCCCCGCCGAAAAAGCCCGGGGGCAAGCGCTACGGCTGGCGCATGTTCTGGTTAATCGCGGTGATCGCGTTGGTCGCTCTGGGGTTTGCGGTCGCCAAAGAAACGCGCACCTCAAAACTGCAGGCCAGAGAGTTCAGTCAATTTGCCAGTTCATTGAGTTACTCAATGCAGCCCGGTCCTTCCGACTCGATGCGCTATCCCGGTGATGGCCCTTTTGATAAACGTCTAGGCTACAGCGCAATAGATGACTTCCTGCCTCGGCTGCTCAAGCGTGACTACATCATTGCCGAGCAAGCCCGCTTTTCGCCTGAACTGCTGAGCTATACCGAAAAAGGTTTTTTCGTACCCTACGCAGAAAAAATTCAGGCAGGACTCTCAATCACTGATTGCTCCGCGGCACCGCTCTATCAGTATCACTATCCGCAGCAGCTCTATTCGAGCTTTGCGGACATCCCGCCGCTGGTGGTTCACAGCCTGCTGTTCATTGAAAACCGAGACCTGCTTGACCCGAAACAGCCACAGGCAAACCCGGCTGTCGACTGGCCACGCTTTGTCATGGCTGCCTACTCGCAAGTGGCCAAGCTGTTGCACTTGCCTGGACAGTCTGCGGGCGGCAGCACGTTGGCCACCCAGCTTGAAAAATACCGCCACTCGCCTGATGGGCTGACGGGATCAGGCAGCGAAAAGTTGCGCCAGATGATCTCGGCCAGCGTGCGTGCATATCAGGATGGCCCGCAAACCCTGCCTGTACGGCAAAAAATCGTACGTGACTACCTCAACAGCGTGCCTCTGTCGGCGGTGCCCGGTCACGGTGAGGTACACGGCATGGCTGAGGGCTTGCGCGTGTGGTACGGCGCCGACTTCAATCAGGTCAATCAACAACTGGCCAGCACCGCTACAGACCCTGAAAGCCTGGCGCAACGTGGCCTGGCGTTGCGCG
The DNA here is from genome assembly GCF_019266105.1 of Pseudomonas sp. D1HM. NCBI lineage: Bacteria > Pseudomonadati > Pseudomonadota > Gammaproteobacteria > Pseudomonadales > Pseudomonadaceae > Pseudomonas > Pseudomonas sp. D1HM. Next base: position 11,497 of record NZ_LRMN01000014.1, on the reverse strand, counting down.
AAGTGCTCTCGCTAATGATCGCCCAGCGGCGGCCGTCGCACTATCTGGCTAAGGGCCGCGAGGAATTGGCGCAACTGACAGACAGCCACATCCGTCTGCTGGCACAAAACAATGTCATTGACCCGGCCCTGACCGCCGCCGCGCTGGCAAGCCGGGTGACCTACCGCGACTGGCGAGTGGCGCCGACCATTCAACCCATCGAAACCAACAAGGGCATCAGCGTTGCCCGAAGCCGACTTTCATCCTTGCTCAAGCGCTCATTTTACGACCTCGATCGTCTCGATCTGATGGCCACCAGTACGCTGCAGACTGAGCTGCAGCAGCAGGTCAGCGATTATTTGCGCCAACTGGCAGACCCGGTGTTTGCCGGAAAACTGGGATTGCTCGGCGAACGTTTGCTGACGCCAGGCAGCACCGCCCAGGTGCGTTACAGTTTCACCTTGTTCGAACTCACACCGGACGGCGCGCGAGCCCGGGTGCAAACCGACAACACCGACCAGCCCTTCGACATCAATGAAGGCAGCAAGCTGGAATTGGGGTCGACTGCCAAACTGCGGGTCATGACTTCGTACCTGCAAATCATTGCCGAACTGCACGAGCGCTACGGCAACCAATCCAGCGCCCAGCTGAAAAAAATCCAGATCAGTGATCAAGACCCGCTGACTAAATGGGCACTGGCCTACCTGATCCAAACCCCCGGATCGAGCCTTGCCAACATGCTTGCTGCGGCACTCGATCGAAAATACTCGGCCAGCCCTGCCGAAGGTTTCTTTACCGGCGGTGGCATGCATCGTTTTAACAACTTCCGGCATCAGGACAATGGCCGTAGCCCGACTTTGCGCGATGCCATCCGGGAATCGATCAACCTGCCTTTCGTCCGCCTGATGCGTGACGTGGTGCGCTACACCATCTATCAAGCACCGAGCAATAATGCCGACCTGCTCAAGGACGATAGCAATCCGTTACGTCAGGAATACCTCAGCCGCTTCGCCGACCGCGAAGGCACGACCTACATGCTCAAGTTCTGGAAAAAATACAAGGGCAAGGATTCACAAGCCCGCCTGGACACCTTTCTGGACAGCATGCGCCCCACTGCCATTCGTATGTCAGCGGTGCATCGCTACCTGTTTCCCCGTGCAGATCAAGCCACATTCAACACTTTCGTGCGCTCACACCTGGGCAACGCGAAAGTCCCCGATGATCGTCTCGACAGGCTCTATCAAAGCTATGGTCCCGGGGCTTACGACCTGCCCGACCAAGGCTATATCGCCAAGGTCCACCCCTTGGATCTGTGGCTGCTGGGTTATTTACTGAACAATCCCCAAGCCACTTTCCAGCAGGCGGTTGCTGCCAGTCAGTTCGAGCGTCAAGAAGTGTACAGCTGGCTGTTTAAGAGTCGGCACAAGAGCGCACGTGACAGTCGTATCCGCACCATGCTGGAAATCGAAGCGTTCCTGGATATCCATCAGCGCTGGCAAAAAGTCGGGTACCCGTTCGATCACCTGGTGCCCTCGCTCGCGACCGCGCTGGGCAGCTCCGGAGATCGCCCTGCTGCCCTGTCGGAGTTGATGGGGATCATTCTTAACGATGGCGTGCGCTTGCCGGTCTTGCGCATCGATACCCTGCATTTCGCCGCAGGTACGCCCTATGAAACGCGCTTGACCAATGACCCTGACAAAGGCGAGCGTGTGATGCCCAGCGAAGTCGCCACGGCCCTGCGCGAAGCCCTGTCGCAAGTGGTAGATGCCGGTACGGCACGCCGGGTTTCAGGCAGTTTCACCCTGAAAGACGGCTCGCCGCTGGGTATGGGCGGCAAAACCGGCACCGGCGATAACCGGATCGAAAGCCTTGGCGCAGGCGGCCGCCTGATCAGTTCCAAATCGATCAATCGCACGGCCACATTCGTGTTCTACATCGGCGAACATCATTTTGGCACCCTGACCGCATTCGTCCCGGGACGTTCGGCCGAAACCTTCAAGTTCACCTCCGCGCTGCCTGTGCAAGTGCTCAAGGGCATGGCGCCCATTCTCACGCCTTATCTGCAACCCGGCACCCACACGTTGTGCCATCCCCCGCTTCAAGCGAACACCGCCGCGAAATAAGCGTGAAGGCATAACGGTCAATGATGAGAATCATTGCCGTTCGTCTGCTGCGTTTGCAGCCTATTAAGATATATCTTAAGTTCTATCTTATTGAAGAGAGGAGCAAGAGATATGAGAGAGCATCATCACCACAAAACACAGGGTGTCGGCCAAGACGGCTTTGAAAATCGTCCCGGGCGCGAACGCGGCGGGCGCGGGCCCAGGGTCTTCGCCCCTGGTGATTTGAAATTACTGCTGCTGGCACTGATCGCCGAGCAGCCTTGCCATGGCTACGACTTGATCCGCCAGATCGAAGGCATGTTTGACGGCGCATACAGCCCGAGTCCGGGCGTTATCTACCCGACCCTGACTTTTCTTGAAGAGAGTGAACTGATCCAGGGTGACGCTGAAGGTGGCAAAAAACGCTATACCGTCACCGATGCAGGTCGCCAGTCTCTGACTGATCAAGCCATTGCCCTGAACGGCGTGCGCACACGGATTGACGTCAGCAAACGCTCCCTGCGTGGCCATGATCGCCCCGCTGAAATTCATGAGGCGGTACACAACCTGCGCCATGCCTTGCAAATGCATCACGGTCGCTGGAATGCGGCAGAGATCGCGCGGGTCAGTGACTTGCTCAACAACACCGCCAAAGCCATCGTCGAGGGCCCTGTCTCAGCCGGGTCTGCGCAGGAGAATGCCGAATGAATACTGCCAACGCCCAGACCATTCACCGGGTCATGCATGAAATAAAGCGCCGCAAACTCGAAGTGCTACGGGTGGTCGAGCTGACACCGCGCATGCGACGCATCACTGTGGGTGGCCCGGAGTTGGCGGGTTTTATCAGCTTGGGCAGCGATGATCACGTAAAGCTCTTCTTCCCGCAGAACGCCGAAGAGCAGGCGATGCTGGACACGCTCGAGTTAAGCGCCGGCTTGAAAAACCAGGCGATGCCGCCGATGCGTGACTACACACCCCGCCGCTATGACTTGAACACCCTTGAGCTGGACATCGACTTTGTATTGCATGGTGATGGCCCCGCCGCCACTTGGGCGGCTCAGGCCAAGCCTGGCCAGTGCCTGCACATCGGCGGCCCGCGCGGGTCGATGGTGGTACCGGATATCTTCGACAGTTACCTGTTGATTGGTGACGAGACCGCTATACCGGCCATCGCTCGCCGTCTGGAAGAGTTGCCCGCCAATCGCCGTGTTCAGGTCGTGGTCGAGGTGCAAGATGCATCTGAAGAACAAGCCTTGTGCAGTGCCGCTACCGTCGACGTGACGTGGGTCCAGCGCAATGCACCGGCACGCACGCTGCTTGAGACGGTTGAACAGTTGTCCCTGTCCGAAGGCACGCTATACGCCTGGGTCGCAACGGAGAGTGCACTGTCACGCAAGGTGCGCAAAGTATTGCTCGACCGTCATGGATTGAACGAAGCGTTCGTCAAGGCGGTGGGTTACTGGCGCCTGGATGACAGCGCTGAGGCGTAAGCCCCTCTCACGAACAGCCTTCAAGGGTGCAGCGCACTTCACTGCTATGAATGGCCCTGTAGCCGCTGCAGCAGGCTGCGATAAGAGCCGAAGGATCTTCAACGCAACCCGTCTCAGCCTTCGGTAGTTGCTGCAGCATTTTGAGTGCAGCGTGGCGACCGCTACGCCTGAGGCCGGGCTCTGCCCCCGAACCACCGATCCAGGCCCACCGTGACCAGCGCCATCCCTACAAACCCCGCCAGGATCCCGCTGGCATTGATACAGGCCTGCACATAACCCAGGTTGTCGACGTCAATAAACGGGTACGGGTAAAAGCCCAGCAGATCTCCACGCAACATAATGCAGGCGAAGTACAGGATCGGATACAACACCCATAATCCGATATGCCTCAATCGCAGCAAGCCTTTGGGGACAAAAAACCACCAATACAGCGCAAACAGGACAGGCATGACATTGTGCAGCAACGCATTGGCCAGCCATTGCATCCCCTGAGGTTGCCAGAGCTGACGCAGCAGCACGTTGTAAGCCACACCGACAACGATAATGCTGACAGCAATGCCGCTACTGACCCACGGCTGCATAAAAAAAGCCTGACACTTTGTGGGCTCACGATGGTCCGCAGCGCAGGTCAGAACAGCCGCGGCCAGTGTGTTGGTGAGGATGGTGAAAAAACTGAAATAGTTCACCAGGCCGCCCAGCAGACTTGCGTCCGACATCCAGCGGCCAAGCAATATCAGATAAAGCTGAATAGCCAGCCCGCCCCATCCCAGTAATGCCATCAGGGTAAACAGCCGCTGCTTTTGCGCAGCACTCCATCTCCCCCACCGCGGACTCATGGACGGGTCAAAGCTCGCGTTTGGTGCGGGCGTACTTCACATAGAGCTTCTCGACCTTTTCCCGTGCCCACGGCGTTTTGCGCAGAAACGTCAGGCTCGACTTTATGCTCGGGTCACTTTTGAAGCAGCGTATATCGATACGCTCAGCCAGCCCTTCCCATTCGTAATGCGCCACCAGCGCCGTGAGGATCTGTTCCAGCGTCACGCCATGCAATGGGTTGTTATTGGGTTCAGTCATGCCGAGCCTTTTTAAGCAAGAGAGGGAAAGCCGCGCACCATAGCCGAGCACTTGCTCAGGGGGAAGCGCATTCGCCCGCGACTGAGTTTAGCTATGGCTGATACCTGGCAAAAAAGTTCCGCTCGGCGAGCACAAAAGAGATGTTATATTGTAACAACAGTTATTATCATAGCCTTCGTTGAATGCGCCCCTCTCTGCCAAGGAACCTGCAATGTCATCCCCCGCTCTTTCCCGTCACGTGCGCTGCCTGCGCCTGACGCCGCTGGCCACCGCACTGCTGATCTCCTCTCCGGTCTACGCGCTGGAGTTGCAACCCCAAGTCATTACCGGCAATCCCCTGGGAAGCACCCGGCTCGCCTCACCGACCACGGTACTGGAAGGGGATGACCTGACCTTGCAGCAGCAAGGCAGCCTGGGTGAAACCCTGAACAAACAACCCGGGGTGTCTTCGTCCTATTTCGGCCCTGGCGCCAGCCGCCCCATCATTCGCGGGCTGGATGGCGATCGCATTCGTGTTCTGCGCAATGGTGTTGGCGCGCTGGATGCCTCGTCGCTGTCCTACGATCACGCGGTGCCACTGGATCCGGTCACTGTCGAGCGCATTGAAATCGTTCGTGGCCCGGCCGCGCTTCTGTATGGCGGCAATGCGATTGGCGGCGTGGTCAATACCTTCGACAACCGCATCCCCACTGAAGCCATTGAAGGCATTCAGGGCGCCGGAGAGTTGCGCTACGGGGGGGCCGCTACAACGCGCAGCAGCGCAGGAAAACTGGAAGCCGGTGATGGGCGCTTCGCTCTGCATCTGGACGCTAACTCCCGCACATTCAGCGACCTGAAAATCCCCGGGGAAGCACGCAGTCGTCATGCTCCGGAAAGCGAAGACGGTGACGGCAAAAAAGGACGCTTGGGTAATAGCAACGGTCGTCAGGATGGCGGCGCGCTGGGCGGTTCCTATACCTGGGACGACGGTTATGCGGGTCTGTCCTACAGCACGTATGACGCTAATTACGGTTCACCTGCCGAGCAGGATGTGCGCATCCGCATGAAGCAGGATCACTACGCCTTTGCCTCCGAACTGCGCAACCTGCAAGGGCCGTTCACCTCGTTGAAATTCGATGCGGGCTATACCGACTATGAACACCGCGAAATAGAAGGGGGCGAGATCGGCACTGTGTTCAAGAACAAGGGCTATGAGGCCCGTGTTGAAGCACGTCATGTCCCTTTCGGGGCCCTGAACGGGGTGGTCGGTGCTCAAATTAATCGCAATGAATTTTCAGCACTGGGTGAAGAGGCCTTCGTACCTCAGACCGATACCAACAGCGGCGCGCTGTTTATTCTCGAAGAGTTGCAGGCCACCGAGCGTCTCTCGCTCAGCCTGGGCGGGCGGCTGGAACATACGGTGGTCGACCCGGACGCCAAGGGCAATGAGCGCTTTAACGCAGCCGACCGCTCCAATCGCTTTACCACTGGCAGCCTCTCATCCAGCGCAGTCTTCACGCTGACGCCCATCTGGTCGGTGGCTGCCACGCTGGGCTATACCGAACGCGCCCCTACGTTCTACGAGCTCTATGCCAACGGCGCTCATGTCGCCACGGGCACTTATGAAGTGGGCAATGCCAACCTGTCGAAAGAAAAAGCCATGTCCAGCGATCTGGCACTGCGTTTTGATAATGGCACCCACAAGGGCAGTGTCGGCGTGTTTTACAGCCATTTTTCCAATTACATCGGTCTGCTGGGAACTGGTCGCACACTTAACGACGAAGGAGAAGCTGACGCCGACGGTATCCCCGAATACACCTATTCCGGGGTCAGAGCACGCTTCACCGGCTTTGAAGCCAAGGATCTCTGGCAGCTTGGCGAAAGTGCATACGGCAAGTTCGCACTTGAACTGTCAGGCGACTACACCCGTGCCACCAATCTCGATACCGGTGAGCCGCTGCCACGGATCGCGCCTCTGCGCCTGAGCAGCGGTTTGCTATGGGAACGGGATCGCTGGCAGGCACGAATCGACGTCGAACACGCCAGCAATCAAGGCCGGGTACCGGAAAACGAGACCGGGACCGATGGCTACACCACCTTGGGCGCAAGCGCCGGGTACCATTTTGATCTGGGCAGCAGCCAATGGCTGGCATTCGTCAAAGGCGACAATCTGACCAACCAGACCGTGCGTTATGCCAGCTCAATTTTGCGTGACATCGCGCCAGCGCCGGGACGCGGAATCGAGGTAGGACTACGCACCGCCTTCTAAGCTGCAGACCAGACAGCACAAGGGCTCCCCCCGCTTTGGAGCCCGCACTGTCTGAGACAAAAAACCACTGAGACGAAGGGTCGCAGCCCACTGTTACCGATTCCGAAATGATCCATGTCATTTAAAGTGCTGTTTCTAAACGTTTCATGCCTTTATCATTTCCACATTAAGGGCTGAAACGTTTCATACCGCCCTTAACTCTTGAAGGATCAGTCCTGTCTATCAAGACAGCGCTACCCACGACACATTCATACCTATAAAGACTCGCACCTCGACCTATGTCCAACTTCTTGATTTTGCGCAAACCCCGCGCGCTATGCCCTATGGCCGGGCAAAAAGCCCTGGGCCTGATTGGCGGTCTGACCGCTATGGGCTTTGCTGCCTGTGTGCAGGCGACCCCCGCTTTCGATAGCGACTCCAAGTGGATGTTAGGCGATTGGGGCGGTACCCGTACCGAGCTGGAAAAACAAGGCTATAGCTTCTCGCTCGACTACGTGGGCGAAGTAGGCTCCAACCTGCATGGTGGCTATGACCACGACCGTACCGCGCGCTACAGCGATCAGTTCGGCCTGGGGACGCACCTGGACCTGCAGAAGATTTTGGGCTGGGAAGATGCTGAGTTTCAACTGACGGTGACTCACCGCAGCGGCAACAACATCAGCAATGACCGTATCAATGACCCGCGTGTCGGCGGATTCACCTCGGCTCAGGAAGTCTGGGGCCGTGGTCAAACTACGCGTCTGACCCAGATGTGGTACCAGCAAAAGTTTCTCGACCGCAAACTCGACATCAAAGTCGGCCGTTTCGGTCAGGGCGAAGACTTCAACAGCTTCCCGTGCGACTTCCAGAACCTGGCGTTCTGCGGCTCGCAGGTTGGCAACTGGGCCGGCAGCATTTGGTACAACTGGCCCGTCAGCCAGTGGGCGTTGCGCGTCAAATATCACCTCACGCCTGAACTGTACGCACAGGTCGGAGCCTATGAGCAAAACCCGTCCAACCTGGACCGCGGCAATGGTTTCAAGCTCAGCGGCAGCGGTACTCAAGGCGCGGTCATGCCGATTGAACTGGTATGGACGCCAAAAATTAATGGCCTGCCAGGGGAATATCGCGCGGGTTACTACTACAGTAATGCCAAGGCAACCGATGTTTACAAAGATGCCAATGACCAGCCGGCAGCACTGAGCGGCGAGGCTTACCGCAGCAGTTCGAGCAAACACGGGATGTGGCTGGGCGTGCAACAGCAGCTCACTACCCGCGCCAGCGATCAGTCCAGGGGGTTGAGTGTGTTCGCCAATGCCACCATGCACGACAAAAAAACCAATGCCATCGATAACTATGTCCAGGCAGGCATCGTCTACAAGGGTGTGTTCGATGCCCGGGCCAAGGACGACATCGGCTTTGCAATCGCACGTGTCCATGTGAACCCGGCGTACCGCAAAAACGCACAGGCCACCAATCAGGCACGCGCCGTCTACGACTTTGACAACCCGGATTACCTCCCCCCGCAGGACACGGAATACAGCGCCGAACTGTACTACGGCGTCCATGTCACAAACTGGTTAACCGTTCGACCGAACCTGCAGTACATCCGTCACCCGGGGGGTGTCAGCAAGCTGGATGACGCTCTGATCGGCGGCCTGAAGATCCAGAGTTCGTTCTGATGAACGAGCGGTAGCCCACTTGAAGCAAAACACTTTTTTCAGTTGATTCATTCCCGCGTCGGCCGGTCATTACGACAAGCATTCACGGGTACACCTTTAACGTAACGGAGAACCACACTATGAGCACTGATGGTGCTTTCAGTCGCAGTCGCTTGCTACCGAGCCTCCTCGGTATCTTGCTGCTGCTAATGGGCCTGGCCATGTTGGCCGGGGGTATCAAGCTGGTGACGCTCGGCGGGTCGATGTATTACCTGCTGGCCGGTATTGGCTTCGGGTTATCGGGCGCATTGCTGATAGCAGGACGCCGCGCCGCACTGGGCCTGTACGCACTGGTGTTGTTCGCCAGCACCGTCTGGGCCCTGGTAGAAGTCGGCCTGGACTGGTGGCAGCTGGTGCCGCGCCTGGCCCTGTGGTTCGCCATCGGTATCGTACTGTTGCTGCCCTGGTTCCGTCGTCCGGTTCTGCGCGGTCAACCGGCACCGGTTGCTACCGGCGCGCTGAGCGTTGCCGTGGTATTGGCTGGCCTGGCTGCACTGGCCAGCCAGTTCACCAGCCCGGGTGAAATCAAAGGCCAACTGGACCGTGATGCCGTACCTGACATGACCAACACCGCACCGGCAATGCCCGATGGTGACTGGCAGTCCTACGGTCGTACCGCTTATGGCGACCGTTACTCGCCGCTGAAAGAAATCACTCCGGAAAATGCCCACAAGCTGGTTCCAGCCTGGACATTCCGTACCGGTGACATTCCGAATGATGGCGATCCCGGCGAGACAACTGCCGAAAATACCCCGCTGAAAGTCAATGGCATGCTGTACGTGTGTACTCCGCACAGCCAGGTCATTGCCCTTGACCCGGACAGCGGCAAGGAAATCTGGCGCTACGACCCGAAGATCAGCACTCAGAACGCTGAAAACTTCAAAGGCTGGGCGCACATGACCTGCCGCGGCGTGACTTATCACGACGAAAACACCTACGCCAAAGCCAGCACCGAACAAAGCGCTGCCGAGCCTGCTGCTGCCACTTCGAGCAACTCGTGCCCACGTCGCCTGTTCCTGCCGACTGCCGACACCCGCCTGATCGCACTGAACGCCGACACCGGCAAAGTGTGTGAAGACTTCGGCACCAATGGTGCGGTTGATCTGCGTCACAACATCGGCAACTTTGCTCCCGGTGGCTACTACTCCACCTCGCCACCTGCCGTGACCAAAGATCTGGTTGTGATTGGCGGCCACGTGACCGACAACATCTCCACCGACGAACCATCGGGCGTGATCCGTGCGTACGATGTACGTACCGGCAAGCTGGTGTGGAACTGGGACAGCGGCAATCCGGAAGACACCACTCCGATTACCGAAGGCCAGACCTACACTCGCAACTCGCCTAACATGTGGTCGATGTTTGCCGTCGACGAAGACCTCGGCATGCTGTACCTGCCGATGGGCAACCAGACGCCAGACCAATATGGCGGCGACCGTACCGAAGATTCCGAGCGTTATGCCGCAGGCATCACGGCTCTGGACATCAAGACCGGTAAAGTCCGTTGGTACCGTCCGCTCACTCACCATGACCTGTGGGACATGGACGTGGGTGGTCAACCAACCCTGATGGACCTGAAAACGGCCGATGGCGTGAAAAAGGCTCTGCTGGCTTCCACCAAACAGGGCAGCATCTACGTTCTGGACCGCAACACCGGTAAAGACATCGTACCGATCCACGAAATCCCGGCTCCGGGTGGCGCTGTAGAAGGCGACCGTACGGCACCGACTCAGCCTCGTTCAGACCTGAACATGATCCCGCCGGTCCTGACCGAACGTGACATGTGGGGTGTAACGCCTTTCGACCAGATGCTGTGCCGGATCAACTTCAAATCCCTGCGTTACGACGGCATGTACACCCCGCCATCGCTGCAAGGTTCGATTGTGTATCCAGGTAACTTCGGCGTGTTCGACTGGGGCGGCATCTCGGTTGATCCGGTTCGTCAGATTGCATTCCTGAACCCGAGCTACATGGCCTTCACCTCCAAGCTGGTTCCACAGGCCGATGTGGCAGCAATGGGCCCGCGCAAAGGTGAAACCTCCGGCGTTCAACCGAACAAAGGCGCACCTTACGGCGTGATTCTTGAGCCTCTGCTGTCGCCACTGGGCCTGCCTTGCCAGGCTCCGGCGTGGGGTTATGTTGCAGCGGTCGACCTGACCAACAACAACGTGATCTGGAAGCACAAAAACGGCACCGTGCGTGACAGCTCGCCGGTTCCAATTCCATTGTCGATGGGCGTCCCAAGCCTGGGCGGCACCTTCACTACCGCAGGTGGTGTTGCCTTCCTGAGCGGCACCCTTGACCAGTACCTGCGTGCTTACGACGTGAGCAACGGCAAAGTACTGTGGGAAGGTCGTCTGCCTGCTGGCGGCCAGACCACCCCAATGACCTACACCGGTAAGGACGGCACTCAATATGTGCTGGTCATGGCTGGTGGTCATGGCGGTCTGGGCACCAAAAAAGGTGACTATGTAATGGCGTTCAAACTGGCTGACTAAGCATCACAGCCCGTTGCAGAAAAGGCGGCTATCGAAAGATAGCCGCCTTTTTTTGTATCCCGGATTAAAGCTGAACCGCTCCCCCAACCAGCTCGACTTCGCGCCGCATGATGGCACTTTCAAGTTCCGGCGAGCGCTTGGCCCACTGTTCAGGCGGGAGGGGTTTGGACCATTCAATAATGTCGGGATAGGTGAGGTCGGGGGGTGGAGAGAGTTTCCAGTGTTGCAGCATGTATATTATTGGGCTACCAAAAATAAAGACTCCGAATATTAAAGAGGCGGCCTGGCCTATCTCCGCAGCCCGTAGATGCAACCAAAAACTGTGCGCATAATCGAAGCACGTCCCCCAAATAACTCCCCGCTGCTTCAGACTGCCCCATCCCTCTTCAAAGTCATTGCCTGGGGG
>NZ_LRMN01000013.1:0-238 GCF_019266105.1 Pseudomonas sp. D1HM | reverse complement strand
GCAACTATATGGAAGACGGGCCATTGGTGGATGCGCCCAACTCGCTGTTGGCTGCATGTGGAATCTTGCCCACGGAAGATGAACTCAAACCCTATGAAGGGCTGCATACCTTTGAGATTGAGCGCCGATATGCACGGCTGACGGGAAGAATGGATGAAGACCCGCACTATGAAATGAGCCCTGAAGACCGTAAAGAGTACGGCTTTGCCGATCGAACACCCTGGCCATTGCGCTGGTG
>NZ_LRMN01000012.1:0-506 GCF_019266105.1 Pseudomonas sp. D1HM | reverse complement strand
CACCAGCGCAATGGCCAGGGGGTTCGATCGGCAAAACCGTACTTCTCCCGATCTTCAGGGCTTAAGTCCTCACCGCCTACCAGATCCATGCTGCCCATAAAGCGCGCATCAAGACGCTCAATCTCAAAGGTATGCAGCCCCTCATAGGGTTTGAGTTCATCTTCCGTGGGCAAGATTCCACATGCAGCCAACAGCGAGTTGGGCGCATCCACCAATGGCCCGTCTTCCATATAGTTGCGAATGGCTGTCCACAACCCCAAGGCATGGGCGTCGCTGAACTGCGGGATAAGGACAAATTGCACCCGGTCCTGCGCTTCGTCCTCCAGCCCCATGCCAAAACAATACTGGCGGGTCGCCCCATAGGGCGTGACCGATTGGCTGTTGGACACCCAGGCCACCACCCGCTCCCAGGGCACGATCAACACCCGATGAGTCGTGCTGTCGACATAACACACTTCGCGCCGCTGACGGTTGAAACGCACGGGGTAGGTTTTGGCCTGTTTGTA